>CAMVKW010000003.1:0-200453 GCA_947168155.1 uncultured Lachnospiraceae bacterium | reverse complement strand
ATGGCAACATGTTTAGCTGAGGTGTACTAATAGGTCGTGAGCTTTTCCTAATTTTAGGTAAGATACAAATGTCTTGAAAAAAATTATTGACTGTATGAAGTTTTGAAGGTACAATGTACCTTGCACTGACGAAAAAAGTGCAGCGATTTGAATAGATCGTAATAAGGCCCAGTGGCTCAGTTGGTTAGAGCGCCGCCCTGTCACGGCGGAGGTCACGAGTTCGAGTCTCGTCTGGGTCGATTCTGAATATTAGGGGTCTTAGCTCAGCTGGGAGAGCATCTGCCTTACAAGCAGAGGGTCACAGGTTCGAGCCCTGTAGGCCCCATAAGATATGCCGATATGGCTCAATTGGCAGAGCAGCTGATTTGTAATCAGCAGGTTTTCGGTTCGAGTCCGAATATCGGCTCTTTTTTTTGGAAGGTTTCCCGAGTGGCCAAAGGGGGCAGACTGTAAATCTGTTGCGCAACGCTTCGGTGGTTCGAATCCACCACCTTCCATTTTTTTATCGACGCGGGGTGGAGCAGTCTGGAAGCTCGTCGGGCTCATAACCCGAAGGTCATAGGTTCAAATCCTATCCCCGCTACTCGCTCTTTATTTTGCCCAGATAGCTCAGTTGGTAGAGCAGAGGACTGAAAATCCTCGTGTCGCTGGTTCGATTCCGGCTCTGGGCACACGGAGAGAAAATCTCCTAATGACAACTAAGCGGTAATACCGCTTTTTTGTTATCTGTAACGTTTTTACAAAACCTTGTTTCTGCCTTGCACGGCGGAGACCAAAAAGTCCATAAGGAGGTGCAAAAGATGAATAAGTATGAGATCGCGTTAGTTCTTAGCTCTAAGATTGATGACGAGGCAAGAACTGCTACTCTCGAGAGAGTAAAGAACCGTGTCGCTAAGTCTGGAAGTACTATCACAGATATCGACGACAAAGGTAAGCAGAGACTTGCATACGAGATTCAGGATATGTTAGAGGGCTATTACTATTTCGTACATTTCGAAGGCCCAGAAGATGCTCCAGCATTTATCGAAAGACATCTTCGAATCTACGAGAACGTCATCAGATTCTTAATCGTTAAGCAGGACGCTTAGTTAGAATAAGGAGGATTCCTGATGAACAAAGTAATTTTAATGGGTCGTCTTACAAGAGATCCAGATGTTAGATATTCGAATTCACAGAGTGGCGATCAGCTTGCAATAGCTAGATACACACTTGCAGTAGACAGACGTTTTGCTAGAAGAAATGGTTCTGATGATCAGCAGACAGCAGATTTTATCTCATGTGTTGCATTCGGCAGACAGGGAGAATTCGCTGAGAAGTACCTGCATCAGGGTACAAAGATTGCTGTTACAGGACGCATCCAGACTGGTTCTTATACAAATAAGGACGGTCAGAAGGTTTATACAACAGAGGTGGTAGTTGAAGAGCAGGAATTTGCTGAAAGTAAGGCAAGCTCAGACTCACAGGGTGGTGGATATGTTCCACAGGATGCCCCATCTACTGACGCTGCAAGCGCAGAGGGATTTATGAACATTCCTCAGGGCGTAAATGATGATCTGCCATTTAAGAAGTAATGGAGGATGAAATAATGCCATATAATAACAAAGAGGGCGGAGCAGCCCCTATGAGAAGAAGACCTATGCATAGAAGAAGAAAGGTCTGCGTATTCTGCTCAGATGAAAATCAGAAGATTGATTACAAGGATGCTAACTTACTTAGAAAGTACATCTCTGAGAGAGGAAAGATTCTTCCTCGTCGTATCACAGGTAACTGTGCAAAGCACCAGAGAGAGCTTACAGTAGCTGTTAAGAGAGCTAGACAGATAGCACTCATCCCTTACGTAATCGAGTAATAAAATGACATTTAGTAACGTGGTAATCGCCAGATTGCCACGTTATTTTTATGTGCAAAAATTGTGCCAAAAAATATGTATTTTTTTATCGCATATAATAGTAAGAAAACGCTTTGAAAACATAGTGTTATGTGGTAAAATGTAGTTTGAATTTTTACGTCCACCAGCAGCGATTTTTCGGGGTGGACAGAAGGATGGAAAAACATGAAATTCACGAAGATGCATGGCATTGGAAATGATTATGTATATGTAAACGCAATAGAGGAAAATATAGATGATCCGTCATCACTCGCAGTGCTTGTCAGTGACAGGCATTTTGGCATCGGCTCCGACGGGCTGATACTCATACGTGCAAGTGAGAAGGCGGATTTTATGATGGATATGTACAATGCAGACGGCTCCCGTGGTATGATGTGTGGAAATGGAATCCGCTGCGTTGGAAAGTATGTCTATGATCATGGTCTGACAGATAAAAAGATTGTAACAATCGAGACTTTGTCGGGCGTAAAGACATTGAACCTTACAGTTAAACCTGTTGATGAGGTTGAAGGATATAAAGCAGTTTCAAACAATGGCTATGTTGTATCAGCTGCAACAGTAAACATGGGTTCGCCAATCTTTGAACCGGACAAGATACCAATCATTATGTCAGAAGGCTTTGTACCGGCTAAACTTTCAAAGGTTATCGAGGTTAATCCGGTTAAAGATGTTGGCATGAATCCGGACGAGAAGGTTGCAATCAGAATGTCCATCGTAGTAGAGGATTCCTTCTATTCAGGAACTTGCATTTCCATGGGAAATCCACACTGCGTAGTATTCGTTGATGACGTGGACAACTTCCCAGTTGAGAAGCAGGGGCCACTCTTTGAAAATAACAGACTATTCCCTGAACGTATCAATACAGAGTTCGTTCAGATAATAGATAAAGAGCATGTAAAAATGCGTGTGTGGGAGCGCGGTTCAGGCGAGACCCTAGCCTGTGGAACTGGCGCCTGCGCAGTGGCAGTAGCGTGTGTACTTAATGGACACACCGAAGATGAAGTTACAGTGTCCCTTCTTGGCGGCGACTTAAAGATCCGCTGGGACCGGAGCGAGAACCTAGTATTTATGACAGGACCAGCAACAACGGTCTATGAAGGAACCTTCGAGTTCTAGACCCTAAGTAACATTTGAAAGGGAGAAATTATGATAAAGATAAATCAGGATTATTTAAAGTTACCAGGTAGCTATTTATTTTCGACAATCGCTAAGAAGGTTAATGCCTTCAGCGAGGCTAACCCAGATAAGAAGATTATCAGACTTGGTATTGGTGATGTAACTCAGCCACTTTGCCCAGCAGTTATCGAAGCTCTGCACAGTGCAGTAGATGAGATGGCAAGTGCAGAAACATTTATGGGCTACGCTCCAGACCTTGGTTATAGCTTTCTGAGAGAAACAATAGTTGAGAAGGCATTTAAGCCGCTGGGCGCTGACATCGAGGCTGATGAGGTATTTGTCAGCGACGGCGCAAAGTCGGATTCTGGAAATATTCAGGAGATTTTTGCGAAGGATGTTAAGGTTGCGGTGTGCGACCCAGTATATCCTGTTTATGTAGATACAAATGTTATGGCCGGCAGAACCGGAACATACGATGCAGAGACAGGACTTTGGAGTGATGTTATCTACATGCCATGTACAGCAGCAAACGGCTACGCACCAGAGCTTCCAAAGGGACAGGACGGTTTCGGCAGCGACAACCGTGTGCCAGACCTTATTTACCTCTGCTTCCCTAACAACCCAACTGGAGCAACCATTACAAAGGACGCTCTTCAGGAATGGGTAGACTATGCGAACAAAGTAAATGCAGTCATCATCTATGATGCTGCTTATGAGGCTTACATTTCTGAGGTGGATGTTCCTCATAGCATCTATGAGTGCGAGGGTGCTCGTACATGTGCAATTGAAATCAGATCCTTCTCCAAGAATGCTGGTTTCACAGGAACAAGACTTGGATACACAATAATTCCAAAGGACATCAAGGACGCCGATGGCAATATGCTCCATTCACTGTGGGCTAGACGCCACGGAACAAAGTTCAACGGTGCTCCATACATAGTGCAGAAGGCAGGCGAGGCTGTTTTCTCAGAAGAAGGACAGAGACAGACAAACGAGCAGATTGCATATTATATGAAGAATGCAAAATACATTCTGGAAGGACTGAAGAGTGCGGGCTACACAGTGTCAGGCGGCGTTAACGCACCTTACATCTGGCTCAAGACTCCAGACAATATGACCAGCTGGGAATTCTTCGACTTCCTTCTTGAGAAGGCAAATGTAGTCGGAACTCCGGGTTCAGGCTTCGGACCAAGTGGTGAAGGCCACTTCAGACTTACTGCATTTGGAAGTTACGAGAACACTGTTGAAGCAATCGACAGAATAAAGAATCTGTAAATAACTAAGAAAATTGGCCCATCGTCTTTTGGGGAAATGATGGGACGTACGAAAGGACAGAAGGTATGAAAGTTGTAATGCTTGCCGGAGGTTACGGCACAAGAATAAGTGAGGAAAGTCACCTCAAGCCAAAGCCAATGATCGAGATTGGTGGAAAGCCAATACTTTGGCACATAATGAAGGAATATTCCTACTACGGATTTAATGAGTTTGTAATCTGCGCTGGTTATAAGCAGCACGTGATCAAGGAATGGTTTGCAAACTATTATCTTCATAACTCAGATATTACATTTGACTTTTCAAATGATAACAAGATGACTGTCCACAGTAACGTTGCAGAGCCTTGGAAAGTTACAATCGTAGATACAGGCCTCAACACAATGACGGGTGGACGTATTAAGAGAATCAAAGACTATGTTGGCGACGAAACATTCATGCTGACATATGGAGATGGCGTTTGCGATATCAACATCAAAGAGCTTCTTGAGTTCCATAAGAGCCATGGCAAGATAGCAACTATCACAGCTATCCAGCTGACACAGAGATTCGGAATCCTCGACATTGAGGACGACAATACAATCTCAAGTTTTAGAGAGAAGTCAGATGATGACAGCGCTCGTATAAATGGTGGATATATGGTTCTTGAACCAGAAGTATTCAACTACCTTGAAGACGACACCACGGTATTCGAGCAGGGACCTATGAAGCAGATGGCTGCAGATGGCCAGCTCGTAGCATACCAGTACGACGGATATTGGCAGTGCATGGATACAAAACGTGAAATGGATAAACTGAACGAACTTATCGAAACAAACAAAGCCCCATGGATGAAGTGGAGTTGATCACATTTGCGAAGCAAATGTGAGTCCGAGCGAAGGCGAGGATGCATTCTGCGAGTGAAACGAAGCAGAATATAGACTGAGCGTAGCGAAGGATATCATGTCACGTAGTGACATGGCACTAGATGAAAAACTAAGGATAAAAACATGACAAAGAAAGACTTAGAATTTTACAAAGGAAAGAAGGTTCTCATAACCGGCCATACTGGTTTCAAGGGCTCCTGGCTTTGCCAGATTCTCATTGAAGCAGGTGCAGAGGTGACAGGTTATTCTCTTGAACCACCAACAACTCCAAGCCTCTTCGAAGAAGCAGGCATTGCCGAGAAAATTAATCATGTAATTGGAGATATAAGAGATCGCGAGAAGCTCATGCAGGTTTTCGCTGAGGTTCAGCCAGAGATAGTTCTTCACCTGGCAGCTCAGCCAATCGTTCGCGAGTCTTACAAAGACCCTGTTGGAACATATGAGACAAACGTTATGGGAACAGTTAACATTTGCGAGGCAGTGCGCCAGACAAAGAGTGTTAAATCCTTCCTGAACGTAACAACAGATAAGGTTTATAAGAACAATGAATGGAGCTGGGGCTACAGAGAGAATGAGCCACTGGATGGCTACGACCCATATTCGAACTCAAAGTCCTGCTCAGAGCTGGTAACTCACAGCTACATCAATTCATTCTACAAATACATGGACGTTGCAGTATCAACTGCAAGAGCCGGAAATGTAATCGGCGGAGGGGATTTTGCTCCTGATAGAATAATTCCTGACTGTGTGAGGGCAGCAGAGAAAATGATCAAGACAGGAAATCCTGAGGATGGAACCATCATAGTTCGAAATCCTTATTCAACCCGTCCATATCAGCACGTGCTTGAGCCACTCAATATGTACCTTATGATTGCAAAGGCTCAGTACGAAGATAAGGAAAATGCAGGCTTCTACAATGTAGGACCTGATGACTGCGACTGTGTAACAACAGGCGATATAGTAAATATGTTCTGCGCATCCTGGAATGCAAAGACAAGTGATGGCAAGGACTGGGGTTCAGTATCATGGATCAACAAACATGACGGTGGTCCTCACGAAGCAAACTTCCTGAAACTTGATTGCTCGCTAGTAAAGAGTGTCTTCGGTTGGAAGCCAGTATGGAACATCGACAAGGCGATTGAGATGGTTGTGCAGTTCTCAAAGCGCCGAATTGCTGATCCGGCATCAGTGGCAGAAGAAATGCGGGCTGAGATAGAAGAATTCTTCAAATAATAAAATAAAAGAGGAAAAGATAAAAATGGCAAAGTGGAATAGTGAACAAGAAGCAAGAGAAGAGATAAAGAGCCTGGTTGCAGATTATTACAATCAGTTCAAGAAACCAGAGCAGGAGAAACCTTTTGAGGAAGGCGACAGAGTAGCCTACGCATCAAGAGTCTACGACGAGAAGGAAATGATGTCCCTCACAGATGCAACTCTTGATTTCTGGCTCACAACAGGAAGATTTTCAGACGAGTTTGAAAAGAATTTCGCTGAGTGGATTGGAGTAAAGTTTGCAAACCTTGTAAATAGTGGTTCTTCAGCAAACCTTCTTGCATTCATGACGCTCACATCTCCACTTCTTGGAGATAGACAGGTTAAGCCAGGAGATGAGGTTATTACAGTTGCTGCAGGATTCCCTACAACAGTAACACCAATCCTCCAGTATGGTGCAGTTCCTGTCTTCGTGGACGTTAAGCTTCCAGAATACAACATTGACCCTTCACTTCTTGAAGGGGCTCTTTCAAATAAGACCAAGGCTGTGATGATTGCTCACACACTTGGAAATCCATTCGATCTAAAGGCTGTTAAAGAGTTCTGCGATAAGAACAACCTCTGGCTCGTTGAGGATAACTGCGATGCCCTCGGTACAAAGTACACTATCGACGGCACTACAAAGTTCTCCGGAACATGGGGTGATATCGGAACAAGCAGCTTCTATCCACCACATCACATGACAATGGGTGAGGGCGGATGCGTTTATACAGATAATCCACTTCTTAACAAAATAACAAAGAGTCTTCGTGACTGGGGACGCGACTGTGTTTGCCCATCAGGAAGAGACAATTTCTGTGGACATAGATTCGACGGCCAGTATGGCGAGCTTCCTGCAGGATATGATCACAAGTATGTATACAGTCACTTTGGATACAACCTCAAAGTTACAGATATGCAGGCTGCAGTAGGTGTTGAGCAGCTGAAGAAATTCCCAAGCTTCATCGAGAAGAGAAAAGCTAATTGGAAATACCTTAGAGAAGCTCTTGCAGACCTCGAGGATAAGCTTATCCTTCCAGAGGCAACTGAGAATTCAGAACCATCATGGTTCGGCTTCCTCATCAGCGTTAAGCCAGAATCTGGATTTAAGAGAAATGAAGTCACAAAATATATCGAGGAGCATAATGTTCAGACAAGACTTCTCTTCAGCGGAAACCTCACACTTCACCCATGCTTCGACCAGATAAGAGGAACTGATGCTTACAGAGTAGCAAGCTCACTTGATACAACTAATTTCATCATGGAGAATAGCTTCTGGGTAGGAGTTTATCCAGGAATGACAGAAGAGAAACTCGCTTATATGAGCAAGACAATTCATGAGGCGGTAGCAAAATAAGTCAACGGGACAGATAAAATGAAAAATGCGATAGTTACTGGCGCAACGGGTATGATAGGCTCCCACATAGTTAAGGTGCTGCTTCAGCAGGGAGTTAATGTAACAGCTATCATCCGCCCAATGTCAGAGAAAATAAAAAACTTAGAACGTGCCGAACAGAAGGCTGGCGAAGAGGTTCTTCTTGGAAAGACCGAGGTGACTGAGCCGGGCAAACTCAGTATAGTTGAGTGTAGCCTAGACGAGCTCTCGACCCTGAGAGATAAGCTTGGATGGGAACATGATACCTTCTTCCACTCAGGATGGGCTTATACTTTCGGAACAGGAAGAAACGAGGCGGCTAAGCAGGCGGACAATATCAAGGCAACATTGGATGCTGTGCACCTTGCATACGAAGCTGGTTGTAAAACCTTCGTTGGAGCGGGTTCACAGGCAGAGTTCGGAATAGTAAGTGGAAAGCTTTCAGACGAGCTTCCAAAGGATCCTATCATTGGATACGGAATAGCTAAGCTCGCTGCAGGAAAGCTTGCAGGACTTGAATGCAAGCATCTAGGAATGAAGTTCAATTGGTGCAGAATTCTCAGCTGCTACGGTCCTGGTGATAATGAGTACACCATGGTTATGTCTGCGGTCAAGACAATGCTGAAGGGCGAGAGAATGAAGTTCACTCCTGCTGAGCAGGTTTGGGATTATATGTACGCAGAGGACTGTGCAAAAGCCCTCGTAGCAGTAGCGGAAAAGGGAGTTAACCAGAAGTACTATACAGTAGGCTCTGGCGAGCAAAGACTCCTCAGAGAATATATCTATGCAATAAGAGATGCCATTGACCCAACACTGGATGTTGGAATAGGCGAGATGGAATACTATCCAGATCAGGTTATGCACCTGGCAGCTGATATAACAGAGCTTGTGGCTGATACAGGCTACAAACCGGAGACAACTTTCGAAGAGGGCATTCGAAAGACCATCGAAGCTGTCAAGGAATCAGAAGAATCTACCGAATTATAGAAATAATAGAGGTCAAACTATGTTGAAGAAAAAAGTAAGCGTCATGATACCGTGCTACAACGAAGAAGAAAATGTAGTACCTATGAGTAATGAAATAAAAGAATTATTCGAGACCAAGCTCCCTCAGTATGATTATGAGCTTCTCTTCATTGACAACGATTCTTCGGACAACACTCGTCCGCTTCTGCGTGAGATATGCAAGCGTAACAAACACGTTAAGGCTATCTTCAATGCAAAGAATTTCGGACAGTTCAACTCGCCATATTATGGAATGCTCCAGACCACAGGCGACTGTGTTATCACAATGGTCTGCGACTTTCAGGATCCGCTGGACCTCATCCCTCAGTATCTTGAGGCCTGGGAAGAGGGTTACAAGATAGCAATCGGAATAAAGACTTCAAGTAAAGAGAACAAGCTTATGTACGCTCTCAGATCCAGCTACTACAAGTTTGTTAAAAAGTTCTCAGACGTAGAACAGATAGAACACTTCACAGGTTCGGGTCTTTATGACAGAGAGTTTGTAGAGGTTCTCAGAAACCTCAATGACCCAACCCCATTCATGCGTGGTATAGTTGCAGAGCTTGGCTTTGCAAGAAAAGAAATTGAGTATGAACAGCCAAAGCGTAGAGCCGGTAAAACACATAATAACTTCTATACACTCTACGATGCAGCGATGCTGTCCATCACTTCCTACACAAAGATCGGCCTCAGAATATGCACCTTCTTCGGCGCATTCGTATCACTGGTCAGTGTGATAGTAGGAATTGTTTATCTGGTAATGAAGCTGCTCAACTGGTATAAGTTTGATGCTGGTATGGCACCTCTTATCATCCTCATGTCCTTCCTTGGAGCGGTGCAGATTTTCTCCATTGGATTTATGGGCGAGTACATAATGAGTATGAATAAACGTATTATGAACAGACCACTAGTTGTTGAAGAAGAAAGAATAAATTTTGAAAATGATAGCGAAGTGCGAACAACAATAAGGTAGGGAAATGAATAAATATAAAAGGATATACAGCGCTGCATCACAGATGACAATAGTATTTCTATACCCTACTGTATTCCATATAGCTGCATATTTGGGGAAAGCAAGTCTGCATAAAAGTGAGGGGATAAAGCTCTTCCCAGCAATTTGTTTCTTGCTTTTTGGAATAGCTTTTATCACTTCGGTTATTATGTTTTGCTTAGTCCACAGGAGTAAGCTATTAAGTGATACGGAAAGAGAAACTGCTAACTACCTTTTTATTGGGAAGAGAGATATAGTAGCGCTGATTATAGTGACGCTTATTTCTTGTGTATTACGCTTTCCGATGATCGGGACATTTCAGAGATGGGATGCAGGTGAATATTTCTATACGGTTGGGACATCAGTTCAGGATTATGCTTTTACTCTGAGCAGTTTCTTTCGTCAGTTTACCATAGCATATCATCTGAATTATGGATTTAGTTCATTTATAGCTATTCCGCTATTCTTATCAAATAGAAATGTGGTTTTGTACACGTTGTGGCAGATAGTTTTTTCCGTACTGGCAGTAATGGCTCTATATAGCATTTTCAGAAAAACAGCCCATATGAGCGAAGCCAGATCCACTCTTGCAACACTTTTGATCGGAGCTGTTCCTGTATTTTTAGGGTTGACGGTTTACTGTACGCCAGATTATTATGTAGCATTATTTTTTATATTTGCGTTATACTTTGGGACGCATAAAAAACATATACTCGAAGCTTTTATGCTTATAATGATGTGTTTCTCAAAGGAAATGGCAACGTTAATAGTTTTTGGTTTCTACGGAGCCAGAATTATTTATAGATTCATAAATCCTCGTGAAGAGGACGATAAAAAGAAGTATGTGTCCTCTGATTTTTTTGTGGCATTTTTCACGGGTGTCATATTCGTATTCGGATATATCCTAAAGGGCGCCAATTGGTCTGAAAAAGTAGAAGCGGTAACGGGTGTTGACCGTATACGGATAGGATTTAGTTATCCGTATGTATCACATAATATAAAGCTTTTCCTTTTTGCGAATTTTGCCTGGATAATTAGTACCTGTCTCCTGACAAGTATACTGGTGGTTATTATAAGATATATAGTCAGCAGACGCAAAGGAAAGACTAGTGGAACCGCTGATAAAAAAACGGAAAAAGACCGAGTCCTGCTGGTGGTTGGTTTGATTGGGTCGCTGACTTTCTTCGGTAGCTTCGGCGTATTTGTGGAAATGCCACTTATGGAAAGGTATATTACTTTTTTTGCAGTGGCACTGGCTATGGTCACTATATTAATGTCTGATATTATGGTAGAGGGCATAAAACATAGGTGGATTGGAACTACATACAGCGCAGTTATTGCATTTCTAATAGTGCTACTTACGATAGAAAGCTTTATAACTATAGATCCTTTTACCAGGCATTTTTTTAAACAGGTATCCATCGGCCACCACACCATGAGCTATGAGTATATAGTGATGAATTACTTTGGTGATGGACTAGTAACAAACTATCAGTACGCATGGCTGGACAAGGCATTTGATAAGACCTTGGAGGATACTAGTTACGACGGATCAAGTGTCATATACTTCCCTGGAGAAGAGTGTGGACCTGCGTCAGGAGTACATTTTGAGGGAAATGCAGGTTACACATATATATCCTGGTTTCCGGAAAAAGGCCGCCGAGAATTTTGCAACCCATTTGCAGAAGGAAGCGAAGAGCTGAACATAGATGGTATATGGGGCTATACAGGAGATGCCCCAGAAGATTTATCCTGGGATCTGTTGAACGAGGATTATATAACTGATAGAGCTACTCTTTGTTTTATTCCTTACTTTGAAGAACTGGGGATACAAGAAGACCCATATATAAATAGTGCAAAGCTGTATTATTATGTAGGCGATAGAGAGGAGTCTAACGCATATCGTGGAACTATCTATCACTATCCTATGATCATCCATGACAATTACTTGGAAGATATGACCATAGGTCAGGTGGCTGAGAGTCTGGCTGAGAATGCAGATCTATACAGTCCGGATCTTGAGATAGATGATGAGGTAGAAAAGTACTATAATGATTACCTTGAAAGAGTAGGACTAACTGAACAGGAATTCTGTGATGAATACCTGTGTATTGATATAGAAACCTATAATAGATGTAAATGTGTGATAAGTAATATGGACTAAATAATATATAGATAAGGAGATCAAATGGCAGAAAAAATCACAGCGGCTGACAAACTAAGGGAAAACAAAAAAACTATATTCTTTGCGATTGGTATATTTCTTCTCTTTGTTTTCATACAACTTAAATATATGTACGAGGTGTGGTTCGATCCTGATGAAATGGATATCTATACTGTCGCTTTCGAACTAGTTAAAGGAAAGGTTCTCTACCGTGACCTGGCATCTCAGCATATGCCAATCACTTACTTCATAAGTGCTCTTTTCTGGCGTCTTGGAGCCCACACAGTTGCGATGCAGAGACTTTACTTCTACATCATGTTTGCGGCATTCTGGACATCATTTATCTTTATCTATAAAGAGTATGTGAATAAATGGGTGTTTATACTGATGCCATTTGTGTATCATGCACTTCTTCAGAACTATGACTTTGCTACACAGATACTCTCAGAACATGTGGCAATAATCGGTGCAGAGATATTCTTGCTGGAATTTCTGGTGTTTCTTAAAAAGAAGGATATAGACCTGGGAAGCTGTATTCGGATGAGTATAGCAGTTTTGCTATCTTTCGGAACAGCATTTATAAATATCTTCCCTCTGTTCTATCTTGGACTTGGAGTTCTCTTACTCGAGATTAAGTGGGGAAGAGAGCGTGGAGACAGCGCTAAGACATGGTGGACAACTATGCTAAAGCGTTACGGAAGACTTTTTGGAATAGTTGCTATCCCATGGGTTATCATGATCATCTACATGCTGGCAACTCATTCATTCCACGATTTTGGTTTCTGTGCTTATACAATAAACAGACTTTATTATCCAAAGTATATGGCTGGCCTTGGAGGAAACATCCTTTCTTCCTTCGTGGCTCCTATCACTGTACTTTCTGAACACTTATTCGGATTTGGATTTGAGGTAGTAGGACTTATATACATAGCTGAGGTTTTCCTTCTTGGTTGCGGTATTTACCTCGCATACAGAAAGGGAAGAACAAACGGATTTATCGCTGGATTCACAGTTTATTTATATCTCTTCTCTTTCGGTGGAAGAGGCTTCTATAACTATCATGGCGCAACATTTATAGGAATCATATCACTTGTTGGAGCCTATGTATTTGTTACATATATGTTCAAGAACTGGCAAAAGTATGATAAGAGATCAGTCTTTTCAAAAGCAGCCATAGCAGTTATATCAGTAGTTTTCTGCTTGATATACGTTACAGACCTTCCTCTTATGATCAATTTCATAAAAGGATACGAAACAAACTTCTATCAGGCTGATACAGATATAGTTGATGCTATAACAGATGAGGATGAGAGAATTTGGCAGACAAACGTTTGTGATACTATTCCATGGGTAACCAAGCAGGTTACAACAGGTCCTGCAGTAAGTACACCATGGATGTGGGAAGCTGTAGGATGTCAAAAGATTGAAGAATTCAAAAAGAATCCAACAAGAGTTGTTATGTTCCAGATCGGTTATGAATCCTGGGGTTATAACATGGCTGATTATGCACCTGATGCTTATTATTTCATAGTTAATAATTATACATACGTACCTGGTTCAACCCAGATATGGGTACTTAACACCTACTATGACGAGGTTTGTCAGAAACTTGGTATTGACCCTAACGCTGAGAATGATTACGGCGTAAGTTGTACACCTTTCACTGTTGACCCTACAGAGATGCCGGGAATGACAGCAGAAGACCGTAAAAAGGCTGTAGAGGCGGCTGAGAAGGGTGAAACAGAAACAGTTACACCTGCTGAGGACGAACCTACTACAGAAGAAGTAACAGAAGAGCCTACAACTGAGGCAACTACCGAAGCCACAACCGAGGCTACAACAGAAGAGATTGAAGAAGAAGAGTCCGACGGACCGTCAAGTGATGAATCAACAGGCAACGGCCCTGGAGATGTTATAGTATCACCTGGAGATAACAACTCCAATGGAGTTGATGCAAATACAGAAGGAGCGGTTCAAGCCCCTGACGGAAGCTGGGTAATCCCAGATGACAGCGATGGACCAGGACAGTAAGAAACATAAAGTAAATACAAAAAACAAATAAATAGGAGCAAAAAAATGGGAAAGATAACAGTAGAAGATTGTTTAGTGGATGGAGTAGCAATTGAAGGTTTAAAAGTAATAACACCAACGGTATTTGGAGATGATAGGGGTTACTTTGTAGAAACTTACAACGAGAATGATATGAAGGCAGCTGGTATGGACTATGTATTTGTTCAGGATAATCAGAGTGCTTCAAAGAAAGGAGTTCTCCGTGGACTTCATTTCCAGAAAGAATTCCCACAGGATAAGCTTGTAAGAGTTGTTAATGGTGAAGTATTCGACGTTGCGGTAGACCTCAGACCAGGTAGTGCAACCTTTGGAAAGTGGTACGGTGTACTTCTTTCAGCAGAAAATAAGAAACAGTTCATGATACCTAAGAATTTTGCTCATGGATTCATAGTTCTTTCAGACTATGCAGAGTTCTGCTATAAATGCACAGACTTCTATCATCCAAACGATGAAGGTGGACTTCTATGGAAGGATCCTGAGATAGGAGTTGAGTGGCCTATGCCAGAAGGGATGACAGAGGCTGATCTTACGCTTTCTGACAAAGATCAGAAGTGGGATGGAATAGCAGCATATAAATTAGAGAGAGGCCTTTAAGCCTTCCCCTTGAGGGGAAGGTGTCAGCGAAGCTGACGGATGAGGTGTATAAATGAAAAAGAAAAAGGCCCTACGAATTTTGTTCGTAATAGTGGTTATAATACTTAACTTAATAGTGTTCTGGAAGATAGACTATTCAGATATCGACACAAAGGGTGCCAACTTCGTAGTTAAGCTTCTCAGCAATAAAGACGATGAGTATCAGATATATTACTGTAATGCTGGAGAAGATTTTGTTGAGGCAAACAGCAAAACTGTTTCTTATACAGGCTTCAGTGAGATGCAGAAGGATGTAGAAACAAATGATGCTGCTGAATTTTCGACAGGATATGAGCAGACTCTCCGCTTCGATATGCCTCTTGATTATGATAATCTAAGGTTTGATTTCGGTAGAATTCCAGGAAAGACTATAGTATACGAGATGTACATAGAACTTCCAGGATATAAGTATGAAATCCCATTAACTCAGCTTGCTGAGGAAGATAATTTTGTAGCTCTAAAGAGTAGAGAGTATAGAAGTGCGGAAGAAGAAACAGTAGAGATGTTTATAGTCGAGTCTGATGATGTCGACTCAAATATGCTTATTGAGTATCATAAAGATCAGCTCCTTGAGAAGTATCAAGAGGCTAATAAAACAAAAACTTTGATTCTTGATATCGTCATATGTGTAGTTATGGATATTATAGCTATCTATGTGCTACGACATTTCTTCTCGCTTATAGACATACCAGTTGAGATATATCAGAACAGAAAGCTGGCACTTACACTTGCAAAAAATGATTTCAAAACAAAGTATGCCGGCTCATATCTTGGTATGATCTGGGCATTCATACAACCAGTTGTTACAATACTTGTTTACTGGTTTGTTTTCTCTGTAGGACTTAAAGCAGGAAATGTGGGAGAGTATCCTTTCGTACTTTTTATAGTAGTGGGCATCATTCCATGGTTTTTCTTCTCAGACTCCCTGAATGGAGGAACAAATGCACTTACAGACTATAACTATTTAGTTAAAAAGGTAGTTTTCAACATAGACATTCTTCCTTTTGTAAAGGTTATGTCAGCATTTTTTGTCCATTGTTTCTTTATAGGATTTGCGCTTATTTTATGCACATGTATGGGCTATCACCCTACTATTTATTCTGTGCAGCTGATATATTATATCATATGTAACTTTGTGTTCGTGCTGGGACTCTCATATCTTAGTTCGGCGATAGTTGTTTTCTTTAGGGACTTAGGACAGTTTATAAATATCTTCATCCTTCAGGTTGGAGTGTGGCTCACACCTATTATGTGGAATGCTAACGCGATGCTTAGTCCTATAGCACTAAAAATCTTCAAGCTGAACCCTATGTACTATATAGTAAGCGGGTTTAGAGATAGTATGCTGGATAAGCAGTGGTTTTGGCAGGGAGATACACTTCTCTGGACCATATACTTTTGGATGATAACCATCCTTGTTTTCGGACTTGGAGTTAAAGTATTTAGAAGACTAAAAGTTCACTTTGCGGATGTATTGTAGAAAATACTATCGTATTTTTGATATGCAAAAAGGAAAAGGAAATAATGTCAGAAGAGATAGCAATTCGAATAGATGATGTCTCAAAACTTTATAAATTGTATGATAAGCCAACGGATAGGCTTAAAGAATCACTAGGTTTATCGAAAGCTAAGAAGTATAAGGAACACTATGCTTTACGAAACGTTAGCTTCGATGTAAAGAAGGGTGAATGTGTTGGTATTATCGGAACAAATGGTGCCGGTAAGTCCACAATTCTTAAGATTATAACAGGTGTTCTTAATCCAACGGCTGGTAATGTTGAGATAAATGGTCGTATATCAGCTCTTCTTGAGCTTGGAGCGGGTTTCAATATGGAGTATACTGGAATAGAAAATGTATACCTTAATGGAACTATGATAGGTTTCAGCAGAGAAGAGATAGATGCAAAACTTCAAGACATTCTTGATTTTGCTGACATCGGAGACTTTGTGAATCAACCTGTTAAAACATACTCATCGGGTATGTTTGTTCGACTGGCATTTGCTGTGGCTATTAACATTGATCCTGAGATACTTATTGTTGATGAAGCGCTTTCGGTTGGTGATGTGTTCTTCCAGTTGAAGTGTTTTAAGAAATTTGAAGAGTTTAAGCAAAATGGAAAAACAATTCTCTTTGTTAGCCACGATCTTTCTAGTATAGAAAAGTATTGTGATAAGGCTATCCTTATGGATCATGGTAAAAATGTTGCAGAGGGAACCCCGATAGATATAATAAATAAATATAAGAAGATTATGACAGGAATGACCGTGGCAGAGATGGAAGAGCAGGAAAAAAATAGGCAAGAAGAAATTGAGGCTAAGGCTGCTAAGAATACGGTCATAGATGATGAAATAAAAGACTCTGATAATAGTATAGATGGAAAAAACATAGTTGAGACGGATGAGGGCGATATAAATGAAGTAGATAGTCCTAGTGATGAATCCTGGAAGTCGCATCTTGAAATCAATCCAAATCTTGATGAATATGGAGCTATGGATGCAAAAATTATAGATTTCGGGATATTTGACGATGAGGGCAACATTACCACTAACATTATCAAAGGATCTAGTTTTACCATAAAGTCCAAGGTTCAGTTTAATAAGGATATAGAAGACCCAATCTTTACGTATACATTTAAAACGCTCAAGGGTCAAGATATAACGGGTTCAAACACTATGTACGAGAAAGTAAGCATTGGAACAGCGCATTCAGGAGATGTATATGTGGCCAGCTTTACTCAAGATATGAACCTTCAGGGAGGCGAATACCTCCTCTCAATGAGTTGCACAAGCTTTGTAAATGGAGACCTTGTAGCCCATGATAGGATGTATGATGTACTAAATATAACAGTTGTGTCGGATAAGAATACAGTTGGATTCTATGATATGAACTCCATTGCTACAATAAAAAAGGTTTCTACTTGAGAAAACGCGGTTTGGCAGACGATTTCACGAATATAGAGAAACAAATATCTCTCAAAGAAGCTGGTTAATGAGGTGCTTTATGAGTAACTACGAAGAACTCCTTAATATAGTAAAAACTGAAGAGGATCTGGAAGAGTTCTTAACCCATGAGAATAAGTATGAATATCTATACAACTTCTCAAACATCCGAAAGAACGTACTTGAGTGGTATGATTTTAAGCCTAATGCTAGACTGCTTGAATTGGGAGCGGAATGTGGGGCAATTACAGGGCTTTTTTGCGATAGAGTGAAGGAAGTTGTTGCAGTTGATGAAGATGAGAAAAAATGTGAAGTAAATATCGCGAGAAATGCCAAGAAAGGTAATCTTAAAGTAAGAAAAAGCCTTGATAGCTTAAGTCCTAGGAAAAAGAAAGATGAACAGGATGTAGATATAATTAATGGCAAGTACGATTATGTGACAATAATAGGAAATTTTTCTGTTGATAAATTGAAGATTGCAAAACAGTATCTTAAGCCAAGTGGAAGGTTATTTTTGGCTATAGAAAATAAATATGGAATCAAGTATTGGTCTGGCGATAAAAGACCGAATACATACACGAGAATGCAACTTATTGGTCTTCTCAGAATGGAAGGGTATCAAATAGAAGAGGGTTATTATCCTATACCTGACCATGTATTCCCGATGGAAATTTATTCTTCAAAGAATCTTCCTAGGGTTGGAGATATTAGTACAGTGTCGCCATCATTTATTAATGATAAAGTTTTGTCACTTGATGAGATAAAAACATACGATATGGTCATTAAGGATGGAAAGTTTGAAGAGTATGCTAATTCTTTCATTGTTATCGCTAAAGTAGTAAAATAACACTTCTATGATAATGATGATTGCAATAAAGGAAGTAAAAATGTCGGAATTGCTATATATTAAATATAATTCTCATAGGAAACCACAATACCAGTTATCTACGCGGGTAGTGTTGCAGAATAGCGTAAAAAAGGTAATTAAGAAACCTATAGTGCAGGCTGCTAGTAGTCAAATAACTGCGATTAAGGATAATTATGAAAAACTAAAAAAGTATTATAAGAATATAAAAATGCTTCCTTACACTGTAGTTGGTGACGGATTGGAGTTTAATTATATTCAAGGAGAATCAGTATTATCAGGGATTAATTTTGAAAAGAATGATATAAAAACCATATGTTCAAAACTTATGGATATTATGGCTGAACTTATGGACATTAATGAGGATTATATCTGTGATTTTGAAGAAACTGATAAATTTAAATTGGTTTTTCCTGATAAGCATCCTAGTGGAAAAGCAATACAGATTTGTAATTTGGATAGTATATTTAGTAACTTCATCAGAACAGCTGAAGGACTTTTTTGCATTGATTATGAATGGGTTCTAGACTTTCCAATTCCAATTAATTTTATAAAATACAGAATGATGCACTACCTATATGAGGAGCATATAGCTTATCTAAAAAATAAAGCATCTTTTTATGAATTTATCAGTTGTTTAAATCTAGAAGAGGATGAAATTAGATTATATGAAAAAATGGAACTGGATTTTCAGTATCTAGTTCATGGAGAAAATGTTAAGTATATCTACCTAGAGAATTATAAAAAGAGAATGATAAGTAGCGATAAGGCTTATCAACTCATAGATTCAAAGGATAAACATATAGATAACCTGAATGAATTAATTGCCTCAAAGGAGTTCGTTATTGAATCAAAGGATAATCATATACATAATCTAGATGATATAATAGAAACTAAAGATAGCGTAATAAGAGATAAAGAAGAAATTATAAAAGCTAAAGAAGATATTATAGAAAATAAAGAAAAAACTATAGACGCTATTCAAGAAGCTAATGATAAGTTGAATAAGGATTTAATTGAACATTCCAGGCTCTTAAGTGATAAAATTAGGGAAGTCGAATCTTTATCTATAAAGCTTAATAAGGTAAAAAGAAGTCTAACAAATCCTGCCTATGGTACATATACTCTATGTAAGTATGCATGCAAAAAGATTGCAAATAAGTTAGAAAATATAAAAAAGGTGTCTGATGAAAGGAAGGAAACAAAAAGAATAGAAAAGAAGGCAGAGGATGATAGAAAAAAGTTTGAAGAACTAGTGAAATATACTGAAGGAGATTATGAAGGATGGATCACTAGGCAAGAGAACAAGTACACAAATGGAGAGCTGTTCGAGTATAATCCTTTAATATCAATTGTAGTTCCAGTGTATAATGTTGAGGATAGACATCTCATTCCTTGTATAGAATCTGTTAAGAATCAGACTTACACTAATTGGGAGCTGATTCTAGTAGATGATTGTTCATCATATGAAAATGTGAAAAAGACACTTAGAAAAAAGAGTAGATGGAATAAGGATATACATACTATTTTCAGACAAGAGAACGGAGGCATCTCCAAATGTACAAACACGGGAATTGATGCATCAAATGGTGAATATATTGCATTTATGGATTGCGACGATACTATAGCACCTTTTGCACTTTATGAGGTTGTAAAAAAACTGAATGAAGAAAGCTATGATTTTATATATAGTGATGAAGATAAAATAAACGACGATGGCACCAATAGACATGATCCCTTTTTTAAACCTGATTGGTCGCCAGATACACTTATGTCATATATGTATACTTCTCATTTAGGGGTATATAAAGCAAGTATAGTAAAAGAACTTAATGGAATTAATGCTGAATACGATGGTTGTCAGGATTATGATCTAACATTACGCTTTACTGAAATTACTCAGAAAGTTGGACATATACCTAAAATATTGTACCATTGGCGAGAAAGAAAAGAATCAACAGCATTAAATCCAGAGGCTAAGAGCTATGTAAAGGATAGAACTGAGGCGTGTAAAAAAGCTGCGCTTGAAAGGAGAGGAATTAGTGGAGAACTAGAATGGATAGATGACATCTATCAATTCAGGGTTCATTACATACCAGAGGGTAATCCTTTAGTAAGTATTATTATTCCTTCAAAGGATAATCCTGTAATATTAGAGCAGTGCCTAAGCTCGCTTAGAGATAAAACAAACTACAAAAACTATGAAATTACAATAGTCGATAACGGAAGTAATGCGCAAAATAAAGAAGTATATGAAATGCTTTGTGCTAAGTATAAATGTAGATATCATTATGAAAAGAATGATTTTAATTTTTCATATATGTGCAACACAGGCACAAGGATATCAAAGGGCGAGTATTTATTATTTTTAAATGATGATATAGAAATCAGGGATGGTATATGGCTCGAAAGAATGCTAGGACAAGCAGAACTAGCTCATGTAGGTGCAGTTGGGGCGAAATTATTATATCCGAATACCACACTTATTCAGCATGATGGTGTTATAAGCATAGAAAGTGGTCCAGTTCACGAATTTGCCAAGATGGATGATGAAGAGAGTTATTACTTTAATAGAAATAGACTCGACTTTAATGTCCTGGCGGTAACGGCTGCGTGTTTAATGGTAAAAAGAGACAAATTTGATGAAATAGGTGGTTTTGATGAGGAACTTCCTGTGGCCTATAATGACATAGATATATGCATGAGGCTGGTGAAAGCAGGATATTTTAATGTCATAAGAAATGATGCTATCCTTAATCATCATGAATCGATTAGTCGTGGTGATGATGCTTTGGATACTAAGAAGTTCGATAGACTTATGAAAGAACAAGAAAAGCTATATGAAAAACATCCTGGTTTCAAAAAGAAGGATCCTTTCTATAATCCAAATCTTGTTCAGACAGATTGTGACTCGTCATATAATTATGATATAGAGAATGACTATAGTGTTTCAATAGTAGATTCGTCACAATATGAAATTGATGAAACTATAAGGTATGGAATAGATATAGCTCGAAATGATTGGTGTATATATATCGAAGGTTGGGCATTTAAAGAAGCATATGATGATAATATAAACCTAGATACAAAAATTCTTCTTGAGGGAAAAGATAAATCATACATTTTAAAAACTGCTAGAGTAAGACGTGAGGATGTTGTAAAAACGTTTTGTGATGAGAATTGCATAAGTTTTTGCGGTTTTAAATGCAGAATTGAAAGAGGTAAGATAGAGAATGGCGATTATACAATAAAAGTTCTGTGTAATAATCAGTTGTCGACTCTCTCAAGGATTAATGTTGGTAGTAAAAAGAACATCACAATTTGATGTATGGATTGATAGACGAATAATTAATATAGATATTACTATACAAATTATGAAAAAGAGAAAAACAAAATGAAAGAAGTGTTAATACTAATTCCGGCATATAATGAGGAAGCAAACATAAAAAAAGTTGTAGAAAAACTAATAAATGATTATCCAGAGTATGATCATATGATAGTTAATGATGGATCTGCTGATTCGACATTAAAGATTTGCAGAGATAATGGATATAATGTTATAGATTTTCCGATTAACCTAGGTCTCGAATGTGGAGTAGTTGCTGGAATGAAATACGCATATCGAAGGGGCTATAAATATATAATTCAGTTTGATGCTGACGGACAACATTTACCGGAATATATAGCACCTATGTATGAAAAAATCGAAGAAGGTTATGATGTTGTAATTGGTTCGAGATTTGTAACAAAAAAGAAACCTTTCAGTGCCAGGATGATAGGAAGCAGGCTAATATCAGGAGCAATAAAACTGACTACTGGAAAGAGAATAAAAGATCCTACATCAGGTATGAGAATGTATAATCGAAGATGTATGGAGGCTTTCTCAAAGGAGATTAATTATGGTCCAGAGCCAGATACTATTTCTTATCTGATGAAGAACGGATACAAGGTAGAAGAGGTTCAGGCCGAGATGCAGGAAAGAATGGCTGGTAGTAGTTACCTTACCTTTACTCGTTCAATTGCTTACATGACCAAAATGCTTACTTCTATTTTGATAATTCAGAATTTTAGAAAAAAAACAAATTAGTTGTATGGGGTATACAGTATGTCGTTGGTACTTAGAATATTTCTTATTGTCGTTTCATTTATATCAATCATATATGTGATTAGAAGAATCAGAAAAGCAAAACTCAGAATAGATTATTCGCTTTTCTGGATAATTGTTTCTGTTCTAATTATGCTGCTTGCTATATTCCCAGGCGTTGCTATTAGGCTTGCTACTATGATGGGAGTTATGTCGGCGGTTAATCTCATATATCTTGTTATGATCTTTATTTTGCTTTTACATAATTTTAGCATGACTATGAAGATTTCTTCTCTTGAGAGTAAGATTAATAATCTCACTGAGGAGATAGCAATTCGAGAGAAGATGAATACGGATAAAAAAGAGGAAGAAAATGACAGCTAAAACAAATGGTTTAGTTTCAATAATTCTATTATCATATAAGAACTTAAATGGTGTATATGAAACATTAGATAGTATATTTGTGCAGGATTATCCATCTATAGAGATTATTCTCTCTGATGATGGCACGCCAGAGTTTGATGAAGAAGAAAACAATATTAAAGATTATATAGATAATAATAAAGAATCAAATATACAAAGTGTGATTTTTGATCACTCTGCTGAGAATCAGGGTACCGTAAAGAATGCAAATGGCGGTATCAAAAAGTCTAGTGGAGAGTATATAAAAATATTAGCTTCAGAAGATATGTTTGCTAGTAGTGCGGCGCTTAGAGATTATGTTGAAGCTATAGAAAATGAAGGTTCCTTGGTTATTTTTGGAAAGATGAGGGGGATTACAGCCGAGGGTAAATACGTAGATGAACTTTTAGCCTGTGAATCTGATTATAACCTTCTTAGATCCTTTGGATTAAAAAGACAAAGAGATAGACTGTTTGCAAGAAACTACCTTCCTGCTCCTGCTGCGTTTTTTAAAAGAGAAGTCTTTGAAAAGTATGGATATTTTGATGAAGATATCAGACTCATTGAGGACTATCCATATTGGATAAAACTTACAAAACATAGGGTTTTGTTCAAGTATATGGATAAGGTAACCGTAAATTGCAGAATGTCCGGAGTTTCAAGCTCTGGAAATTATAGTGAGATGTTTATGAAGGATATGTTTGTTATTTATAACAAGTATATCTTTCCTTATGATAAAAGGTTTAAAATCTTTCAAGGTGTCTATAACAAGCTAAAGAAGGATGGCTTACAGTTTTATATGGAAAAAGCCCACCTGCCAAAATACTCGGTAGGTATGAAAATATGGGTATACGTTAGATATGCTCCATTTTTTGTTTATACAAAGCTTTTGAATATAAAAACTGATATTAAAAACAAGAGGTTGGCTGAAGGATGACACAAAAGACAGATGATATCAAGACGATAACAGGAGAGGACTTTCGGAGGATGCAACTCCTAGAACTCGAGTTACTTGTAGAGTTTGATAGGGTATGTCGTGAGAATAATATTAACTACGCTATAGTATGTGGAACGCTACTTGGGGCGGTAAGACATAAAGGTTTTATCCCTTGGGATGATGATGCAGATATAGCAATGCTTAGGGAGGATTACGAGAAGTTTAAAAGTGTGGCTGATCAGATGGATCAGAGTATTTGCTTTTTCCAGGATCATGATACGGACCCTGAATATAGATGGGGGTATGGAAAGCTTAGAAAGACTGGGACTACCTATATCCGTATTGGACAGAAACATCTGAAGTGTAAAACTGGCGTATATGTTGACGTTATGCCAATGGATGATATCCCTAAGAGTTATGTGGGTCAGGTCCTTAATGATTTACATTGTTTTATCTTAAGAAAGCTTCTTTGGTCAGAAGTTGGAAAGCTGGATAAAAGTACCAGTGTTCTGACAAGAGGATGGTATAGATTGTTATCTCATATATCACCTAAGTGGATATTCTCGAGGATAGACAAAATGGCAAGGAAGAGTAATAGCTCTTCTGACAATTTGGTCAGAGTTCTTATGCTTCCATCAGGAGCAAAAGAGAGAAAACAGCAGAAGTATTCTGATGAGAAGATTAGACGTAATGAAATGTATGGGGTTCCTAAGTCATGGTATGTTGATACCAAGGATTATGAATTTGAAGGTCATATGTTCAGAGGCATAGGGGATTATGATACATATCTGAAATCTAGATATGGAAATTATATGGAGCTTCCACCTGAGGAAAAGAGAGTCGGCAAGGCTCCAGTTTGTGAATACGATTTTTAATGTTTTCTAGTCTATAGACCTAGAACTATAAAGGAGAAAAATAATGAAAAAACTGTATGTAATTAGTGGTGTAACTGGAATGACTGGTAATGAGCTTGTCAGACAGCTCCTTGCAGGTAAGGACGAAGTTAAAATTATAGGATTCGATAACTTCTACGCATCTTCAATAGAAACTGTTGTAGATTCAATAGGAGACGAGCGGTTCGACTTCTATGAGTATGATATTAATAATGCTGACAATATGGCTGATATCAAATCAAAAGTATCTGCTATAATTGATCAGTTTGATGAAGCTATTTATATCAACTGTGCAGCAGTAGTTCATACGGAACATTTTTATCATGTATATGAAACCTATGAAACAAACGTAGTTGGAATGAACAACTTCCTTAGTCAGGCTATAGAAGTTGGTGCTAAAAAGTATATCAACTGCTCTACCTCAGAGGTTTATTCTATGAATTCATGGAATGAAAATGGTGGAGTAAAAGAATCTGACTTTATTACAATGGCTGTTGCTGAACATAGTCAGAGAACAAGTTACGCAACAGGAAAGCTTCTTACAGAATTCTTTATGAAGGATGCAGTAGATGAAGGAAAGATTCTTGGATGTTCAATAAGATTTGCAAATGTTTATAGTAAGAATGAAAGATATCCTAAGCATATCATTCCATTCATTATCAATAGTTTCAAGGATAACGGCAAGGTTGTTCTTCTGGAGAATAGTCGTAAAAACCGTCGTACATTCCTTAATAACTATGATAGTTGTAGTGCGGTTCTTGCTCTTGCAAATACAGATAGTGCATTAGATGGAACAGTTTATAATGTTGCAACAGATGAAGAGATTTCTATTATTGATCTTGCGAAGAAATGTGCAGCCAAGATGGGAATAGAAAATCCTGTTATTGAGTTTGATGGTTACAGAGAGTCTGATCCAGAAAGAAGACTTCTTTCAACAGAGAAGATAAGAACCAGAACTTCCTGGAAACCAGCCATTGATCTTGAAAAGGGTCTTGATGAATGCCTAGAAAATTATTTAAAGAGCGTGGAATAAAATGAGGATTGCAATAATTACTAACGCAGGTATATCCAGCAGATTTAATGATGGAATACCTGAATCAGAAAAGAAGCTAAAAGCTATATATTCGGAAGACGGATCCGGTAAAGATACTTTGTTCTATCATATGGTTGCTAAGTGTAATTACGCTGACAGAGTAGTGGTTGTTGGTGGATATAAGTATGATGATTATAAGAAATATATAGACGAGGTACTTCCTTCTGATATTAAAGAGAAAATAGATTTAGTATATAACGAACATTATGAAGATCTGGCTTCAGGGTACAGCTTGTACATGGGGCTATGTAAAGCTTTTGAGTATTCAGATATTGAGGATATACTTTTTGTTGAGGGTGACCTTGATATAGATAAAGAATCTATGAATACAGTAATTAAAACTAAGGGTACTGTTCTCACAACCAGTCCGGAGCCTATATATGCAAATAAGGCGGTAGTGCTTTATAGGGATGGAAGTGATAATTACAAGTATGCCTTTAATAGTAGTCATGGACTTCTTAAGATAGATGATCCATTTTCTGTAATTTTAAACTCAGGTCAGTGTTGGAAGTTTAATAAGATAGATATCCTAAAAGAAGCTAATCAAAGATTCTACGCTGAGGCAAAGGATGGAACTAATCTTATAATTATACAGAATTATCTTGATAATCTTTCAGAGGAACCTAAGATAATCAACCTGACGAGATGGACAAACTGTAATACACGAGATGACTATAAGAATATAAAAAAGTTTTGGGAGAACGAAGAATGAAAGCTTTAAATGAGAGACTTCGCATTGTTGAAAAACACGTAAATTCAGATAATATAAAAATAATGATCATTGGTCTTGGAAGTGTAGGCACATATCTTCTGGACTATTTAATCAGCAGAAATGATAAGGCTATTAGTGTAGTAGTTGTAGGAAGAAACTATGCTAAGATGGAGCAGAATGTAAATATTGTCCGCGTTGCTGGAACTATTAGAGAGGTTAATAAGTCTCAGATAGAGATTGAAGCAGATGTGGACCTTAACGATATAGATAGCATAACCAAAGCTATTGAAAAGCATGAGCCAGACTTTATAGTGAATTCCAGTCGTGCATATCCTGGACTTAAGTATGGAAGTATATCTTGGGCAAATGTTAGAGCATACGGTATCTGGAGCCCACTTTCTATAAGATTTACAAAGAATATTATGGAAGCATGTGATAAGGCTGATACTAACGCGATAGTTATTAATACATCATACTCTGATGCTGTTATCCCATGGCTCAAGAGTGCTGGAAAGGCTTATCCTGATTTTGGTTCAGGAAACCTTAACCATTTAGTTCCGCGTATCAGATATGCGGTTGCTGATATCCTTGGCATAAAGGATTTCTGGAATGTCAAAGTAAGCTTTGCGGCTGGTCACTTCCATGATGTATGCATTAGCAAGGAAGGTCAGACAGAAGGGGTTGAACTTCCTCTTAAGGTTTATTACAGAGATGAACTAAAAGATATAGATCAAAATGAGATTTTTAGCAGATGCAAAATCTCAATGCCTGTTGATGCTCAGAGAAATATGATGAATGCTTCCAGCAATTATCAGATAATAAGCGCTATCATCGAGACCATAAGAACAGGAAAAGATAAAAAAATCTTCTCGCCAGGTGTCTTTGGTGAGATAGGTGGATATCCTGTAATCGTTGGATACAGATACGGTTCCATCGATACATGGATTGATGAGAGTGATTTCTCATATGAAGAGATGAATAAGGCTGACAGGGCATCTATGTACCTTGACGGTATAGAAGATGTTCGAGATGGAAAGCTTATTTATACAGACGAGCTTATTGAAAAGGCACAGAATGCTTTTGGAGCTACACTTCCAAAAGAGGTTCCATATGACAAGATAGAAGAAACAGCAAAGTTTATTATTGACGAAATAATTAATCCTCAGCTTGAGAAAAGGAAATAATTGGTTTGAGTAAAATAGGTACTGCACTTAATAAAGTGAAGAATGCTCCCGAGGGAGTTAAAGCCTCAGTTGCTTATACTATTAGTAATGTAATACAGAATGGTATAGCATTTTTAACTGTACCTATTTTTGACAGAATGATGTCTACTACTGAGTATGGTAGATCTACAGTTTATACCTCTTGGGAAGGTATACTTACGATATTCATATCTCTTTACCTGGCATATGGTTCGTTTAATACAGCAATGATAAAGTTTGAAAAAAGAAGAGAAGAATATATATCAATTGTAGATACTATTTGTATTTCTTTAGCACTTCTTTTTGTCGCTATTTATTTTCCATTTAGGCATTTGTTTAACAGATTGTTCAAACTTCCAACCCTTTTAGTTCTTCTTATGGTTGCCAATATAGTGGCGAAAAACTCATTACAGTGCTGGGGCGGAAAACAAAGGTTTGAATACAAATATAAAAAATTGGTTGCGGTAACACTGGCAATCGCAATTCTTTCTCCGCTGCTATCATTTATACTTATTAGAAACACAGAAACTAGTAAGGGAACAGCGTTAGTTATTGGAACTGTTACCTTTTCTATATTAGTTGGAACATTTTTTACAATTTATAATGCAGTGGTTGGTAAGAAGTTTTTTAATAAAGAACTTTGGAAGTATGCGCTAAGCTTCAACATTCCACTAATTCCGTATTATTTGTCACAGACTATTTTTAATCAGAGTGATCGTATAATGATTGATCATATATGTGGTTCTGATAAAGCGGCAATTTATTATGTGGCTTATGCAATAGGAATGGTTCTTACATTTGTGCTTAATGCAATTAATAATTCCTACGTTCCTTGGATGTATGGAAAAATAAAATCTGGAGAACGCAAAGATAATCAGAAGATGGCTTGCTATATAGAAATATTAATGGCAGTGCTTCTATTGTTAGTCGTTATGTTTGCTCCGGAAGGAATGATGATACTTGGTGGAAAGAGATATATGGGGGCTGTATGGGTTGTTCCTCCAGTGGCCATAAGCTTGTTGCTCCTTTTTATATCACAGATGTTTATAAATGTTGAGTTTTATTATGAAGAGAAGAAGCTACTTGTTTTAGGTACTGTTTTGGCTGCAGTTCTTAATCTGGCTCTGAATGCTCTTCTTATTCCAATATTTGGATTTGTGGCAGCAGCTTATACAACCCTTGCTAGTTACTTATGTTTTGCGGGTATGAACTATTTAACTTATAAGAAAACACTTGAAAAGCATGAAGTTCCAAATGATCTTTATAATATGAGGTACGTTCTACTTATTCTGGGTGTATTTACGGCTTTGACCTTCATGATAATGCCACTTTATAACTTTATGATCATAAGATATATAGTGATTGCAGTAGCTCTTGTTATTGCACTTCTTAATATCAATCGTATTAAAAGGATAATAGACCACGTTAGAGGTAAGAGTAATGAATCTAGTGAAGCTGGCTCATAAGTTGTTAGATAAGCCTGTTAACGCTACTATCATTAATAGTAGTGAAAGAAAAATAAAAAAGCATCTCAAGAATTTGAAGAATACCGGAGATGTTATAAAGGTTGCGTTTATAGTTCAGATGCCAGAAGTTTGGGATAAACAGCGTGATACATATGAGGCTATGGTTGAAGATACCAGATTTGATGTATGGCTGGTAGTGGTTCCATCCTTTAACACAAAAACCCTTAAGAGAAATGATTATGGGTATGAGCGGGAATACTATAGGATTAAGTACCCCGATGGTCAGTTTATAGATGCAGTTGATAATATCGGTAAAGTAATTAACCTAAAGGATTATCATTTTGACTATGTGTTTTATGAAAGGCCTTATGACCTATACCTTCCATCAAAGCTTAGGAGTTCAAAGGTTTGCGGATTTTCAAAGGTTTGTTATATTCCATATGCAACACCAGATTTCAAGGTGCCAGATCCACTTCCAATGGAAAATATTTATAGAAGTATTTATTTTGGATTTATTAATTCAGAGCATAGACAGGACGCTATTAATAGATATATAGAACAGAAGAAACTAAAAAATAGACATATAATCGATGTGGGTTATCCTATTTTGAAAAATTGCAACAGTATCCCTGAGATCAATTCTGACAAGGTGAGTATTATGTGGGGGCCAAGATGGTCTTACGATGCAGAAATGGGTGGAAGTCACTTTGTTGAATATATGTATGATTTCCCGAAACTCGCTGAAAAGTTTGATAATTTAAATCTTATAGCAAGACCCCACCCTATGACTTTTCCAGAAATGGTTCGGTCTGGAAAGATGACCGAAAAAGAGGTTGGGGAGTATAAGGAATATATAGCTAAACAAGGTGTTATACTTGATAAGAATAAGATGATAGAGGATACCTTTAAGGAGACAGATATTCTGATCTCAGACCTATCCTCAATTCTCTGGTTATTCTTCTTCACTGGAAGACCGATAATATATTGTCCTTGTAAGATTAAACTTTCTCCAGATCTTCAACAGCTAGTTGATCTGATGTATGTAGCAGAAAGCTGGGAGGATATTTCGGGAATAATCGAAAAACTTCTTGCTGGCGAAGACGAGATGAAAGAAAAGAGAGAAGAGTTTATAAAGGACTACTTTAGAAAGTATTCAAATCCAGTCGAAAGGATAATGGAACTGATAATAGATGATTACAATAAAGCAAAGGGATAACAAATGAAAGCTTTAATACTTAATTCTGGTATGGGAAGTCGAATGGGAGTACTCACATCAGAGCATCCTAAGTGTATGACCGAAATCTCTCCTAGAGAAACCATACTTAGTAGACAACTTAATCAGCTTTGTGAGGCAGGTATTGAAGAGGTTGTGATGACAACTGGTTGCTTTGAACGGGTCTTGATTGATTATTGCGAAAGTCTGGCGCTGCCTATTCATATAACCTTTGTTAATAACCCTGTATATAACAAAACTAATTACATTTATTCTATTTTTTGCGCAAAGGACTATCTGGATGACGATATAATCCTCATGCATGGTGATCTTGTTTTTGAGAACGAAGTTTTTGATAAGGTTCTGGAATTTGAAGGCAGTTGTATGACGGTTAGTTCAACTCTTGAATTGCCAGAAAAAGATTTTAAAGCGGTTATATCAGATGGCGAAATAAAGAAAGTCGGAATAGAATTCTTTGATTGCGCCATGGCCGCTCAGCCACTATATAAGTTAGAGAAAAAAGATTGGAAAGTTTGGTTAGATAAGATAACAGATTTTTGTGATAGTGGCAATACAGGGTGTTATGCTGAGAATGCTCTTAATGAAGTATCTGAAAATACCAGTATAAAGATTCTGGATTTTAAGGATTCATTATGCGCAGAGGTTGACAATCCTGAGGATTTAGCGGATGTTTCGGCAAGATTAAAAGCGGTAGAGTCTAGAACAGTATATATGTGCTTTGCTACGGATATCATTCATTCGGGTCATATCAATATAATTAAAAAGGCAAGAAGACTTGGAAGACTTACTGTAGGGATACTTTCTGATGAAGCTATAGCAGGCTATAGAAGAGCTACTGTCCTTCCTGCAAGTGATAGAAGGGATATGTTTGAGAATATCGTTGGTGTAAGTAAGGTTGTGGATCAGGCAACTTTGTCTTATAAGGATAATCTTCTTAAGTATAAACCTGATATTGTGGTTCATGGTGATGACTGGGAAGAAGGCTTTCAGAAGCCAATAAGAGAAGAAGTAATTTCTATACTCGAATCTTATGGTGGAAGATTAATTGAATATCCTTATACCATTGATAAAAAATATAAAAAGATTGATAAAAAGATAGAAAAGAATATTTTTGCAAATCAGAGAATACTTGAAGCAAGCGAGAGTTATGCAGAAATAGATGGGTATATTCAGGAGAATAAACTGCATAACATTATGCTAGTTCATGATGATTCGTTGCAGTTCCTTAAGATACGGGAATATTTTAATAGTCTCGAAACTAGACTTGGGATAAAACTTGTTAGGTTTAGTAAATTCCGTCCTAATCCTGAGTATGAATCAGCTGTTGAGGGCGTGAAACTTTTCCATGATAATAATTGTGATGGAATAATTGCTGTTGGTGGCGGTAGTGCTATGGATACAGCTAAGTGCATTAAGCTTTATTCCAATATGGATGATTCTAAGAATTATTTGGAACAGAAGATTATTCCAAACGATGTTCACTTGATGGCGGTTCCTACTACAGCAGGAACAGGTTCAGAAGCTACAAGGTTTGCGGTCCTTTATTACAATGGAGAAAAGCAGTCAATCACCGATGTTAGCTGTATACCTGAACTTGTTTTGATGGATGCATCTACTTTGGAAACGCTTCCTTTATATCAAAAGAAATCCACTATGATGGATGCACTGTGTCATGCAATAGAAAGTTTTTGGTCAGTAAACAGCACTGAGAAGAGTAGAGAGTATTCTAGAAAAGCTATTCAGGAAATAATTAAGAATAAAGATGGTTATTTAAACAATGATAAGGATTCTAACTTAGCTATGTTAAAGGCTGCTAATATAGCAGGTAAGGCAATCAATATAACCCAGACTACAGGCGGTCATGCCATGTGTTACAAGATAACAAGCCTGTTTGGAATAGCTCATGGTCATGCGGCGGCGCTTTGCGACAGAAGACTTTTCCCATTTATGATTGATCATATGGATAAAACTGTGGACGAGAGAGGTAAAGGATATCTTGAGGATATCTTCCAGCAGATAGCAGAAGCTATGGGTGTAGGTTCAGCAAAAGAAGCAGCGGATTCTCTTTGTTTGATAGTTGATGAATTAGAACTTAGTATTCCGAGTCCTACTGAGGAACAGTATGATATACTAAAACGTTCTGTAAATCCAGTTAGGTTAAATAATAATCCGGTTGAATTAACGCTTGATGATATAGATGCTATTTATCATGCTATTTTTCAATGATTTGAAAAGATGGTAATTATGTGTTAAATTAGGTGGGAATAAAAATCCAGATATTAGGAGAAATAAAGATGAAGAAAGTCTATACATGTTTTTGTACAGATGTTATTCACGAGGGACATCTCAACATTATTGAAAAGGCTAAGAGCCTTGGCGAGGTGACAGTTGGAGTTCTTTGTGAATCAGAAATGATCAGGTACAATCGCTTTCCAATTAAAACAACTGAGGAGAGAATTGAGATGATCAAGGCCATCCCTGGTGTGAGTAATGTAATAGTTCAAAATACTATTATGTATGATGAGGTGATGGAACAGTTAAAACCTGATTATGTGGTACATGGTTCTAACTGGAAGTCAGCTCCTATGCAGGTGATACATAAGAACCTTCTTGATCTTACAGCAAAATATGGAGCAGAACTTATAGAGGTTCCATATACATATAATGAAAAGGTTAGCCGCATAGACAAGCAGATGAAAGAAAAACTTGCTATGCCTGAACTAAGACGTGCTAGACTTAAGAGACTTCTTAATATAGTGCCAATAGTAAAAACCATTGAGGTTCATAGTGGACTTACGGGACTTATAGCAGAGAAGACTATCGTTGCGGATGGTGAAGGAATTGACCAGTTTGATGCTATGTGGATTTCTTCTCTTTGCGATAGTACTGACAAAGGTAAGCCGGATATAGAGCTTGTTGATATGACCAGCCGTTTTAGAACCATTGATGATGTAATGGAAGTTACAACGAAGCCTATAATTTTTGATGGAGATACAGGTGGACTTACAGAGCACTTTGTTTATACTGTTCGAAGCCTTGAAAGAATGGGTGTTTCTGCGGTTATTATTGAAGATAAGACAGGACTTAAGAAGAATAGTCTTTTTGGTACAGAGGTTGAACAGACTCAGGCTTCTATAGAAGATTTTAGCGCTAAGATAGCTGCAGGTAAGAGAGCACAGCTTTCCGATGACTTTATGATTATTGCTCGTATAGAGTCCTTAATTCTCGAGAGAGGAATGGAGGATGCCCTTACAAGAGCTTTTGCATTTAGAGATGCTGGAGCTGATGGAATAATGATCCATAGTCGTAAAAAAGATCCTGCAGAGATAGTAGAGTTTTGTGATAAGTTTAGAGCAGAGGATAAGGAAACTCCTATAGTAGTAGTTCCATCATCCTTTAATAGTATTACAGAAGCAGAACTAGCTGAACATGGTGTAAATATATGTATCTATGCTAACCAGCTTATGCGTGCTGCTTTCCCAGCAATGGAGAATGCGGCAAAGAGTATTCTGAGACACCATAGAGCTCAGGAAATTGATAGTGAGCTTATGTCTATTAAGGATATCATCACACTTATTGATGAATTATAAATAATAGTGAGAGAGAGTATATTATATGTCTAAATATGCGATAATATCTGACATTCACGGCAATATGATAGCCTTGCAAGAGGTTATGAAAGATTTAAACACCCAGGGAGATATCGCGGGAGTGATACTCCTTGGTGATTTTATAGACTACGGACCACAATCTAATGAAGTTGTGGATTATTTAAGAGATAAATTTCCATATAAGATATTATGCAACATTTGGGGTAATCATGAAAGAGCTGTTATGCTATCTGATTACTCCAATTTCTCGTCTCAGAGAGGTGTAGATTCTGCTAAGTATACAAGGTCAATTCTTTCGAATGATACATTGGATTATCTAAATAATGAAGTGAACCATTCTGGAAAGTATGAATTTGAACTTGATGGGCTTAAATGTTTGGCTGTGCATGGCTCTCTTGAAGATAATTACTGGAAATCGATTTTTCCAGGGGATGAGAAAGGCGATTACTCAGCGTATGATATAGTATTTTCTGGACATTCTCATTACTCTCATATGTTTACTAAGTTTTATGACGCTGATAATCCGAAGATGAGAAATAAGCATAAGGTGCTCTTTATAAATCCGGGCTCTGTGGGACAACCTAGAAATCACAATAAGAATGCGCAGTATTCCATCCTAGATACAATGACTATGCATGTTGACATGAGGTCAGTTCCGTACGATATAGAGAAGGTTTTGGAGTTATTTTGTGATGAGGTAGATGATTTTTATAAGTCTCGTTTGGTAATGGGAGTTTAGGAGTTTTATTTATGGATGCAAGTGAAGAAAGATTACTTACAAATCTAAATCAGGTAATGGTTCATAAAAAAGATGATGAGAAACTTTCAGAAGGAGAGTTTCGTCGCCTTCAGTTAGTTGAACTTGAGCTTATTAAAGAAGTTGACAGAGTATGCAGAAAACACAATATAAAGTACTCTCTTTTTTGCGGTACTCTTCTTGGAGCTGTACGTCACAAGGGTTATATCCCTTGGGATGATGATGCAGATATAGCTATGCTTAGAGAAGAATACAATAAATTTAGAAATGTTGCCGATGAGCTTAATCCTGAAATTTGTTTCTTTCAGGATCATAAAACCGATCCTAAATATTTGTGGGGATATGGAAAGATAAGAAAGACAGGAACTACTCATATGAGAACTGGACAGGATGCTGTTGGTTGTCAAAATGGAGTATATATCGATATTTTCCCGCTTGATGATGTTCCTAAATCTGTGATAGGTCAGATATTCCAAGATATAGATCTGTTTTTTAAAAGAAAAACGCTTTGGGCTCAGGTCGCAAAGGATACATATAAGAATCCAATAAAAAGATTTAATTATAGATGTTTATCTCGTATGCCGGTAGAAAAGGTTTATGAAAAAACGGAAAAGTATAGAAAAAGAAGCAACAACAAAACACCCAATAGGGTTAGAAATCTTCTCTTCCCATCCTTTGGTAAACTTTATGTAAAAAATCCTTTAAAAGAAAGGTTTAGTATGCCAAAGAGTTGGTTTCTTGAGTTAGAAGAATATGATTTTGAAGGCTATAAATTTTATGGAACAAAGGAGGCGGATGGTTTTCTAAAGCATATGTATGATGACTACATGACCCCTCCTCCTCCAGAAAAGAGAGTTCCCAAGGTTTCATATTCTGAATTAATATACTAATTATTTATGTTTGATAATAATTACTCGGAGATAAGAAAATTGAAAGAATTAAAAAATGTTTTTGATTTGATATCAAAGAATAATTTAATATTTCCGATTGTTTTTCTGCTTATAGTTATAGTGGAAGGTTTAGTTTTTTCTCATATTATTCCATTTGGGCAGGTTCCAGATGAGATAACCCACTACGAGTATATTTGCCAGGAAATGGGATCCCCAGAATACGCAATAGAAATGAGAACTGCTTTATGGGATAATGGTGGATTTTATAGTCTTCCGGGAAATTCTGACGTAAAAATTAATAAAGAAACGTATGATTCGTTGAAGTCTGTTAAGTTTAGTAAGGGACTATCTTTTTCCGATATTCGTCCAAATTATAGAATTTTGAGACACTTACCAGCAGCGCTCGGTTTGTATATTGGAATTGCGCTTAGACTTCCGATGCTTTCCTGTTCTCTGCTTTCGGAATTCTTTTCCTTAATCTTTTTCACTTTTATGGGATTTTTAGTGCTGAAGATAGTCCCTATAAAAAAAGAATTGTTTATGCTTTGCTTGTTACTTCCGATGAGTATTCAACAGAATGTTTCTGTAAGTTATGATTCGGTTCTTAATCCCTGCTGTTTTCTTTTGTTTGCCTACATTCTAAAGCTTTATTATCATGAGGAGAAAGTTGGATGGAAGAATCTATTGGTGATGCTCCTGTTGCTTATACCAATAGTGGTTATAAAACCTCCGTATGCGATTATTATCTTTTCTATTCTGATAATTCCTTTTTCAAAGTACGAACTTAAGATAGGAAACAAAATAGATGTAAAGAAAGTTATAAGAGGGATTTGGCCAGTTCTTCTAATTTTACTTGTTCTCCTGATTATAATTGCCGGATATGTTTTCAGAAGAAACAAGTATGAAAAGACCATAATTGCAGATATACTGTGCTTTAGTGATTTTATTTCCTTGCTAGGAAGAAACTATGAATCATTTGCATATTACAGAATGCAGCAGTTTTTTGGGTGCTTTGGGTGGATTGATTGTGCCGTTAACAGTGTTTTTATCATAATATCTATTATTGTGATAACTTATTTGAATTGCAACGTAATTGAAGAGATAAATGTTAAGTTAAATGTTTGGAGAAGAATTCTTCTATTCCTTACTGGATTATTCCTTATGTTATTCATTTACATTGTAATGCAAGCCTGGACTTATGATTATTTGGGCTATGATATGTTGGCAGGTGTAGATAAGTATAAGGAGTATGTTAAGGGACTTGATTTTATACTAGGGGTTCAAGGAAGATATTTGATTCCATGTCTTCCATTGATTTTAGTGGCTTTGTCTGGTGAAACAAAGAGAGAAAATAAAAGGGCTTATGTTCTTGTTCAGGTAGGTTACTACATTTTTATTGCTTTTATTGTTTTCTCTCTTTTATATGAGAGATATTGGGGTTAAGAAAGTAAATCTGATCAGATGTAAGAAGTTTTATGAAAAAAATAGTATCAAAAATAAAAGAACAGCATAAAAATGCATCACAGAATATTATAAATGTGTTGATAAAAGGTAATTGATACTGGATAAATAATGCGTTATCATATCTATTGGTATTTATAATTATAATTATAAGGAAATGAGAAAAGAAGATGAAAAAAGTATACACATGTTTTTGTACAGATGTTATTCATGAGGGACATCTCAATATTATTGAAAAGGCTAAGAGCCTTGGCGAGGTGACAGTTGGAGTTCTTTGTGAATCAGAAATGATCAGGTACAATCGCTTTCCAATTAAAACAACTGAGGAGAGAATTGAGATGATCAAGGCCATCCCTGGTGTGAGTAATGTAATAGTTCAAAATACTATTATGTATGATGAGGTGATGGAACAGTTAAAACCTGATTATGTGGTACATGGTTCTAACTGGAAGTCAGCTCCTATGCAGGTGATACATAAGAACCTTCTTGATCTTACAGCAAAATATGGAGCAGAACTTATAGAGGTTCCATATACATATAATGAAAAGGTTAGCCGCATAGACAAGCAGATGAAAGAAAAACTTGCTATGCCTGAACTAAGACGTGCTAGACTTAAGAGACTTCTTAATATAGTGCCAATAGTAAAAACCATTGAGGTTCATAGTGGACTTACGGGACTTATAGCAGAGAAGACTATCGTTGCGGATGGTGAAGGAATTGACCAGTTTGATGCTATGTGGATTTCTTCTCTTTGCGATAGTACTGACAAAGGTAAGCCGGATATAGAGCTTGTTGATATGACCAGCCGTTTTAGAACCATTGATGATGTAATGGAAGTTACAACGAAGCCTATAATTTTTGATGGAGATACAGGTGGACTTACAGAGCACTTTGTTTATACTGTTCGAAGCCTTGAAAGAATGGGTGTTTCTGCGGTTATTATTGAAGATAAGACAGGACTTAAGAAGAATAGTCTTTTTGGTACAGAGGTTGAACAGACTCAGGCTTCTATAGAAGATTTTAGCGCTAAGATAGCTGCAGGTAAGAGAGCACAGCTTTCCGATGACTTTATGATTATTGCTCGTATAGAGTCCTTAATTCTCGAGAGAGGAATGGAGGATGCCCTTACAAGAGCTTTTGCATTTAGAGATGCTGGAGCTGATGGAATAATGATCCATAGTCGTAAAAAAGATCCTGCAGAGATAGTAGAGTTTTGTGATAAGTTTAGAGCAGAGGATAAGGAAACTCCTATAGTAGTAGTTCCATCATCCTTTAATAGTATTACAGAAGCAGAACTAGCTGAACATGGTGTAAATATATGTATCTATGCTAACCAGCTTATGCGTGCTGCTTTCCCAGCAATGGAGAATGCGGCAAAGAGTATTCTGAGACACCATAGAGCTCAGGAAATTGATAGTGAGCTTATGTCTATTAAGGATATCATCACACTTATTGATGAATTATAAATAATAGTGAGAGAGAGTATATTATATGTCTAAATATGCGATAATATCTGACATTCACGGCAATATGATAGCCTTGCAAGAGGTTATGAAAGATTTAAACACCCAGGGAGATATCGCGGGAGTGATACTCCTTGGTGATTTTATAGACTACGGACCACAATCTAATGAAGTTGTGGATTATTTAAGAGATAAATTTCCATATAAGATATTATGCAACATTTGGGGTAATCATGAAAGAGCTGTTATGCTATCTGATTACTCCAATTTCTCGTCTCAGAGAGGTGTAGATTCTGCTAAGTATACAAGGTCAATTCTTTCGAATGATACATTGGATTATCTAAATAATGAAGTGAACCATTCTGGAAAGTATGAATTTGAACTTGATGGGCTTAAATGTTTGGCTGTGCATGGCTCTCTTGAAGATAATTACTGGAAATCGATTTTTCCAGGGGATGAGAAAGGCGATTACTCAGCGTATGATATAGTATTTTCTGGACATTCTCATTACTCTCATATGTTTACTAAGTTTTATGACGCTGATAATCCGAAGATGAGAAATAAGCATAAGGTGCTCTTTATAAATCCGGGCTCTGTGGGACAACCTAGAAATCACAATAAGAATGCGCAGTATTCCATCCTAGATACAATGACTATGCATGTTGACATGAGGTCAGTTCCGTACGATATAGAGAAGGTTTTGGAGTTATTTTGTGATGAGGTAGATGATTTTTATAAGTCTCGTTTGGTAATGGGAGTTTAGGAGTTTTATTTATGGATGCAAGTGAAGAAAGATTACTTACAAATCTAAATCAGGTAATGGTTCATAAAAAAGATGATGAGAAACTTTCAGAAGGAGAGTTTCGTCGCCTTCAGTTAGTTGAACTTGAGCTTATTAAAGAAGTTGACAGAGTATGCAGAAAACACAATATAAAGTACTCTCTTTTTTGCGGTACTCTTCTTGGAGCTGTACGTCACAAGGGTTATATCCCTTGGGATGATGATGCAGATATAGCTATGCTTAGAGAAGAATACAATAAATTTAGAAATGTTGCCGATGAGCTTAATCCTGAAATTTGTTTCTTTCAGGATCATAAAACCGATCCTAAATATTTGTGGGGATATGGAAAGATAAGAAAGACAGGAACTACTCATATGAGAACTGGACAGGATGCTGTTGGTTGTCAAAATGGAGTATATATCGATATTTTCCCGCTTGATGATGTTCCTAAATCTGTGATAGGTCAGATATTCCAAGATATAGATCTGTTTTTTAAAAGAAAAACGCTTTGGGCTCAGGTCGCAAAGGATACATATAAGAATCCAATTAAAAGATTTAATTACAAATGTTTATCACATATACCAGTAGAAAAGGTGTATGAAAAAACTGAAAAGTATAGGAAAAGAAGTAGTAACAAAACAAGTAATAGAGTCAGAAACTTGTTTTTCCCTTCGTTTGGCAAATTATATGTAAAGAATCCTCTTAAGGAAAGATTTAGTATGCCAAAGAGATGGTTCTTAGAATTAGACGAATACGAATTCGAAGGTTATAAATTCTTGGGTACTAGAGATGCAGATGGCTTTTTAAGACATATGTATGATGATTATATGACACCACCACCTATAGAAAAAAGAGTACCTAAGGTTTCGTATTCTGAACTTATTTACTAGTGGATATCCTAACATAATTTGGAGATGATAATTTGAAAAATAGGATTATTAGTGTTGGAATAATTATTCTTTTACTTATTAGTATTATAAAAATGGATGACGTTTTTGCTTCACCAATCACGGATGCAGCAACAGAAACCGATGCAGATGAGGACGAAGAATTTAATGCTATTGAAAAAATAGATGATCTTAGCAATGAGTCTATACAGACAAATTTGGACAATATTTGCTTGATAGATGAAATTGAAGATGTAGGAGAAGAAAAAATATTTGATAGAATTCATTATTTGAAAATACATGATAATTCTGCTGAATCGAATGATGCTATTCTTATTGAAAGCAATGGTCATTTTGGTTTGATTGACTCTTCTAGAAGATTTGGCGATGATAAAACTTGTTCTCCTATGTTTGAAGGTTCGGGAAAAGCTGTATGGCAGTATATGAACGCGTTAGGTGTGACGCATCTTGATTTTTTTCTTGCCACACACTCTCATGCGGATCACATGGGTGGTATATATGATATTGTTTGTGGAGCAATCGATGATGGGAATGTTTCATTGATAGATGATAATACGACATATATATATAAATCATACACAGACACGCCAATAGAGAATTCATATGGGTGGAAAAATAATTATTATTATGATGAATCGGAAGCTGCTATGGCTGACGCAACTAAACTATTAGTGGATTTACATACGGATGGTATGGATAAGCTGAATGCAGTGTTCTCGTTAAATGGACCAGATGATATTGATGATACTATCAGTTTTTCTTTTGGTGATTATAATATAGTTCTTTATAACTTATATCCGAGAACAGACAAAGATGAAAATGCCAATTCTATAGTTACGTATATTGAAAAAGATGGAATAAAAACATTATTAACAGCAGATATTGATGTTTATGATAAATTAGAACAAAGAATATCAAAGGCGGTTGTATCCCAAAACGGAATAATTGATGTAATGAAGGTTCCACACCATGGTTGGACCAGATCCACAAGTAAGGAAATGATAGATACTCTTGGGGCGAAATACTCAGTTATTTCTACAAACTATGTTAATTCATCATGGTATTCTCCATTTTATGGATATATGACAAAAAAAGGGATTCCGATATATAGAACAATGGACGTAAAAGGAAATGCAATTGTTCAAGATATGACGGATGGTATTTTGACTTTTAAAGAAGGAACAGTTGAGGACTCTACTGTAATAATTGACGGAAGCCCAAACTCCTGGAAACAAGAGGGAAAAGAAAGATGGGACAAGTGGTGGATAGATTGGGATCATTATGATGATGTCTATATAAACAGTGATGGAACAAATAAAACTGGATGGAATAAGATAGGTAATTACGATTATTATTTCGATGAGTCAGGAATAATGCAGACTGGTTGGAATAATAAAGAAGGGAAAAAGGTTTATTTATATCCCCAGGCACATAATGGGAGACCGAAAGGGACTATTGCGATTGGTTGGACTGAAATCGATGGAAAACAGTACTATTTTAATGAGAATGGATTAGGAAAAACAGGCTGGGTTAAGACGTCTACAGACAGTTATTATTTTGTGGATGGTTTAATGAGTGCTGATGTTATAAAAAGTATTAACGGTTATACTTATTATTTTGATGTAAGTGGCAAGATGAAAACAGGCTGGGTTAAGTATAAGGGGGACAGATACTATTTTGATTCTAATGGGAAAGGTAAAACTGGCTGGGTTAAAGAATTAAATTGCTTGTACTATATAGAGAATGGTCAAATGAATACCAAAACTCAGAAAAGTATAGATGGACAGACGTACTATTTCGATTCTGATGGAAAAATGATAACTGGATGGATCAAAATAAACGGAGGGTGGCATTACCTAGATGATAATGGAAAGCCACATAAAGGTTGGATTTTAACCACTTCAGGTTGGTACTATACAGATAAAGATGGAAAGATTAAGACGTCACAGTGGATAGATAATTGTTGGTTGAGTTCCAATGGCTGTTGGAGTTATCTGTTTAAGGGATCATGGAAGTGCAATGCAGAAGGCTGGTGGTATGAGGATGAAAATGAATGGTATCCGAAATCTCAGTGGCAAATAATTAATGGTAAGTCTTATTATTTTGAGAAAGATGGTTATATGGCTGTTAATCAGTGGGTTGATGGTCAATGGATAGATGGTAACGGCTATACAAACTATAAATATAAAGGTAAATGGCATGCTAATTCAAATGGCTGGTGGTATGGCGATTCATCTGGTTGGTATGCTCATAATGGATGGCAAAAAATTAATGGATCATGGTATTACTTTGATTCGGATGGATATATGGTTACAAATACTACTGTTGATGGCTTTGAGATAGGTAAAGATGGTGTTTGTAAATAAGTGATGTTATGGAGAGTATATTGTGATTTTTTTAAAATTGTTTTTCTGTATACTGCTCTTTTTGATAAAATTACGGGTGGTTTGTTTCAGTGATATTGCACCTTGTCTTTAATAAATGACAGAGTAATAAATACGGAGTTTAATAATGATATTTATTCATATTATTTTAGCTGTATTATTAATGACTGTCCCCTTTTTCATAGGGGCATTTTTTCATAAGGAAACAATAGTTGGATCATATTTATATGGTCAGTGTTTTTTGTGGGCGGTTTTTCAAGTAATTGCAGTACCAATGGTACTTATAAGGGCGCCCTTTTTCTTGTTGGTGATTTTATATCTGATTGTACTTATGGTTTTTACAATTCTGGGAGCGAGAAGGTTGCCAAATATAATTAAAGGTATAGACTTCTCACGAGTCAACATACCACTTATTTTGGCATTGGTGCTCATAGTGGGGCAGATGTTAATTTATTTCCTAGGTATGCATCTGGATGAGGATGATGCCAGGTGGATTGCTGAGGCAAATGATACGATAACAAAGAATTCTATGTATCTTTACAACCCTGCAACGGGCGCATATATGGGGGATTTTGTTGGAGAGGTCAAGAAGGATGTATTCTCTCCTTGGTCGATGTATATTGCTTTCTTCTCAAAGGTTACGGGAATAAACGCATCGATAGTTGCCCATACTATTTTAGCCCCTTTACTTCTTGCAATATCATACATGGTGTACCACGAGATGTCTAAAGTATTGTTCAGGGGAAAGAATGAATCCGGACTATTTCTTCTTTCAGTGGCGATAATTAATCTATTTTTTGGTGGTAACAGACATACTCAGTCTGTTACCGCGCTGATAAGAATATGGCAGGGAAAAGCGGTTGTTGCTTCGGTGATGATACCGATGATCTTCCTGATATTTCTTAATATGAATGGTGATGATGTTGACGTAGGTAGTCAAGCTCCTTCGGTTAAGGAAGAAATTCAGTCAAAAAATCTGTGTGTTAATAGAGTTAATTGGTTATGGATAATGGTTGCAGGATGTGCCAGCTGTCTTTTCTCCGGAATGGGAATAGCCATTTCGGCACTTATGATAGGCGTGCTTGACGCGTATACTATAGTTTGTAGGAGATGGAGGGAGATACCATACTTTTTTCTTGCGTTGGTCCCTTCTCTTATTTTCGGTTTTGGATACTATATAATGAGATGATATAAACTCAGGAAGCATAATAATGGCATTTATACAGGAATTCTACGACAATTCATATAACGGAAATTATTATTATTACATATACCTTGCGTCTTTGATAGTTCTTATAATTTTGCTAAAAGGCAGAAGGCTTAAGTTTATTTTGCCTTCTATTGTTTTGAGTGTTGTGATATTTAATCCCGTATTCTATAAATGTTGGAATGCTCTCGGCTTATATGCTTATTGGAGAATCTTGTGGGCGATACCACTAATTCCAATATGCGCCGCACTACCTGCAACTATAGCAGAAAGAATAAAGAATGAAAAACTGAAGGTGTTCTGCGGTATGCTATGTGTATTGATTTTTATTCCGGCAGGAACATTTATCTATTCAGCAGATTACGGTCATTTTGATGTGGTGGCATCAAATGCAGTAAAACTTCCTAGTCCTGTTCCGGCCATTGCCGAATACTTACTAGAACAGGATGAGGATCCGAGGATTATCGCAGTGCCGGATATAAGTGTATATATCAGGCAATACAGTGGTCAGATAGAGACCATGTATGGAAGGGATATATACGGATACATATATGCTCCAAATGAGAATGCAGGCAGAGTTAATGAAGCTATAACTTCAGATGACGGAGATATGGATTTTGTTGCTAAGCTCATGAAAGATGAGGGATATGAATTTTTGGTTGTAAAGTCTGGAGATTATGCAAAATATCAGCATATAAGCAATGCGGGATTGAAACTGCTTGATACGGTAGAAGGATATGATATATATAAGCCTTTGGACAGATATTGGACAGTAACGCAGTATGGCGATGTACAGGGAGGCCAATCGTCATTTTATACGATTGAAGATCCGGATGGAGGGTTAACTATTATTGATGGTGGATATGACTATCAATATGAAGAGGTATATAATGTCATTCAGCAATATAATGGTCATGTAAAGAACTGGATATTATCTCATCCACATCTTGATCATATAGGTGCATTTAACAGGCTGATGAGTGATCCGGAGATGAGTAAAAGTATTCAGATAGATACGATATATGCTACTCCAGTCAATGAGGAGAGATATGAAGAGACAGCTCAAGAGTATGACAGATATCAGGATTATCTGGACTTCAAGGAAATAGCAAAAGATCTGGATAACATAGTTTATGTAAGTGACGGAGATGAGTATGACATCGCTGGACTTGATATGAAGATTATAAGTGCATGGGATGAGGATGTTGATTCCTTGCCGGATCATTTATGTAATGATGGATCACTAATGTTTAAACTAAGTGGAGTTGAAGTGAGCATGCTTTTTTGCTCAGATGTTCAGAGTGAGATGGAGCAGATTATTCTTCCTGAATATGAAGAAGATATAAAGGCAGATTATGTGCAGTGTGGACATCACGGTAATTGGGGACTATCTATGGATTTCTATGATAAAGTTAGTCCTAGCGTAGCATTTTTGGATGCACCGAACTGGCTCTTTGAAACCAGCGATGATATATATGATGGATATAAAACAGTGGATCATTTTAATGAAACTGGTGTAAAAGTATATACATTTGAAGGCGCGCCACATTCTGTTATACTATATTAGACACCGATATCAGTTTAAATAAAATAACAATAATACGATTATGTACAAGAAAAATACGGAAACACTGATAAAACATATAGATTTTATCGTGATAGATATAATAGTATATTGTCTCTCTTTTTGGCTGGCATATGTTATTAGACACAGAGTCCTAAATATGTTCGCCAATTCTTTGTATGTCTCATACCTGGTGATCATAATTCTTCTTGATATTTTTGTGGCTGTCATAACTAGAGCATATAAAGGTATTCTATATAGGGGATACCTGGTAGAACTGAGAAAGGTACTAATTCATTCCAGCCTAATTTTTATTGGCCTAGTGATGCTTTCTTTTTTGCAGAAGGTGACTGGTGATCTTTCCCGTATAGTGCTAGTTTTATTTTATATATTTTCTGTTGTCCTTGCTTATTTGTTGAGGGTATTAAGAAAGACCATGATTCGACGGAAAATGTCTGGCAGAAAGGGAAGAGAAGTTATACTAGTTTCCTCCATACAGGGAACGGAGAGATTTGTTTCCAAATTAAACCAAAAAGATATAGTGGACTTTAATGTTAATGGAATAGTTTTGTGTGAAAATACGGAAGTAAAAGTGGCAGATGTAGGATCTTCAAAAGACACAATCTGCGACATACCAGTAATTGCTCATAATAAAGCAGGTCTAATCAAATACCTGGAACAGAACGTCGTGGATGAGATCATATTCGCCGGAGTAAGCGATAACTTAGACGCGAAATCTATTGTAGAAGAATGTGAAATGTCTGGTATGACAGTTCATATTGTTATAGACGAGCTAAGTGAGTTGGTGGGAGAGACTGCTATAGAAAAAATGGCCGGAATTCCCGTAGTATCAAGCACCATAAAAATGGTTGCGGGAAGTGATATCCTGCTGAAAAGGATCATAGATATAATTGGTTCTGTAGTAGGTTTGATAATTACCGCGATTGCATTTATTTTTGTTGCGCCGATTATATTTATATCAGATCCGGGACGAGTTATATTCTCGCAGAAAAGAGTTGGAAAAAATGGTAGAGTTTTTAAGATATATAAGTTCCGCAGTATGTATAAAGATGCGGAAGCAAGAAAAAAGGATTTATTGGGCAAAAATGAGATGCAGGGATTTATGTTCAAGATGGAAAATGATCCTCGAATCCTGGGGTCCGGTAAGGATGGAACAAAAAAGGGCATAGGTCATTTTATTCGTAAGTATTCAATAGATGAACTTCCTCAGTTTTGGAATGTTCTTAAAGGAGATATGTCACTGGTTGGAACCAGACCGCCCACACTTGATGAGTGGGAACAATATGAGAACTATCACAGGATACGAATGAGAATAAAGCCTGGAATGACAGGACTTTGGCAGGTTAGCGGAAGAAGTGATATCACAGATTTTGATGAAGTTGTCAGACTTGATTCGGAATATATCAGAAACTGGAGCGTTTGGGAGGATATCAAGATCATCTTCCAGACATTTGGTGTAGTTCTGAAGAAGAATGGGGCGAAGTGATAAAGCAGGAGGCAGTTATGGCTCTCAAGGATAAAATAAAAAGAATGTTTAGGTATATTATAAAAGGTGTCCCGAATGTAACGATTAAAGGGAATATCTGTACCTTAGAACCAAGCAGTCAATTCGAAGGAAAAACCTGTATTGTGACAGGTGGTAGTAGTGGGATCGGTTATGAAATAGCAAAAAAATGGATAGATTGTGGTGGAACAGTGCTGATAACCGGAAGAAATGAAGAAAAGCTTATAAAAGCAAAAAAGGAACTCGGAGATCGTTGCTACAGTTTAGCTTTTGATTCCACTGATATAGAGCATTGTGAAGACTTTATGAATAAAGCAAAAAATATATTGGGAGATATAACATCCCTTGTATGCAATGCTGCTGTTTGTTATGACACAGGAGGAATTCTTAATACGGATATAAAAAGCTACAGAGAACATTTTGCAGCCAATATAGATGGATATTATTTTATGACACAGGCCTTTCTTAAAACTATAGATATGGATGCTGATCATTCTGTTCTTATGATATCAAGTGAAAGAGGTTTTCAGTGTGATGATTGTCCATATGGCTTAACAAAGGCTGCGGTTAATTCTTTGATAAAGGGTATTAATAGAAGGCTCTACGCAAAAGGGATAAGGGTGAATGGTATAGCGCCTGGGGTAGTGGTAACAGATATGAGTCCGTGGGCTAGCAGAGATAACCTGTACATGGATGGCGCTTCTTCACAAAGATGCTTTCTTCCTGAAGAAATAGCTGAAGTTGCTATCTTTTTGCTTAGTGACGCAGCTAAATGCATATCAGGAGAAATAATAACATGTGATGCGGGTAATTATCTTGATTCTCACATATGCGGTACGATTTATTAAAAATGAGATAATATGAAAGGTTTCCTTTGATGAATATAATACTTTTATCCGGTGGTTCGGGGAAACGATTATGGCCACTAAGTAATGATATTAGATCTAAACAGTTTATAAAAATGTTTAAAATAAACAATTGTGAAAACTCTGATGATAAGTATGAATCTATGGTTCAGAGAGTTTATCGTCAGATTAAAACTGTTGATAATGATGCGACTATAACTATTGCTACTTCAAAATCACAAGTCTCAACTATACATAACCAATTAGGTGAAGATGTCGGGATTTCCGTTGAACCGTGTAGACGCGACACTTTTCCGGCTATTGCGCTTGTGACCGCATATCTTCATGATGTTAAAGGTGTAAGTAAGGATGAGGCAGTGGTTGTATGTCCTGTTGACCCATATGTTAGTGATGACTTTTTTGAAGCAATAAAAAAACTTTGGACCCTTGCTGAGTCGGGGACTGCAAATCTGGCACTTATAGGCATAGATCCAACTTATCCGAGTGAAAAATATGGTTATATCATGCCTGTATCTAAAGAAGATATATCAAAAGTAAGTGAATTTAAAGAAAAACCGGATGTAGAAACTGCTAAGAGGTATATAGATCAGGGAGGTCTCTGGAATGGAGGAGTCTTTGCGTATAAGCTCAGGTATGTCCTGGATAGAGCTCATGAGTTGATAGACTTTACGGATTATTATGATCTTTACGCAAAGTATGAGTCATTAACGAAGATATCCTTCGACTATGCTGTTGTTGAAAAAGAGTCGGATATTACTGTAATGCGTTTTAATGGGGAATGGAAGGATCTCGGAACTTGGAACACACTTACTGAAGCTATGGAGGAGTCAACTGTCGGTAAGGCTATATATAATGAAGCGTGTTCTAATATTCATATAATCAATGAATTGGAAATTCCTATTTTGGCAATGGGACTAAGCGATGTTGTTATTTCTGCTTCCGCAGAGGGAATATTGGTTTCTGACAAAGAACAAAGCTCTTATATAAAACCTTATGTTGATGGCATTAATCAGGAAATGATGTTTGCTGAAAAGAGCTGGGGTAGTTATAAGGTTATTGATATAGAAGAGGAAAGTATGACTATCAAGGTTACTCTCAATCCAGGAAATAAGATGAACTATCATAGTCATGATAGGCGTGATGAAGTATGGACTATTATTAGTGGTAAAGGAAAAACTATAGTTGATGGAATGGAACAACCTGTAAAGGCTGGTGATGTAATTACTATGGAGGCAGGATGTAAGCATACGATTATTGCTGACACTGAGCTTCAGCTTATTGAAGTTCAGTTGGGCAGGGACATAAGTGTTTCTGATAAACATAAGTATGAACTGGATTAACAATGATAATAACACATGGTGAATAAGATGAACGGACGTATACCTTTTTTATTGAAGCCTGCCGCTAAGGATTATTTATGGGGAGGGTGTCGTTTGAATGATGATTATGGAAAAAAAATAGATATGTCGCCGCTTGCGGAAACGTGGGAGTGTTCAACCCATCCTGATGGTCAGTCTTATATAAATAGCGGTTTTTATAAAGGTTGCAGTTTGGGGGAGGTGTTAAAGATTCACCCTGATTGGCTGGGATATCATCCTTTGTGTCTGACAAACGGAAAACCAGAACTTCCTATTCTTATAAAACTAATTGATGCTAAGGCTGACTTGTCTGTTCAAGTACATCCGGATGATGCATATGCAATGAAATATGAAAATGAATCTTTCGGAAAGGCGGAGTTGTGGTATGTTCTCGATGCGGAAAAAGGTGCAAGCTTAATCTGTGGCTTTAACCAAAATATGGATAAAGATAAAATCAGAAGAGAGATTGAAACGGGAACAATAGAAAGATTTCTGAACCGTGTCTTGGTAAATAAAAATGATATCTTTTACATAAATCCCGGAATGGTTCATGCTATTGGGGCAGGGGTTGTCATTGCTGAGATTCAAGAAAGCTCAAATCTGACTTATCGCCTATATGATTATGACAGAGTAGATAAAAACGGAAAAAAGAGAGAACTTCATATAGATAAAGCTTTAGATGTGGCTATACTGTCATCATCTATAGATCCTCGCCAACCAATGAGGGTGTTAAAATATAAAAAAGGTTTTGCAAGTGAAATAATCAAGAAATGTAAGTATTTCCAGGTAGATAGATTATTGATAAATGCAGATAATCATGAAAATGTAAATGAATATACGACAAGCTCGAATAGTTTTCACGCAATGCTGTGTACTGAAGGATATGGAGAATTGTCAGGGGATGATTTTACTCTTGAATTATGTAAGGGTGAATGTATATTTATCCCGGCAGATAGTGTAAAGATGAATCTTCATGGTAGAGTAGAGATATTGGATATAAGCTGTTGATATATAAAGGTTATGGGAGAAACGTTGTACTATGAGTTATAAAGTCGCTATTGATATGTGTTATTTTTACAAAGTTCATATGGGTGGAAAGGATGAGGTTGCTTATAACTTACTGAAGGGCTTTGATAAAATCGGCGTAAGTGATCAGGTGGTGTGCTTTACATATAAAAAAATAGCTGATTATATTTCCGAGATAAATCCTAATGTAAAGGTTTGTGTTGTTCCCAAAATTAGAACCGGACGTTTTTTGGGGGGATTTCATTTCTGCTTCAGAAACTATTATGAGGAACGTTGGGTGATCAAGAATAATGTTCCTATTATACTCTTTCCAAATAAACCGACAATAAAAAGACGACTGAGAATAACAACTATAGAGATTCCTCATGATATCAGCATATATGAAGATATTCGTGCTTCCAATTGTACTGATAGACAAATAGTCAAACAAAAAAAAGATATAGTAGATGATTTTAAATACAGAGATTATATCGTGGCTATATCAGATTACGATAAATCAACAATGATAAAGCATTTACCGTGGGGTAAGGATAAAATAACCAGAATATATGATCCAATATATTTTGGTGACAGGGTTAGCTATGGACAAAAAAAGTACATAACAGCTCTAAATATTCAATGGGAACATAAGAATGTTAAGACGTTAATAAAGGCCTTTTCAAGGATTGCATCAAAGATAGAATATGATTTGATATTGGTAGGAAGGTATCCAGAAACTATAGAAGAGTTAAGGAGATTAGTCTCAGAACATAAGCTGGAAGATAGAGTTAAGTTTACCGGATTTGTCTCGAATGAGGAGATGAGTAGTATAATAGATAAGACGCGTATATATGTTAATGCATCATTGTTTGAAGGATTCGGAATGACTGCAGTAGAGATGATGGGTAGAGGAGTACCTACTATAGTGGCTGAGAATACAGCACAACCAGAGGTTACGATGGGACTATGTAAGTACTATTCACCGACTGAGGATAGCGTAGCCCTGGCTGAGAAAATAATGGATGAGATTAATAATCCGACATCTGAAAAAGAACTTGATAGAATAGCGGAAGCTGTACGTGCCAGGTACTCGTATGAGGTAATAGCAAAGGACTACTGGGATTTGATAATGAGCATATTGAAAGGTGGAGATATACAGAGTTGAACAGGCTTAAGTATTTACTTAAAAATATCGGGATTATGGCTATAGGCCAATTCGGAACAAAGCTTATAGGTTTTGTTATGCTTCCGCTTTACACCAGCATTTTGTCGACTCGGGAGTATGGTATCTATGATCTGCTGAGTGTTACAGTAAGCCTGTTGCTTCCAATTGTGACAGTAACTGTTTATGAGGCTACACTGCGATTTGCAATGGATGAGAGAAAGGACATAAAAGATGTATTTATTACATCAAATGTTGTGCTTCTTATTGGCGATACTGTAGTTGCTGTTGGTTTGATAATTAATTATTTTTTAGGATTAAATACTCTGATAAAGGAATATAGTTTACTACTCTTTTTGATGCTGCTTCTGGATTCGATAAGTTATAATTTGTCTAATTTTGTAAGGGGATTGGATAAAGTGAAGGAGGTGGCGGTCTCTGGCATTATTTCTTCTGTAGTTGTGGTCGTATCCAATATTCTGTTTCTGATTGTACTTAGATGGGGAATAACCGGTTTTTTTGTTTCTGGTATCTTGGGGGTGGTTTCCCAGCTGTTGTATTTGTTTTTCTCTGGTTCTTGTTATCAATATATCAGAGGAAAGAATGATAAAAAACTAAGACGAGAGATGCTTGGTTATTCCTGGCCACTGGTTGCCAATAATGTTGCATCATGGATTACTATTGCGTCTGACAGATATGTAGTCACATGGATCTGTGGATTATCTATTAGTGGTATTTATTCCGTTGGATACAAGATCCCATCGATTCTTGTCGTTTTTCAGTCTATTTTTAATCAGGCGTGGGTGCTCTCTGCTGTCAAGGAATTTGATTCGAAGGATAAGGAGGCCTATTTTACAAAAGTGTACCGATTATATAATTTCGGTATGGTCGTAGGCTGCTCCGTTCTGATTCTGTCTACGAAAGTCCTAGCATATTATTTATATTCAGAGGATTTTTATCAAGCCTGGGTTTATGTTCCATTGTTAGTCATTTCAATAGTTTTTGGGTCTCTTTGCAGTTACGTTGGTGGCATATTTTTGGCTGCAAAGGATACCGGGATTATCGCAAAAACTACGTTGATAGGGGCGACTTTAAATATAATTGTTGATATTGCTCTTGTATATAGTATTGGAGCGATGGGGGCTGCGATAGCCACCGTTTTATCCTATATAGTGATATGGATGATGAGAATGATATATGTTCGTAAATACATAAAACTCGAAATCAAAATATTAAGAGATGTTTTTTCTTATCTATTACTTATAGTTCAAACGGTTATATTATTGATTGTACCCGATTATGCCATTCTGTATCCTGTTGAAATGGTACTTTTGTTAGTAATAATTGGTGCATATATGGATGAGATAAAGATTGTTATGAATAGAATGACGGGGATATTGAAGTGAGGAAGATAGCATTTTTTGTGTATGATTTTTGCACCTACGGCGGAGTGGTGAGGGTGATTACAAATCTGGCTGGAGAATTAATTAAGTATGCAGATGTATATATTATTTCGCTGAGAAAAAAAGACAATCGTAAGTTGGAATGGTTTCCGGATGGTGTAAGATATATTGAATTAGACATACCGGTTGGAGGAATAATAAAAAACTATTTTTCCGCAAAAAAGCAAATCTGTGATGTGGTTAATAAATATGAAATAGATGTGGTTGTTTTGCAACATGAATATGAAGGTTTTTTCGGTAAAGAGATTAAAAGGCTAACATCCGCAAAGGTTATATCTTGTGATCATGGAAATATATATGATGTTTCTCTCACATCCTTTAAGCATGATATTAAACTGGCTCGTATGGCTAAAGGGTGCGACATCCTTATAGTAGAGACAGAAAGGTGTAAGAATTCATATATTGAAAAGTTTCGTATTCCAGAGGGGAAAATACAAGTCATTCCTAATTGGTTAGATGAAGAGATAGATCACAACGATAGGTATGATATTGACTCAAAAAAGATTATATCTGTTGGAAGACTTGCAAGGCAAAAGGGATACGATCTACTGATAGAAGCGTTTGATAAGGTACATCAGAAGCATCCTGACTGGGTGATTGACTTGTATGGAGATGGGAGTGAACGAAAGCTTCTTGAAGATATGATAGAGAAATATCATCTGGAACATCATATAATTCTGAAAGGTATTCTTCTTGATATGCAAAGACTTTATAGGGGATATAGTTTTTATGTTATGTCATCGCGTCACGAAGGATTCGGAATGGTATTATTAGAGGCAAAGCATAATCGACTTCCGGCCATAAGCTTCGATATTGATGCGGGACCGAGTGACATTATTACGGATGGTTTCAGCGGTATACTTGTTAAAGCCGGAGATGTGCAGGGGCTTGCAGATGCCATATGCAGGATGATAGAAAATCCTGATCTGAGACTTGAAATGTCACGAAATACTCAGATCGATATAGTAAAGTTTTATAAAAGTTCTGTTCTGAAAAAATGGCTGGATATTTTAGAAATTCATGTGTAAAAGTTATACTAATAGATATGGGGGATAGAAGATGCTCGGAGCATTACGAAAAAGAATAATCAAGCTTTTTTTAGGAAGGAAGTTTTATAATGAATTTAATTCATTGATAGAAGAATCTCATAATTCAGTTATTGAGCGACATGAGACTTATATTGACAGACTTATTGAGTGTTCAAATGATGCATTCCTTAATAATCCCAGAATTCACGTGATTCATTTGATAGATACGGATAATACCGGTGATGTTAATTGTGGCCCTGAGTATTACTTGAAAAGGTCCGGACTAAACCTCAGGATTACTCTGCATGATCTGGAACGTATTAATGAGGATGTAATTGGAAAGGATGATGTTGTTATTATTGGTGGTGGAGGGTTGCTGGATTTCTCGGATAAATGGAACAAAACCATCAATAGGTGTACTGAGTTGTCTGATAATGTTGTGATCTGGGGAGCTGGATATAATAAGCATTTTGATGATAAAAGTGTGACAGTTAAAATAAATATAGAGTTAATAGATATGATAGGAATCAGAGATTTCATCGATGATAAAACATATGTTCCTTGCGTCTCCTGTATGTTACCCCATTTTGATCAGCACTTTGATGTGAAGAGAAAGATCGGAGTGGCAAAACACTTGACATTTTCTGATCAAATTCCTGGTGAGTTAAAAAAATATGAGCAAATAACTAATAAGGATTGTCTTGATAGAATCATCAAGTTCATCGGAGAATCGGAATATATAGTAACCAACACATATCATATGTATTATTGGGCTACGCTGCTGAAAAAAAAGGTTATTCTATTTGGAGAGTTTTCAAGTAAGTTTGATAATCTTAAGTACCCACCGGTAAGATATACGGGTGTCCTTGAAGAGGATTTAAAGAATGCTACTGTTTACGAGGATGCGCTTGAGGAATCAAGAGAAAAAAACAGAGAGTTTTTAGAAAAGATAACAGAGAGATTTTTGTTATAGAAAAACAGAAAGATCTAAAGCAAGATGGAGCGAAATGATATGCAACATGTGTTTATAATAGGTGCAAAATCCATAGGACAATATGGTGGTTATGAGACTTTTGTTGACAGATTGATAGGTGAGCATGAAAATGAGGAGTCTATTAAGTATCATGTTGCGTGTAAAGCAAATGGCGACGGTTGTATGGATGAATCAAAGATCGCAGATGTAAAACCACTCAAAAAAGATAACGATGGTAAAGTGCTTGAGTTTGAATATAAGAATGCACATGTATTCAAGATAACTTGTCCATCTATAGGTTCTGCGGTAGCTGTATATTATGATAGAGCAGCATTGCTTTATTCTATAGCATATTGCAAAAAGCATGGTATAGAACATCCGATTTTTTATATACTAACATGTCGAATAGGCCTATTTATTAATGGACTTGCGAAAAATATAAAGGCTGTTGGAGGGAAGTTTTATATTAATCCTGACGGTCATGAGTGGAGAAGATCAAAGTGGAATCCACTGATCAGATGTTATTGGAAGTGGTCAGAAAAGCAAATGGTAACTAAGGCGGACCTTGTAATATGCGATTCGAAGAATATAGAAAAGTACATAAAAAAGACTTATTCTCATCCAAATACAGCTTATATATCATATGGGGCAGATGTATCCCAAAGTGCATTGTCAGATGAAGAAGCCGGTTTTAAGGATTGGATAAAAGAAAAAGGAATAAGTAAAGGACAGTATTATCTGATAGTTGGAAGATTTGTTCCTGAGAATAATTACGAGACTATGATCAGAGAGTTTATGAAAAGTAATACGTCTCGAGATCTGGTTATAGTTGCCAATGCTAATAATAAATATCAAAATGAACTTGAAAAGAAGTTTCATTGGAAAAAAGACAAAAGAATCAAGTTTGTTGGTACAGTATATGATCAGGAACTGTTAAAAAAAATCAGAGAAAATGCGTATGCATATCTTCATGGCCATGAGGTTGGTGGGACGAATCCTAGCCTGCTGGAGGCTTTAGGGAGTACTCAGTTAAATATGCTTTTAAAAGTTGGTTTTAATTATGAAGTTGGCAGAGATGCTGCACTATACTGGACAAAGGAAGAAGGTAGTCTTAGAAAGCTTATTGACCGGACGGAAGGGATGAATGAAGAGGAAAAAAGAGATTACGGCAACAAGGCGAAAGAAAGAATAAAAACCGGTTATAGTTGGAGGTTAATAGGTCAAGAATATAAGGCTATTTGGAATTAGAAATATGAAAATATTAGTGATTCACAATTATCATAGAAAAGGTTCAGCAAGTGGTGATGATCAGGTATTTAAATCTGAAACAGCATTACTGGAAAAACATGGGATCAAAGTCATTAGATATACTGTCTCGAATGATGACTATGATAAATCCGGAATAAAAGGAAAGATTCAATCTGTATTTGGGATGCTATGGTCTGTAAAAAACTATAAGGCGGTTCAGAGATTAATAAAAACAGAAAAGCCTGATATCGTTCATGTTCATACTTTTTTTCCACTGCTTTCGCCATCTATTCTTTATGCGGCAAAGAGAATGAAGGTTCCGGTTGTTGCAACGCTTCATGACACAAGATTTATCTGTCCATGTGCAACATCTCTCAGAGGCACAAAAATATGTAATAAATGTGGGGATGGTCACTATTTGCGGATGTGCAGATATGGGTGCTTCAAAGAGTCCAAAATACAGAGTTTGGCTGTAGCTATCATATTTAAATATCATCGGTTAAGAAAAAGCTTTTATAAGCAAATCGACAGATATATATGCTTAAATAATAATCAGATAAAACTGCTAAAAAGAATTGGCTTTGATAAGAGCAAAATTGTAAAAAAATATAATTTTGTACCTGATGCAGATTTGAATCTAAGTAACAAAACATATGAAGGGTTGCCCGAAAGGTATGTGGTTTTCTATGGTCGTATAGGGAAAGAGAAAGGGATAGATATCCTTATGAAAGCCTGGAATAATCTGGAAATCCCTTTTGTAGTAATGGGAGGAGGACCATTAGAAAAGGATTTAAAAAAATGGGCTGATAAAAATCCTAATGTATACTATATGGGATATACGGAGCATGAAAAATGTTTGAATATAGTTAAGCGTTCGGAATTTGTCGTTTTCCCATCAATCTGGTATGAAGGGTGCTCTATGGTGGAAATAGAAGCTATGTCTCTTGGAAAAGGTGTTATAGCTACGGATTTGGGATTTTCTAAAGAAGCGATTATAGATGGCTATAATGGATATAAATTTCCTTTGGGTGATGTTTCTGAGTTTAAGAAAAAAATATGCGAACTATGGAGTTCATCGAAAAAATGCAAAGAATTAGGAATAAATGCAAGAAAAGAATACGAAGAAAAATACAGACCAGAAGATAATTATCAGCAGTTGATGAGAATATATAAAAGTGCTTTAAGAGGAAAAACTAATGCATTCAGAAATAAAAGGAATAGATAAATTAATAATATATAAAAATGCCGTGGTTAAGGTGCTGCGAGGTTTTTGGAAGAGGCTATTTATAAATAAGGTTAAAGGGTTATTATTGGTTGGTAAAAACGTTACGATAACGCACGGAAACCATATCAGATGCGGAAAAAATGTTAAATTCGAAGACTATTCTGAAATACATGGCCTATGTTCCGGGGGATTGGTTTTTGGAGACTGTGTTACTATAAGCCGTGGCGTTATGATTCGTCCGTCCAGTTATTATGGAAAGGATCTTGGTGGTGGACTTGTTATAGGCAACAATAGTTCCATAGGTCCTTATGGTTATGTGGGGTGTTCTGGAAAGATAAAGATTGGTTCTAATGTTATGTTTGGACCGAAGTGTAGTTTATTTGCTGAAAATCATATATTCTCTGACTCGAAGAAAACTATAAAAAGCCAGGGAGTAAAACAAAAAGGGATAATTATTGAAGATGACTGTTGGATTGGAAGTAATGTAGTAATACTTGATGGAGTGAGAATAGGAAAAGGATCTGTAATAGGGGCTGGTACACTGATCACTAAGGATGTTCCAGCCGGAAGTGTTGTAGTAGATGAGAGAAACAGGAAAATACGTCTGAGAGGCTGAGTTATAGTGGAATATAAAAAAACTAAAGTGTTAGTATATGGTATGACTGCTAATTATGGAGGAGTAGAATCTTTCATAATGAATTATTATAGAAATATTGACAGAGATTTGTTTCAATTTGATTTTCTTTGTGATTCTATAAAGTCTATTGCTTTTGATAAAGAGTTGGAAGAATATGGATCGAAGATTTATTATATTACTCCAAGAAGAAAAAACTATTTTAAATACAAAAGAGATTTGAGATTGTTTTTTAAGACACAATCTTCAGATTATGATGTCATATGGGTAAATCTTTGCGATTTAGTTAATATTGATTTTTTGAAATTGGCTTGTAAATACAAAATTCCCAAAAGAATAATTCATAGTCATAATACAGATAGCCTGGAACGTTATATAAAAACGATGATTCATAGATTTAATCGGCATTTTTTGGAAAAATATGCAACTGACTTTTGGGCTTGTTCGAAGGAGGCGTCAAATTGGTTTTTTAATGACAAAATAGTTGATAGATGTGAGATTATACATAATGCAATTGAAATAGAGCAGTATTATTATATTGAATCAAAAAGAGAATTAATAAGAAAAGAACATAATCTCGGTGACAGCTTTGTGATAGGAACAGTAGGACGTCTGTGCTCACAAAAAAACCATGGGTTTTTAATAGATTTATGCAAAGATATTGTAGGAATAGACTACAAGGTTGTGATTGTTGGAGAAGGTGAAGATAGAGAGGACCTTAAAAACTCTATCAAAGAAAATGGATTAGAAGAAAGAGTGTTGCTTGTTGGAATGCAACGAGATATTCAAGGCTGGCTAAGTGCTTTTGATGTGTTTGTTCTTCCGTCTAAGTATGAAGGTTTAGGGATCGTGGCCTTAGAAGCTCAGGCTTCAGGGTTGCCTGTGGTGGAATCAACGGTTGTACCGGCGGAGGGAATTGTAAATGAAAATGTATATCAATTACCCCTGAATGAAAAAAGCAAATGGATAGAATTGTTGAAAAGAATAAGCAATAAGACTTGTCGAATTAATTCGGAAGAATCGTATAGGAATCTCTCAAATAATGGATTTGATATAAAACTGGAAAAGAAAAGGTTAGAAGATTTGCTTTAATTTGTACAGTTCGGGAAGTAGGAGCGATCATGGATTATATAAATGGACTCGTAAGTGTTATTGTACCAATTTATAATGGTGAAAAGACGCTTGATAGATGTTTGGATTCTTTGTGTAATCAAAAGTATAGTGCTATTGAAATTCTTTTGGTGGATGACGGATCTCAAGATGATTCGGTGAGAATATGCCGAAAAAGAGCAGAGAATGATGCGAGAATAAAAATAATACAAAAGAATAATAGTGGGGTTTCTGATACAAGAAACTATGGACTGAAAAATGCGTTAGGTGAATTTGTTGTCTTTGTTGATTGTGATGATTATGTAGGATCGGAATATATAGACCATTTAGTAAAGTTAATGGATGAAGATGTTGATTTTGGAATATGTGGATGGGTGAAGGTTGATGAGAGTGGTAACGTTATTGAAAAATGCCATAATTATAATGATCATTATAAGCCAGCCAACCTGTTAAAAAACATCGTTTCGGTAAATGGAATCAGAGGATATGCTGTTTCTAAAATATTCAGAAACGAAATAATAAAAAACAATAATATAAGATTTCATAAAAAGCTGAATTATTGTGAGGATTTGTATTTTTGCTGTGAGTATGTAAAACAGTGTAAAAATATGAGTGTGAACACAAATCACAAGGATTATTATTATGTTATTAATAAAAATAGTACGACGTACTTATCGTTCTACTCGGATTCATTTAATACAAAATGGCTTTCGGAAATAAAAACATATGAGAATATAATAAAAATGCTGAATGATTATCCTCACGTGTGCAGAATTTTACGTGCGAGAATTGCGTTAAGCTCCTCCTTCTATATAAACAGAATGTATCAATGTGATTATCATGATAATAATTTGTTCAATAAACTACTCAGAAAACTGAGAAAAAACCTATTATTTGTTGTTTTATCAAAAGAAGGGGATAAAAAATGGAGAATGCAGGCTGTTTTATGCGCAATATCTCCTAGATTGGAGTATTCTTTAAAAAAGATGATAAATAGAAAAGAGATATGACATGCAAAAAGTGTTAAGTGTAAGCATAGCGGCTTATAATGCTGAAGGTTGGTTGGCAAGATGTATAGATTCACTAATAGTACCGGAAGTTCTAAATGAGCTGGAGATAATAATTGTAAATGATGGGTCTTCCGATAGGACTCTGGAAATAGCAAAAGCTTATGAAGAAAAGTACCCTGAAAGTATTATAGTGATTGATAAACCTAATGGAGGTCATGGATCGACTATTAATGCATCAAAAAGGATTGCGACAGGCAAATACTTCAAGGTGGTTGATGCAGATGATTGGGTTGATAAAGACGGAATAATCGATCTGGTTAATAACTTGAGATTTATAGATGTTGATGCAGTATATAACCCATACCGCGTATTTTTAAAAGACAAGGATGAATATATTGATAAAACATCATATTTTAAGCTTAAAGAGGATAAGTCTGTTATTCGAGATCCACAGGAAATGGAAGGCTTATCATTATCTATGCATTGTTTTGTTTTTAGAACGGAAATAGTTCGAAAAAGCAGAGATTTGGACGAAGACTGTTTTTATGTGGATGTTGAATATGTTATATACAATTGTGGAATGTCTAGAAGTTTGTTGGCGCTAGATAAGCATGTTTATGTGTACTACATAGGTAGAGAGGGACAAAGTGTAGATGTAAATGTCATGTTCAACAGAAGAAATCAGCACCTTAAAGTATGTAGTTCTGTGTTAGACTACTATATTAATTCGCGTGATAAATCCTGTATTTTTGATGGATCCATCCATAATAGAATTGTTGCATTATTAATCAAACAGTATAAATTGCTATTTATTAACAAGGATAAAAGGCAGGCAAAAAAAGAATTATATGAGTATGATGAGTTCATAAAAAAAATAGATAAGTCATTGTATAATCAGATAGTTCATACCGATTTGAAATTTACAAAGGCATTATTTGTCATGAGAATTTTGAAATTTAATGGGTTTTCTATATTTTCGTTATTAATTAGAAAAAAGGTGGTTAGAACAATAAGAAATAGTTATTAATACTTTTAGAATAAATAGTGAAGGATTCTGTTTATGGAGAGGATAAGTATTTATGTAGCCACGCATAAGAAGATGAGCTATTCATTGCCACCTATCTATAAATTATGTCAGGTTAATGCAGCGTTAAGTGGACATTGGGATGGTTATATATATGATGATCAAAATACAGATAATATATCTGAAAAAAACTATTGTTATTGCGAACTAACTGCACAATATGCTTTGTGGAAGAATGATAATAGCGATATTAAAGGCTTGGCTCATTATAGAAGATTTTTTTCTGATGTTGATTTTCCTACATATTCACAATATATATACAACAGATTTTCTGGTAGTAAGATTAGAGAATCAATTATAAATGAAGAACAAATACGCACATATTTAAAGGATTATGACATAATACTACAATGGCCCTATTGTCCGTATTATACAAGTGCATATGAAGATTTGACTCAATTTGTGTATCCCGCAGATATAGAAGTCCTTATATCTGTAATTGATAATAGTTCTCCTGAATATAAAGACGCTTTAAATGAAACGCTCTCAAAGACGGGAATAAGCTATTTGAATATGTTTATAGCGAAAAAAGATATATTTAATCAGTATAGTGAATGGCTTTTTAAGGTTTTAAATGAAATTGAAGAAAAAACAGATATATCTAACTATGATTCTCAACATAAACGTATATATGGATATCTATCAGAGGTTTTGCTTAATGTATATGTTCAATATCATAAATACAAAATAAAATATGTATATATGACGGAGTTGCTGGAAAAGAATGAAGGTAAAACAATTAGGCTGACTACATATATGCCCCAAATAATGAAATTAGCTTGGATAAGGATGCGAACTGATAATTATAAAAGATATGATTATCTTCGCAGGATCGCAAACAGAAAGAATAAAGATAATACTTTGGATGCTAATTATAGAGGCGTTAGCTCGTATAAAGATGTTTTGCATTTGATGAAAAGACATAAGAGTTTTATTTCGACGATCAAAACATTGGATGTGGGAACCGGAGAGCTTTTATATGTTGAAAGTATCACTTGCGGAAAAGGAGATGTAAAAGGATATGGTGCAATATGTATTGCGCATATTATTATAAATTCAGATGAATATATAGATGAGGTTATATCAAAAATATATGATATATATTCGGATGATTACACTCTCAATATAAGAATAATCAATAAGGGAACTACCCCATTGAAAGACATTAGGGATAAGAGTGGGAAAAGATGCTTTATTATTAATAGCCAGATGTAATAACAAAGCTATTTAATAATTGAACGGGGAAAGATATGAATATAAAGAAAAAACTCAAAGAAAATCCGCTTACTAAAGACCTGTATCGAGTTCTGAAAAAGCAAAAAGACGTATATAAATATAGAAAGGATTTTTTCTTTATTGATAAATATGAGAATAGATCACAAGGATATGATAAGCTATGTATCGTCTTAGCCGGGTATAAGGAATTTGCCTACAACGGAGTCTTTTCAAGGATTAAAAAATACATGATCCCTGATATGGATGTTTGCGTCGTATCTTCGGGCATATACTCTGATAGATTAAGTGAGATATGCAAAAACAATGGATGGTCCTATCTTAGTACTAAAAGAAATAATGTATGCTTAGCACAGAATATTGCTATTAAGATAAATAAAAAGGCTAAATACATTTTTAAACTTGATGAGGATATATTTATTACAGAAGGATACTTTGTTAATATGCTTAGAGCATATGAACATGCAAAGACTGGAGATTATATCCCGGGTGTAGTGGCGCCATTACTATTAGTTAATGGATATGCACATCTACGTATCCTTGATAAGCTTGGTCTGAGGGATGTATATAAAGACCGTTTTGAATCTCCCAAATATGCAGCCGGACAGGAAAGAAAGATTGAGAATGATGTTAATGCCGCTAAGTTTATGTGGGGAATTACAGGAGAAGTACCATCACTTGATGATCTTAATAAGATGTTTTCGGATGAACCGTTAGAGGAAAGGGCTTGCGCTGTGAGGTTTAGCATAGGCGCCATTCTGTTTGAGAGAAGATTATGGAGAGATATGGGCTACTTCAAGATTTCCGGAAATGGGGCAGACATGGGAGCTGATGAGGGACAGATCTGTCAGCATTGTTGCTGCAATTCAAGACCTATTATGGTGAGTGAAAACATAGTGGTAGGACATCTCTCTTTTGGAAAACAAAACGAAGAGATGAAAAAATACTATATAGAACATGAAGAGTATTTTTCGTTAAAGAATAAGTAGAATACTATGGAAAATAAGATTCACTCAGTAAAATATAACTTTGTGATGAACTTTATACTTACGGCGTCACAGATTATTTTTCCGTTGATAACCTTTCCTTACGTTGCTAGAGTTTTACTCGCATCGGGTAATGGAAAAGTATCTTTTGTTGCATCGGTAACCAACTATTTTGTGATGGTTGCTTCTCTTGGAATACCCACACATGGTATACGTGCTTGTGCAAAAGTAAGAGATGACAAAGAAAAGCTAAGTAAAACAGTTCATGAATTATTTGTAATAAACTGTGTTATGACAGCAATTGTTGTGATAACATTTTTATTATGTGTTTTTTATATTCCAAAATTTAGAGCGGAAAAAACATTATTTCTTATAAATGGAGTCGGTATTGTTTTAAATGTTTTTGGTATGAATTGGGTTTATCAGGCTTTGGAACAGTATGACTATATAACGGTGCGATCTATTGCGTTTAAGATACTATCTATAATCCTGATGTTTTTACTGGTGCATCAGCCGTCAGATTATATACTGTATGGCGGTATAACTGTATTTGCTGGTGTTGGTTCTAATATACTCAACTTTATCCGATTAAGGAAAATAGTATCTTTTAAATATATAGGTGATTATAATTATAAACAGCATTTTAAACCGATTTCTATTCTCTTTGCACAGAGTCTGGCAGTATCTGTATATACCAATCTTGATACGGTTATGTTGGGCTTTTTGAAAGAAGATGTGGATGTTGGATATTATCATGCAGCTGTAAAGATTAAAGGCTTGCTTTTAAGTCTGGTGACATCGTTGGGGAATGTTTTACTTCCAAGGATGTCATATTTTGTGAAAAAGAATATGATGACGGAATTTAAAAAGTATATGTTAAAGGTGATGAATTTTTCGACATTAATGTCGCTGCCTTTAGTTTTGTATTTTGTTCTTTTCGCTAAAGAAACTATCTTGTTTCTTGCGGGTGATGGCTATGAAGGGTCTATAGTAGCTATGCAGATAATTACAATAGCCGTAATACCTAATGCACTTACGGGTGTTTTGGGAATTCAGGTCCTCACACCTTTGGAAAAAGAAAAGTATGTATTATACTCTGTTCTGGTTGGAGCTGTTAGCGATTTTGTTCTTAATTTAATAATGATACCGCTATGGGGAGCCGCAGGAGCATCCCTTGCTACAATGATAGCAGAATATCTTGTGTTAGGCGTTCAAGTGTACTTTACAAGAGATCTATTATATCAGGTCGTGAAAAAACTCAGAATACATATATATTTTATGATTGCAATACTTGCAAGTGCTGCGTCTATTTTTATTAAGCTGATTTCTTTCGATTACATGGTATTGAAACTATTAGTTTCATTTGCAGTTTTCTTTGGAATATATATGCTTGGACTTTTTATATCAAAGGAAAATGTTGTGATGGATATTCTTGATGAAATAAAGAGAAAAATCAAATGAATAGAGAGGACGATATATGAAGTATGATTATTTAATAGTCGGTGCCGGATTATATGGTGCAGTTTTTGCTGAAAGAGCACGTTCTGCCGGAAAGACGGTGTTAGTAATAGATAAGCGTGACACAATTGCTGGTAATATTTATACGGAAGATGTTGAAGGTATCAAGGTTCATAAGTACGGAGCGCATATCTTCCATACAAATGATAAAAAAATCTGGGATTATGTTCAGCAATTTGCGACATTCAATAGATTTACAAATTCACCGGTTGCTAACTATAAGGGAGAACTTTACTCACTTCCTTTCAATATGTATACCTTCAATAAGATGTGGGGGGTTGTGACTCCAGAGGAAGCTCTGAATAAGATAGAAGAACAGAAGGCTGAAGCTGGTATAACTGATCCGAAGAATCTAGAAGAACAGGCTATATCGCTGGTTGGTGTTGATATATATGAGAAACTTATCAAGGGATACACTGAGAAACAGTGGGGAAGAGACTGTAAGGATCTTCCGGCGTTTATAATTAAACGTTTGCCTGTTCGGTTAACGTTTGATAATAACTACTTCAATGCTTTATATCAGGGAATACCAATTGGCGGTTATACAAAAATGGTTGCCAATATGCTCGGCGATGTCGAGGTTAGACTTGGAGTGGATTATCTGGATAATAAAGAAGAGTATGACTCGTTGGCTGATACTATTATCTATACCGGTGCTATTGATGCATACTTTGATTATAAGCTCGGAAATCTAGAGTATAGATCTGTTCGTTTTGAAACAGAACTGTTAGATATTCCGAACTTTCAAGGTAATGCCGCAGTGAATTATACTGATAATGAAACTCCATGGACAAGAATCATCGAACATAAGTGGTTTGAGTTCGGAAAGGATGAGGATGGTAATGACATTCCGAAGACGGTGATATCCAAAGAATATAGTTCTGAGTGGAAGCCGGGAGATGAACCGTACTATCCGGTTAATGATGAGAAAAATGGAAATCTTTATAAGGAGTACAAGAAACTGGCTGAGGAAGAGAACGAAAAGATGAAATCCGTAGGAAAGAGAATAGTCTTCGGTGGAAGACTTGGTGAGTATAAGTACTATGATATGGATCAGGTGATTGCAAGGGCATTGGAAGTTAGTGGCAGAATGATTTAGAAGAAATAGAAGGGGGCCTAATGAAAAAAGTATGTTTGATTTCGTCATCGGGCGGACATTATGAAGAACTGATGAAGCTGAAACCTTTAGAAAAGAAATATATAGTTTTTGTTGTGACTGAAAAGACAAAATATAATAATGATGATCATGGGATTGATTATTATTTATACCAGACTAATAGAAGAGAAATATTATGGTTTTTTAAAATCATAATAAACTTTGTGAAGTCTTTCGTAATCTTTCTGAAAGAAAAACCTGATGTCATTATTTCAACGGGTGTGCTTTCAACTATTCCGATGCTTTTTATAGGGCATATATTCAAGAAAAAGATTATATATATAGAGTCCATCGCGAATGTTTATATACCTACTAGAACCGGTAGATTTATATATAAAATGGGACTGGCTGATAGATTCTATGTTCAATGGAAATCATTGTTAAAACATTATCCTACGGCAATATATGAAGGGAGGGTGTACTGATATGATCTTGGTGACGGTAGGCTCTCAGAAATTCCAGTTTGATAGATTGCTGAGAAAGATTGATAAACTTATCGATAATAATATAATTGATGAACCTGTATTTGCCCAGATCGGAGCTTGTGGTTATAAACCACGAAACTTTGAATATGTGGATTATATGACGCAGGATGAGTTTAATAAAAAAATAAGAGAGTGTAATTTAGTTATAACCCATGCAGGTACGGGCGTGATTATTAATGCCTTAATGCTGAAGAAGAAAGTGATTGCTATACCGAGATTAAAAAAATATAACGAACATGTAGATGATCACCAATTGCAGATAGTAAAAAGATTTGACAGATTAAAGTTTATTGAACCCTGTTATAAAATAGAAGATCTTGAAACGGCATATAGAAATGTTTATTTGAAGAATTATAACGAATATATTTCAAATACGGATAGAATAATAAAAAGCATTGAGAGTTATATAGGATAGTAAGGGTTGACAAACTAATAATAGAAACAAAAAAATGGATATAATGAAATGATAAACAAGGTTATAGTTTTATTATCAACGTATAATGGTGAAAAATATCTAAAGGAACAGCTGGAAAGCTTATTTTTACAAAAAGATGTTAATGTGAGTGTTATAGTTCGTGATGACGGCTCATCTGACGGAACTTGTCAGATTTTAGATACTTATAAAGATAAGTTTTCTTTGGAGTGGTATAAAGGGAAACATTGTGGTGTTCAGAAAAGTTTTATGGAATTAATGAAAATGGCATCATCAAAGGATTTTGATTATTTTGCATTTTGTGATCAGGATGATGTCTGGGATGAGGACAAACTACGCGTTGGGCTAAGAAAAGTAAGGAAATGTGAGGCAAGATGGAAATCTGATATTCCTGTTTTATATTACAGTGGTCAACGTTTAGTTGATAAAAATCTGAATCTTATTGGAAATCATACATTAAAAAGACATAGAACAGATTATGCCAGATTTCTTGTCAATGATGCAGCTGGTTGTACGGAAGTATTTAACAGGAATCTTTTGGATGTGGTAAATCGGTATGAACCAAGATATATTCTTTCACACGACACATGGATACTCAAGGTTTGTCTTGCTGTTGGCGGAAAGATAATAGTTGATCCTGAGGTCCATTTATCGTATAGGCAGCATGATAATAATACGGTAGGAGTGAAGAGAGATATAATATCAAAGATACGGAAGGCAAAGAATTATATAAGTGGACAAAACATATCGAAACAAATGAGCGAATTGAAAAAAGGCTATTCTGATAGAATTGTAAGTGATTATATGGAAATTATAGATGATGTCTCATCTTATAAGAATTCATTTTCGACAAAGAAACGCCTACTAAGTTTTAGGAGATTTTACTTTGAGGATATAGGCCTTCAGATGGTTTATGCATTAAACGTATTATTTAATAAGGTTTAGAGATCTCTTTTTGGTGCTTTTTATGTTGAGTTCGCAAAAACCGTGAAGCATTGCTTTATGGTTTTTTTGATAGTAATGGCTTATATGTTTACCATTAAGACCAGTGAGACATATTCTCGTATTGTTCTTTAGAGAAATTTTAGGTGTTTAAGATATAAGTTTATTATCGGGAGGTGTGTGGTGAAGATATGTATAATGATGTCCACATATAACGGAGCTGAGTATATAGAACAACAACTGGATTCGATAATTAATCAGGAGCTACCTGTTAGAACAGATCTGCGTGTGTTTATCAGAGATGATGGATCAACTGATAATACCTTGGATATTTTAAAAAGATACTGTGATGGAGGAAATGATAGACATAATAAAGTGGACTTTACTATACTTAAAGGTAAGAATGTAGGACCGGCAAGGAGTTTCTTAGAACTCATCCGCATAGCTCCGCAGGCTGATATCTATGCTTTCTGTGATCAGGATGATGTCTGGATGCAAGGTAAGCTAAAAACATCCTCTAGTGCTTTGATTTCAGTAGAAGAGAATTGTAATAAGAAAAATATTCCAACTCTTTGGACTTCAAACTATAGTTTAATTGACTCAGATATGAGAATAATTAAAAGGAAGACTAATTGTTTTGAGAAACAGAGCTTTTGTCGGGCGTTATTTTATAATGAGATACCAGGCTGTACTATGGTTTTTAACAAGTCCCTTTTGGATGAGATGAAAAGGTTAGATATAAAGGATTTCAGAATGCATGATATATTGGCTTTATGCACAGCACTTGCTATAGGACGCGTTCTTTATGATGAAACTTCATATACTTTGTATCGTCAGCATTCAAAGAATGTAATAGGTGAAAATCACAAAAGTATGCCGCCTATTAAGTGGATACTCGATAAAATAGAAGTTGTATTATCAAATAAAACATTTAATTATTCTGAGTATGCAGAAAAAGCTATAGATACATATGGAAGAAAACTAGACAAAAAATTGATTAGGGAGCTTTGTCTTATAAAGAATTATAGAAAGGGTTTTAATAGGTTAAGGCTGTTAAGAAGAACATATACATATTGTGATGATATACGCACATCATTATCAATTAGAATAAGAATACTATTAGGGAAAGTGTAGGCATATGTATACTAAAATTAAAAGTCGGTTAAAAGAGCTATATCATCATTCAGGTGCTATCTTTATTTTGGATGCATACTTCTTACGCATAATAGACAGTGTAAAGAAATTATTGGATATATATTTGAAAAAAATTGACAGTAAAGGTAGAAATATTACAACTATTAATAGCTTATCTGAAATGTTAAAGATGTTAGAATTGAATGGGGATACTATTTATGGAAGGGAAATTGTAGAACAATATGATGAAGACCCGAGTAAAACCATTCTGTTAGTTAGTCACGAGATGTCCCTATCAGGAGCGCCGATTGCTTTATTTCATATGGCAAAAGAAATAAAAAAGCAAGGATATCAAGTGATTTTCTGTAGTCATATGAGTGGAGAAATACTTGCTCAAAATATATATGAATATGACATTCCAGTAATAATAAGTAGGGATATATATGAGACGAATCTTATCTTGAAAATAAGGACGCTTTTTGCAAAAATAATAGTAAATACTATTAAGCTTTTTCCTATTATCAATATCCTAAAGGACACTGATATGGAAGTGATATGGTGGATCCATGAAGCCGAAGAATCTTATAACAGATCTATAGCGAGGTATATGCCTCGTACACTTCCAGAAAATATACATCCATTCACTGTTGGACCTTACGCCATGAGGGTGCTTCTTGATCATTTCCCACGTTATAAAACACGTAATCTATTATATAGTTCCCCTGATTTAATGGTGGAGGAGTTAAAAAAATCTGTTGACGTTTATAGTTTACCTGTGGATGCACAGGATAAAAAGGTTTATGCTATCGTGGGAGTTGTAACTAGAAGAAAGGGACAGGACGTTCTTATAAGAGCTATAAATATGTTGCCAGACAGAATTAGAAGAAGTTGTTATTTTGTGTTTGTAGGGCAGGGGTGCGATGATTATATAACTTCGAAACTGAACAGACTAGAGAGGGGGTATCCTGAAAATGTTCACTATATAGAGGGGCTGAACATGGCACAAATATGTGGATTATATAAAAACGTTGATTATTTAGTATGTTCATCCCGAGATGATCCTATGCCATTAGTGATAGCGGAAGCAATGTCTTTTGGGGTTCCATGTATATGCTCTGAAAATACTGGAGATGCTGCAATAATAAAAAAATATCGTTCAGGATATATCTATGAAAAAAACTCGGCATCAAAACTTTCTAAAACTATAATGGCAAGCTTCTATCAATACGAAAAAAAATACAAAAAAATGTCGCAAAACTCGCGTAAAGCATATGACGATATTTTTAGCGAGTCTATATATGAAAAAAGATTAAAAAAAGTTCTTGAGGAGAAATAAGGTGAATCTTTTTTTAAAAGCGAAGGAACTAGATTCTTCAAGAAGTGAAAATAGTATAAGAAATGCAACGGTTAGTATTTGTATATCTGCTATTGTTACGTTGGCTGCCTTTGCTAACAGGACAGTTTTTGCTAAGGTTCTGGTTCCGGAATATCTAGGGTTGAATGGCCTCTTTACTAATATATTGGGATATCTATCTATGACTGAACTGGGAATTGGTAATGTTGTAGCTTTTGCTCTATATAGACCTATTAAAGAAAATGATATTGAAAAAATAAAGTCACTGATGAAGGAGTATTACAAACTATATTGTTTTGTGGCACTTTTCATGATGATTATTGGTGTATTAATAACACCTTTTTTGAACTTTTTTATAATGGATGACGTTAATGAGATTCCTTATATTAGATGCTGTTTTCTCATATATGTTCTTAGCCAGGCAATTTATATATTGATAAACTGTCACAGAACCATAATAGTTTGCAATCAGAAAGAGTATATATTGTCTATAGGTTCTGGATGTATACATCTGATCTTAAATGCTATTCAGATATGTTTGTTGATTATTTTTAAATCATATGTAGGATATCTGGTATGTATGTTGCTTTTTTCTTTTATAGAATGTATATGGGTAATTAATGCTGCTAACAAACTATACCCTTATTTAAGAGTAGAAAATATAAGATCACTAACAGAAGAAGAAAAAGGGGTTTTAAATAAAAATATAAAAGCTCAGTTCTTTCATAGGGTTGGAGCAATAATTGTCGGTTCAACAGATAACATTATTATTTCTAAGTTTGTTGGGCTTGTTTTGGGAGGGTTATATTCAAACTATATATTGATTATTGATGCTCTAAAAAAATGTATGATAAAACTTTATTCCTCTATATCGGCCAGTATCGGCAATCTTATGGCGGGGGACTCAAAGGAATATAATAAAGGCGTCTTTTTTCATATTCTGTTTATACATGTATGGTTGACGGGGTTTATATCGATATGTTTAATATGCCTCTTTCGTCCATTTATAACAATATGGCTGGGGCAAGAGTTTTTGCTCAGTGATAATGTCGTTATTATTGCAGTGGTGGGGTTTTACATCAGTTGTGTACGTTTACCTGTGATTGCTTTTAAGGAAACGGCTGGTATTTATATACAGGATAAGTATAAAGATATTATAGAGGCTGTCGTTAATCTAGTCTTATCGCTTATCTTAGTTCGATTCCTTGGTATTAGTGGAGTTATAATTGGTACCATCATAAGTGATATATGCGTTGCTATGTGGTATGAGGGGTTAGTTCTATTTAGGGATGGATTTGAATCAGGGATAAAAAAGTACCTATTACTTCAGCTGAATTATTTTTTGCTTAATGCTCTGCTTTTGATTCTTTGCTATTTTTTATGTGAAAGACTAACATCATCATTAAATGAGGAAAATGTGTTAACTATAATAGTAAGAGTGATAATATGTATTTTTATCCCAAATCTATTATACTTGTTACTCTTTTATAGAACAGATGATTTTAAATATTTTAAAGATATGCTTTTAAGGTTGAAAAAATGACTAATTATAATTATTTGTACGATAAATCGAGTTATGAAAAATATATAAATATAAATCACCTGTCAAATGATAAGTTATTATGGAAAGAGATTGATAATGCCACGATTCTCCCTTTTAGGACATTCAAAAATGGAAAAATTGGGGGAGGATTACTTGATGGTAATGGCAATTATATAGATGGAACGAGTCTTCACCGTGGATTTGGAGGAAAGTATGATTATAAAAAGGGGGCAGTAACATATAGCTCGGAAGAAGTGGTTTTTCTGGGGCTATGGCCTGATATATGGGGACACTGGCTTACAGATAATATTAGAAGACTTTGGGTTCTAAAAAATGACGAATTTATGTCGAAGTATGGCCATCTTAAATTTTTATATTTAGTATATAGAAACCATAAACCTTGTGATAACGCCAAGGAGCTTCTTTCTATAATCGGAGGAGATAAGATAACAATTGAACCGATAGACAGAGTGGTGAGATATAGGAAAGTAATACTTCCGGATGAGAGTTTTTTTAGTGAAAAGGATTCAAATAGATTTTTCACCAAGGAATATGTTGATATGCTTGACGATATAAGGAGATATGGTGAAGAACATTATAATGATACGGGAATGAAAAAAGTGTATTTTACATATAGAAAGTATACTAATATCAGAACTGTAGGTGAGTACAGACTCGAAGGCTTTTTTAAAAATAGAGGATATAGTATCGTGTCGCCTGAGAAGTTTACTCTAAAAGAACAGTTGAACATATTAATGAACTGCGATGAATGCGCTATGACAGCGGGGTCAGTTTCACATAATATAATATTTCTCCGTGATAATACTAAGGTTTTTATTATACCTAGAAATGGGAGTATTACTAAATATCAATTTGCGCTTGATCAAATTCATAACTTAGATATTACATATGTTGATTCTTCGCTTTCTCTATATCTGCATCCTGATTATCATTGGGGAGGACCTTTCTATTTTATAATAAGTGATAATCTGCTGGATTGTTTTGGCGTGAAGATGAATAGCCGAAATAATACCAGAGGCTTTGCAATATATCGACAACTAGCCTATATGCTTAACGGGTGCCAGAAATCTGGGGAATACTACAAGAAGGAATATAAAAAATATTTGAATGTTAAACCATCTTGGATAGAGAATTATTCTGTGGCACATAAAGTTCTGCAAAAAATAAAAGTTCAGAGAGTTATAAGTATACTACTTGTAAAGTATGAAATCATGTGCAACAGGAGAAGTAAAAAAACTAGATGAGTGAGGAATAATATGAAGAAGATAGCATTAATGGATACTTCTGTAGGTTCGTATAATCATGGCGATCAAATAATTATGGAGAGCTCTCGAGTGGCTTTGAAAGATATTACTGATGGCTCTTTTGTTGTGGAAATGCCTACACATAATCCATTGTTTCATAATATAGAATTTCTAAAGGAGAAAGTTGGTAAAGATTATAATAGAACAGCACTTGCAAGGTTTGATTATAAGTTTGTTTGCGGAACTAATCTTTTATGGAATAATATGAGACATAGATTTAGACAATGGAATCTTACTTTATTCGATCTGAAATATATAAATGATTTTATTCTATTAGGTGTTGGTGGCGGGAAGGAGACAAAAGCAGAAAATAGATACACACAAAGGTTTTATGAAAAAGCTTTAAAAAAGGATGTATACCATAGTGTTAGAGATGAAAAAGCTAAATTATTACTCGAGGGAATGGGCTTTAAAGCGTTGAACACAGGTTGTGTTACATTGTGGTCCTTAGAAGAAGAAAAAATGAAAAAAATTCCTCTCAAAAAATCAGATTCAGTTGTATTTACTTTGACAGATTATAACAAAGATCCAATAAATGATAAAAAGATGATAAATACCTTATTTGAATTATATGAAAAAGTTTATTTTTGGCCACAGGGATTCTTTGATATGGAGTATTTAAATAGACTACATATTCCGGGTTTATTAGATAAAGTTCGGATAATAAAGCCGTCATTGAAAGAGTATGACAAGTTTCTAAAGGAAATGGAATGTGATTATGTCGGGACCCGGCTTCATGGGGGTATAAAGGCGATACAACGTGGAAAAAGATCAATAATTATCGGAGTTGATGAAAGGGCAAAAAATATTAATGATGATTCTAATCTGAATTATATCGCGCGTAGTGATATTTCTTCCTTGGGTGATTGTATATTAAGTGACATTACGACAGATATTAGAATACATAGAGAAGAAATAGAGTTGTTCTTGGATCAGTTTAGAGAATAAATTATGAATAGATTCAAAATGATATGAATAAAAAGGAATGCATGAATGGATAAATCATCAAAAAAGAAAGAACTAGCAAAAAATACATTGATTATTATGGTGGGACAGATATGTACAAAGTTTCTTTCTTTTTTTTTGTTGCCACTTTATACATATGTTCTCGATTCTTCTGAATTTGGAATTGTAGATATAGTAACTACATATGTTGGGTTGATAGTCCCCTGTATAACTCTCCAACTTGAAAACGGCGCCTTTCGTTTTCTCGTTGATGTTAGAGGAGATGAGAATAAGAAAAAAAGTATTATAACGAATGTATTAAACTGCGCTATTATTCTTATGTGTATTGGCGTTTTTATATACTTGGCAATTAGTTTGATAGTCAAGATACCATATAAGTACTATATTATGATGATTGTTTTAATGACCATTATCTCTGGTATTGTTTTACAGATAGCAAGAGGTCTTGGTGATAATGTGGCTTACTCTGTTGGAAGTTTGATTGCTGGAGGGTGCACAATTGTATTTAATGTTGTTTTTCTTGTTGTGATTCCTTTAGGTCCTAAAGGGATGTTTCTATCAATCATTATTGCTAATGCTTTATGTGCACTGTTCGTTTTTGTAAAATGTGGCTTGATCAGATATATTGATTTCACGTTTATAGACAAGAAGGAAACCTTCGATATATTAAGGTATAGTATTCCTTTAGTGCCTAATAGTGTAATATGGTGGATAGTAAATGCTTCTGATAGAACGATAATAGCACTTTTTTTAAGTACTTCAGCAAATGGAATATATGCTGTAGCTTATAAGTTTTCTAATGCTGTTATGTCAGCGTATTTTGTATTTAATATGACATGGACAGAATCAACATCGTTATACTTAAAAGACGGAGATAAGGACCATTTTATAGCTGATACATTTATTACCATGATAAAGCTTTTTTCCGGAGTATGCCTAGGGATTATTGGGTGTATGTCATTTGTGTTTCCGATAATGGTAAGAGGAGATAAATATTCGGATGCATATAATTATATTCCGATTTTAATGATAGGATGTGTATTCAATATTATTGTTGCATTAATTGGTGCGATATATGTTGCTTTAAAAAAGACGAAGGATATCGCACTTACATCTCTTTGGTCAGGAATAATAAATGTTGTGGTTAATTTGATATTTGTAAGGTATATTGGGTTATATGCGGCAGCTATAAGTACTACAGTTGCATTTGGAGTGATGCTGGTATATAGATATATTGATGTTCAAAAGTATATTAAATTATCATTTCCCAAAATGGATGGATTTATAATCGTTAGTGCTTTTGTAATATCTACTGTACTATATTATTTAAATAGTTTTATAGGAAATGTTGTGAATTTGATATTTGTAGCAGCTATCTTCCTTTATATGAATAGAAGAAAAATTAGCTCAATGATTAATATCAAATAGTTATGTTTTAGCAAATAGGTGGCATCGTATAGGGTAGAAAAAATATAATGACACTATCTATGTTTTAATGTTAATATATGGATAGTGTTTTTTGTTTATTCAACTGTTAGAGAGCGGAGTAAGTACTTATGAAAATTGCGGTTGCAGGAATGGGTTATGTGGGTTTGAGTCTTGCGGTATTATTTTCGCAATATCATGAAGTTACGGCAGTTGATGTCATTACTGAAAAAGTAGATATGTTGAATAGATGGATATCGCCAATTAAGGATGAGTACATAGAACAATACTTAAGAGAGGCTAAGGAAGGGAAAAGAAACCTAAATCTGAAAGGATCGGTGGATGGTTTCTCTGCTTATTCGTCATCTGATTATGTGATTGTGGCAACTCCAACTAATTATGATCCATATAAAAATAGTTTTGATACGAGTGCAATAGAATCGGTTGTTGAGCTGGTGCTAAAGGCATCAGACACTGCAGTCATAATAATTAAATCAACAATACCTGTTGGCTATACAGAAAGTATAAGGGAAAAGTATAATACTAATCGGATTTTGTTTAGTCCAGAATTCCTCAGAGAGTCGAAGGCTTTATATGACAATCTCTATCCTAGTCGCATAATTGTTGGAGGAGAGGGAGAGAAAGCAGAATTGTTTGCGCGTTTGCTGAAGGAAGCCGCATTAAATGATCCTTGCATTTTGCATATGGGAAATACAGAAGCGGAAGCTGTCAAACTTTTTGCAAATACATATCTTGCTCTTCGCGTGAGTTTTTTCAATGAACTTGATACATATGCCGAAATGAAAGGGCTAGATACCAGATCTATCATACAGGGTGTTAGTTTGGACCCGAGAATTGGTGATTATTATAATAATCCAAGTTTTGGATATGGTGGGTATTGCTTGTCAAAAGATACAAAGCAGTTGCTTGCAAACTATCAGGATATTCCTGAGGATATTATAGGAGCTATCGTAGATAGTAATAGGACGAGGAAAGATTTTATTGCTGATAGAGTGCTTAAATTAGCGGGTTTTTGCGAAAAATCCAATGGGAGTGTGAAAAATTCAAAAGAAGAGAAGAAGTGTGTTATAGGTATTTATAGATTGGCAATGAAAAAAAGTAGTGACAATTTTAGACAGAGTTCAATGCAAGGAGTTATGAAGCGGATAAAAGCTAAGGGTGCTGAAGTTATCATATATGAACCAACGTTGGATAACGGCAGCACTTTTTTAGGTTCAAGAGTTGTTAATGATATTGGGATATTTAAAGCTAAAAGTAGCGTAATAATAGCTAATCGCTATGAAAAATGTTTAGATGATGTTATAGAAAAAGTGTATACAAGAGATATATTTGAAAGAGATTGAAAGTATGAAGGATAACAACATGAATAAAAAGGTTCTGCTGGTTCGTTCGACACCATCTGCGGTGAATGCTGATGTATATAATCTACAGCAATTTGGTATTGGAAAAAGCTTTGTCCAAAAAGGGTATGACTATGATTTCATTACTTTTAAGAAGAGCGAACCTAAAAGAGACTTTATTTTCTATGAGAGTAATGGATGTAGGGCGAGATGTATAGAACTTCCGAGAGTGAAGTTCTTTAGGTGGGGAATAAACAGAAGCATATGTACGGAAGAGTTTCTTTCACAATATGACCTGATAATTTGTCAGGAATATTACCAGCTCGAGACATATCTGATTTCATGCAAATCGGATAAAGTGATAATGTATACGGGACCATACTATAATATGTTTTCACCGAAGTTCTTTTCTCCAATATATGATGTATTTTTTACAAGAAGAGTCAATAAGCAGATCAAACGTAAGTTCGTCAAGTCGGTGCTTGCATATGACTATATGGAGAAGAAGGGATATACAGGGTTGGAAATTGTGGGAGTTGCACTTGATACAACAAGATTTGAAAATGTAGAAATACTTCCCGAAACTCAAAAACTTGTAGATTATATGACAGAAAACAGATGCCTATTATATGTGGGCACTCGTATTCCAAGAAAGAACTACCCGTTTCTGCTTGAGGTTTATCAGAGGGTATTGGAAAAAGCTCCTGATATAAAATTAGTTACTATTGGCAAGAGTCGTGTAACTTCGTTTGAAAAAAAGTTTTTAGGTAAGAAGGATGAAGACTATGCATTATCTTGTGAAGCGAGACTGCCTGAGGAGGTCAAGAGGGGGATATACCATCTGGATCGTATGGAAAACCCGCAATTAAAGTTTATTTATCCACTTGCAAAGGCATTTCTACTGCCATCAGTTCTTGAAATCTTTGGCATGGTTCTTTTGGAAGCAATGTATCATGGTACGCCGATAGTTAGTAGTGAGAATGGTGGTTCACTAACATTGATGGCAGATGGAACATGCGGTCAGATTGTCAAAGAATTTGATGCTGATAAATGGGCTGATGCAATAATGAAGTATCTTGATGATGAAGAGTATGCGAAAAAAGTCGTGGCGGCCGGGCAGAATAAGCTTAAAACTACTTATAACTGGAGTAATATTGTAGATAGATTCATAGATGCGATGGAAGTGTGATCAATTATGATGCCATTTAAAAGGTGTCAGTGTTTTGTGTTTTGGAGAGATTCAGAGTATGGAAATATGTTTTGTGATTTTGCATTATTTAGCATATGACATGACTAAAGAATGTGTAGATATGCTATTGGATGTATTTTCAGAAAGAAAAATCCATATAGCTATTGTAGATAATGGATCACCGAATAGGACAGGAATAAAATTAAAAGAACAGTATGCTGATAACAGTAGTATTACTGTTTTGCTCAATAAAGAAAATTTGGGTTATGCCAGAGGAAATAATGTCGGATACAGATATATTAGTGAACGATTTAAGCCTAGATATATAGTTGTTATGAACAATGATGTGCTAATAAAAGATCGTTTGTTTATTGAGAAGATTCGGGATTTAGAAGATACATATGGATTTGATGTACTAGGACCGGACATTCATAATCCATACAATAATATTCATCAGAATCCGTTAAGAATTACGCCTATAACTGTAGATGAGGTAAAAAAAAGGCTAAAAGAATCTTCTTTTATTGTCAAATATCCTCACATATGCTATGCGCTGTCAATTCTTAAGCATTCTTCAAAAGGAAAGGTGCCTGCTGGAAGATCCGTTGAAATATATGGGAAGCCGCGTTGCGATGTGGTTCTTCATGGCGCTTGTCTTATCTTTTCCAAACATTTTATGGAAAAAAGAAAAGAATGTTTCAATCCGAAGACATTTATTTATGGAGAGGAGCATATTCTGTACCATGAGTGTATGAAACAAAATCTTAAAATGGTTTATTCGCCTGAAATATATGTTGAGCATTATATGCGTGTATCAACAGATGTTTCCTTTAAATCTAATTATAAGAAGTATATTAGTAGATATAGACGGCTGAAGGAATCTGCGGTTGTAATGTTGAATGTATTAGAAATGCGGGGATGAAAGAATGGATGATAATTGTTTAACACTTGAAGAAATACAGAAGGAATCTGTAAAAATACTATATGCTATAGATGATATATGCAGACGAGAGGGGATTAATTATTTTCTTGCTTATGGCTCTCTTATAGGGGCTGTTCGCCATAATGGATTTATTCCATGGGATGATGATATCGACGTTCAAATGCCGAGGGATGATTATGAGAGATTTGCTGAATACTGCAAAAAAAACAGTGAAGAACTGTATCCATTAGAACTTTTTTCGCAGGAAACAGAAAGCAAATATCCATATGCAATTAGCAGGTTATGTGATATAAGATATACCATAAAAAAGGATGATGAGAAAGATTGTGGTATGGGTCTGTTTGTAGATATATATCCTTTGGATGGAATGGGGAATAGTTTAGACGAAGCTATTTCATTAGAAAAACGTGCTCATTTACTCACCCGATTATTTTGGCGGTCAACCAGAAAGTATTTTAAAATTGGAAAGGCAAAAAGGATAACGAAAATCAAAAAGTACCTATTTTATATTTATGCCAAGCTAGGAGGAAAGCGTTATTTTGGAAAAAAGATAGCAGCTATTTCAAAAAAATACAATTATAATGATAGTGAATATGTCGGTTGCGTTGTTTGGAGAACATATGATGAAAGAGACATATACAAAAAGGAATGGATCAATGAATTAATTGAGCATAAATTTGAGGAAAAAATGGTAATGATACCTAAAAACTATGATGCCGTGCTTTCAAAAATATATGGTAATTATATGAAGTTGCCACAGGTTGAAGATAGAGAACCTCATCATTCTTATAAGGCATATAAAAGATAAAACTGGTGGCTAAAAATGACAATATACAAGGAAGAATATGATAGAGATAAAGACTACTGGAATGAGTATTATAGTCATAATGTGGCAGACATAAGAAATAAACCTAGCGAATTTGCAAAGTATATTGAAGCTAGTTTTTTATATAAAAAGAATCTAGCTCATATTTTAGAATTAGGTTGTGGAAACGGACGAGACAGTTTATTTTTTCTTTCGAAGGGGTATAAAATAACTGCTATAGATGGCTCGGATGTTGCAATAGAGATGTTGAATAGAATGTCAAATAGCGAAAATGCGTTATTTATTTGCGATGATTTTGTTAAGAGTAAAGTGCTTTATCAGATGAAGTATGATTGCATTTATAGCAGATTTACATTACACGCAATAAGCGAGAAACAAGAAGATGAATTGTTAGATAATGTGAGATATGCCCTGAATAGTAATGGTATCCTTGCTATAGAGGCAAGAACAACAAATGATGAATTATACGGAAAAGGAATAGAGATTGAAAAAAATGCATTTCTGTATAATGATCATTATAGAAGATTTATTAATGTCAGTGTTTTTCGCAATAAACTTGAAAAAATGGGATATGATGTAATATATTTAGATGAATCTAATGGGTTTTCAAAAACACAGGATTCAGATCCGGTGTTAATGCGATGCATATGTACATCAAGTGGCATATGCTAACTGAAATATAGTTAAGTAGGGTTAGCATGATTATGGATAAAGCATTAGTTCTTCTATCATCATATCCTGGATATTAACAAAAATGATAGAAATCAGGTTGTAGAGCGGATATCGGGAACAACTGTTATAACTACCTCTATAAGTTATGCCACACCTCTTCAGATGCTTATTAAGAGAGTTTCGGATATAGTTGGTGGTCTTATAGTATGTATATGGACGCTGACGAGAGGAAGAAGGCTCTTATTGAGTAAAACCGCATCGGCGATGGAATGATGTTCAAGATTGATTTTGATCCTCGTGTTATAGGAAATATGCAGTTTTCGGATAGGACGAAGAAAACTGGAGTATAGGATTAGACATCAGGATTATATTAAAGACTTTTCTTTGTCCCCAAAGCCGGAAATCCCTATATTTACTAGCCTTATGAGCCTTTTGATGGTATAATTATAGTATCATTTTAAGGAGGTTTGCTGCCTATGATGACACAGAATACTGATAAGAAAAGAGAACAGATTCAAATGTTCTGTATGGATGATTTAATCCCACAAGACCATCTCTTACGCCTTATTGATAAGGCTATAGATTGGTCTTTTATTTATGACTTGGTTGAGGAAAAGTATTGTTCTGATAATGGTCGTCCCAGTATAGATCCGGTAGTTCTCATAAAAATTCCTTTTATTCAGTATCTGTATGGCATAAAAAGTATGTGCCAAACCATCAAGGACATTGAAGTAAATGTAGCTTACCGCTGGTTTCTAGGGCTTGAAATGTATGACTCAGTTCCACATTTTTCTACATTTGGAAAGAACTATACCCGTCGTTTTAAAGATACGGATTTACTTGAACAGATTTTTGCCAAGAATCAATGTCAAAAGATAGATGGTAAATGGTACTACTTCGATTCTACAGGATATATGTTGACAAATGGGATAGTTGATGGTTATTGGGTTGGCGCTGATGGTGTATGTTTGTATTAGTGTTTTCGTGCTTAAGAAGAGGTGGTTGAGTAAGCTGCCTCTTTTTGATATTATTAGTACTATAGTTTAGGGGAGGTGACTTATATGAAAATCCCATTTGTTTCTTTTATACCAATGGAAAAGGAATTGAATAAAGATTTAAGAGGAGCGTTTGATAGGGTTTTTGAACGTTCCTGGTATATAGAAGGGAATGAAGATGAGACTTTTGAAAAGGCTTTTGCTGAGTATTGTGGTACTAAGTACTGTGTTGGCGTTGGCAATGGTCTTGATGCTTTGATGCTTGCACTTAAAGCTCTTGGTATTGGCGAAGGAGATGAGGTTATTGTTCCTTCGAATACTTATATTGCAACAGCGTTAGCTGTTACATATGTAGGAGCAACACCGGTGTTTGTTGAACCTGATATAAGGACATTTGATATTAATCCTTCGTTAATCGAGGGTGTAATAACAGAAAAAACAAGAGCTATAATGCCAGTACATCTTTATGGACAGGCTTGTGATATGGATCCTATTATGGAGATAGCAAAGAAGCATAATTTTTGGGTTGTTGAGGATTGTGCTCAGGCTCATGGTGCTACCTATAAGGGAAAGAAAGTTGGCTCTTTTGGAGATGCTGCGGGATTCAGTTTTTATCCAGGAAAGAATCTTGGCGCACTTGGAGATGCAGGTGCAGCTGTTACAAGTAACAAAGAATTGGCTGATAAAATAAGGGCTCTAGGCAATTATGGTTCTGATTATAAGTATCATCACATTTATAAGGGGAATAATAGCCGTTTAGATGAGATGCAGGCGGCTTTTCTTGCTGTTAAGCTTCCACATCTTGAGAAGATGAACTTAGAACGAAGAAGAATAGCAGATATGTACACAGAAGGAATTAAGAATCCTAAGGTAATTACTCCATTTGTTAAGGAGGATTGTGTTCCGGTTTGGCATATTTATGGCATTAGATGTTCTGAGAGAGATGAACTGGAGAAGTTCCTTAATGAAAAAGGAATTGGGACGAATAAGCATTATCCTATCCCTATGCATTTACAGGAATGCTACAAGGATTTGAATATTCCTGAAGGGGCACTTCCAATAGCAGAAGAAATTAGTGCAACGGAGCTGAGCCTTCCAATGTATTATGGAATGACTGATGAACAAATTCAGTACGTGATTGATACAATTAATGAATTCTAATAAGTAAAAGTGATGGTTACGCGTTAACTTATTGAAAGAGAGAGAAGTATGTATCTTAGAGAATTAAAGAAAAAAGATGCTCCACTTATGCTAGCTTGGATGCATGATGAAGGAGTTGTTGAAAAGCTCCGTGGTAATTTTGCATCTAAGACAATAGAGGATTGTGAAGCATTTATAGAAAACAGTATAAGTGATACAGATATCCATTTGGCTATTGCTTCTGATGAAGATGAATATATGGGCACAGTAAGTCTTAAAAACATCGAAGATGGTAGTGCTGAATTTGCTATTACTGTTCGCGCTGAATCAATGGGTAGAGGTTATTCATGGTTCGGTATGGAAGCTATCTTAGAGAAAGCTTTTAATGAATTGGGGCTTGAAAGTGTTTATTGGTGTGTTTCGAGAAAGAATGAACGTGCAGTAAGGTTTTATGATAAGCATAACTTTCATGAGGTCGTTGACGTTCCTCAGAAGGTACTTGATAGATATGAAGGGGTAGAGGACCTTAAGTGGTATTCAGTTCTTAAGGGCGACCTTCTAGATTCTAGAGATTTAGTTGCTGGATGTAAGGTTATTCATATAAAAACAGTCCCTACAGTAGATGCGGGCGAACTTTCTTTTTTTGAGGGGACTCATGATATTGAATTTGATATTAAACGAATTTATTATATCTCAAAGGTTCCTGAGGGAGTACGAAGAGGTTTTCATGCGCATAAAAAACTAAAACAACTTCTATTTTGTCCTTATGGAAGAATACAGCTTATTCTTGAAAATCAATATGGACGTGAGGAGATAGAACTCTCTGATCCTTCTATAGGGGTTGTTATAGACAAGCCTACATGGCGAGAAATGTTATGGCTACAAAAAGATTCGGTGCTTTGCGTTGCCGCCTCGGATTACTATGATGTAGAGGATTATGTGAGGGATTATGATGAGTTCATACAAATAATTCACAATAATTGAAATATTGCATATTGTTGAGCTGGAGGATTAATATAAGTGGGTATTTCGAAACATTCAGATAGTTCTTTTGATGAGGCAGTTGCTATTAGATTACTGTCCAATGAATTGGAAAAAACTCGAAAAATAAAAACATTCTTTAGTGAGAATGATAAAACTCCTAATCATGATGGATATTTTGAATTAGTTAATCAAGTGGGAGAACCATTTAAACAATTTATAGTTCAGATAAAAAAAACTAGTAAATTAATTAAGTGTATTGATGGAAAAAACAAAGGAAAGTATGTTTATCAATTAGACACAACTTTTTTATACTATATTAAGAAAAAAGTGACAGAGAGTCCTGCTATTTATTTTGTAGTGGATATAGATAGTAGTAGAATTTTTTATCTGTATTTATCTGATGAAGTCCTATTGAGACTTGGTTTTGAAGGGAAAGGGCATGTGTCATATGCATTTTCTGATCATGAAATTCTTAATGATATAAATCTGTTTTATAGAGAAATGGTGAACATCTGTAATAATAGGAATCAAAAGTATTTATATAAGACTCCAGAAGAAATGGTAGAAATACAAGATGCTGTAGATTATATTAATTCACTATTCAGTGGTGAATTTAGAACAATAAAGGAACATATGTTTCCTGATTTGTGGAGGTTTGCGATAGGTTATTCACGCTCAAGTGATTTTGTGCTAGAACACGTAGATGCAAATGGCGTAGAAAGAAAAACTAGATTTCCCAATACTAATATGTTTGGCCTATATCCACAATATAAAGGTGAGTTCAATCAAGAGATTAGAGAGTTTCAACCGAATAGCTTTTCTTCGGTATTCGATTTGAGTGGTTCTAAAAAACCAATAGATTATGTAAAGGATACCGTTCAAGAAATAATAAAGAAATATTGTTTGAATCCCCCATCAGTTTTTGTCCCTTCAATTGCATTAGAAGAAAAAATATATAAAAGAGCTTACTTGATTACCCAATTATATGATGATAAAACGGAGGTATTATACGTTGACGATATAATTAACAAGGTTAATGTCCTTTTTTCGTATATAGATTTATTGTTTTCTGGGGATTATATTGGCTCAGAAAATGAAAGAATAAGGCAAACTATTAGTGGATATGTAGATTTCGGGGTTAAGCGTTTTAATCCATGTAATGTTTTCTTGGGTCCTACCATAAAAAGAGAACTTAATATTTATTATAGTGAACATCATAAAATAAAATATAATATAAAAAGGGTTTCAGGTATTATATCAAAAGACATATTAGAATTATTGTCTGATTTAATTGAACTGAAAAAAAGGGGTGTTAAAGTTATTAGTTGTATTTGGCTAGATAACTATAAAAAATTACAAAATGATGATATATATGATGTATATATGATTTTTGATAATTGGATAAAACTTTTGCCGGATAATTATTACCAATTATATAAAGAGATTTTTTTTGACAATCGAAATTATAGATATAGATGTAAAGTTGACTATAGCATAGGGAAGAGTGATGAGGGTTGTTGTTCCAAGTATTTTTGCAATTATGTGAAATATAAATCTCAGATCGATGAATTACTAATAAAACGCGTGGATAAAGTAGACTTGGAGTTTACTGAAACAGACAAAGAGAAAGGCGTGGAAACAAAAGTAGGGACAGGATTGTTGATTTCTTTGGCCAACAATAACCAATTAATATATGATGGGATTAGGTGTTTGTTATATCAAGGAATATGCCAGCAACTGGGATTTAAGAATGATGGTTTATGTATAAATGGTGCGGGTATAAAGTATAGCATTTTTGATTGATTATAGTTAAGAAGAAAATATTATGAAGCTGCATACATTTGTTGTTTGTGCTTATAAGGAAAGTAAATATTTAGAAGAGTGTATTATGTCTTTAGTTAATCAGGAGGTAAAGTCACATATTATTATGGTTACCTCTACACCTAATGAATATATTTCATCGATGGCAGAAAAAACGGTATATCATTATTCGTAAATGAGGGTGAAGGCGGTATTACTCAAGATTGGAAATTTGGACTAAGTAAAGTAACGACCAAACTGGCAACAATAGCTCATCAGGATGACATATATGAACCTGAGTATACATCTATATTTCTGAAGAAATTGAAGGGGCAAAGAAACCACTCATAGTTTTCTCTGATTATGGAGAAATTCGAAATGGTGAGAAGACAACGGATGTTTCCATGCTCAAAATCAAAAAGATAATGATGCTTCCTTTGAGAGTGAAATTATTTAAAGGAAGTAGATTTATTCGCAGAAAAGTTTTATCTATGGGTGATCCGATATGTTGTCCTTCTGTTATGTTTGCAATGAAAAATCTTGAATTGCCGATATTTGCTAATAATTACACTTGTGCTGAAGATTGGGAGGCATGGGAGAAAATATCTCGTATGAAGGGTGATTTCGTATATATTCCAAAACCACTTATGTATCATAGAATACACGAAGAGTCCACAACAACAAAGACTCTCGAGGCTGGTGGAAGAATACAGGAAAATTATGAGATGTTCTGTAAATTCCGGCCAAAACCTATAGCTAAGTTTATTAACAAAATGTATACAAAATCAGAGAAATCTAATTCTCTATAATGAATATCGAATATTCAATAAGAGGTGTTGAGAAACCACCTCTTTTTTGGTAGAATGAAGTTTGGTTGTTTTATAGAGAAAATCTCTATTTTTTGAAAGAACTTTTATTGACGGAGGATAGTAATAATGGGCAATATTCAACTTCTTGATTGTACTCTTAGAGATGGTGCGTACATAGTAGATTCTCAGTTTGGGGATAGCGCTATCAGAGGTATAATCAGTAAACTTCAGGATGTGGGGGCTGAGGTTATTGAATGTGGTTGGTTAAAAGATAAAGAACATGAAGCTGGTAGTTCGTTCTTCCATGTTCCAGAGGATGTTATTCCTTACTTTACTTCGAAAAAAGATAATACTATCTACTCAGTTATGATTGACTGGGATAGATATAACTTAGATTCACTTCCAGAATATGACGGAACTTCAATCAATGCTGTCCGTGTTGTTTTCCCTCATGGAAAACATGTTGAAGGTATGGAAGTTGGAAGACAGATTAAGGAGAAGGGTTATAAAGTTCTTTTCCAGTCTGCTAATACTTTAGCATACAGTGACGAAGATCTTGTGGCGCTTGCTGAAGAAGCTAATAAGCTTCAGCCTGTAGCACTTTCAGTAGTTGATACTTTTGGTGCGATGTTTGAGGATGACCTTGTTAGAATTCTTGATGTATTAGACAAACATTTGGATCCAAATATTAAGCTTGGTTTCCATTCGCATAACAATCAGCAGCTTGCATTTGCTCTTACTATTCGTTTTATTGAATACTTTAAGAATAAAGCTCGTGACATCATGGTAGATGCTACTCTTTGTGGAATGGGCCGTGGTGCCGGTAATGCTACAACTGAGTTGGTTGTAAGTTATCTGAATAGAAAGTGCGGATGCCACTATAACCTTGATGCTGTAATGGATGCTATTGATATCTATATGGGTTACTATCAGGAAAACTATAAGTGGGGTTATTCAACACCTTACTTTATTGCTGGTATGTATCAGTGCCATGTTAATAACATTGCTTACCTGCTTGATAACCATAGAACAAGCGCAAAGGATATGCGTAACATCATTGAATCTATGGAGCAGGCTGACAGAAGAAAATATGATTATGATCTTCTAGAACAGAAGTATCTTGGGATTGTAAACCGCAAGGTTGACGATGATAAAGAAAAGGCTCTTCTTAAGGATGCACTTGCTGGAAAAAGTGTTGTGCTTGTTGCACCGGGTAAGTCTTCAATAGATGAACAGGAGAAGATTAAGGCTTACGCAGCAGAAAATAATTCAGTTGTTATAGCTGTTAATGCTATACTTCCTGGATATGATTATGATTTTGCATTCTTTGTAAATCCTGCACGTTATGACTATGCGCAGAAGTCCAATGTTGAAAGCTTCGGAGCACTTAAGAAGATTGTGCTTTCTAATATCAAAGCTGAAGCAGATGAGAATGAGTGCATAATAGCTTATGACCATGCTGTAAAACAGGGATGGCCACACTTTGATAATGCTGTAATCTGTGCACTCAGATTTCTTGATTGGTTAGGAATAGAAGAGGTAACAGTTGCTGGGTTTGATGGCTTTAAGACAAAGTACAATGAGAGCTATGCTGATCCTCAGCTTCCAACTCTTAATCCTGACAATAAATGGGATGAACTGAATGATGAAATCAGAGATATGTTCAAAGAGTTCAAGGCTAATGCAGAGACTTTGAAAAAAATTAATTTCTTGACGGAGAGTTATTTCAATGATTAAGCTATCAGATTATGTAATTAAATTTCTAGAAGAGAATACGAACGCTAAGCATATGTTCATGCTTCCTGGTGGTGGTGCTATGCACCTTAATGATTCACTAGGAAAAAGCGAAAAGATACAATACATATGTACTCAGCATGAACAGGCTGCTTCTATGGCAGCTGAAGCTTATGCCCGTGTTAATAACGAGATAGGACTTTTGATGGTTACCACAGGACCTGGCGGAACGAATGCAATGACTGGTCTTGCTGGTGCTTATCTGGAGTCTACTCCAATGTTTGTTGTTTCTGGTCAGGTTAAGAGACTGGACATGATAAATGATCAGGGGATAAGACAACAGGGAATGCAGGAACTGGATATCATCTCTGTAGTTAAGTCGATAACAAAGTATGCTGCTCTTGTGGATGATCCTCAGATGATAAGGTACCATATGGAACGTGCACTCTATGAGGCAACTCATGGAAGAAAGGGCCCAGTTTGGCTTGATATTCCTCTTGATGTTCAAGCCTATATGATTGATGAAGATAGCTTAATAGGTTATACACCTTTTGAAATTCCTGTTGATGAGGACTTTATAGAAAAGAAAGCTCTTGCTACTATTGAAAGAATTAATAATTCTGAAAGACCAGTGCTACTTGCAGGTAACGGAATTAGACTCTCTGGAGCTCTTGAAGAATTTGATGAGCTGACAAAAGCTCTGAACATTCCTGTGCTTACTACATGGAATGGTATTGATTTGATAGAGGATGATAATCCTTTATTCTATGGTAGACCAGGTGGACTGGGACACAGATATGCAAACTTTATGCAACAGAATTCTGACCTTTATCTTTCTATCGGTGCAAGGCTTAACCTTCTTCAGACAGGTTATAACTTTAATGGTTTTGCCCGTGGAGCTTTTAAGATTATGGTTGATATAGATCAGGGTGAGCTTCATAAGACAAATGTTCGTCCTGACATGATAGTTTATTCAGATGCAGGTCTCTTTATGAGAAAGATCCTTGAACATAAGGATAAGATTAAACCAGTAGATAGAAACAAGTGGTTTGCTTATGGAGATGACTTAAAGAAGAAGTATCCAATAATCCTTCCTGAATATAGAGAGCAGAAGGAACTTGTTAATACTTATTGTCTCATGGATGAAATCGCAGAAGAAATGACTCCAGATGATGTTTATGTTTCTGGTAGTTCAGGAAGCTGTATCGATATCTCAATGCAGGGCTTCCGTGTTAAAAAGGGACAACGTGTTTTCTCTACAAAGGGTCTTGCCTCTATGGGTTATGGTCTTCCTTCAACTATTGGAGCGTGCCTGGCCAGTGGCAAAAAGAGAACAGTCAGTGTTAATGGTGATGGCGGATTTGTAATGAACATTCAGGAGCTTGAGACTCTAAGAAGACTTAACCTTCCTATTAAGGTTTTTGTTCTTTGCAATAGAGGTTACGGAGCCATCCAGGCAACACAGACTAATCTGTTTAATAAGCATTTTGTAGCTTGTAATGAGGAGTCAAATCTTTCTCTTCCACGAGTTGCAAAGGTGGCAGAGGCTTATGGAGTTAAGTCTATTATTATAGAGAATAATTCTGAATTAAAAGATAAAGTGAGCGAGGCTCTTGAGTACGATGGCCCTGTTATCTGCGAGGTTCATACTCCAATAGGACTAACTGCTTTCCCTAAGCAGGTTTCTTATAAGAGATCTGATGGTCAGATGGAATCGCTCCCACTTGAATATATGAATCCAGCTCTTAGTGATGAAGAGATGGAAGAAAATATGATAATACCTATGTTTGAGAAGAAGTAAGTTTCTTCGTTTAGAATGACATAAGAGGTGCTTTAGTGAAACGTGTAGTTTTGACTGGCGCGACTGGTGCTATTGGTACCGCTCTAACCCAGTTGCTCGTAGATGAAGGGTTGGAAGTGCTTGTACTTACCAGGGCGGATTCAAAGAGAAATAACAGAATAATAAAGAGTCCGAATGTAAGAGTTCTAGAGTGTGATTTTTCTAATCTGGATAGTATAGAAAATGATACTGGGGTTGATTGGGACTACTTCTTCCACTTTGCCTGGGCGGGTGCTTCTGGTGAAGGAAGAAATGATATGTTCCTTCAGAATAACAATGTTAAGATGGCGCTCTCGGCAGTTGCTCTTGCAAAAAGGTTTGGATGTAAGAAGTTTATAGGTGCTGGGTCACAGGCGGAATATGGAAGACACAGCGAAAAGCTTACTCCTGAAACACCAACATTCCCAGAGAATGGTTATGGGTATGCTAAGCTTTGTACAAGCTTTATGACGAGAGACTATGCACATCAGCTTGGACTAGAACAGAACTGGCTTAGGATACTAAGTGTATATGGTCCTAATGATGGAGTTAATTCCATGATGAACCAGGTTGTAAACAGTTTGAAAGAAGGAAAGTCCCTTGATCTTACCAAAGGGGAACAGATTTGGGACTATGTTTACAGTAAGGATGCTGCAAGAGCTTTTTATGCAGTTGCTGAAAAGGGCGTAGACGGCAAGGTTTATGTACTTGGAAGTGGTGATGAAAGACCACTTGCAGATTATCTGAATGCTGTGAGAGATATAGTTGCTCCTGGTGTAGAGCTGAAACTAGGTGCAAGGCCTTATGGAGAGAACCAGGTTATGTACCTTGCAGCGGACAGTTCAGAATTAGTGAAGGATACGGGATATAGTCCGAAGTATTCTTTCGAAGATGGTATACTAGATATGTTGAAGGCTGAATAGTGAAGAGAAAAGTATAATATATAAAAATATATAGTTTTAGAAAAGAGAAAAAACGATGGCGCATTTCACCACCAAATCAGTAAAAAAGGCGATTAAGATAGCATTGTTTGTTATTCCATTTTTAGTGATACTTATTATCACTAATGGAGTTGTATCCGATGGTCACCTGGTAGATTACGATGATTTTGTAACTGGTGCTAGTGTGCCTTCTTTTAATGATTATGTAATGGAGGACAGTCATTTTTATGTGACTGGAGATGATCCATATATCACTTTTTATCATGATGCTGCCTGCAGAGAGTTTACGCTTTTCTTTAATGAGGCTTATGACGAAGATCTTGAAATCCCAGTATGGTTCATGAGTAACGATGGTGAGATCTATGATACAACAACTGTTACTTGGAAGGCTGGTAGCAGACTTCTTTCTATTGATGTTCCAGATAACAGGGTTATGCTAATTTCTATGGGTATTGACCGTGATATGTCAATCTATCACATAATGAGCAGTAATCCTTATCATACATACAAGTGGAAGGCATTTTGTTTCCTCACACTTACTACACTTCTTTTGATCATTTATGGACTTCTCTATAAGTTTGGGCTTCTTGAAAAACTTGCTTCCAGATGGACTAAGATAATTCGTAAGAAGTATAAATATTATAAGGACCGTAAAGGTGCCTTCATTAAGTCTGTTCTTGTAAGGGTCGTTATTATCTTTGGTTCGATAGTAATGTCAATCCTTCTGTTTTATATATTGTCTCAGTTAAAGGTTAGATATAATAACGAGTTTATAAGGTTTAATGAAAAGACTGTGGCATTTGGTGCAATTGTTATTGGATATATTCAGTTCGTTATTGTTTATCGAAGGAACATCGCTAAGAGATTTCCGATTTTTACTTTCTTTACTATATTGGCCGTTGGCGCGGCATTTGTAATTGGTCTTAATGGTTGTGTCGGTATTAGTTGGGATGAACATATTCATTATAGCGATGCGCTGAAGCTTTCTCACTGTTTTGATGCAAAACAGAATATGGCTGAGTGGGTTATGACACTTGCTTTTGCATGGTATCCTTGGTCGAAGGCTGACTGTACTAGTCTGTTCCAATGGTTTGAGGAATTGTATAATGGGAATTTTGTTTATACATTAAATCATTACCATGTGTCATTGATTAAGTTGGTCTATTTACCATATACCTTTGGTTTATGGTTTGCTAGAGGTCTTAAACTACCATTACATATAGTGATGGGAGTGGCGAGTTATTTTGGTGTTATATTCTATGCGGTTATAGGTTATTTTGCTAGTAAAAGACTAAAATATGGAAGGATTGTTCTGTTCCTACTGGCACTTATGCCAACTAATATGTTCCTTGCTAGTAATTTTTCATATGACATTTGGGTTACTGGGTGGGCTATGCTTGGTTATTCTTGCCTTTTTAGTGAACTACAGAAGAGGGATGAGGCGATGACCGACTGGACGATGATTCTTATACCTCTATGCTTTGCTTTGGTACCATTGAGGAAGTATGTTTATTTTGTTCTGACGCTACCTGCATTTTTTGTTGGGGCAAGTAAGTTTAAAACTACGGCAAGAAAATGGATATATAGAGTGCTTATACTTATTACTGTTGGGACACCATTTATTGTTATAATGATTAATAACATAATTAATGCTGGCGAAGGTGATAAGCGTGGTGGTGAAGCGGTTAATTCTGCCGAACAGATTAAATACATAATTGCAAATCCTGGAGCGTTTGTTAATACTATACTTGTTTTTTTAAAAACTTATTTGAATCCATTTGCACTTAATCGTTATAATACTCCGATTGATAACTTTGCATATGCAGGAACTATAGGGTTGGGTGCAACTATTATTGTTTTTATTATTGTTTGTTCGCTAGTTTCTCATGAGGATTCAGTTACTTATTCGTTAGCAGAACTGAAAAATAGTAAAGGTAAGCTGTTTTTGAGGAATGTATTTGGGAACTTCCCATGGTGGTATAGGCTGGGGATGATAGCGGTGTATATTGGAACAGGCGCTATATGTGCAGTTGCAATGTATATATCATTTACCCCGGTTGGGTCTACTGGAATTGGTGGTTGTCAGGGCAGGTATATTATTCCGGCGATTTTCCCAACGTTGTATGTTTTGACTAGAATTCCTGTTAAGACATATGTCATAGATAAAATCAAGGATTATAATTTCTATGCGTTGGTTGGAGGAATCATGTTCCTTATCAATGCATATGGTATATGGCTAAGGATACTGTGTTATTATTAAAATAATATCTTAATTCTTATATGGAAATCCGTATGTCATATGGTGCAATTAGTGGTATAATATACATAGTTTTGAGAAAATGGAGGTGGTTACATTTTATGAAGAACTTTAGAAGGGTAATGGCAGTTATACTGTCGGTAATTATGGTACTAGGGGTGATGCAAGTACCATATCAGGCTAGTGAGGTAAGAGCTGAGGGGGAGGATTATTGGGATATATCATTTTGGCAGGATGAGGATTCTCAGTATGCTTCGTTTTCTCTGCCAGCTAGTAAGCAAACAGGATACCTCAACGGTATTTCGGATATTTCAAAAGATGGATATGCATTTGCGGGCTGGAAAATCGAAGGTTCAGATGTGATAATGAGCAGTAATGATTTGCGGTATTATTCCTTTACAAAGGATACAAATGTATATGCTCAGTGGGATAAGGCGTACACGGTTACTTTTTATTCGGATAAAGGATATTTAGATGGATATTCTGAAAATAAGGAAATCTATAAGTATATTAAAATTGGAGAACAGTTGGGTTGGATTTCTGAGCCATATGGTCTAGATGGATATAGTTTTAAAGGGTGGAAGATTAATAACGGGGATGAGATCTATTCAACTAATGATTTGCAATATTATGTTCCAGAAGGCCAAACAACTATAACAGCGGTATGGGAAGAGTATCAAGAGACATATAATATTACATTTGAAGCTAATGGTGGTTTTTTCTATAGTAACAATAGTGCTACGATAACTAAAAAAATAGAAAAAGGTTCTAATATTAATAATGATGTTGGTGTTGGTAAAGAAGGATATGCATTTAAATGTTGGAAAAACAAAAAAACCAATGAAATGGTTAATAGTTTATATGATATTGTTCCTACAGAAGATATGACATTTGTTGCTCAGTGGGTGGGAACATATCAACTGACATTTGAATCGGAGTATGGCTACATTTATGGTTATGAAAGCAACACATCTACAACAACTGAGAATCCGATAGATAAAGCTTTATCTTGGTCTGCTCCAAGCGTATCTGGAAGGCCGGGATACGTATTTGCTGGATGGTCTGTAAAAGGAACTAATACGATTGTTAATACTGAAAGTTATTATCCTAGCGGTAATATGACTTTTGTGGCGAACTGGACACCTGGATATAAAGTTACGCTTTTGTCGAATGAAGGCTATTTTGATGGAAGCCAATACAATAAAAAATATGAGAAAACTGTGGTATCAGGTGGATTGGTCGATTGGTTTGATGAACCATCGAATCGTCCTGGTTATTCGGTGTCCGGCTGGAAGATAGATTCAAATGGTGATGGAGTAGGTGACGGCGATATACTTAGCTACGCGGAAGTTCGTGACTACGAAGTTTACAGCGATATAACTTTTGTTGCACAGTGGACGGGCTCCTATACCGTAACACTTTCTTCTCCAGAAGGATATATTAGTGGTTCTGCATTTAATAAAAGAGTAAGTTATGAAATAGAACAAGGAGATCGACTTGGATATATTTCTTATTCTTGTTATGGAAGACCAGGCTATGCTATGGTTGGATGGCAGATTGAAGGAACTGATATTGTAATAAAAGAGGGAGACAGTACTAGTTATCTTCCACAAGGTGATGTAGTTCTAAATGCGGTTTGGGAAGAGGCTTATACTATAACGTTTAAGTCTGATTCAGGTTATATAAATGGTAATTCATATCAAAAAGAATATAGTACACAGGTCGCTAAGGGAAGTTCTATAAATTATGGAATTAATTGTTACGGAAGATCTGGTTATTACTTTGTTGGGTGGAAAAAAGAAGGAACATCTTCAGTAATCGATTATTTAAATAATTATATTCCTTCAGGTAATGAAACTCTTATTGCTGTATGGGATAGTTCGGTTAAACTGACATTTAAAGCTAATGGTGGTAAATTTGGCGAAGGCAATGGAGGTGGAACTACTTTTACACGTGAGGTTAGAAAAGGTAAGGATATAAACGAGTGGATTAGTGGACCATATAGAGACGGTTATGTGTTTGCAGGCTGGAAAAATGATAGTACCGGAGAGTATACTTCCGGTTCATCGATAAGTGGAGTGTTTAACGCGAATACATCATTTACAGCACAATGGTCAGAGGCATATACAGTGACTTTTGAATCTAGTGAAGGTTATATTTATGGAAGCAAGGCACAAAAAACTGCTCAGCTAAAAGTTGCTAAGGGTGATTCAATTGGACGTAATTCCTATGCTCCATATGGAAGATCACACTATATTTTCTCACATTGGACATTGAACGGAACGAAAATAGATGATATTTCCAGCTACGTACCTACGGGAAATGTGACCTTTAAAGCAAATTGGAAAAAAGCTATTAACGTAATGTTTGATTTTAATGGTGGATATGTAGATGATGGTCCGGGAGGTCCTCGATATAACTATACGCTACAATTGGCAGAAAACTCTACAATTGGTTATTGGCCTTCTACTCCAGAAAAAGATGATTTGCTATTTGCTGGATGGAAGTTGTCTGGTGATACATCTGGTACAACTTATTCAAATAATGAGATAAGTAACTATGTTGTTGGTACTGAGGATGTCACTTTTGTTGCGCAGTATGCACCAGCTGTTAATGTAAGTTTCGATCCTAATGGTGGATTTTGGTATACCGGACCTGGTGGTGGAACCAGTTCTGAGGCAAAAGTGTATAAATATGCGGCAAATAGTAAGATTGATGCACGTTATGCAACGCCTTCTATAAATCGCGATGATGTAGCTTTTGCTGGATGGAAGTTGTCTGGTGATACATCAGGAAAGCTATATACAAATAATGATCTATCTGATTATATGGTTGGAGATACAGATATAACATTTATTGCTGTATGGAATGAGCCTGTTGAACTGACATTTGATTATAATGGCGGATATACTCAAGGTCTTGGAGGAGTAGAAGAAACAGCTTATTCTATAAAGATTGGTAAAGGAGGAAAACCTTCTAATGTGTATATAGTACCAATGCCGAAAGTTCAAAGACACTATTTCAAGGGTTGGCAGATTAACAAAACCGGAACGATTTATTCAAATGATGATATAAAGAATATGAATTTTGATAGTGATACTACGTTCTACGCCTTATGGGGTACGGATGGAAAGATTATCAGGTTTGAGTCAACGGAGGGTTATCTGGGTTCACAAAATGCTTCTGTAAAAAGCTATGAAGTATATGTTAAACCAGGAGAAACACTTGGCTATATATGCCCAATTAATAGCGGAGATAGATGGTACAGAACCGGGTATGAAATGAGTTATTTCACAAGAACCGGAGATGGCAATAATTTCTCAACTGAAGATATTAAAAATCTGGTGGCTAACAGTGATATGACATTTAAGGCGAACTGGACAAAGCTGATTAAAGTTACATTTGATGCAAATGGCGGTTCTGTTTATAGTGGTCCGGGAAATCCGAAGACTATTGATCAATATTATAAGAGCGGAGATAAAGTAAGTATGTATAATCCGAAATATACAGGATATACATTTATGGGTTGGTCAGAGAGAAAGTCTAATGGAGTTGTAGGATCTACATATCAGACTACTTCATCATATTATGCAAGTAGTGATGTTACATTTACAGCTATTTGGAAAAACAATGCATCGGGTGCGATCGTGAATCCTTCATACATGAACAAGAAGTCTTCTACTGTTACGCCAACTGCTAAAAATATTGTAACAAAGAAGCCTGCAGCTAAGAAAACAACAAAACCAAAGTATAGTAATGAATGGGTTAAAGGTAAATGGTACAACAAGGATGGTAGCCAGACATATAAAGGAACTATGTCTTGGAAGAGTAATTCTAAGGGCTGGTGGATAGAAGATTCTGCTGGCTGGTACCCTACAAGTACATGGCAGAAGATTGATGGTACTTGGTATTACTTCAAGTCCGATGGATATATGGCATCAAGTGAGTACTATGATGGTTATTGGTTTAATAGTGATGGTTCATGGGATTCACAGTATTATCTGACATGGAAGAGCAATTCTACCGGATGGTGGGTTGAGGACAAGTCAGGTTGGTGGCCATCAAATCAGTGGCTTAAGATTGATGGTAGCTGGTACTACTTCAATGGCTCTGGATATATGGCTACAAGCCAGTATGTTGGAGGCTATTGGGTTGGTGCAAATGGAGTTTGCCAGTAAATCGTAATATGTAGTTTGAATAGAGGTGGTTTCTCTTGTGGAAACCACCTCTTTTTGATAAAATCAGATCAGTATTATGTTTTGTGGTAAATGGTAAATAACATGTACCCTGCTAAAACAAGAGCCGCCTTTCAGCGACTCACTGATTACTTTTTGATTTCGTCTTTTGACTTTCTGCATTTCATAGGAAGGTTTGGAGACCATGGAAGGAGGTCAGCCGAAATTTGCATGCATATTCCGTTGATTGCTATAACAATTAGGAGGCGATTTTCTTTATGAAAATTGCCTCCATTTCATATAAAAACATGCAATAATGATACGAAAATAATATCATTGACAAAAACGTATCAGTTGTTATAATGAATTATGAAATGATACGTTTGTTTTGCACCGTGATAAATCGTATCAAATATTAGTTAAGGAGGATAATGATGCCTATTGACAAAATCGGTCATGTTATTAAATTAAATATTGGTGATATAAATGAATCTGTTATAGCTGAACCAAAGGTTCCGTGTTCTACAAAAGAGATTAATAATGTTTTAACAGATTTGAATAATGCGGTAGATAAAAACATTTATATTCCGCAAACCGCTACACCTGATAATCCTTCGTTATCAGATGATTATATTTTTGATTTAAATGATGAAAACTTGATTTTAAAGGATTTAAAACCGCTAAATTTTGTTGGAAAGATTAAAGATTTTAGTAAAGGAGCAAAAAAGCGTAAAGAAAAAGGTTATCCAGAAGAGTATTTATATGTGTTTCAGTATCCGTGTAAACTTATGAGAAGAGAGATGGAATTGGAAGAGATTGAAGAGGAAGATGTATTAATTTATATTAAGATAAATAATAGAAAAGAACCTTATAATTGCGTGTTTATTGTTTCGTTTCATAAGAATAAACCTAAGAAAGAAAATAAATAATAATATATATAAACTATAATAACTAAAAAAGGGAAAACTATTAAAGGGAAAAAACTATGAGCAGATTGAAGAAAGTAGGTGTTTTTATGGATAAATTTAAATTTGCCTATTGTAATAATTGTGAAGATATTGTTGAGTTCGTTGTAAAAGAAGAAGTTTTACTGGAGGAATATAAGGGGGTAGAGATAAACTATAGATTTAATGTTGGCAGGTGCAAATGTTGTAATTGCGAGGTGGCAACGGATACAGATTATAATTATAGAAAGACAGATGCAAAAATTGAGGCATATAAAAAAACAGTAGGGCTTATTACGGTTGATGAAATTGATGAGATAATTAAAAAGTATGATGTGGGAAAAGAATCTTTGTCGGATATAATGGGGTTTGGTAAAGTTACAATAAAACGTTATTATGAAGGTTTTTTCCCTTCTAAAGATTATTCGGATAAATTATTGGATGTTTTAAATGATGAGGAGCACTTTATGGCTCAAGTGAAAAAAAATGAAGAAAAACTTAAGGGGGTTACGCTAAGAAAAATAAATGAACGGTATAAGAGGCTGACTGAAATTAAGAAGTCTAAAATTGAACAAATAGCTAATTATATAATTACTCAAATGGATGAAGTCACTCCTTTGGCATTGGAAAAACTTTTGTATTTTTCTAATGGAGTTAATTATGTGTTAAATGGCTCTCAATTAATTGATGAAGAGCTTCAAGCTTGGGTTCATGGCCCTGTTTATAAAAAAATGTACGATAAGTATAAACATAAAAAGTATAATCCAATAAATGATGGAATCTATAGTACTCATGGGTGCATGTGTTCTTTGCTTACACCAGAAGAAATAAAATCAATAGATTTGGTAATCAATACGTTTGGGTTGTACTCACCGAAAATACTTGAAAATATTAGTCATACTCAAGATCCATGGAAAGAAAAAAGAGTTGGTTATAAGGACGATGAAGCGGGTAATGAACTGATTGATGAACAATCAATAAAAAACTACTATATGAAATTTGGCTTAAATTCAGAGGAAAGCATAATGAATTATATTATGGATTGTATAAAGGGGCGAGATGTTAATGTTCGGTGATTGATTATGCTTGTTGTTATTTTGAATTCATAGAAAAAAGTCAAAAGTGATGCGGGAACAACTCTTGTAAACCATAAAAACAAATATCATAAATAAAGTGATATGATGCAGACCTAGGTATGTCTAAAACTGCTTAATAGGTGGTTGTGAAAACCACCTATTTTTGTTAGAATTGATGCGTGATTTACTAAAGAATTTTGAATAGAAAGTATGGCTTAATTATGTAGATGGGAGAGACAAATGAAAGTAGAAAAGTTTGTAGAAATTCTTGGTGCTGATTTTTATACGGGAGTGCCAGACAGTCAGCTGAAGGCTCTGTGCGATTACCTGATGAATACATTTGGCATTGACCAGAAGCATCATATGATCGCAGCTAATGAGGGTAATTGTACTGCGCTCGCGGCGGGTTACAATCTGGCGACTGGTAAGGTTCCTGTTGTATATATGCAGAACAGTGGTGAGGGAAATATCATCAACCCTGTTGCATCTCTTCTTAATGACAAGGTTTATGGTATTCCGATGATCTTCGTTGTAGGATGGAGAGGCGAGCCGGGAATTCATGATGAGCCACAGCATATTTATCAGGGAGAGGTTACTATTCAGCTTCTTGAGGATATGGATATTAAGTGCTTTATTGTTGGCAAGGATACAACCGAGGATGAGCTTGCTTCTGTTATGAGTGGTTATCGCGAGATTCTGGCTGAGGGTAAAGATGTGGCCTTCGTCATTCGCAAGGGTGCTCTGGAATATGATCAGAAGGTTGTTTATAAGAATGATAATGAGATGATCCGCGAGGAGATTATCCGTCATATTGTTGCGGCTACTGGCGAGGATCCAATAGTTAGTACAACTGGTAAGGCAAGCCGTGAGCTGTTTGAGATTCGTGAGGCTAATGGACAGGAGCATAAATATGACTTCCTGACGGTTGGTTCTATGGGACACAGTTCATCGATTGCGCTTGGCGTTGCGCTGAATAAGCCGGAGAAGAGGATTTGGTGCATTGATGGAGATGGTGCGGTGCTGATGCATATGGGAGCTATGGCTGTTGTGGGTGCAAATGCGCCTAAGAATATGATTCATATAGTTATTAATAACGGAGCGCATGAGACTGTTGGTGGTATGCCTACTGTTGCTGCGAATATGAATGTGGTTTCTATAGCTAAGGCATGTGGATATCCAAATGCAGTCTCAGTTAATTCTTATGAAGCGCTGGATAGAGAACTTGAGATTGCAAAGAGTCGCGATGAGCTGAGCCTGATTGAGGTTAAGTGTAGTATTGGAGCGAGGGCGGACCTAGGAAGACCTACTACTACAGCGATGGAGAATAAAGAGAACTTTGTGGCATTCCTGGCAGAATGAAAAAAGATTTAGAATGCATTTGGCATTAGAAAGAAGCGGTTGAGAGACCGCTTCTTTTTTGCTAGAATTAAGGTGTAATTTGAAGGTAACAGAAAGGGGTTTCTTATGGATAAAAAAGCAATGTATAAATTATCATATGGTCTGTTTGTACTGACCACAAAGCAGGGGGATAAGGACAATGGTTGTATAACAAATACTGCTATTCAGGTTACTTCAGAACCTAATAGAATAGCTTTTGCTGTTAACAAGATGAACTTAACTCACGATATGCTTATGGAGTCTAAGGTTTTCAATCTCTCTATTCTGAGTGAGGATGCAAGCTTTGATCTTTTTAAGAGATTTGGTTTCCAGAGTGGACGTGAGGTTGATAAGTTTGCGGATTATGAGAAGGGCGCAAAGTATGATGTTGCAGCTAATGGTGTGACATATGTGAAGGAAGGCACTAATGCTTACATTTCTGGAACTGTGTTTGCAAGGTTGGACCTCGGAACACATACTCTTTTCATTTGTGATGTAACAGATATGGAAGTGCTGAGTGATGCTAAGTCTGCAACTTATGAATATTATCAGGAGAATATCAAACCAAAGCCTCAGGATATAAAGAAGGGTGATGAGGTTGGAACACTTGTGAAGGATGAGAAAGAAGGACAGGTTGTTTGGGTTTGTAAGATTTGCGGATATGTTTATGAGGGAGAGGATCTTCCGGAAGACTTTATATGTCCATGGTGCAAACATCCGGCTTCTGACTTTGAGAAGCAGGTGAGATAATAGAAAAGTAGGAAAGATATTATTGTTTATTTAAGGACACTGCGATGAGTAAAAAAGAAAACACATCTATCGACGAAAAAGGAAGAGAAGTAGTGGTTAGAAATCAGCTGGAAACTAGGAGAAAAATGTTAGAACAGCTTGTGGCTTATAGGAAGGCTTTGGGGCTGACGCAGAAGGACCTGGCGGATAGGATGGGAGTTTCCCGTCCTAATATTTCTCGCTTCGAAAGTGAAGATTACAACCCTACGATTGATATGATTGTTAAAGTTGCGGATAGCATGGGGTATGATGTAAAAATAGAGTTTGTGGAGAGAAAGACTGTTGACACGAAGTAACAAATATGTTACATTGTTATTGGCGCCGAATTATTAAAGGAAGGAGGAATTATTGATGGCAGCATATTCAATTAGAAGTGATAGACCTTTTATTGTTAAAGGACCACTGAAAGTAAAAACAGAACCAGGAGAGCACAGAAAAGAAATGCGCGAATACTTTCGAACACATTCAATATCAATAACTCGAGATTCCTCTGGTAATCCTGTTGTAATTGCTAATGAGGTTGAAGATGACAGAAAGGAACCAATTAAAACTGAATATTAAAAGACTAGATAGCAGCATTCAAAAGATGGCATCTAGCTTTACATGTGGCAACTTAGCAATTGATAATTTTCTAAAATCTCCAGAAGCTTTGGATGAGGGCGTTGGAACAACATACGTTTTATTAAGTGATAATGATGATGAAATAGTAGGGTATTATAATTTTACAACTGGATCTATGGATATATCTGATTATGATAATAGATTTAAAATAGGTGGAGCTCTGCATTTGAATGAATTTGCTGTGGCTGAGGACTATCAAGGATCTATGGTTGATGAGAAAAAGAAGATATCTGATTTGTTGTTTGAAGACTTTATGTCGAGAATATACGATATTAGAGGTTCTGTTGTGGGCTTTTCGTATATAACACTTAGATCGACGGATAGAGGATTTAGTTTATATACAAGAAACGATTTTGATGTTGTTGAAGATGATATGGTTTTCTCTCCGACAGAAGGTAAAGATTCGGATGGGGGAACAATGATGTATTACCCTATAGGTTTAGAAGATTTTAGATGTTAGAAAGTAATGTTGTTGTTAAAGAGGTAGTTGAGTAACTGCCTCTTTTTTGCTAGAATTGAGTTGTGTTTAGAATAAATTTTTGAAATGGAAAATAGTAATGGCAAACAGTAAACAAAGCTTCTTCTTTGATAGAGTAAGAAGCTCGGCAAATAATAAAAGAGAGATTGTAGTACAGGGCTACGCGGTGGATGGATTTTTAGATACCATGAGACCGCGGGCTGCTATTTTTGTGGGTTCTAAAGCTGTGAAGGCGCTCAAGTGTCGAATGGAAGTGGTGAAGCTTCCTCCTATTCAGATGCGCCGCCGCCATGGCGATACAATTTCTTACCTGGCGGTCATCTATGTTGATATGTCCGGCCTTCCTGAGAAGAAGGTTGCGGAGTACGGAACTTCTGCCAAGCTGGTTGTTGTTGGCGAGAGTGATGCAACTCCAGATGATCCGGATGCTTTCGATGACAGTAAGGAGAGGATAAGTATCTACAAAGCTCCTATGACTAAGGTCTTCGAGGTAATGGATACCTACAGTTTTAGCGTGGATGTTGCCTATGTTGAGGATGGCAAGACTTACGTTAAGGGCTGGATGGCTGGAAGTGAAGCTACAGTTTTGGATATCGTTGGGCTGGATAAGAGTTCGAGTGTGCAATTGGATGGTTCTTCGGCGGATGGAGAAAGTATGAAGTACTCAATCGACTTCATACCTCGCGACGATGTTCTTATGGAGTATCCTGAGTGTCCTGATGATGCGCAGCTGGGCTTCGAACTTTCCGTTGATGGTGAATATAAGAAGTTGATGCTTTCTATGAAAGAGGGAGATAGAAAGTTCTCTCAGAAAGTTCCGGTTGGAAAGAGTGATGATGAGTTTGCAAAGGCAAATGTAATCTCCCGTTATTCGGAGAAGGTAATCCGTAATCTCCGTAATTATGGTGTTCGCGAAACTATGGCGAAGGTAAAGGTTCGCCTGTCACCTTCCTACGTGAATCTAAACAAGCATTATAATAAATGGATTCAGAAGATTTCTCCTAATAAGGCAGAGTTGGAAGAACAAAGAAAACTGCAGGAAGATTTTGAGTATAAACCTCTTCTCAGTATTCTGGTTCCTCTGTATGAAACAGATGAGAAGTTTCTGGATGAACTGATCAAGTCCATTCAGGTGCAGACCTATCCTAACTGGGAGATTTGCTTCTCTGATGGTAGTAAGGACTCTACAAGACTTACTGAGATAGTCGGAAAATACTCCAAGAAGGACGAGCGTGTTAGATATGTGGCAGAGCTTCCTGGTCCGCTTGGCATTTCCTCGAATACTAACCAGGCATTCTCTATTGCCAAGGGCGACTTTATAGTTCTTGGAGATCATGATGACCTCTTCACGCCAGATGCATTCTACGAGAGTGTGAAGGCGATGAATGAAAGTCTGGTTGATAGCGATACAGACATAGATGTAATCTACACTGACGAAGATAAAACAAACGCAAACGCCCGTAAGAGATTCGAACCTAACATCAAACCTGATTTTAATCAGGAGCTTCTTGAGAGCTGCAATTACATTACTCATATGTTTGTTGTTCGTAAGTCGCTTGTTGACGAGGTTGGTCTTTTTGATGATACATACAACGGCGCTCAGGACTACGACTTTATACTTCGTTGTACTGAGAAGGCTCGTAAAATTCACCATGTTACAAAGATCGTTTACAGCTGGCGAATCAATGATACCTCTACTGCCGGCAACCCTGCAGCTAAGATGTATGCTTATGATGCCGGAGTTAAAGCTCTCCAGGCGCATTATGAAAGAATGGGCATAAATGCTACTGCAGAGATAGGCGACCACTTGGGTTATTATCACACACGTTATCAGATTCCAGAGGATGCGCTTGTATTTGTTGCTGTTATGGATGCAGATAACGACGATGCTTACAATAGAACAGTTGAGTCTATCAAATCAAAGAGCGATTTCAAGAATCTTGAATTTATCCGTTCTGAAAATGGCAGCCTATCTGTGAAGATGAATATTGTAGTGGACAGCGTGAAGAAAGATTTGGCTCATAGAGAGGCCTTTGACAGTTCGAAGGTGTTCATTATGTTCATCCAGGCTGGAGTAACAATGATGGGCGAAGATGGCATTTCCAATATGCTCAGTTACATTTCTGGTAAGTCGGATGTTGCGGCTATTGGCGCAAAGCTTTATGCGGTAGGTGGAACCCTCAGCCATGCTGGAGTTATCCTCGACATGGGTAGCTTGGAAGGCTGGATGTACACTCGCCACAGTAAGTACGATGAGATGTATTTCAACTACAGTGCTTATTCGGCGCTTCGTCGAGGCGTTACGGTGTTCCGTCTTTCTGATCTTGAGAAGTACGGACAGTTCGATGAGGACTATGCTGGCGAATATGCGATTATAGATTATACTTATAAGATGTCTAAGGACGGACGCAAGGTTATTTACGATGCGAACGCGGAGTACCAGGTTCGTCCAAGCAGGGCGAAGGATGCGGATGATTGCTTTGAGACAATTGCCCAGAAGAGAAGAGAATTCCGTGTGTTTATGGGCAAGCATCCTGAGGTTGCGAAGACAGGTGATTTATACTATAGTAATTCATTGAGGAAGGTTATAGAGGAGGACTGATATGAAGGGAATTATACTCGCCGGAGGATCCGGTACAAGACTTTATCCATTAACAAAGGCTGTTTCAAAGCAGATAATGCCTGTTTATGACAAGCCTATGATTTATTATCCACTGTCAACACTTATGCTGGCAGGAATTCGTGAGGTGCTTATAATCTCTACACCAAGAGATCTGCCTGTATTCCAGGAGCTTTTCGGAACTGGTGAGCAGCTTGGTATGGAATTCAGTTATGCAGTTCAGGAAACACCACGTGGACTTGCGGATGCATTTATCATCGGTGAGGAGTTCATTGGTAATGACAGAGTTGCACTTGTTCTGGGAGATAACATTTTCTACGGACAGAGCTTCTCGAAGGTTCTTAAGGCTGCCGCTGAGAGAGAGAAGGGCGCTACAATTTTCGGATACTATGTAAAGGATCCGAGAGAGTACGGCGTTGTTGAGTTTGATGAGAATGGTAAGGCTCTTTCAATCGAGGAGAAGCCAGAGAATCCAAAGTCAAACTATGCTGTTCCTGGACTTTACTTCTATGATAATGATGTTGTTGAGATTGCGAAGAATGTTAAGCCTTCAGCCAGAGGCGAGATTGAGATTACATCTATTAATAACGAGTATCTTAATCGCGGAACCTTGATGGTTGAGACACTTGGTCGCGGATTTGCCTGGCTTGATACTGGTAACCACGACATGCTTCTTGATGCTGCTGACTTTGTTGCTGCATTCCAGAAGAGACAGGGAATGTACATTTCATGTATAGAAGAGATTGCTTACCGCCGTGGATTTATTGATAAAGAGCAGCTGCTGAAGCTTGCTGAGCCACTTATGAAGACTCATTACGGACAGTACCTGGTTGATGTGGCGAATGGGCTGTAATATTTTGAGGCTTTTGGAAACTTTATTAGGTTTGTGCGGGCTATTTGTTATAGAGTTTGAGAAGAGTCACCCCTTTCTATGAAGATGAGGGGTGACTCTTTTTCTGTTCTGATTACCGAATAAAAATTATGAATTTCAGGTGAAAAAATGTAAATATGTCATAATTTGTAAAAAAAATGTAACAATTTTGTAACAAATGGGTTGACATAATGGTTTTAACCCTTTATAATGGGTTCACGTCTTCGGGTAAGGGGATAATTTCCCCCTTTGAGGCGCTAAGTTATTAAGTTTGATAATAATAAATTATAGATTCAAAGTAGAATTGGAAAGGACGTTTAAATGAGACTATCTACTACAAAGAAAAGAATAATAATAGCTCTGCTGGTGCTGGGAATGATCTTCTCATGCGGCATGGTTGAAGGCCTTAACCATGTATCAGCGGAAGAAACACAGGAGGTTGCTTCAGCAGGTGATGCTTCAATGCCTAGTGCTGCGAAGGATGGCTACACTGATATCAGTGGCAGTAGTGCAGCGGCAGACGATGCAGATGCGGCAGACTTGGATTCAGATAAGACTGTTCCAGAAGATGCTGAGTCTGAAGAAGATTTAGCTGAGGATGAGGAAGTTGTTCTTCCTTCCGAGTTGGGTGTTAACTTTGCAGTTATCGAAGATGGACGTTTTGATACACCGGCAACTGATAAGTACCTCGTTATAGATCTTGGTGAAGGTGGAAATGCATTCGAGAATGCACAGGTTGTTCTTCTTAATGAAACAACAGCTATGGAAACAGTTGTTGATGCAGATACAATTAACGATACATCAATGCTGTTTTATCTGGACTTCCCAGATGATTCTTATGCAGGTAGATATCTTGTAGAGAGTGTTAGATACGAAATAGACGGAGTTAAATATGAGAAGTTACTCTCAGATGATGAGATGACTCCTAGATTTGGTGTAAACGTAGATATCGACCAGGAGCCAGATGGCTACATGGTTGAAGAAGATGAGGCTGCTGCTTCAGAGACTGAGGAATATGATCCTGAGCTTGAGAGCGAGATCATCGATATGTCTGGCGACTTCGACAATGCAACTGTTCTTGGTATTGAAGGTGATGAGAATAGTAAAGTTGATCTTTCAGGCGATGACAGTGCAAAGAATGATTCAAACAGTGATTATGCAAGCCTCGATAAGGATTCACAGAAGATTGTAGATTCTACAGTTGATGGAATTACAAAGAGTATAAATGAAAATAGTCTTCTCTCAGTAACAGGAAATACATTAGTATTTTCTAAGGCACCTGCAAATGTAGTTGTAGTGCTTGACCCTGGCCACGGCGGTTCTGATTCAGGAGCTGTTGGTAACTTCGGTGGAAAGCAGTATGTTGAGAGAGATATTAACCAGAAGATTGCGAATGCATGTAAGGCTGAGCTTGAGAAGGTTTCTGGAATTACAGTTTACCTGACACGTGGTAGTGCATCTGAATCACTTCATGGCAGCGTTGGAAATGACCTTCAGTGGAGATGCGACTATGCTCACAGCGTTGGTGCAGATCTTTTCGTAAGCCTTCACTGTAATTCAACTGTTACACCAAACTCACGTTATGGTGCTGAGGTTTATGTACCAAATAGCAGTTACAGCTCACAGGCTTACAATGTTGGTAAGACAGTTGGTACAACAATAGGTAAAAAGCTTGCTGCTCTTGGTATAGCAAATGGTGCTACATATACTAGAAGTTCTGAGAATGGAACAAAGTATTCTGATGGATCTATCGCAGACTACTACGCAGTTATCCGCGGATGTAAGGAATATGGCATCCCAGCAATGATCGTTGAGCATGCATATATAAATCATCAGGGCGATTGCGAGAAGTTCTTTGGATCGGATGATAAGATTTATTCACTTGGTAAGGCTGATGCTCAGGGTATCGCTGAGAACCTCGGACTTCTTCAGCAGAACCGTGTTGATGGTAATGTAACAAACAAGGGTTGGAAAAAGAGCGGAAGCAGCTGGATTTACTACAATGATCTTGGAAATATCTGCACAGGATTCTTCGCGGTAAATGGATTCAGTTATTATGCTAAGTCAAACGGTGAGATTGTTACCGGATGGCAGCTTATAAATGGAAATTATTATTACTTTGCCAGCGATGGCAAGATGTATAGAAACCTTTGGACTAAGAATTCATCTGGCAAGTGGCTGTATCTTAAGTCCGATGGTAAGATGGCAACTGGCGTGAACAATATTTCTGGTCAGACTTACCTCTTCAACAGCGATGGTATTATGATGACTGGCTGGCAGAAGTGGGGCGGCGACTGGTATTGCATGAACGATTCAGGTGCTATGCTGAAGAATGTTTGGACAAAGAGTTCAAGCGGTTACTGGTACTATCTGAAGGGTGACGGAAAGATGGCTACTGGTACAGTTGGAATTAAGGGTACATATTACTGCTTCTACGGCAGTGGTGAGATGGCAACTGGCTGGATTAAATCTGGTAATAACTGGTACTATGCAACCAGCAGCGGTGCGCTTGCAGTTAATTGCTGGCAGAAGGTTAATGGATACTGGTACTACTTCGGTGATAAGGGAGTTATGAAGACTGGATGGCTTACTACTAAAGGGCAGAAGTTCTTCCTCTGGGGTAGTGGTGCAATGCTTACTGGCTGGATGCAGCAGGGTAGCAACTGGTACTACGCTGACGATAATGGATACTTATCTAGAAGCTGCTGGCAGAAGATAAAGGGTTATTGGTACTATTTTGACGGCGAAGGAGTGATGGAAACTGGTATCATTAAGGTCAAAGGTAAGTACTATCTCATGGCTTCTAGTGGAGAGATGCAGACAGGCTGGATTAAATGGGGTTCAGACTGGTACTACGGAAATGCAGACGGTGACCTGGTTGCTGGTAACTGGCTGAAGTCAGATGGCAAGTGGTACTACTTCGATGATGATGCAAAGATGGCTACAAACCTTCGTATTATCGGTAATAAGACATATTACTTCTATAAGAGTGGTGACCTGGCTTACTCAGTAACAAATCAGGCAAGCCAGACGGGACAGAACGTAAATACAAATTCAAACGGTGAGGTTACTAATACAAAGCTTCATTCAGTAATGGGTGGCAGCTCACATCCAGTAACTGATCTGGTATACAGATACAAGCGTGAGGGCAAGAGCTATCCTACTACTGTAATGGCAGCAGGTGGCGCTCCTGATATAAATACATTCTGTAAGATCGTGGTTGAAGAGGCAAATGCTGAGGGCGTTAACTCAGATCTTGTATTTGCTCAGATCATGCACGAGACAGGATGGCTGCAGTTCGGCGGTGATGTTAAGGCTAATCAGTATAACTTCTGTGGACTTGGTGCTACAGGCGGTGGAAATCCTGGTTATACATTTGCAAATGTTAGAACTGGTGTAAGAGCTCAGGTTCAGCACCTGAAAGCATATGGCTCAAAGGATGCGCTGAAGCAGGCTTGTGTGGACCCAAGATTCAAGTATGTGGAGAGAGGTTGTGCTCAGTACATCGAGTACCTTGGACAGCAGGAGAATCCACAGCACAAAGGTTGGGCTACAAATAAGAATTACGGTACTTACTTAATGAATATAATTTACTCAATTCCATAAAGAATTTTGTAAGAAAAAACAATTGCGTTATTAGGATATATACATTATAATGCACGTGTGTTTAATATGGTCGTGTTGAGGAAGACGATGTTCAGCGTGCCGTAGGGCATGGCTATCACAGGGAGCGGAGGCCGAGGACTGAGAGCCACCGTGGGTCAAATGGTTTTACTGCATTGGTATGTCTCGTTGAACGGAGAACACTTCTGAGTGACTACGTAGGGTAACGCGTTAAGTGCCGAATGAGCTGTGTTCGCGATGGCTTTATAGCGAAGACGGAAAATGCGGGTGGTACCGCGGTTAGAAGAACTAATCGCCCCGAGGTGTTATTTATGACGCCTCGAGGCTTTTTTTGTAAAGAAAGGATAGTAGTATGGAATTCAAGAACATCTACAGAGACAAAACAATCGATAAGATGACGGAGGCCGATGTTGGCTCAAATGTTCGTCTTGCGGGTTGGGTTGAGAACATCCGTGATCATGGTGGAGTTTCGTTCATCGATCTTCGCGATATGTACGGCGTGATGCAGGTCGTTATGAGAGATACGACCCTTCTCGATGGCATTACAAAGGAGCAGGCTATTTCCGTTGAGGGACTGGTTGAGCACCGCGACGAGGAGACTTACAACCCAAAGATCCCTACAGGAACAATTGAGCTTGAGGCGCACAGCGTTGATATTCTGGGACGAGTTTATTCTCAGGTGCCATTTGAAATCATGACTTCAAAGGAGGTTCGTGAGGATGTTCGTCTGAAGTATAGATACCTGGACCTTCGTAACGAGAAGGTAAAGGATAATATCCTCTTCCGTTCAAAGGTTATCAGCCACATTAGACACAAGATGGAGGATATGGGCTTCGTCGAAATCCAGACCCCAATCCTTTGCGCGTCATCCCCTGAGGGTGCCCGCGACTACATAGTTCCATCTCGTCGTTTTGCTGGCAAATTCTACGCACTTCCACAGGCACCACAGCAGTACAAGCAGCTGCTCATGGTTTCTGGTTTCGATAAGTATTTCCAGATTGCGCCTTGCTTCCGTGATGAGGATGCGAGAGCGGACAGATCTCCTGGCGAGTTCTATCAGCTGGATTTCGAGATGAGCTTCGCGACACAGGAAGATGTATTCCGCGTTGGTGAGGAAGTTCTGACAGATGTATTCCAGAAGTTTGCACCTGCAGGCTATGAGGTTACACAGGCGCCTTACCCAATAATCAGCTTTAAGGAGGCAATGCTGAAGTACGGTTCTGATAAGCCGGACCTCCGCAACCCTCTGATAATTATAGATTTATCTGAGTTCTTCCAGAGATGTACTTTCAAGCCATTCCATGGTCAGACAGTTCGTGCCATCGTAATCCACGAGAGACTCACAAAGGGTCAGCACGAGAAACTTCTGAAGTATGCGCAGGGCATTGGTATGGGCGGTCTTGGTTACCTCGAAGTTCTGGATGACGGAAGCTACAAGGGACCAATCGATAAGTTTATCCCAGAAGATATGAAGGATGAGCTGAAGGAGAAGGCAGAGCTTAATATCGGCGATACCATCTTCTTCATAGCCGATAAGGAAATGCAAGCTAGCCTATACGCTGGACAGATTAGAACTGAGCTGGGCGAGAGGCTGGATCTTATCGAAAAGAATGCATATCGCTTCTGCTATATTAATGACTTCCCAATGTACGAGCTGGATCCAGAGACAGAGAAGATTGGATTTACACACAATCCATTTTCAATGCCACAGGGCGGTCTTGATGCTCTGATGAACAAAGATCCACTGGACATTCTGGCTTACCAGTACGATATCGTTTGCAACGGCGTGGAGCTTTCCTCTGGTGCGGTTCGAAATCATGATATGCAGATTATGGAGAAGGCCTTCGAGATTGCGGGCTACTCCAAGGATGTTTTAGAGAAGAAATTCGGAGCTCTTTATACGGCGTTCCAGTTTGGTGCACCACCACACGCAGGTATGGCGCCGGGCGTTGACCGTATGATAATGCTTCTGAGAAATGAGGAGAATATCCGCGAGGTTATCGCCTTCCCAATGAACGGAAATGGACAGGATCTTATGTGCGGTGCTCCTGGTGAGGTTACAGAAGAACAGCTGAGAGATGTGCATCTGACACCAGATGACATTGCCGAGTCTTACGGAATTAAGGCAACAGTCGGTGCGAAGGGCACAGATGGAAGCTCTCAGGAGGATGAAGCAGTTGGTCCGGGTTCTGTTCAGATAACAGACGAAGTGATTGAGTACGTTGGTATTCTTGGAAAGCTTGAGCTCTCCGATGAGGAGAAAGAAAAGTCAAAGAAGGACCTGACTGAGATGCTGGATTATGTGGGCAAACTCAACGAGCTTGATACCTCAAACGTTGAACCTATGAGCCACACCTTCCCTATTTCGAATGTGATGAGAGAAGATGTTGTGGTTAACGGAGACGACCGTGAGAACATGCTGAAGAACGCCCCACAGAGAAACGATGAGGCGTACATAGTACCTGAGACTTTCTAGATTGTAAATTATAATTGAATAGGGTATGTAGAGTTGATACTAAATACTTTACAAAGAGTATTCGTGGTGTTATAGTGTGAATAGGCAAACATAACTAGTGAAAGTAATGTTAAGTCCATATACGAAAAGCCACGAGTTGCAGCTCGTGGCTTTTTCTATTCCCAGTTTAGTACAAGGGCGGGCTTAATCCCTTAGGCTGGCTACCGTCAATCACTGTCCAACCATTTGCAGATATAATAGGCTATTATACTGCCAACGACAGAGATCACTAGTGAAAGTAATACGTTCATATAAGCACCTCCTTTCCGTACCGGTATAGAGGTGGTAGCGGTACTATTTTATCAAATTTATATACCCTGTTCATTATAAAAATAGATGTAAATATTAACAAAAATATAAAAGAAAATAAGGAGAATTTCGGCAATGCAAGAAATCCCGTCATTATCAGCTGTAGAGCTAGGAAAAAAGATAGCCGCAGGTGAGATAACTTCAGTCGAAGCAACCAAGGCTTACCTGGATGCAATCGGCGCAAAGGATAAAGAAATAAATGCATATATTACTGTGGATACCGAGGGTGCCATAAAGTCCGCTGAGGAGGCAGATAGAAAGATTGCTTCAGGCGAACTGAAAGGACCTTTGGCAGGTGTTCCAGTAGCGATAAAGGATAACATGTGTATAGAGGGAACTCTTACAACATGTGCATCCCACATTTTGGACAATTTTGTTCCAACATATACTTCAACAGCTGTTCAGAAACTTATAGATGCTGGAGCGGTTGTTCTTGGTAGAACAAACATGGATGAGTTCGCTATGGGTAGTACAACAGAGACATCCTACTTCGGAGCTACGAAGAACCCTCGCAATCTTACGAGAGTTCCTGGTGGTTCATCAGGTGGTTCTGCAGCAGCGGTTGCCGCTCAGACATGTGCAGTAGCACTTGGCTCTGATACAGGTGGATCAATTCGTCAACCTGCTTCATTCTGCGGTGTTACAGGAATTAAGCCAACTTACGGAAGAGTTTCTCGTTATGGTCTTATAGCTTATGGTTCATCACTCGATCAGATTGGACCACTTGGTAAGACTGTAGAGGATTGTGCGACAGTATTGGAAATCATTTCTGGTTACGATCCAAAGGATTCAACATCTGCTGGTGGAGATAAAACTTCTTCAGAGGACCCAAGAACTACAGATACAAAGTTCACCGAGGCTCTCGTGGATGATGTAAAGGGAATGAAGATTGGTGTACCTCGCGATTATTTCCTTGAGGGAATTGACGAGGATGTTAAAAAGTCCGTTCTTGATGCTGTAGAGGTGTTCAAACAGAAAGGTGCTATTGTAGAAGAGTTCGACTTGGGAATGGTTGAATATGCAATCCCAGCCTACTATGTAATAGCCTGTGCTGAGGCATCTTCAAATCTCGAAAGATTCGATGGTGTTAAATACGGATATAGAACAGATTCATATACAGACCTCCACAACATGTACAAGAAAACACGTTCTGAAGGTTTTGGTGCTGAAGTAAAACGTAGAATAATGCTTGGTAGCTTTGTTCTTTCATCCGGTTACTACGATGCGTATTACGTTAAAGCACTTCGTGTTAAGGCTCTTATTAAGAAAGCATTTGACGATGCATTTGCTAAGTACGATGTAATCCTTGGTCCAGTTGCTCCGACAACTGCTCTGAAACTTGGTGAATCACTTAGTGATCCAATTCAGATGTACCTTGGTGATATTTACACCGTATCAGTCAATCTGGCTGGTCTTCCAGGTATCTCGGTTCCATGTGGAGAGGACAAGGATGGACTTCCAGTTGGACTTCAGATTCTTGGACAGACATTTGATGAAAAGAAAATTATTCGTGCAGCATATAGTTTTGAAAAGTATCGACTTGAAAATATGTCTCTGAAATGTGATGATATAGTCGATGCTACAGCAGGAAAGGAGGCCTAGTTATGAGTAAGGAATACGAAGTTATAATCGGCCTCGAGGTTCACGTTGAGCTGAATACGAAGACAAAGATCTTCTGCGGTTGCTCCACAGAGTTTGGTGGCGCGCCAAATACTCACGTGTGTCCTGTATGCTCTGGTATGCCGGGCTCACTTCCTGTGCTGAATAAAGAGGTTGTTAATAAGGCAATCAGCGTTGGTCTTGCTACAAACTGCGAGATCACTCGCAATTCAAAGTTCGACCGTAAGAATTATTTCTACCCTGATAATCCACAAAATTATCAGATTTCACAGCTGTATTATCCAATTTGCCGAAATGGATATGTGACCATCGCGGCAAAGGGTGGCAGCAAGAACGTTCGCATCCACGAGATACATATGGAGGAAGATGCGGGCAAGCTGATTCACGATCCTGTGACAGATGATACATATGTAGATTTCAACCGTTCCGGTGTACCTCTTATCGAGATTGTTTCTGAGCCGGATATGAGAAGTGCTGATGAGGTGATTGCATATCTCGAGAAGCTTCGCGAGACTATCCAGTACTTAGATGCATCTGACTGCAAGTTGAACGAAGGCTCCATGCGTGCCGACGTTAACATTTCCATCCGAGAGATGGGCAGCGAGGAGTTCGGAACAAGAACTGAGTCAAAGAACCTCAATTCCTTCAAGGCAATCAGACATTGTATTGAGAATGAGGTGAACCGCCAGAAGGCAATCATCGAGAGTGGCGAGAAGGTTGTTCAGGAAACTCGTCGTTGGGACGACCTTAAGGGTGAATCCTATCCAATGCGTTCGAAAGAGGATGCGCAGGATTATAGATACTTCCCAGATCCAGACCTTGTGCCTATAATGGTAAGTGATGAGTGGATTGAGGAAATCAAGGCTCAGCAGCCTGAGTTCAAGGATGAGAAGAAGGTTCGTTACAAGGAAATGTATGGCCTGCCAGATTACGATATTGACCAGATTACTGGCAGCAAGAAGCTTGGCGAAATCTTTGAGGGTGCTGTTAAGGAAGGCGCTGAACCTAAGAAGGTTTCAAACTGGCTCATGGTTGAGACAATGCGTCTCATGAAAGAACATAACCTGGATGCAGATCAGCTGAAATTCTCTGCAGTGAACTTGGCTAAACTCGTTAAGCTCGTTGATGCAAAGAAAATCAGTGGTTCTGTTGCGAAAGATGTATTCGAGAAGGCAATCTTTATCGACGACCTTGATCCAGAGAAGTATGTTGAAGAGAACGGCCTTGTTATCCAGACAGATAGCGGTGAGCTTGAAGCAGTTGTTAAGAAAGCTATTGAAGCAAACCCTAAGGCTGTAGATGACATTAAGAACGGTAAAGGCAAAGCCGTTGGTGCTATCGTCGGCTTCGTCATGAAGGAAATGAAGGGTCAATGTGATCCTGCCGAGGTCAATAAATTAATTTCCGCAGAACTTGCGAAGTTATAATTGATTTCAAATATAGACAATGTAAATTGCCAAGCGGTTCGTTGAGACGCGAGGCCTCAAAAGAAGGAGATGAAAAATGAGAACATATTTAGTAACAGGTGGAGCAGGTTTCATTGGATCAAATTATATTCACTATATGTTTGAGAAGTATGGTGATGACATTAGAATTATTAACGTAGATAAGCTTACATATGCAGGTAACCTTGAGAACCTCAAGGATATCGAGGACAAGGCTAACTATACATTCGTAAAGGCTGACATTTGCGACAAGGATGCAATCTCAAAGATTTTTGAGGAAAATGACATCGACAGAGTTGTGCATTTCGCTGCTGAGTCACATGTTGACCGTTCAATCAAGAACCCTGAAGTATTCGTTCAGACAAACGTTCTTGGAACAGCTGTAATGCTTAACTGTGCAAAGGCTGCTTGGGAGAATGAGGATGGTTCATTCAAGGATGACAAGCGTTTCCTCCACGTTTCAACAGATGAGGTTTATGGCTCACTTCCTGATGATCCAGATGCATACTTCTATGAGACAACACCTATAGATCCTCATAGCCCATATTCATCAAGTAAGGCATCTTCAGACCTTCTTGTTAAGGCTTATGTGGATACATATCACTTCCCAGCAATCATCACAAATTGCTCAAATAACTATGGCCCATACCAGTTCCCAGAGAAGCTCATTCCGCTGATCATCAACAATGCGCTGGCTGGCAAGAACCTTCCAGTTTATGGTGACGGAAAGAACGTTCGTGACTGGCTCTATGTTATGGATCACGCTAAGGGAATCGATATGGCGACTGAGGGTGGCCGTTTTGGTGAGAGATATAACATCGGTGGCCACAATGAGAAGCAGAATATCGAGATCATCAATATTATCATCGAGACTCTTCAGGAGCTTCTTCCTGATTCAGATCCTCGCAAGGCTAATGTTACTAAGGATCTCATTACATATGTTACAGACCGTAAGGGACATGACCGTCGTTATGCAATCGCTCCTGATAAGATTAAGGAAGAGATTGGCTGGTTCCCAGAAACTATGTTTAAAGATGGCATTCGCCTGACAATCAAGTGGTATCTTGAGAACGAAGACTGGATGAAGAACGTAACTAGCGGTGATTACCAGAAATACTACGAGGGTATGTACAAGGACAGATAAGTCATATTATGGATTATAAGAAGAGAGATGAATATAAAAAATTAATATCTCTTAGTCAGATGATGATAATTCTGGCGATAGAAACCGTAGCGTTTGGATATATTTGGTACAGCTTCTATGATACGTCCAAGGAACTGGATGATAGTTTCCAGGGCGCGCAGAACCTGGTTGTTATCTTGTATGCGGCAATCTTGTTTTTTATCACGAGGCTGAACGGTGGCTACAAGTTCGGGCACCTGAGACTTATGGACCTGATCTTCTCGCAGCTGCTTGCACTTGTTGCATCTAACGCTATAGTTTATTTCATTATGTGCTTGTCGCTCAGAAAAATCGTTTCGCCGGGGATGCTTCTTATCCTGACTGCGGGCGATATAATCCTGATCTTTATTTATAACGGCTTGATGTATTTCCTGGAAATACGTCTTTATCCGCCACGTAATCTCCTTCTGATTTATGGCGATAAAGGTCCGGTTGAGATGGTGAGTACATTTCATACCAGAACCGATAAGTTCCATATAGCGGAGAGTGTGCATGAGAGCCGCGGTGTTAGTGCCATAATGGAAAAGGTGACAAAGTACGATGGAGTTATCCTGCACAGAGTGCATCCGGATATAAGAAGTGAAATTCTGCACATGTGCTATCGCGAGAACATTCGCGCGTATGTTGTGCCTTATATTTCAGACATTCTGCTCTGGAGCAGCGGCGACACACATCTGTTCGATATGCCAGTTTTCGTAACGCATAATCATGGCATTACGGCGGTGGAGGCATTCTTCAAAAGAGCAATGGATATTGTAGTTGGCATTTTAATGCTTATACTGCTTAGTCCGTTTATGCTGCTGGTGGCTATAGGAGTTAAGCTTCAGGATGGCGGCCCTGTGATTTACAAGCAGGACAGGGTTACGAAGGACGGCAAGGTATTCAAGATTTACAAGTTCCGTTCAATGAAGATGGATTCTGAAGTGGACGGTGCTATGCTGGCGCAGAAGGATGACGACAGAGTTACTCCATTTGGCAAGTTCATCAGAGACTTGCATTTGGACGAGCTGCCTCAGCTGATAAACGTGCTGAAGGGCGAAATGTCAATCGTGGGACCACGTCCGGAGAGGCCGGAGATCATTGAGCAGTATAAGGATGAGATTCCAGAATTTGATTACAGACTTAAGGTGAAGGCGGGGCTCACGGGCTACGCGCAGGTCTATGGTAGGTATAAGACCACATCTTACAATAAACTGAAGTTGGACATGATGTACATTGAGCATTATTCCGTCTGGCTGGATATTAAACTTCTGATCCTCACATTCAAAATAATTTTCGTTAAGGAGAATTCTGAGGGAGTATGACAGAACTGACCATTGTGATGCCCTGTTATAATGAGGGCACACGAATTTACAGAAATATAATAGAGCTTGCGACCCAGGTGGAAAAATTCTGCGATAGCTTTAGGATCATCGTGGTGAATGACGGTAGCACGGACGATACGGAGCAGGAAATTCAGCGCGCAAAACTTGCAGATTCTCGAGTTGGTGTGATATCCTATCCGGAGAACCGAGGCAAGGGCTTTGCGGTGCGAAGGGGAATGCTATCTGCAAAGTCGGAATATGTGGCCTTCATCGATGCAGACCTGGAGCTCCCACCACATCTCCTGGAGGGATTCCTGAAGGAAGCAGGAGATGGAGCGGACATAGTAATTGGCTCTAAAATGCATCCTGACTCACAGGTGGAATACCCATTTATGAGGAAGGTGATGAGCACCGGTTATTATTGGTTCCTGAAGGCACTGTTTGGGCTTAAGCTGAAAGATACCCAGACGGGTATTAAGCTGTTCAGGACGGCGAGCGTTCAGCCGATACTTAAGGTAATGAGAACGAGTAGATTCTCGTTTGATATAGAACTACTGGCAATTGCAACAAAGAAGGGACTTGTGATAAAAGAAATGCCAGTGGTGGTAAACTTCTCAAGGAACAAGAGTGATAGATCGAAAATCAGTCTTGCAAGTATTTTTGAGATGGTGAGAGATTCACTGAGGATACGAATGTATGTATCTAAACTTAAAGTAAGTAGTAAAGAAGAGGATGGTAGAGCATGAGTAAGTACGATTACGATGATTACGATGACGATTTAGCGGACAAGTTCGAAGAACGTCGTAGTAGAAAAAAGAAAAAGAAGAGATGGAACCCGAATGCTAAGTGGGGCATTGCGCTCATCATAGAGCTTATCATCATAATGGGCCTTGGTTATGGCATTGTGCGAGTTTATCTCCATGACAAATATCAGAAGTTCGATCATGTCAACGACATGAAGGAAGAGGAGCTGGAGATCAACGAGGGTGCCAACGAGGATATGCAGGGCTACACAAATATTGCCCTCTTCGGTATTGACGCGCGTGATAATTCGCTGGGCAAGGGTAACCGAAGCGATGCCATCATCATTGCCAGCATCAACAACGATACTAAGGAGATTAAACTCCTTTCGGTTTATCGTGATACTCTTCTCGAGATTACAAAAGAGGACGGCAGCACAGTTACTACAAAGGTAAATGCGGCCTATGCTTATGGCGGTCCAGAGCTGGCACTCCAGACTCTGAACAAGAACCTGGACCTCAATATTTCTGAGTACGTAACAGTTAACTGGGAAGGCCTTACCCGTGCCATTGATGCGCTGGGCGGCGTTACAGTTCATGTAGAGGAAAACGAGCTGGATACCCTCAACGGTGTTCTGGCTGAGCAGATAGAGGTAAATGGCATCAATTCCGATGGTGTTTACGAGACAGGATATGTGACTCTAAACGGAGCGCAGGCGACTGCATATTCCCGTATACGTAGTACTGACCAGGGTGATATCACCAGAACTGAGCGTCAGCGCGAGGTTATCAGTGCTATGATTCAGAAGGCTAAGCAGTCAGACCTGAAGACACTGAATTCTATTATCGATCAGGTGTTCCCTTACATCGGAACATCTATCACAGAGGACCAGATGTACGACCTTGCAAAGGGCGTTATGAGCTACGAGCTCACAGAGTCATGCGGTTTCCCAATTCAGTGGGAGTTCTATTCAAATTCAGCTAAAGGTTCTTGCATTGCACCACAGGACCTGAGCGAGAATGTTAAGACAATGCAGCTGTTCCTGTTTGGTACTGATAATTATCAGCCAACTACACAGGTTCAGAATATCAGCGCACAGCTGACAGGCGAAACAGGATTTGGAAGCGTGGGGGCGATTCCATTACCTGAAACAGCAGAAGATTCCGGAGAGTCTGGCGAATGATGGGAAATGCACTCGTCGCGCAGTCAGGCGGTCCAACAACCGCTATAAATGCTTCTCTGGTTGGTGTTGTGAAGGGCGCCGTTGCCAGTGGAAAGTTCGACAAGGTTCTCGGAGGACTCCACGGAATTGTTGGAGTTATGGATGAAAAAATAGTAGAAATCAGCACAGACGAAGCTGAGCTGAGTCTTATCTACAGAACACCATCAAGTTATCTTGGTTCATGCAGATACAAGATGCCGCTTGTTGGTGAGGACGATGCACTCTATGACAGAGTTTTAGAAGTTCTAAATAAATGGGATGTTTCTGCGTTTTTCTATATCGGCGGAAACGATTCTATGGATACAATTGCCAAGCTTGCTACTTACGGTAAGCAGGTTGGAAGTGATATAAGATTTATTGGTGTGCCAAAGACCATTGATAATGATCTTGTTTGCACAGACCATGCGCCGGGCTACGGTTCGGCAGCCAAATATATAGCTACTTCGATGCTGGAGATTGCACACGATACAGCTGTTTATGAAGCTCCATGCGTTACTATAGTAGAGATAATGGGTAGAGATGCGGGCTGGCTCACAGCTTCTGCAGCTCTTGCTCGAAACAAATACAATCCTACTCCACAGCTTATCTATCTGCCTGAGGTGGCATTTAGCAGGACCAGATTCATTCAGGATGTAAAGGATTGTCTGTCAAAGACTAACAATGTCGTTGTGGCAGTGTCAGAGGGCATTCGGGATGATAAGGGACTTTATCTTAGTGCTAAGATGAAGGCTGAGGATAAGTTTGGACATATGCAGCTTTCCGGAGTTGGTAAGTATCTGGAGAACCTGGTTAAGGATGAGCTTAGTATCAAGTGCCGTTCTGTGGAGCTGAGTATTCTGCAGAGATGCGCCGCACATATAGCATCTAAAACTGATTTGGATGAGGCGGTTGAGCTTGGTAAGGAGGCGGCAAATCTGGCGGCACAGGGTCTGACCGGAGTTATGCCTATCCTTAAGAGAGGAAGCAACGATCCTTATACAGTTATTCTGCAGTATGTGGATATTAGTACAATTGCAAATCAGGAGTCCAAGGTTCCAAGGGAATGGATTAATGAGCTTGGAAACGATGTGACTGACAAGATGATAGAATACATTAAACCTCTCGTTCAGGGCGAGGTTGTGATTGGATATTCAGAGGGTCTTCCGGTGTACGGAGACATCTCTCATCTGACGAAAAAAGAAGAGGGATAAATGCCTCGTTAAGAGTGCATTTTACTTGCATAAAAAGGGGTTTCGGACTATAATGTATTTATCATAAGTGATTATGAATTAAATATCTGAGGTGTCCGACAACTCCTGCGTATTTTGAACCTACATCTTATTATAGGGAACTTAATATTTTGGGGTGGATGACATGCCTCCTTGGGTGGACGTCAGAAGCCTCGGTGCAAGTACCCACCTAGCTTTAGCTAGGAGTCAAAAAGTAGGAGCCGGCATCTTGGATGTTTAATAATTTAAGAATATGAAAAATCGATTTAAAGACATTATCAGATTTGTAAATAGTACAGCCGATGAGCATATGGGCGCCTTCGCCGCACAATCGGCATTTTTTATTTTCCTTTCTTTTTTCCCAATCGTCAATATTCTTATTAATATTCCTAGGTATTTGCCAATTACAGATGATCAGCTGCTGGAAATACTTTATGCTGTGCTGCCTAGCAGGTTCGAGGCCTATGTGGGCAATATTGTGACGGACATGTACAAGAATTCTTCGGGCTCGGTGGCTATTATCTCGGTGGTGATCGCAGTCTGGTCGGCGGCAAAGGGAATTATGGCGATTAAATACGGTCTGAATGAGGTTTATCGTTCAAGGCAGACGCGAAACTATTTCATTATCAGAAGTATCAGTGCGGTTTATACGGTTGTGTTCCTGGTGCTTTTGATCGCGTTGATCCCGCTGAATATGTTCGGTACGCAGATTGCCATGTTTATTTTAAATAAATTCCCAGAGTACTCGAATGAGACCTGGCTCGTGCTGAGTCTTCGTGGCTCGGCCACATTCGTTCTGCTGTTTGTTATGTTTGAGCTCATGTATACCATCGTGCCGGACAGGAAGCTAAAATTTAGAAATCAGGTTCCGGGCGCGCTGTTTGCGGCGTTCTCCTGGGTTACTGTAACAAAGATATTCTCGCTTTACATCGATGTTTATGCTTCGAAGAGCTATATGTATGGCTCACTTACCACGGTCATTATGCTGATGTTCTGGCTGGATATCGTAATCTACCTCGTGTTTGTGGGGGCGCAGATTAATGAGTACCTGCACGTTTGCAGAAAGAGAGAGGCTGAATACGAGCTGAGTAAATACTCGGACGATGTTACCGAAGTCTGGGACGATGATGAGATAGAAGATACATCGGAACTAAAGAGTGGCGAGTCGGAGTCAGAAAAATCCGAGGCGGAGAAGAGAAAGAAGCTTCTTGGGGAATATACCCAGGAAGAAATGGATAAATTGTTAGAACAAGATCCTGAGGATTTTGATTGACTTATTATGAGGAGGAAGATATGAGTAAGATTAGAACAAGGTTTGCACCAAGTCCAACAGGAAGAATGCATGTAGGTAATCTGCGTACAGCACTTTATGCGTATCTGATTGCAAAGCATGAGGGTGGAGATTTTATACTCCGTATTGAGGATACGGATCAGAATAGAGAGATGGAGGGCGCGGTTGATATCATATACCGCACACTCAAGGAGACTGGCCTTCTCTGGGATGAGGGTCCGGACAAGGACGGCGGCGTTGGCCCTTATGTTCAGTCTGAGAGAATGGCTAACGGAGTTTATCTCGAGTATGCTAAGAAGCTGATTGAGCGTGGCGAGGCATATTATTGTTTCTGTGATGAGGAGCGCCTTGCAACTCTGAATCAGGAGATTGAAATTGATGGCGAGAAGAAGACTGTCTTCCATTATGACAAGCATTGTCTTAGCCTTTCAAAGGAAGAGGTTCAGGCAAAGCTGGATGCAGGCGTGCCATATGTAATCCGCCAGAACAATCCAACAGAGGGCGAGACTAAGTTTGAGGATGAACTTTACGGAACTATCACAGTTCAGAATATCGAGCTGGATGACATGATTCTTATCAAGTCCGATGGCTTCCCAACATATAATTTTGCTAACGTTGTAGATGACCACCTCATGGGAATTACACATGTAGTTCGTGGAAATGAGTACCTTTCATCTGCGCCAAAATACAATCGTCTGTACGAGGCATTTGGATGGGAGGTTCCTGTTTATATTCACTGCCCACTTATCACTGATGAGAATCATGCAAAGCTTTCAAAGCGTAGCGGACATTCTTCTTTCGAGGATCTTGTTGAGCAGGGATTTCTGACAGAGACTATCGTGAATTTTGTTTCACTTCTTGGTTGGAGTCCTGAGGGTAACGAGGAGATTTTCTCTCTCGAGGAACTGGTTAAAGAGTTTGATTATCACAAGATTTCAAAATCCCCTGCAGTTCTGGATATGACCAAGCTGAAGTGGATGAACGGTGAATACATTAAGAAGATGGATCCGGATGCATTCTATGAGAAGGCAGAGCCAATCCTGAAGGAGGTTATTAAGAAGCCTCTTGATCTTAAGCATATTGCGGGTATGGTTCAGTCCAGAATTGAGATTTTCCCTGACATCGTTGACCAGGTGGATTTCTTCGAGGAAGTGCCTGAGTATGATGTTGAGATGTATACACACAAGAAGATGAAGACTAATCCCGAGAATAGCCTGCAGCTTCTTAAGGAGGTGCGCCCAGTTTTAGCGGAGGCGAATGCATTCGACAATGACAGCTTGTTCGAGCTTCTTAAGGCCTTCGGTGCTGAGAAGGAATACAAGACGGGATTTATTATGTGGCCAATCAGAACGGCTATGTCTGGCAAGCCTGCAACACCGGGCGGAGCCACAGAACTCATGTCAATCTTGGGTAAAGAGGAGTCGTTAAAACGTATTGACGCTGCTATTGAGAAGCTATCTTAAATTGAACTTTTAAAGGCAAACTCGTGTTGTAGTTTGGGTTGCTCTATGCTATACTATCAAGGATTGGGTTTATAATTTGCTCGTGGTTAAACGAGTGGTTTGAATGATAGATTCGAAAGGGGTTATTTCGATGAGCGATATTATTAGTGGACTTAAGGAGATGGATACAACAACGCTTGCTATTCTTGGTTTTGCGGCGCTACTACTTATCTTTTTACTTGTTCTCATTATTATAACTATAAGGGTTCTCAGGTCTGGCGGCGAAGTTCCAGATGACAAGAAGTCTTCATATGACGACGATGACGATGAAGAGGATGAAGACGACGATGACGAGGAAGAGGACGAAGACGATGAGATGTCCAGGAGAGTCCGCGAAGCAGTTGAATCTGTAAATGAGACCAAGGCTAAGGTCGAGGCTGAGCGCATTGCCCGTGAGATGGAGAATGCTGAGCAGGCTGAGAAGGACGAGGCTCGTGAGGCTGCAGCTGCTAAGGTTGAAGAGATTGCAAATGCTATCCACGCTGAGAATGCTGGTGAGACAGAAGAGGCTGAGGAAGCTCCAGTAGGTCCTAGTCCAATAATTGGTGGTGAGCCTACTGAGGCGGAAGATACTGACGCTGATGCAGAAGAGGCTGAGGATGAGGATGTCGACGCAGACGATGCTGACGGCTTCGAAGAAACAGAAGGCGAAGAGTCAGATGAAGAATATAGTCAGGATGATGGTTACGAGCCAACTCCTGATGATGCAGATACAAATGAACTTGATACAACAAGAATCAGAGATGAGCTGAAGAAAGAGCGTAACGCCGCTAAGGAGTCTGAGGACGATCTTAACGTGATGGCACGCGAGAGAGCAGAAGCTCCAGAGTACAATGCATCTTTCGATAGTGCATTTGTTGACAGGCCAGTTTATGAAGAGAAGGTTGAGCCGGTTATTCCTAACCCAACACCTGAATCTATTCTTGGTGCAGATGCGCCTGTAGGTCCAAATGCAAATATGCTTGGTGGACAGGAGACTGCTCCAATCATGACACCTGAGCAGCCAGCTGTGGCAGGTCCGGCTATGACACCTGAGGTATCACCAATGGCAGGTCCGGTTATCACACCTGAAATGCCAGCCGAAGCTCCAGCAGCTCCTGCAAAGAAGAAGAAAAAGAAAAAGAAGAAGAAAGAGGTTGAAGCTCCAGTCTTCGAGCCAGTTGAAGATGGAAAGACCCCTAGATACTTCTGGTATAATCAGCAGGATGTTGAAGGTCTTGCTCGTAAAGAGGATCTTTACTTCAAGAGTCATTACTTCAATCATCCGGAAGAGGTTATCCTGGATCTCATTACAGAGATGTATGACTGCGGATTCGTTAGAACAGAAGAGCTGCAGAGGATTGCATATGGCATTACCTTTAAGTCTCTGGGTATGAAGGAAATTCTTCATTCAGATGAGAGCCTTGGTTTCAACAAGGACAATGCTACAAAGGAGCCAACTGAGGCAGATAAGCAGGAAGCTTACGAGAAGTGGTGCAAGTACGTTAATAACTTCATGGAGATAATCGTTATCAACGCTCCACAGGAAGTTACAAACTACATCCTTCAGAAGATGTATGACTACGGAAACCGTGATATCGAGGAGCTGATGTACAGTCCTTACTAAATAGTGATTATTAAATATCTTGACTTGAGCGTATTAAATGCTATAATAACGGATGTTAATATCGTAAAAGGCTATGATAGTGCTTAAAGCTACTACGAGTCGTCTGCAGGTAGAGATACCGCCAGAGAAGGAGGCCATCGGCTGGAAGCCTCTCAGATAGATGTAGATAGTTATCTTCACACTGGAGCTGCAGTTCTGAAAATAAGTAGGTTCTGACGTTAGGCGCGTTAAGTCAAATGAGTGCTATATAAATAGAAGTCGGGTGGTACCGCGGTTTATGAATCGTCCCGGGTGTAGTTTTCTACACCCGGTTTTTTATTGTAAATAATGACATGTAAATAAATCTAGGAGGATTTTGAAGATGAAGGAAATGTTAGACAAGATAAAGGAGCAGGCGCAGAAGCAGATTGCCATCGCCTCAACTCCTGAAGCTCTGGACGAGATTAGGGTTTCTGTCCTGGGTAAGAAGGGTGAGCTCACTCAGATCCTGAAGGGTATGAAGGATGTAGCTCCTGAAGACAGACCTAAGGTTGGGCAGATGGTCAACTCTGTAAGGGATATTCTTGAGGAAGCTCTGAACGAGCAGAAGAAAGCCCTTAAGTCAAAGGTTATCGAAAAGAAGATGGAGACAGAGTGGTTAGATGTAACCCGCCCTGGTACAAGAACTCAGCGCGGCCACAAGCATCCAAACCAGATAGCTCTCGAAGATCTGGAGCGAGTATTCATCGGAATGGGCTACGAGGTTGTTGAAGGTCCAGAGATTGAGTACGACCGCATGAACTTCAAGCTTCTTAATATCCCAGAAGATCATCCTGCAAAAGACGAGCAGGATACATTCTATATACAGCGCCATGATGAGTCAAAAGGCGAGACCACGGAAGATGACATTGTACTTCGTACACAGACATCTTCTGTGCAGGCAAGAGTAATGCTAGCTGCCGGAAAGCTGAAGGAGACTTCTAAGGGCTTCCCTGAGAGAACTCTTCCTATCAAGCTGATTTCTCCTGGACGTGTTTTCCGTTCTGATGAGGTAGATGCGACTCACAGCCCATCATTCCATCAGGTTGAGGGACTGGTTATCGGTGAGAATGTGACTATGGCTGACCTGAAGGGCACACTTGATCAGTTCGCGAAGGAGTTCTTCGGTCCTGATACAAAGACAAAGCTTCGTCCACATCACTTCCCATTCACCGAGCCATCTGCAGAGGTTGATGTAACCTGCTTCAAATGCCACGGCACAGGACGTGTTAAGAAGATGGAAGAAGTGAAAGAGGGCGGCAAGCTGGTTCGCCGCGAGGTTGACTGCGCATGTACAGCCTGCAAGAGCTCAGGTTGGATTGAGATTCTTGGATGCGGTATGGTTCATCCAGATGTCCTCGAGATGTGCGGCATCAACGATAAGAACGACCCAGATGCTCCTGTTTATACAGGTTTTGCGTTCGGTATCGGTCTTGAGCGTGTAGCACTTCTGAAGTACGAAATCGCAGATATGCGTTTGTTATATGAAAACGATATCAGATTTTTAGAGCAGTTTTAATTTATACCTTATTGAAAGGAGAAAAAAATGGATACACCAGTAATGTGGTTAAAACAGATAGTTCCGGATCTTCCATTTCCGGAAGTTGATATAGATGAAAATGGAAATTCAACTCTTGAGTATGAGGGTCTTGATAAGGTGGTAGATGAATTTGCCGATAAGATTACGCTTTCAGGTTCTCATGTTGAGCGTGTGACAAAGTATTTCAAGAAACCAACTGGCGCTAGGCTTAGCCGAGTAGTAGTTGGACAGGTTATGGAAGTTGAGAAACATCCAGATGCAGACAGACTTGTGGTTTGCCAGGTAAATGTAGGCCACACAGTTGAGGCTGGTCAGGATGAGAATGGCATCGTGCAGATTGTTACTGGCGCGCCAAATATCATTAAGCTTTGCCCTTACAAGTATGCTGGCGAGGCAAGAAAGTATTTTACACCTACAGTTCTTGATGGTGGAACTGCGGTCTTCAATGTTCACACAGGCGAGGACCTTTCACCTAAGGAAGGTAAGATTAAGAAGGGCAAGCTCCGTGGAGTTCCTTCGGCTGGTATGATGAGCGCCATCGAGGAGATTGGTGCAAATCCTGATCTTTATCCTGGAGATAAGGACGGAGTTTACATCTTCACTGATGATGAGATTCAGCTTATGGACCTTAAGCCAGGTGATGATGCAACTATCAAGCTGGGACTTAATGATGCAAACATTGAATATGAGATTACATCTAACCGTGTTGATTGTTTCTCAGTTCTTGGTATGGCTCGCGAGGCTGCAGCTACTTACGGTGTTCCTTTTGATCCAGAGGGTGACTTTGATCTGGATAAGATGAAGGCGAAGGTTGAGGCTGCTGAGGTTCACGACGAGAAGTCTTCGGACAAGATTGCTGTTGAGATTCAGGCTCCAGACCTTTGTAAGAGATATATCGGAAGGGTTGTCCGTAATGTTAAGATTGGCCCTTCACCATTGTGGCTCCAGAAGAGACTTCGCAGCCGTGATATAAATTCTATCAATAATATCGTTGATATTACAAATTATGTTATGGAAGAGCTGGGTCAGCCAATGCATGCATTTGACCTTTCTACTCTTGAGGGTGGCAAGATCGTGGTTCGCCGTGCGGAAGATGGCGAGAAGTTCACAACTCTTCATGACGAGGAGCTGACTCTGGATACTGAGACTCTGATGATATGCGACGCTACAAAGCCTGTTGCGCTGGCTGGTATTAAGGGTGGAAAGAATTCTATGATTCCACTTGAGACTAAGGAGCTTCCTTATATTCTTTTCGAGTCTGCTTGCTTTGAGGGTAATAACATTCGTAAGTCTGAGCGCCGCCACGGCGTTTCAACAGAATCATCAGCTAAGTTCAACAAGGGACTTGATCCAAATCTTGCCGAGCTTGCAATTACACGTGCAGTGCAGCTGATTCAGGAGCTTGGATGTGGCGAGGTTCTTGAGGGTGAGGTTGATGTCTATCCTTCACCAGTTGAGCCATGGCAGCTTCCATTTGAGCCAGAGAAGATGAATGCACTCCTGGGACTTAATATTAGCGTAGAAGATCAGCTGGACACATTTAGCCGCTTCGGCCTTACTTATGATGAGTCCACAAATATGCTGACAGTTCCTACATATCGTCAGGACCTGCATTGTATGGCAGACCTGGCTGAGGAGATTGCGCGTATTTATGGTTACGATAACATTCCATCAACTGTGCCTACAACAAATGGCGGAATAGGTGGCATTTCCTATAATGAAACTATCAATCGCATTACTCGCGGAATCGTTGAGGAGAACGGTTTTTCACAGGGTATGACTTACAGCTTTGAGAGCGAGAAGGCTTTCGATAAGCTGCTTATTCCAGAGGGAAATGCACTCCGAAAGACAATTCAGATCATCAATCCTCTTGGCGAGGACTTTAAGGTAATGAGAACTCAGCTACTGAACGGTCTGCTGACATCTCTTGGAACTAATTCAAGCAGACGTAATAAGAACGTTCGTCTGTACGAGCTTGGTACGGTTTATCTGCCTCACGAAACATGGCCAGCTAAGCCAACTGAGGAAGGAAAGCAGAGCGACCTTCCACTTGATGAGGTACAGAGACTTGCAATGGGTATGTACGGCGAAGGCGATTTCTTCGTAATGAAGGGCGTTGTTGAGGAGCTTCTGGATAAGCTGAATATGAGCGGAGCGGGAGCTGGTTCTGCAAAGAACGCTGTAGAATTCATCTCCACTTCTGAATATGACCACAGCGAGTATCCTTTCCTTCATACACTTCGTCAGGCTAAGATTGTTAAGAAGAAGGACCATGCGGTTGAGGTTGGTTACATTGGCCAGCTGCATCCAATGGTTGCTGAGAATTACGGAATTAAGGGCGATGCCTACGTTGCAGTTCTGAACATGGATAAGATTGTTGAGATGGCAAACTTCGATATCAAGTTCGTTGAGCTTGCGAAGTATCCTGCATCAAGCCGTGACCTTGCTCTTGTTTGCGATAGAAACGTTTACGTTGGTGACATTGAGAAGATTATCAGGAAAAATGCAGGCGACTATCTTGAGAAGCTTGAGCTGTTCGATGTATTCGAGGACAGCACTGGTGAGAAGCTTGCTGCTGATAAGAAGAGCGTTGCTTACTCGCTGACATTCCGTGCTACAGACCGCAACCTGACAAGCGACGAGGTAACTGCATCTGTAGATGCAATCCTTGCAGCACTTAAAGAGCAGAACATCGAGCTTCGTGCATAAAAATAGAATATAAGCCAGCATTTGCTTTTTATCTTTTGATAAATATGTTAAAATAACTGTAGTTCGTCAAAATAAACAAAAAGGAGATTTTAACATGGAGGATGAGTATTTGACTGAAAAAGAACAAATAATTCTGCTAATAGATGAGTATTCTAAACTCCAAAGAATCCTTGCATCTGACGATATGAAAACTGAAATAGATTATCAGTTGAGGATTACAAAAGCAAAGTTGGAGTCTATGGGTGTTCAGGTAGAGCAACTTGAATATAAAACTGAATAATTAAAATCGAATGTGTCAATTCATCTAGGGGTGGATTGACACATTTTGAAGTATAGAGGATAAAAGATGGAAGTAAAAGATTTCTACTATGATCTGCCGGAGGAGTTGATTGCGCAGGACCCACTGGAGAAGCGCGATAATTCCAGGTTTATGGTAATTCACCGTGATACAGGCGAGATTGAACATAGAAGATTTCATGATGTAATTGAATATTTAAATGCGGGTGACTGCCTTGTTATCAATGATACCAAGGTTATTCCTGCGCGCCTTCTGGGCGAGAAAGAAGAAACCGGAGCGGCTATCGAAGTACTTCTGCTTAAAGATGCCAGTGATAGATACGGTACAGATAAAATAAGTCAAGAGGGACAGATTTTGGAGTCACTGGGGTCAGATCTTGGAGTCACTGGGGACAGATCTCTGGGCTCGATTCCAGCGGAATCGACACGACTCGTACCGAGTCGAGCCCTGAGTCAATGGGGTCAGGTCTCATTGACTTCTTCGAAGAATACGAGAGTTTGGGAGTGTCTTGTGAAACCGGGTAAGAAGATGAAGCCGGGAGCGAGAGTTGTATTTGGTAAGGATGAGGAGACTGGCGAAGCCCTGCTCACTGCCGAGGTTATCGACACTGTGGAAGAGGGTAACCGAATAATACGTTTCGAGTATGATGGCATTTGGGAAGAGGTCCTTGATAAGTTAGGTGAGATGCCACTTCCACCATATATAACCCACAAGCTTCAGGATAAGAATCGCTATCAGACGGTTTATGCGAAGCATGAGGGAAGTGCCGCAGCACCAACCGCCGGACTTCATTTCACAGAGGAACTTCTGAAACAGATAGAAGAGAAGGGTGTTAAGATAGCTAGGCTCACGCTTCACGTTGGGCTTGGAACCTTCCGCCCTGTTAAAGTTGAAAAGATTGAAGACCACCATATGCATACTGAGTATTATGAATTATCTCAGGAAGCTGCGGACATTATAAATGAAACAAGACGAAATGGTGGCCGTGTGATTTCTGTTGGAACCACCAGTACAAGAACTCTTGAGACTGTTGGAACTCTGCAGGATATTCATAAACCGGGGGCTGAGGGTGATGGTCCAGTGGAAATAAAAGATATCCAGCCATCTTCTGGCTGGACAAATATATTTATTTATCCGGGATACGAATTCAAAATAGTGGATTCACTTATCACCAATTTCCATTTACCTGAGTCAACTCTCATTATGTTGGTTTCTGCTTTCTATAATCGTGAAGCCGTCATGGCTGCATACAAGGAAGCTGTTGAAGAGAAATACAGATTTTTCTCATTCGGAGATTCTATGATGCTTATTTAGGATATATTTATGAAGAACGTAAGGGACAGTATCAAATTGTTCAGGTTTAACCTGGCGTATAATATCATTTTTGAGATTACGCTCAAGATGGTATTTTTTGTGATGTTCATCCCTCTTTATTTTTTGTACATCAACCTGGCGGTTAATCTGTCGGGTATCTCTTATCTCACAAAGGAAACGGTGAAGCGTTTCATGAAGGCGCCATCTACATATGCATTCCTCTTCATTATGCTTTTCTTCATCGCAATGTGCATAATGATAGATGTGGCCGGCATCAGCTATGCCTTCCATCGCGCGAACAACCTGAAGAAGACATCTCCGATAAGGATGCTTCTTGTGGGCCTGAAGGCCGCATTTAGAATGCTCCGCCCAAGGAATCTGCCGATGGTTCCTTTCGTTCTGGTATACTTCCCAGTCATCACCAGCGTGCTTCTGGACTACCGCCTTCTGAATATCCGCATCCCTTATTTCATTGATATTGTTTCTATAAATATGTACGTTACCATCGCCGCAGTGGTGCTTTTTGTCCTGATGGTGCTGGTTTCAACGCATTATACTTTTCTTATCCACGTTTTTAACGTGGAAAATGTAAGCTTCCGCAAGTCTATCGACCGCTCGAAGGAGATACTGAAGGGACACAGGATCAGGGTTGTAGGTGGCATTATCCTCTGGGTTATCCTGACCGTTGGTGTGCCGGCTTCGGTTTCCTATTTTTATACCGATTCAATCCTTGGTATGATACTGGAATCTAATTCGACTGAGAAGGTTGCGACCATGGTTTACGAGGCCATCAAGATTGTATTTTCCGTGATGTATGTTCTGATTGGAATTCCTCTTGTTTATTCCTTTATTTGCAATTCCTACTATAATATTGTTCCTGGTGATGAGAGTCTGCCTAATATCGACGATTATGATCAGTATGATGCAAAGAAGAGTAGAAAGAAGGAACGCAGGATTCTGGCAGTTATTCTTTCGCTTGCGATTATCCTGGACGTGGCATTTTATGGGCTCAAGCGTATGGATATTATTTCCATCAATGTTGAGTACATGGATAAGGTTACAATTACCGCGCATCGTGGGGATTCGGAAAATGCGCCCGAGAACACTCTGGCTTCTTTTGAAAAGGCCATTGAGAACGGCGCAGATGTTATTGAGCTAGATGTACGCCAGACGAAAGATGGCGAGATTGTTATCATGCATGACGAAAGTCTGAGAAGGACTTGTGGTGTGAATAAAAAAGTCGGGGAGATTACATTTGACGAACTCCGTGAATATAGTCCTGTGAAGAAGTATTCGGGACCGAATAAGGAAGAGTTTGCTGAGGAGAAGATACCTACTCTTCGGGAGGCTATAGAGCTGGTGGGGGATAGAGCTCAGATGAATATCGAGCTGAAGCCGGCCAGAACGGACCAGGATCTCGAGAAAAAGGTGGCCGAGATTGTGGGAGAGTACGATTATTACCACAACTGCGTTGTGGCATCTCTGAATTATGGTGCGATTAAGAGGATAAAGAGGGCTGATCCTAAGATTAAGACGATATATGTCATGGCGGTTGCTATGGGTGATTTTTATGACCTGGAGTACGCCGATGGGTTCAGCATTAAATATAGATACATTAATAATGATGTTATCAAGCAGGCGCATAAGCGAGGCAAGAAGGTTTATGCCTGGACAGTAGATGACAAGAATACGCTGGAGAGCATGATGCTTCTTAATGTGGATTCGATTATTACTAACAGTCCACTGAAGATGCGTAAGGAAATGTACGAGAATTATTACGGTGATACTCTTATTGAACGTATCAACGAATATATGGCCAGCCAGATTTAGAATACATTTGGCTGCCAGAATTTAAAGAAGTATCTATTTATAACTTTCTTATTATATTATGAAAAAAGTATGATATAATGTCTTTCTGATGTTTTGTATAACTCATGATTTGGAGAAAAATATGTTAAACTATTTATTGGTGTTTTTTATATCAATGGTGCCTCTTATTGAGCTTAGGCTGGCTATTCCATATGCAATCGGACTTGGACTTAACATTCCTCTTTCATATGTGATAGCGATAATAGGAAATATGATCCCAGTTCCAATCATTTTCTTCTTTGCAAGAAAGGTTCTGGTGTGGGGTGATAAGAAAGAGTGGCCAAAGGGTCTTAAGTGGATTGGAAAGTTCTTCCACTTCTGCCTTGAGAAAGGTGAGAAGGGTGGACAGAAGCTGACTGCCAAGGCTGGACGTAGTACATACATTGCACTGTTCCTATTCGTAGGAGTTCCACTTCCTGGTACGGGTGCATGGACAGGAACCCTGGCAGCAAGTATCCTTGACCTTGATTTCAAGAAGAGCGTGATCGCTGTTCTTAGCGGAGTAGTCCTCGCCGGAGTGATCATGGGACTCGGCAGCGCCGGCCTATTTACAGCAATTAGGTCAATGTTCTAATTTTTTTGTCTTATTTGGAGTGATTATGAGAATGAGTTTCTTCCATAATAGAAGATTTCGTGTTTGTGTAGCTGTGATGATGCTTGCAGCTATGCTTATTTGCGTGTCTGGTTGTTCTCTTGGTAAGCAGGAGAAGACCACGGAGGTGGAGGCGACTGATGAGGACAGCATGGTGGATTCGGATGGATTTCTTACGGTAAGGGATTATGTTGCGACCACCCAGGATAATGTTAATGTAAGAAAGACACCTGAGGAGAAAGGTGAAGTTTACATAACTTTAGATAAGGGCGTTAATCTTACAAGAACAGGTATCAAGGACGAATGGGCCAAGGTTCTTATCAACGGCGGAGTTTTCTACATCCAGACAAAGTATCTTGAAGAAACTACTATTAAATGGGCTACTGAGACAGATGTCAATAAGGTCAGCCATGTTGTATTTATAGATCCAGCTAAGCAGATTACTGAGGACGAGGCTCTGGAGCCTATCAGTCCTGAGGTAGATGCTCCTGCCCTCAACGATAATGGCGAGTACGCTACAGCTTCTTCTGCATCAATGGCTGGAATGAAGGCTAAGATGGGCGAAGGAGCCATGGGAAAAAGCACAGGCACATTTGAGTACGATGTAACTCTTTCTATCGCCACATATCTCAATGCCGAGCTGGTTAAACGTGGATACACTGTATTTATGTCCCGAACAACTAATAATGTAGATATCAGCAATGCTAAGCGTGCCGAGATGGCAAATGCGGCCGATGCTGAAATTTATATCAAGATAGAGGCGCCAGCTTCAAACGATCCGACTGCATCTGGCGTTCTTGGCTTCATAGCCACATCTACTAATTCCCATACGGGTCAGCTTTATCAGAAGAACTACGAGCTGTGCTACGATGTTCTGAAGCAGACCTGCCAGAACACAGGCGCTACACGTATGGGCATCTATGAGACTGACAATCTCACATCTCTTAACTACTGTGACATGCCTGCCACAGTTCTTAGTGTTGGATTCCTTTCTAACGAAAACGATGACATTGCCCTTAGTACTGAAGAGTACAGAAAGAAGGTTGCAGGTGGCATTGCAAAGGGAATCGACGATTATTTCCAGTCCCTGGAGGACTAATCTTATTTTGCCCGTCTTCATGGGATAATTTCCAAAGTGTGACAACTTAATATCGGATTTGTTAAGAGTTTTTAAGAAAGTGTAGAATAGTTTTTAAGAAAGTATAAAAAACTTGACTTATTTGTTACGAGGTGGTAGTATACATTTGTAACAAAAACGTAACAATTCGAACTAAATTGTAACATTTGTTTACATAATATGTAACATTTGTTTACATAACGGCAAGAAAAATGCAGAAAATTTGTATAAAAGTGACAGAGTTGTTACTTTGGTAAGAGGACAGAAATGAACCGTAGAACAGAAATAAAACTTGAAAACGCTAAGATTTTTGCAAAAAAATATATATTTTCTAGTAATTTCGTAGTAAGAAATACACTTGCACTTATGACTGTAGCGACAGTTGTGGGAACTGCAACAGTAGCTACTAATATTATAGGAAGTAAAAATGATGATACAAAGACTGTTTCAAGTCTTGTAGCTGAAAGCGTTAATGAAGATGATGGTTTAACTATCTATGTTGGAAATGATTCATATATAGAAGATGATTCAGTTAATGATCTGTATGCTCGTCTCGGAGATGAGGGAGTGCTTACAGCATCTAACGATACAACAAACCTGACAAAGTCAGAATATGATATGACAGGTAAGTTCATCGTAAATACTGAGGGGCTTAACCTCAGAGCTGAGGCTTCTGAGGACGGAAACATTCTTGCAGTACTCAATACTGGTGACAGTGGTGAGGTTGTTGGATCTGATGGAGATTGGACAATGGTATCTGCTGCAGGTAATGAGGGATATGTTAAGACAGAGTTCATCCTTACTGATGATGCTGCTACTCAGGTAGCTAAGAAAGCATCTGAAGAGGGAATTAGTTATAGAGATGCAATCGGCGTTGAAGAAGTTGTTGTAGCAAGTGTTACTACTGAGGCAACTACTCAGACTACAACAGAGGCAACAACTACAGCTACTACAGAGACAGTTGCAAAGGCTGAGCCTACTACAGAAGCTACAACTCAGGCTCCTACAGAGGCAACAACAGAAGTAACAACCGAGGCAACTACAGAAGCTACTACTCAGGCAGCAACAGTTACAGCTTCTTCAGACCTTTATCTCCTTGCAGCAATCGTTTATGCTGAGGCAGGTGGAGAGTCATATGATGGACAGCTTGCAGTTGCAAACGTAGTACTTAACCGTGTATACAGCGGTGCTTGGGGTGGTTCTTCAATCTCAGCTGTTGTATATGCACCAAATCAGTTCACAGCAATTTATTCGAGCGCATTTACAAATGCACTCTCAACCGGTGGTTCTTCAACATCTCTTCAGGCTGCACAGGATGCCCTGAACGGTGCAAATAACATCGGTGGTTATACAAGCTTCAGACCAACATGGAATACACCTTCATCAGTGTACAGTGGAAGCTACACACAGATTGGTAATCACGTATTCTACTAGGATTGGTTGGAGCGTTAAATAAGAGCTTCATTTTTCACAAAAAAAATCCTAATATATATAGACCGTCCCATTTGGGGCGGTTTTTCGTTACTTTGTCTATTGCTTTTCACTTGTTTAGGGAGTATCTTATAGAAAGACACTGTATTTATACAGATTTTAAGGCAAACATTGATCAGGACTGACAAGGAGATGTGTATGGTAAAGAAGGTAGAGGGTGGAATTCTCGCTGCGAAGGGCTATCGTGTAGCCAGCAAGCGCGTTGGAATTAAGCCAACAGGGGATAACAGGGATTTAACATTAATAAAGAGCGATGTACCTGCTACAGTAGTTGGTACATTTACAAGAAATATAGTAAAAGCTGCACCAGTTCAGTGGGACCTGCAGGTAATAGCTGCGGGTGTTGCGAGCGCTATAGTAGTAAATACAGGCATAGCAAATGCGGCTACTGGCAAGCAGGGCTATAAGAACTGTGAGCGTGAGGCTGAGGTTGCAGGCAAGTTCCTTGAGGTTGATAAGCATCAGGTTCTTACAATGTCTACAGGCGTTATCGGACCACAGCTTCCAATGAAGAAGATTGAAGAGGGCATCCGCGATCTTTCTCGCGAGCTGATTGGCGTTCCTTATTCTGGTACGGCTGTTCTTCGCCAGTACTTTGATGGGAACAAGGCAAATGCATTCATGGAGGCCAGCGAAGCTGCAAAGGCTATCATGACTACGGATACAGTTCCAAAGGAAGTGGCTGTGGAGTTTGAGGTTGGCGGAAAGACAGTTGCCATAGGTGCCATGTGTAAGGGCTCAGGAATGATACATCCTAACATGGGAACAATGCTGGGCTTCGTTCTTTCTGATCTTTGCATTGATCGCACACTTGCTCAAAGGATTTTGAGAGCTGTTGTGGAGCGTACATTTAATATGGTATCCGTGGATGGGGATACATCTACAAACGATACTCTTGTATGGCTTTCAAATGGCCTGGCTGGAAATGAGATTATTACTGCCGATTCTCTTGGTATCAGCATTGCTGATATAGATGAGACCGGCGATACAGATATTAGAGAAGTAGCAAAGAAGCATGAGGAAGAAACTGGTAATTCAGACTTCCGCGAGATTGTTGAGGCACTCTATACAGTTTGTGAGTACCTGGCAAAGCTTATGGCTTCTGATGGCGAGGGCGCTACAAGACTTTTCACTGCAAAGGTTATTGGTGCTCCTGATTATAAGACTGCAAAGACACTGGCTAAGTCAGTTATAACATCCAACCTTTCTAAGGCTGCAATATATGGTCGCGATGCCAACTGCGGAAGAATCTTCTGCGCCATGGGTTATTCCGGTGCGAAGTTCGACCCTACGAAGGTGGATATCACCATGGAGAGTGATGAGGGCTCCATTAAGCTGATTGAGAATGGAGTGCTCCCTGAGTTCTCTGAGGAAGAGGCTTTGAAAGTGCTTTCACCTAGCGAGATTACAGCAATATGTGATCTTCACGATGGGGACTGTGAGGCCGTTGCATGGGGTTGTGACCTCACCCACGAGTATGTTACAATAAATGCTGACTACAGGTCTTAAAACTTTTTTTGAGGAAAGATTATGATATACAGAGAGGATATAAAAATGGTTAAAAATGATGATATAGAGGAGGTTAAGAGGAAGGCGCAAACCCTAATCGAGGCTCTTCCATATATCCAGAAGTTCAGCGGCAAGAAGATCGTTGTAAAGTACGGCGGTTCTGCAATGCTGGATGAGGACCTTAAGTTCAATGTCATCCAGGATGTTGCACTCCTTAAGCTGGTAGGTCTTAAGCCTATCATAGTTCACGGAGGTGGCAAGGAGATAAGCAAGTGGATAGACAGACTTGGCATGGAGACACATTTCCAGAATGGACTCAGAGTAACCGATGAGCCAACACTGGAGGTTGCAGAGATGGTTCTTAATAACGTGAACCGTAGCCTTGTAGGACTTATGTCAAAGGTTGGACTTAACGCTGTAGGTATCAGCGGTAAGGATGCCGGACTTCTTAAGGTTCAGAAGAAGCTTTCTGATGGCAAGGACATTGGATATGTTGGCGAAGTTGTAGCGACGGACAGCTCCGTTATCGATTCTCTTCTGGATGCTGATTTCATCCCGGTTGTTGCACCAATTGGAATGGGTCAGGATGATGACCATGATTATAATATAAATGCAGACGACTGCGCTTGTGCAGTTGCAACTGCTATAAATGCTGAGAAGCTTGTTTTCCTGACAGATATAGAGGGCGTTTTCACAGATCCTACAGATAAGAAAACCCTTATCTCTGAAATGACAATCAATGAAGCACAGGCACTGATCGACGATGGTGTTGTTGGTGGCGGAATGCTTCCAAAGCTTCAGAATTGTATAGATGCCATGAATAATGGTGTTTCAAGAGTGCATATTCTGGATGGAAGACTTGAGCATTGTCTTTTGCTTGAGTTCTATACTGAGAAGGGTATTGGAACAGCTATTCTTAAGGAAGATGCTGAGTAATTCAAGCAGGTAGAACTAGCTGATAACTTTTAAAGAGTATCGATTTATGGTATAATTAATAAGTTGTTAGAATATAAAACCAAGTAGTTTGTCAAAAAATATTACGCCGGTCTGAGACTTTAGAAAGGACTGGTGTTAATGCGAATAAAGCGATTCAAATTATTTATTGGAGCGGCTGCCATTATAATACTTGTGGCGTCGGTGTTGCTTGGAATTTCAGGTTGTGGTGAATCTGGAATTAACGTAACAACAATGAAAGAAAAAGAAACCAGAGAAGAAGAGCTGGTGAAGAGTTCCGAGGGACAGGATTCTGAGGAGGATGACGGTTCCAAGGGGGATGTAAAAAAATCTGAAGGAGAAAATTCCGAGGGCACTGACGATTCCGAGGAAAATCATCCCAAAGATAAAGGTAACGATGAAGGGCAGGGAAAGACAGAAAAGAATTCCACTATCTGTGTGTACATATGTGGAGCAGTTGTAAACGAGGGAGTTTACGAGGTTCCGGCAGGTTCAAGAGTGAGCGATGTACTCGATAAGGCAGGTGGTTATTCGGAAGAGGCCCTGCATGGATATGTTAATCTGGCGCGAGCCCTTGAGGATGGCGAACGGGTTTACATACCGGATAAACAGGAACTGGAGAGTCTTGGGATTCTCGAGGGAGATGGTTCATCAGGTGGTTCTGATGATTCATCTGGAGCATCTGCAAATGGTTCTTCTGGTAGCTCGACAGATGGTTCAAACGAAACGCTGGTAAATATAAATACTGCGGATTCGGAAACGCTTCAGACTCTGCCTGGTATTGGAGAGAAAAAGGCTGCAGATATCATTGCATACCGCGAAGAGCATGGAGCATTTAGCAGCACTGAAGATTTAAAAAATATAAGTGGAATCGGGGACAGCACTTTTGAAAAGCTGAGCCCTCATATAACGGTTAATTAAATCTTATAACTTATTATAAGGAGAAAGTATGAAGAAGGTATTAGTAGTAGATGACGAGAAGTTAATTGTAAAGGGGTTAAAGTTCTCACTGGAGCAGGACGACATGGAGGTTGATACAGCCTTCGATGGCGAGGAAGCTGTGAATAAAGCGAGAGCAAACAGTTACGATATCATTTTGCTTGATATCATGCTTCCAAAATTCTCAGGCCTTGAGGTTTGTCAGATGATCAGAGAATTTTCTGAGGTTCCAATCATCATGCTTACAGCAAAGGGCGATGATATGGACAAGATTATGGGTCTTGAGTACGGAGCTGATGACTATATAACAAAGCCTTTCAATATCCTTGAGGTTAAGGCGAGAATTAAGGCAATCCTTCGTCGTAATAACAAGGGAGATGACCTGAGTATTACATCTTCAAATGTGATCGAGAAGAAGGGACTTAAGATTGAAACGGATTCAAGAAGAGTCTTTATCAAGGGTCATGAGGTAAGCCTTACAGCGAAAGAGTACGATCTGGTACTTCTTCTTGTATCAAATCCTAATAAGGTTTATTCAAGAGATGAGCTTCTTAATGAGATTTGGGGAGCTACATATCCAGGTGATGCACGTACAGTTGATGTGCACGTTCGTCGTCTTCGTGAGAAGATTGAATCTACACCTGCTGATCCAGAATTCATCCATACTAAGTGGGGCGTAGGCTACTTCTTCCAGGATTAGAATTCGCGAAAAGACGTTTGGAGTTTTAATTAAAACTTGTAAGCTACAAAAAAACTACCTCTTGCCGAGGTAGTTTTTTATTTTCTAAAGCTAGATATTATCTTCCGCTATGCTGCTCACCGATAGGTGTAATCTTAGCATTTGAGAAACCAAGCTTCTTTGCAAAAGTAGAAGCTGCCTTTTCGTCCTTCGAATGTCCACCGGATCTCTGAGTATTAGAGGCACTTGCTCCGAGTGAAATCTCTCCGCCGTCATCTATATATACATCCAGCTGATATGTATTCCAAGTGTTTCTTGCCATAACAACAAGACTGTTCTGGAAAACATATTCATCGATATTTGTCTTGCAAACATAATCTCCGTCAGGACCTGATGGAAACCATCTTGTTGACTCTTCTTCGTTTTCTCTCAGCTTTTGATATGTTTCGTCACTCACACTTACTAATCCGGATTCGATTAGTGCAAGAGCGGTGCTCTGATCAGAACATCTTATCTCTTCCTGATCTACATATATCCATCCTCTTTTATAGTTTTCTTTTACGTGAGTAACAGGATCTTCGTATTCAACGTTTCTTCCCCGAAAACCATCTGGAAAAGCATATGCCTGAATGGCATCCTTTATCATACTTGCATGATAAAGATCCTTTGCCTGTCTACCTTTTTCGAGATATCTAAGAACAGCAATACCTATAGCTGCAGCAAGTATCGCGATAATAGCAATAATAATCACTAGCTCAACTAGTGAGAAACCCTTGTTGCTTCGCGCTCTCTTATTTTTGACCATTTTCTTTCCCTCCCAACAAAAAGACCAAAAACACAAAAACAACACATTCAATTTATAAAAACTTTACATCTGGTTTAAAATCAGTTCATACTTTGTTCACAATTCGTTCATATTATAGATTGCTTCTATTTAAATTGCAATAAAAATATAAATAAAAACGCATAGCAATATACACAATCTTTTTTGTGCATATTGCTAGGGGTGGATCGAGTGCTAAGATCAATAATCTGAGCGATAAAAAAGCCAAGTATTTTAGTTGTAAATTGACTTCGAATGCTCTATAATATTGAAGATTATTGTTTTTGTAATAGATTTTTATTAAATAAATTTTGAAACAAGAAGGAGTTTAGTGTTTTGGAAAAGAAGATCATGCTAGGAAATGAAGCTATAGCACGCGGCGCTTGGGAAGCTGGTGTTAAGGTTTCATCTGCTTATCCAGGAACCCCAAGTACTGAGATGAGCGAAAATCTTGTTAAATATGAAGGAGTATATGCTGAGTGGGCACCTAATGAGAAGGTTGCTGCTGAAGTTGCCATGGGTGCTTCTATTGCAGGCGTTAGAGCAATGTGTGCTATGAAGTGCGTTGGTCTTAACGTTGCATCTGACCCACTGTACACAGCGTCTTATATCGGAGCCAAGGGTGGACTTGTTTACCTTGTTGCTGATGATCCGGGTCTTTACAGCTCACAGAATGAGCAGGACACAAGAAGAATTGCCATTTCTTCACACGTTCCAGTACTTGAGCCATCAGATTCTGAGGAAGCAAGAGTATTCACTAAGAAGGCATTTGAAATATCAGAGGAGTATGATACTCCAGTTATTCTTAGAACTACAACACGTATTGCGCATTCACAGGGTGTTGTAAACTTAGAAGACAGAGTTGAGGTTGCTGATAAGGAATATCAGAGAGACCCAGCAAAGAACGTTATGGTTCCTGCAAATGCTATGAAGCGTCATAAGTTCGTTATCGAGAGAGATGCAAAGCTCGCTGAAGATGGCGCAACTGAGAAGTTCGCAGATATTAATAAGGTTACTTACGGCGATACAAAGATTGGTTTCATCACCAGCGGTATCCCATATCAATATGTAAAGGAAGTTTTCCCAGAAGCAAGCGTTCTGAAGCTTGGTATGGTTTCACCACTTCCTAAGAAGCTTATCGAGGAGTTTGCATCTAAGGTAGATGAACTCTACATTATTGAGGAGCTTGAGCCAGTTATCGAAGAGCAGGTTCGTGCCTGGGGTATTGCCTGCAAGGGTAAGGATGTGTTCCCACTTGATGGCGAGTACAGTGCTAACATGCTTCGTGAGAAGATTCTTGGTCAGGACCTTGACCTTGCTGATCCAGCAAATGTTCCTGTACGTCCACCAATTCTTTGTCCTGGATGTCCTCATAGAGCAACATACAGCGTTCTGAAGAAGCTTAAGATTCACGCAAGTGGTGATATCGGATGCTACACACTTGGTGTGGCTGCGCCACTTTCAGTTGTAGATACAACACTTTGCATGGGCGGTTCCATCTCTATGCTTCATGGTATGGAGAAGGGTAAAGGCAAGGACTGGATTAAGAACTGGGTTGCAGTTATCGGAGATTCAACCTTCCTTCACACAGGTGTTAATTCACTTATGAACATGGTTTACAACCAGGCAACTGGAACAGTTATCATTCTTGATAACTCAACAACAGGTATGACTGGTCATCAGGATCACCCAGCAACAGGTAAGATGCTTAACGGAGAGGAAACTCTCGCTATCGACCTTGTAAAGCTTTGCGAGGGTATGGGCATTAAGAATGTTAAGGTAGTAGATGCATTCGACCTGAAGAAACTTGAAGAAACAATTAAGGAAGAAGTTGCAAGAGATGAGCTTTCAGTTATTATTTCACAGTCTCCTTGTGCTCTTCTTAAGAGTTATCAGCCAAAGGGTAAGTGCTTCGTTGATACAGAGAAATGTATGAAGTGCGGACAGTGTCTTGTTCCTGGATGCCCAGCTATCAAGAAGGATAAGGAAACAGGCTTCTCTGTAATAGACGAAACAATGTGTAATGGTTGTGGACTTTGCCAGCAGCTTTGCCCATTCGATGCTATTCAGCTCAGATAACATATTATATAGAAGAAAATAGGAGTGAATTATGTCAGTTACAAATATTATGATTGTCGGTGTAGGTGGACAGGGAACTCTGCTCACAAGCCGTATACTTGGTGGTCTTGCAGAGAGTGCAGGATATGATGTAAAACTTTCTGAGGTACACGGAATGGCTCAGCGTGGTGGTTCCGTTGTAACTTACGTTAGATATGCAACTGAGGGTGAGGTTGTTACTGAGCCTATAGTTGAAGAGGGATGTGCAGACGTTCTGATTGCATTTGAGAGACTTGAGGCTCTTAGATACGCACACTTCCTTAAGAAGGATGGAGCGCTTATCGTTAATGATCAGAGAATCGACCCAATGCCTGTTATCACAGGTGCGGCTGAGTATCCAGAGAATATCCTTGAGGGACTTCGCGAGAAGTACAGAGTGTTCTCAATCGATGCAATGGCTAAGGCTGAGGAGCTGGGTAACACAAGAGTCTTCAACACAATCGTTCTTGGTATGGCAGCTCGCCATATGAACTACAGCAAAGAGCAGTGGATAGATGTTATCAAGTCCAAGGTTCCTCCGAAGACTGTAGATATCAACCTTGCGGGATTTGAGGTTGGATATAGTTCAGTAGAATAGGAAAATGAAGTCGGATCCGAAGGGGTCCGATTTTTTTGTGCTGACTAGTGTAAAAAGAGACTAATGGTCTAAAAATAGTTATATAAACTTGACGTTGAGGGGGTGAGCCATGCTATAATGACTACATAGTTAAAGAAACTGTACTTAATTACGTAGGAGGGTTACGATATGAAGAAAAGGATTAAAAGCATTATATGTATAGTGCTTACTGTAGCACTGATAATCGGTTTTGTACCAAGTCTTGGCGCAAGTAAAGTCGAAGCGGCTGATGGTCCGGTTAAAATATTTGCTAAGGATCTTAACGCCGCAAAAAAAGATATAGATAAAACGACAGAAGGTTGGTTTTATTCATACGGAGATTATCCGTGTTTATATCTTAATTCGGGTGATTTTAAGCTTATTTTAGATGAGGATTTAAATCTGGATTATATAGATGGATATGGGGGCGAAGCTGTTAATTTAACTGTCGAAGGAAGTAAGAATCTGACAGTTTATGATATGTATTGCAATAATAATATTACGATTACAGGAAGTGGAAAGGTATCTGCAGATAGGATTTCTGCCAGACAATCTGTTGTAATCAAGGATGGTGCCAATGTAAGTGGTGGAAATATAAGAGCATATAGCACTGTAACAATAACAAATTCTACAGTCTCTTTAACTGGAAAAGGCCATGGTTTAGCTGCGGTAGATGCCTATAGATATGGTGATTTATTATCTGCGGAAGAAGGTATCACATTAAACAATTGCAGTATTACAAAACCTTCGGGTGGAAAAGTAATGAAGGCTAGTCGTGAGTATTCTGGTACAGTTCAAAATGTTTCTGAAGATGAATACACTTATTGGACTATTCGTGCTAACGCAGATACACCGGCAGAAACAATTCTTATAGAACCATCATCAACTCCAGAAGATGCCAAGGAAGAAACTCCTGCTGCAGACAACTCATCAGGTGGTTCATCTGGTGGCAAGAAGAATTACAAAAACGAATGGGTAGACGGCCAGTGGTATGACGCAAACGGCAAGACAGATTATAAGTACAAAGGTGGCTGGAAGAAGAATTCAACCGGCTGGTGGTACGAGGATGAGAATGGATGGTATCCAAAAGCTCGTTGGCAGAAGATCGATGGCGATTGGTATTACTTTGATGATATAGGTTACATGGCTTCAAATGAATATGCAGGTAACTGGGCAGCTTACTCAGAAGGATATTGGTGGGTTGGCGAAGACGGAGCCTGGGATGGCTCAGAACCTGGCGTATGGAGACTTAGCGGAACCAAGTGGTGGTTCAAGGATTCAACTGGCTGGTATGCTAAGGGCAAGTGGTATAAGATCGGTGGAACTTGGTATGAGTTCGACGCTGACGGCTGGTGGATTGAGAAGTAAGATTGCATTTATTATATTATTAGTTCAAACTATGGAACCGGACCAAGATGGTCCGGTTCTTATATTTAGTGGAAAGGTTAAAATATTTACTGTTAAGATACCGTTAAGGTTCAGCGATTTTTTTGGAAAGATTGTATTGCTATGATGTGTACATAACAAAGAGATAAGCCAGTACAACTTGGTTAGGGATATAGTGAAGGTTAAAAGTTGATCTGGCTCACACATAGCAAGGAGGTATGATTATGTGGACAAGGAAACAAGTTAAAACAAGAGGTAAGAAAGCTTTCAAGAGGAATTATTGGAAGAGCGTGCTGATAGCACTTATCCTTTCATTCATCATCGGAGGCTCAGCCGGATCAAATGGAGCCAGCGGAACGTTTGGCCAATTAACTAATTCAATCCCAGGTCACCAAGTAGAAGTAGAAGATACATCTGAAGGCGATGATGGCGTTTTGATCGGTGAAACTGATGACACGGAAGATGCAAACGAAACAGAAGATGCAAATGAAGAAGATGTTGCAGCAGAAGAATCAGCTAACAAGTATAGCTTTGAAGTTGGTCCAGAAGATATGCCAGCAGGCGCAATTATCAGTATCATGGCAATCGTAACAATTATAGTACTCGCAATTGTAGCATTTGCCCTTGCGCTGGACGCATTTATCTTTAACCCACTTGAGCTGGGTTGCCAGAGATACTTCTTCAAGAATCTTGACGAAGATGCAAAGTTCTCAAATGTAGTTTTTGCATTCGATCATAGCTATAAAAATATAGCTAGGACAATGTTCTTAAGAGATCTTTACATAGTTTTATGGTCGCTGCTCTTCGTTATTCCTGGTATCATCAAGTCTTATGAGTATCGCATGATTCCTTATATTCTTGCAGATAATCCAGAGATGCCAACAGAAGAGGTATTTGCAGAGTCTAAGAGACTTATGAGCGGAAATAAGTGGAAGGCATTTGTCCTCGACTTCTCATTCATCGGATGGCAGTTACTTTCAATCCTTACATGTGGAATCCTTTCAATCTTCTATGTAGATCCATATCAGTATTCAACAAATGCAGCTCTTTACGAAGCACTTAAGTATGGTACAGAGGAAGCATAAAAAGGAAAATACATTCTAAAATAAAATTGCCTAGATTACTCAAATGAGTGTAAAATGTAGTGTATAAAACCGCGGAGATGGCAGGAGCTTCGGCTTCGGCCATCTTTCGTGGGTTGATTAATTAGTGAAAATCGAGTGGAGGTTGGAAATGGGATACAAGATTCTTATTGCAGATGACGAGGCGGAAATCAGAAGTCTTCTGAAATTATATCTGGAGAATGACGGCTACAGCGTAGTCGAGGCGGAGGATGGCATTAAGGCACTGGAAATGGTTACCAGCGAAAAGCCAGATCTTTGCGTGCTGGATATCATGATGCCAAGAATGGATGGATACCAGGTGCTTCGAAAGATTAGAGAAGACAACAATGTTCCTGTTATTATTCTTTCAGCAAAGGATGCAGACTCCGAGAAGATTCTGGGTCTTAACCTTGGAGCAGATGACTATATAGCTAAGCCATTTAATGCATTGGAGGCTGTGGCCCGTATCAATTCTAATATCAGAAGATTCTATTCTCTTGGCTCAAGCGAAGTAAAGCTTGAGAGTCTTAAGGTTCGTGACCTGGAGCTTGACCAGGAATCCTGTACACTTAAAAAGAACGGCGTTCCAATTGAACTTACCTCCGTTGAATATAAGATAATGGAGCTTTTCATGACACATCCGGGAAAAGTTTTTACCAAGCAGCAGATTTATGAAAACGGCTGGGGCGAGGACTACTTTATTGCGGATAATAACATTATGGTGTGCATCAGTAAGCTCCGTTCAAAACTCTCTGATGATCCATCGGAATACATTAAGACCTTGCGCGGTCTTGGATATCGATTGGAAAAATAACCCTATCTGATCTGTCACGGAGTAAATTTATAAGCAATTTAGGAAATACATATGAATAAATATCACACATTGCGAAACTATCTTATACGAAAATTCATGGTGACCATCATCCTGGTCAGCGTTGCCGAGTTTGCTATCACGGCAGTTCTTAACAACTCGCTGTTCCCATTCGCCATGCGCTTTTTCTTTCCAGATGCAAATATGGAAATGCTATCTGCCGGTGGAATGATGATGGCATTTCTTATTGTGTTTGTTTCCGTTTTCGGAACCATTTTACATGCGATTCTTCCGGCACAGTTGGTTTTCTTTATTAATTCCCTTTCTGATAATGTTTTTCATGCCCTTGGTGCAAATCAGGAACATGTTATAGAACAACTGGGTATCCTTAAAGAAATCATGCTGCTGCTCGTTCTTTTTGGATTCCTGGCACTTATTATTGCGCCATATATCATCGCGGCTGTCTATTTTTCGCAGATAGTTGTTCGGGAGATGAGGATAATTGAAGATGACGAGAAGGAAAAACAGCGTGAGTATGCCGAGCAGAAGAACCTGATGCTTTCCGATATTGCTCACGATCTTAGAACTCCAATGACTACCATCGCAGGATACTCCAAAGCTCTTACAGATGGCATGGTAACAGAGGATAAAAAGCAGGAATACCTGGATGCAATCCAGGCTAAGACTGGCAGAATGAACGACCTTATCAACCTTCTCTTTGATTACGTTCGACTGGATAGCAAAGGCTTCCAGCTTATGAGGACTAATATAGATATATGCGAAATGATCCGCGAGGCGGCCGCATTTCAGTACCAGGACATCGAGGATGAAGGAATGGAACTGGATGTGGAAATCCCTGAAGAAAAGATTCTTGTTTATGCGGACAAGGTTCAGTTCTCCCGCGTTATTTCAAATCTAATTACAAATGCCATCCGTCATAACAAGCCTGGAACGTCTATCGGGCTGTACCTCCTTGAAGAAGACGAAACCCTTCGCGTTATCGTGGCGGACAATGGCGTTAAAATCCCAAAAGAAAAAGCGGATATGCTCTTCGAACCATTTGTTATGGGCGACGAATCCCGTAACAGCAAGGGTGGATCTGGTCTTGGCCTCTCTATCGCCAAGAAAGTTGTTGAAATGCACGGCTTCAAAATCCGCCTTGTCCAGCAACCAATGATCCAAAAATTCCCAGCAGTAGCTGAATACGAAAAGATGTTCATGATCACCATCGACCGGTTAACATAACATTAAGTCAACGGGACCTGACCCCATTGACTTATTTTGTGAATTTTGTCCAACAAATGTCCAACAAATTCTCATAGACACATGCTCCATAAGTGTTTATAATACTAACTTGGAATACGGTGCCCATATGGACCGAGTTTGGGAATAAATTAGAGGGTTGCTGGATTGATCAAGTTGGGGTCACAACTAAATAGAAGAAAAGGAAAAAGCGCTAGAAGTAGACGAATTAGTGCCATTCTTGCAATGGCATTGTTATTTGTGACTACTAGTGCTATTTTTGTGGATTCAAATAATGCATCGATCATCCCTGGTTTTGATAATGCATCAAAGGTCTATGCTCAGACATTAAGTGATGAGGGCAAGGATTATGAAGATGCAAATAAAACCGCTGAGGCAAATAAGAATACAGCTGACCAGCTGGTCGAGGATATAAAGGAAGTAAATGATGAGATAGCCGAGCAGGCGAAACTTATCGAGAGTTCAAATCAATCCATCGCGCAGCTGGATAAGGAGATTGAGCTTTCCGAGAAAGACATAGCTGAGGTTGAGGATAAGATTTCTGAGAAGAGACAGGCTCTGGGGGCGGTTCTCAGTACAATATACGAATCCACTGAGGCGCAGGATGATTTTTCGGTTCTACTCAGGGCTAAGGATATGTATGATCTTCTGGGACGAGATGAGTATGTAACCGATATAACAAATTATGTAGAAGATAAAATTGATGATTTGGAGATGGCCGAGGAAGAGAAGTACGAAAAAAACGATGATCTTCTTCGTCTCAGGGACGACCGTCAGACCCAGCTTGAAGAATACGAGGCCGAGCAGGCTGAACTTGGAGAATACATCGGCAAGCTTAGCTCTCTCATGGAAGAGGCGAAGGAAAAGGCGGAAAGTGCCGAGGCTCTTGCTGAGGAACTTCGAGTCAAGGTTCAGGAACTGGAGGCGGCCGAGAACGAGGTGCTTTCAAACAGAACCTACAATGGTGAAAGTAGTGGCGTGGTATATGACGGCGATGGAACCGACTATTACTATGTTGATGCATATAATTATACTGATGAGGAGCTGACTCTTCTGGCTGGCATTATCGAGGCTGAGGCGGGAAGCGTTAGTTATCCAGGAATGGTGGCGGTAGGAAGCGTCGTTATGAACAGGGTCGCCAGTTCGAACTTCTCGAATACTATCGAGGGAGTAATCTATTCTCCATATCAGTTCGAGCCGGTATCTATCGGAACTTATGCAGTCATCCTGGCGAGAGGCCCTGCTGAGTCATGCTATCAGGCGGCACAGGATGTCTTAAATGGAAAACGAAATGTGCCTAACTATTATTTTAAGGCTGCATGGTACGCTGAAGAGCATGGCATCTCGGGAGTTAATATCGGAGGAAATGTATTCCATTAATATTGGAAATAACATTGGAACATAATAAAGGAAAGTAGTACTGAAATAGGGAAAGAATATGATAGTTCAAGTTTTAAATTATATTATATATTTTATGCTGTTTCTGCAGATTGCAGGAATAATTTTTGCGGTTGTTATAGACCCATATATCAACAAAAAACATAGAAGAGTCATCCTGATAAATACACTCTTCACTATAATCCTGATCCTTCAGAATTATCTGGAAACCAGCTTCGCGGAAGATCTGGCTATGCGTAATTACAGGATCATCACCAGTGTGATTGGCTATTCGCTGAGACCTTTTATCATCATGATGTGGATTTATCTTGTTCGAAAAAATCAGAAGCTGATCATTGCCTGGTCGCTGGCGTTGCTAAATGTACTCATCCACATGACTGCATTTTTCTCAAACATTTGTTTTACAATAACCAAGACAAATTCCTTCGAGCGTGGACCTCTGGGTTATACCTGCCATGTTATCAGTTTTATTTTGATGGTCTATCTTTTCTGGTTATCAGCTGATAAATACATAGATTCTGCCTCAACAAGACAACAGAAAAATAACGAATTTACTGAGTTCTTTGCGAACTATAGACGTGGACTTGAGGGATTTTTCCCGGTCTGGTGCATTATTATGATCATCCTCTCGGTTTACTTTGATTCAAAGATCTTTGCGCCTCGCATGCCGATTGCATTTCTTACTGCTGCAATCGTAAGCTGCAACCTCTTCTATTACATTTGGCTCCATCTGGGTTATGTTCAGGAGCATGAAGAAGATCTGGAAGCAAAGCAGAGAATTCAGATCATGATGTCCCAGATACAGCCGCATTTTCTTTACAATACTTTGTCTACAATTCAGGCGCTCTGCATGACAGAGCCTGAAAAGGCAGCGGACATCTCCGAGAAGTTCGGAACGTATTTAAGACAGAATATCGATTCGTTGAACCAGACAGACCTGATTCCATTCTCCAAGGAACTGGAGCATACGAAGGTTTATGCGGACATTGAGAAAGTGCGTTTCCCATCTATTGAAGTAAATTATAACGTTAAAGAGCTCGGGGACGGTGATTTCAACATTCCGGCGCTGACAATTCAGCCAATGGTGGAAAATGCAATCCGACATGGGGTTCGCGGCAAAGAAAATGGCGTGATAGACGTGATAGTCAGCAAGAAGCCTTTCGGTGAAAAGAAGAAGCGCTTTGGCGAAAGAGAAGAATTCTATTACGAGATAATAGTTAAGGATAATGGTAAGGGCTTTGATACCAAGGAGTTAAATGATCAGGAAGGTCAGCACATTGGAATTCAGAACGTCAGGGAACGTATTGAAAGCATGTGCGGCGGAACTCTCTCTGTGAATAGTAAGCCAGGGGAGGGAACTACGATCTACATTCGTGTTCCAGAAGACGAGGTTAAAATAATTTAGTATTTAAGGCAAGTCCAAGATTTGCTAAGGCAAATCTTGCGGAGCGAAGCGACCAGCAAGCTGCGGGTTCTGCTTGCAGAAGTGCAAGCAGAAGCAGGCAGCGTTAAGCTAGAAAGACAAAAAAATGAAAGCAATTTGTGTAGACGATGAAGAATTAATTTTATATATGATCGTAAAGATGTGTGAAAGTCTGCCACAGCTGGACGAGGTTAAAGGTTTTAAGAGTGCAACTCAGGCACTGGATTGGGTGAAAGAAAACCATGCGGACGTGGCATTTCTTGATATCGACATACCTGAAATGAATGGTATTAATCTGGCTGCTGAGATGAAGAATGCCCAGCCGGACCTTTCTGTTGTCTTTGTGACTGGCTACTCTGAGTACGCGTTGGATGCCTTCCGTGTTCACGCCTCCGGATATCTGTTAAAACCGATAAATAAAGAAAAACTTGAGAAAGAGGTTGAATATGCACTCTCACAAAAGAGTATAGAAGAAAAGAGACCGGCGCATATTGAAATCAGAACCTTCGGCGAGTTCGATGTTTTCGTAGATGGGAATGTTGTTAATTTCAAACGTGCTAAGGCAAGAGAACTTCTGGCATATCTTGTTGACCGCGAGGGTGGTAGTGTTTCACGAGCTGCTGCATTCTCAGTCCTCTGGGGCGACGAAGCCTATGATAGAAGCAAGCAGAAGCAGATAGATGTAATAGTCAGAAGCCTCCGCGAAACCCTAAAAGAATATGGGATAGAAGAAATTCTCAGTATCGAACGGGGTATGCTCAGGGTAAATACAGAAAAATTCGATTGTGATCTTTATCACTTTCTAAAGGGCGATATCGCCGTGATTAACCGTTACCGCGGCGAATATATGAACCAATATTCCTGGGCCGGCCTTACCGAAGCACTAATTACAAACAAAGTAAATTAAATAAGTCAGTGGGGACACATCTTGGAGTCAGTGGGACCGGATCTCACTGACTTATTTGTTGGACATTTGTTGGACACGAAGTTTTATAATTTACTCCGTATGCTCAATTGTGTTATTATAAAGGAAGAATTATGAAAGCAGTTTTAGTAGATGATGAAAAATTAGGATTGGATTATCTGGAGCTTCTTTGTAAGAACATCACCATGCTGAATGAGATTCATTGTTTTACAAAATCTCGTGAGGCGCTTCAGTGGTGCAAGGATAATCAAGTCGATATAGCAATGCTGGATATAAATATGCCTGATATTAACGGTATAACTCTCGTGAACAAACTTCGCGAGACGAATCCCGATATCAGGATTATTTTCGTGACTGCCTACGAGCAGTATGCGGTAGATGCCTTCGGCGTTCATGCGGATGGCTTTCTACTGAAGCCTGTGAACCAGGAAATGCTAAGAAAAGAAGTTGAGAGGGTTCTGTCCCATCATTAGCAAGTAGTGTTTAAGGGAAGTATGTAATGATAAGGAAAGGGGTACCAGATGATTACATTTTCTATAGATGATCAGAAAAATGTGGCAGAGGAAATAGCGAAGATCATGAGTGAGATTGACCCTAGTGGAACTCACAAGGCCTTCACCAAGATAGAAGATGCACTCCAGTTCGTTGAGGAAACAAAGCCGGATGTGGCATGGCTGGATATTGAAATGCCAGAAATGTCAGGTCTTGAACTTTCCATGAAAGTTAAGAAGCTTTCTCCTAAGACAAATATTGTCTTTGTAACTGGTCATGAGAAATTCACCTACCAGGCTTTTCAGCTTCATGCCAGCGGATTCGTTCTGAAGCCTGCTACTAAAGAAGCTCTTCAGAGGGAGCTGGACAACCTTCGTACTCCTATTGAACAAGAAAGAAATGGACTGATCAGAGTTCAGTGCTTTGGTAATTTTGAAGTGTTTGATAATGAAGACCGTCCTATTAAATTTAAGAGAAGCAAGAGTAAAGAACTCTTTGCATATATGGTAGACAGACGCGGTGCCCTTTGTTCTATTGGCGAGCTCTGTGGAGTTCTCTTCGAAGATAGAGATGAGGACCGTGCCCTTAAGAAGCAGCTGAGAGTTTTCCTATCAAGTCTTAGGGATGACCTTCAGAAGGTTGGAGCGGCAAATGTATTCGTAAAGGGTTGGAATGCATATGGCATTGATTGCTCCCTTATTGATTGTGACTATCTTAACTATCTGAAGGGTGACAGCTACGCTATCAATTCCTTCATGGGAGAATATATGATTCAATACTCCTGGGCAGAAATGACCCTTGGTGAATTGATAATGAAATAAATAGAGGTTTTGTTGGTTTAGAAATTGTAAACGAATAAAGAGTGGAAAAATATGAGTAAGAAAGATAAGAACCAAAATACACCTGATACTCCAGATGAGACAAAAAAAATAACTGCAGATAAGCTGGAAGAGAAAAAGAAGAAAAAAGAGAAGAAGAAAAAAGAGAAGAAGAGTGGCGATGACAGTGCTGATAAAAAGAGCAAGCTAAAGATTATCATTCCGATAGTTGCCGCTCTTGTTCTTATTATTGCTATAGTTGCAATATTGTTTGCAAGAAGATCCCGTACTTTGGAACATACTTTATATTATGATTCAAAATATCCGGTAGTTATAACAGAGAAAAAAGGCAATCTTGTTGTATCATTAAAGTCTAAAGAATATAAAGACAAAAACTGGGAAGTGAGAATTGAGGATGAGGCGGTTGTCAAGGCAACGCTGAATGGAAAGCAGAGTAGAGGCAAAGCCAAATTCATCCTTGAACCTCAGATGGCAGGTGAGACTGATGTGGACTTTGTAATGTTTACAGAGGTTCTTGGTTCAAAGTATGACCTGTTTACAATCCATATTCCTATCTATGTGTCAGAAAATAATAGTGGAATGAAAATACAGTATCTGGATGGTCATTATCAGCAGGACGGATTTGATGTTGTAGCGGAAGATACAGATTATCCTATAGTATTAACTGGAAACTCAGAGGATATAGGTGTTCAGGTTAAAAATTACGAGGATGATTCTTTAGCTACTGATACAGATGCTACTGCAACGGATTCTACAGAGGAAGATATAGTAGAAACAGCTAGACCGGATCTTTTTGGTAATTTAAACTTCCTAAATGGTGTAAATGATTGGGAGGTTACGCTGGATCCTGGAATTGCTTCTTATATTCCAAGTGAGCATGAAAAGATGTACTGTGTAATACTTCAGCGTAGCCAGACAGAAGGTGAAGATGCAGCTTCAACGACTCTTTCGAACGGAGATGTGGAAGTTCCGGCTGATACAGATGATAGTGATCGCAATATAGGACCGAATGACAAAAATACATCATCTGGAGAATCGATGGGCTTTGTTGTGGAAAGCGAGGACGAAATAGAAGAAGCCAGTTCAGATGAAGCAACTGCTGAGGGACAGGAACAGAATGCTGGCACGGAGACGAATGCTTCCGCTTCTTCTGATAACGCCAGAAATGCAGTGCTTACATTGTCCAGTAAATCCTTAGGAATAACTAAGAAGTTTAATGTGACATTCAACGGAAATGGAAATATTTTCTTTGAACCAATAGTTGACGAAAAATAATTTTGCTTTTGTTGCGCTTTTGTTGCGTTTTGTGTGATAAACTCGAGAATATAATGAAACAGGTGTAGATATTCTCGTAAAAAAAGGAAGTAATAAAAATGGTAAAGTTTAGAAAAATCCGTATTATTCCTAAAATAAATAAAAAACATAAGGTATTTGCCACGACAGCGGCTGTTATTATGATGGCATCTGTATTTGGTATTAGCTCTTCCTATGCTGTTAATGCCCAAGAATCGGATAGTATTTTAATGGCAGGAGAGACAACGACAGAGACAACAACAGAGACAACTACTGGAGAAGATAAAAAAGAAGAAAAGAAACCAGGCAATCAAATGGATGCGGATACTACTCGTATTGGTTTTTGGGAGTGGGAAGAGGTTACTACTGATAATATAAGAACACTTATGAGTGATCAAAAATTTCACGCTTCAATGATCGTTCCATGTTATGCAGAAAACTCACCTGAGATAAAATCGAATGGTTCGGTTTTAGGAATTAATGTTACGGGTCAATTTGCCCCTGGTGGCACGTATACATATAATTGGAATGTTAAGAATGGTCGTAATAATCTTTGTGCGAACATAAACGCCGCTAGCATATATGGAACAGACAATTTTGTCCCATATTGTGCATATTCTAATCAAATGACAGTTTGGTCTACTTATGCCGATAGAAAGCATATTTTCTATGGCAATGTTAGAACTGATTATGGTTACTATGATGACTTTCCTATGCTTGATTATAATCCAGAGACTTCGGCTTATTATAAAAAAGGGTATTATGGATTAGATTTTGACAATATGCAGCATTCTCTATCATATTATTTCAGTGCTGCTAAGAGCATGTATGTAAAGCAGGATACAAAGGGTTATTCCACTGGTATGCCATCTTCGTATTTCAAACGCTCAAAGTTCTTTACATTTGGTGATTCTATGGGCGTGCCTTTCTTTAGAAGTAGACAGATTGAAGGCAATAATAAAAATGTGGAGTTGGAGATTTCTATTCCAAACAGACAGGTAACAAACGCTGAGGCGGCATATTATAATCCTTCGAATTTTGGTGGTTATTATCTTTATGGTGCGTCAGTTAAGGAAACGGGTGATCATGGCTATGAGCCTATTCTAAATTTCCGAAAGGGCGGACCTGCCGGAGTAAATGATTACATACATATGTCGGTGCCAAAATGGAGCTCAGATAAAAATAAAAATATCTGGATGATGGTTATGTATAATGATACGACTGATAATGATCTTACTTACGATGATTGTGGTAAGAGCTTGTCAGGTGGTCAGACGGACATGAATGTTATGACATATGCTCCATATAAGGACTGTGAGTGGATAATGACAGGAGCGAAGAGGCCAGCCGGAATATCTACATTCAAGTGGTATGTAGGTACCCCTCATATGATGACGGCACTAAAGACCCAGACTATAAAAGATGGAAAGCTTATGGCTTTAAAGGGTGGCGCATTTATAAGTGCTAATGATTCTGGAAATGATAAACAGGACGGCGATCTTGATATGACAGATGGCTATATCATCCAGACGGATAAGGTTATCACTATTGACGGTGGTACGCTCACTGTTGGAACTAATCTTATAAATAATGGTAAGATTGTTATTAAGAATGGAGGTACTCTCCTTGTAAAATCAGGTGGATGTATCGCTCCGTTTATGGAAAATACATTGGGTAATATTGAATGTAATGGCGGCAATATTATCATTATGGAAGGTGGAAGAATATATTCGTTAACAGATAAGGCGGATTTGAACAATTCTGCGACGCTTAAACTTACCGGAGGATCAACTCTTATTAATTATGGTGGACTTGCGGTAACCCGAGCTACCATAGATAAGGGAAGTAAAATAGAAAATCGTAACAAATCGGTTCTATATGCAGGAGTTAACCGTAAGGATGAGCTGGTATTCCTTGATAAATGTACACTTAATAAAAGTAATATGCAGAATCTGGAATGGATATCTAGCGATTCTAGTAGATCAGCGGATCTCTTAGCTGCTACGGGTAATATATATCATGTTGAAGCGGTTAATACGAAACTATTTGGAAGTGGTTATCAAAACACCAAATATGAAACTTCATTTCGTACTAGGAACTTGAAGTATTATTTAAAACTTTACTATACAAATAATAAATTTGAATATATTGAAATCCCGGCAGAAAAGTTGGACGAATGGTGGGAGCTTGTTGACAGATATGACGAACTAGAAATGTACTATTTTGCTACAGGCGCAAGTAGTGGTTCTCATGATACAAGTAACTATTTAAAAAAGGGATATGGGCTTGAAGGTGTTGATAATAAACCTACAGTTGTACTAGAAAAAACATCAACAGCTGTTACACTTAATCCGAAGAATACTAGTAATGTTATGGATATGACAAACGATTCAACTATTGATATAATTGTGCCTGAATACTAAAAAAACTAGTTTTTGACACAATATCTTGTGTTTTTGTTGGACATTTGTTGGACAGCTCTCGTTATAATAATCATTTGGAAAGAATGATATTATAGCGAGAGCTGTCTTTATTTTGCGTAGGGAAGTATTATGAATTCAAAGTTTGATTACAATGCAATAATGGTATTTCCGTACACAGTATTTGCGATGCTTCTTTCGGCGTTGTTTATAATGCTATCCCTGTCCGCTTATTCTGTTCTATTGGTAAGTGGGACAGTTACTCTGAATCAAATGATGAATGGAGCATATGTTGTATGCTACTTCCTCAGGTATCTCGCTATTGTATCTGTTTTTATTTGTCTATATAGGCTGGCTAACCGTTCAAAATGGTTTAACCTTTCCTGTTATATGTGCGAATTATATATGGTTGCTGAGCTTATAAGCCGAGTCGTAAAATGGCTGGCTACAACACTGGGTGGCCATGCTGTAATGAACATTCTTGCTATGCTGGTTAATTTTATACCTAGTCTCTTTATCGTCATGATAATTGTATTCCTTATAAACGGGATGAATGAATTATATATCTTCATGGGCGATGAAAAGAATGCAGAGAAGGTAAAGAAAATAAAACCTCTTTGGATATTTGCGGAAATAAGCCAAATGCTGGTGAGTGCTATTCTTACACCGATAATTTATCTTCTGAGAGGAATGAAAGGTTATGCAGTTGCCTGGTCCATCCTAGGCCTGGTTATATTGTTATATGTCTTGATATGCCTTGATTTATATAAGAAGATGAAACGCTTCTGTTATGAATATTATATGTTTAACTATAACAACCAAAATGCTATCTAAGGATGACAGGAGAAGAGTATGGATTTTGATACCATAGATTTTAACAATGTCATAACGATAGCAAACCTGATATGTACTTTCGTTTCCATGATCCTGACAGGTGTGGTTATGCTGACGGCTATACAGATGAAGCTTCACAACATCCGTATGGGGTGGTTTATTGCTTCTGTTTGTCTGGTTATGGGTGGACTTATGTTCCAGCTTAGTGCGACTCTGGTCTATTCCAGAGTATTCTATGCCCTGTTTCCTCCATTCTTTGCGCTTTACTTTATTGAAACTGAGCGCGAAACGGGACAGAAGTGGGACGGTGTTTTCTGGACTACAGTGCAGACCCTTTTTGCTGTGCTGGTATTAATCCTTGTAATATTTGGTAATGATGAATTCTTTATTTACGGAGCGTTCCTCCTTCAGTATATTGTCGCTATCATAATGTTGCTCTTTTCGTCAAAGAAGATCGGTGCCAGTATAGGCTTCCTTCTGGGAACCATGTTCCCAGTAATCGCATCCTTCATTGGTATGGCCGATGACAGACTTCACTTTATGGGGCTCGGAATAACAGTGATGCTCCTGATAATCTTCTTCGGTTATCAGATGGATATGGAGCGAGATCTGCTAAATAAGCAGGTTGAACTTTCGGAAAATAAAGTTTCGCTTCTTATGGAACAGATTCATCCTCATTTTATTTATAATTCACTTCAGCAGATCGCGCTGCTTTGTGATGAAGAACCTGAATCGGTAAAGCCTGCAATCTATGACTTCTCTTCATATCTAAGGAAGAACTTTGAAGCGCTTACAAATGAGAAGATGATACCGTTTTTGCAGGAGATGGAACATGTGGATGCTTATGTGAAATTATCCCGGATACTTCCATCCCGAAATTTCACTATTAAAAAGGAATTTGAGACCACTGATTTTAATATTCCGGCCCTTACAGTCCAACCGCTTGTGGAAAATGCAATCTACTACGGAATTGGTATGAGTTCAGAGGGTGATGAGATAAAAATTATCACACAGGAAGCGGGCGGATATGTTATAATAAAGGTTGTGGATGACGGCAGAGGGAAGAAAACAGAACTCTCTACTCAGAAAAAACATAAGAGCGTTGGCACCAAAAATGTGAAAACGCGATTAAAAATTCTTTGTAACGGAGAATATACATTAAATAAAACTCCGGATGGTACAGAAAGTATCATCAAAATCCCGCTAGATTTAGCCCAAAATCGCTAAATTTTAAAAAAATAAAAAAATATTTTTGAGTGTGTTGCTCTTTTGTTGCGCTTATGCTGATATAATCGAGTCATAAGATACAAAAAATAGCTTTGAGAGCAAAAAACCACTTAGATTATCCAAGGAGGATGGGAGAAATGAAGAAAGAATTATTAATTAAAGCTAAGGCTATGGCATCTAGTAAAAAGGTGCTGATGTTTAGCAGAATCGCTGCAGTTGCACTTGTATCTCTTGTAACAATACTTTCCTATACTGGAACAGCATTTGCTTCAGATCTTGATAGCGTTGCTACACCAATCGTAGATCTTCTTACAAGTCTGTTAACACCAATTCTTGCAATTGTTAGTGCAGGTGGAGCAATCTTCTGCGTATTCTTAGGTGTTAAGTACGCAACTGCTGAGGAGCCACAGGAGAAGGAGAAGAGAAAGCAGGCACTTAAGACAGCCATTATTGGTTATCTGCTTATTTTCATCCTTGTAGTAGCACTTAAGCTTTCTATCGGACCTCTTACAGATTGGATGTACGATTCAATCGGAGAGACAAACTCAACATCAACAGTTTCATCAGGAAACTAATTAGTATAGTAAAAAAATGTTAAGCATAAGGGGAATATAGCTCCAGAAGCTATATTCCCAATTGTGTTTATAAAGAGAAGCTTTATTTGTATCTTTTTCAGCGTAATTCTACGCTTCTTTTGTATCGATATAGGAGATGTCTATGAAAACAGGACATAAAATACTTCTGAATATCATGATATTTATAATCCTTGCGGGAATAGTGGGCTTTGCAGTAAGATCCTTTACTCCAATGCTTACAGGTTCTCTTAATGGTCAGGGTTATAAGCTGGAACCACATCTGCTTCTGGAGTGGAGAACTTGGGCTTATGGAGGTCTTGCAGCTCTTGCAATTGGCCTTATATGGCTTCTTTCAGGTAGTAACCTGGAGTCTCTCATGATGGAGAAGAGTGGAAGCATGCTCGGAAGTAAGAAGGGTAAGCCTGATGTTGTTCAGGGTTCTCTTGAAAACAGCCGTTTCCTTACAGAGCAGGAAAGAGATAAATACTTTCCTCATCACCTATATAGTGAGTTGAACAAAGTCAAGAAGGATGGTATTCCAGTAAGAGCCGTCCTTGATAAGAAAAAGCATTTACAGGTCAACTTTTTGCCGGGAGCGCATTCGCTTATTATCGGTGCTACCGGTTCTGGTAAGACCACAACATTTATCAATCCTATGATCCAGCTCCTCGCATCTACAGCAGCAGGAAGCTCAATGATCATGACTGACCCTAAGGGAGAACTTTTTGATCTCCACAGTCAGTACCTGGTATCAAGAGGATACAAGGTTCTGCTCCTTGATCTCCGTGATACTTACTCATCATCCCGTTGGAATCCGCTAGATGGCATCTGGGATATGTATCAGGAATATGTTGAGGCAGGAAAGGGAATTAAGTTCCACAAGGATGATATGTCCAAATATCCTGACCTTAAGAGAATGGATGGCGAAGGAGAGCCTGGCAAGCCATGGGCTGAGTGGCGTGGAAAGGCTTATGCCGATCTTAGTCATTGTCAGGATGATGTTTCCGTAACCCGCCAGCAGTTTTACGATGAGATGTACGAGGATCTGAACGACCTTATTTCCGTTATCTGTCCTATCGAGAATGAGAAGGATCCTGTTTGGGAAAAGGGTGCACGTTCAATCATCATGTCTACATGTCTAGCAATGCTCGAAGATTCAGAAGATGAACGCCTTAACATGACAAAGGATAAGTTCAACTTCTTTAATATAAACAAAGCACTTACTAATTCCGAAGATGAGTTTGCAACTCTTAAGGAATATTTCGAAGGAAGAAGCAAGCTGTCACAGGCATATACACTGTCACGTCAGGTTATGTCTGCTGCAGATACAACTCTTTCCTCATATATGTCAATTACATTTGATAAGCTGAATATGTTTAACGATCGTGGACTTTGCGGTCTTACATCAGCAACAGATGTGCAGGCTGAAAGGTTCGCTGAAGAACCAACTGCACTCTTTATGAAGATACCTGATGAGAAGGATACAAGGCATGGACTTGCCGCAGTATTCATTCTCTGTATGTATAAAGCCCTCATTAAGGTTGCTTCTGCAAGAGAGGACCTCTCTCTTCCAAGAAATGTTTATTTCATCCTTGATGAGTTTGGTAACATGCCAAAGATAGAGAAGTTCGATAAGATGATCACTGTAGGTCGTTCCAGAAAGATCTGGTTCAACATGGTGGTTCAGTCCTACTCACAGCTTAACAACGTATACGGTGAGAAGGTTGCTGATATCGTTAAGTCTAACTGCGGTATGAAGATGTTCATCGGTTCTAATGACATCGGAACATGCGAAGAGTTCTCAAAGCTATGTGGAAATATGACAGTACGAACAAATTCCACTTCTACGAATGTTGGTGCCAAGGCCGGTGAGATGAATATTTCATCACAGACACAGGTAAGACCACTTATTTATCCATCAGAGCTTCAGATGCTCAACAACAAAGAGAGTACGGGAAATTCAATTATCGTTACTTTCGGTAACTTCCCACTCAAGACGAAGTACACACCTTCATATCTTTGCCCATATTACAAATTTGGACGTATGGATATGGAAGAGTTGAGAAGTCATATGTTTAGAGCTGACGAAGTATACTATGACCTGGACAAGAGAAATGAAATAGTTCTTGGTTCAGGCGATGATGATGAGTTGGATGAAACTGCTTGAGAACACTCGATTAATAATTAATCGGGCACGTTCAGAGAGGAAACAAAATGAAAAAAGTCCTTGTATCTTTAGTTTTAATATTATCTATATTCGTAATATTCGGGAGCACTGTGCCTGCCGGTATAGTTTATGCTGCTGATGGGTTAGATGAATCATCAGATGATGATGATACCTATGTGGTAGATGATAGCTCAAACGTAACATACGAAGATGATGATTACTTTGATTACGAGGGCGATATTGATCTTTACACAGGACTTCCAAAGGGATCAGAGGAAAGCATTAAAAGTGCAGAGATTTCTGTAACTGACGGAATTACATACAATATGGAATCCCATATGTTCAATTTCGCAGTAACTGGTGGAACCTTTAGTTCTTCTGTTACCAACAAGATGGTAACAACAGGAGCTGTAAACTTTGCTGTAAGCGGTGAATTTAATGTGGCGGTCTATAAGGACGGGGCTAAATTAAATGGAATTCCAAAGAGCGTTTCAGAAGATGGTTCCTACACAGTTCTTACATGGGATGATAATAGCGAAAAACAGCTGATGTCATTCCAGATTGTTAAAAAGGAAACTGGCAGACTTAGTCAGTATGTTATGCCAGATGGCTTTGTTGCAAAGTCTGTTTATAGAGACGGTGTAGAAACAGATAAAGGCTTTGGCTCAGTTGATCTTACAAAGGAAGGTTACTATGAGATCACATATACCTGCAGTTCAACAGGTATAGATTATAATTTACAGATAAATGTTGATCATACACCACCTCAGGTAACATTTGAGGGATTAGATAAAGAGGATAAAGCAAGAGGTCCAGTTACTGTAAAAGGACTGGAAAGCGAAGATAGAATTTCTGTTACCAGAGATAAGAGAAAAACTTCTCTTGGAAGAGATAATACATTAGATGAAAGCGGCGTTTATAACGTTCTGGTTACAGATAAGGCTGGTAATACAACCACTAAATCTTTCGAAATATTAATGTATATGAATATAAAATCAGTATTTTTAATTCTTGCATTTGTTGCAATCCTTATTGCTATAGGTGTTGCACTATATATCACTAGAAAGAATCTCAGAGTGAGATAGTTACGTTAAATCGATAGGAGAAATGCTATGCTCTTATTTAGTTTTGATATAGGAGAAATGATAGACAACTGGATAACCAAATTCCTGGAAAATACTATCTGGAGACTGCTATATCTCTTAGAGGTTGGAGTTTGTAAGGTAGTTGCCTGGATGGAAGAGATTATGCAGATCTTCACCGGCGAAGTACCAGTTGAGTATAATAATAAATCTGAGTCCTTAATCATGGTTTTCTTTACTCATGATAATGTAAAGGGAATTTATGGAGGAATGGCACTTATAGGAATTGCATTTGCTTTTGCCTTTGCCATTGTCTCGGTTATCAGAAAAGTACTTGACCTTCGTGGCAAACAGCAGGGCGTTACGTTGGGAGCTATATTGGGTAATCTCTTAAAGAGTATTTTACTTATTTTTAGTATGAACCTTATTATGATTGTTGCATTGTCAACAACGAATACTCTTATAAAGCAGATTGGCGTTGCTGTAACTAACAGCGGAGACGTTGTAAAAGGCAGGCAGGAGATAAAATTTGATGATGAAGAGTATGCTGCCATGGGTAGAATTCTAAATACCATTGGTAACTATTCTCTTAACCCATCCTACAGATCACGTTATAACATAAATGCATGCTATAACGAAATAAGAGGTGACCTGGAGTATCTGGGTAACAAGGGTGTATTTAATTATCATTATATTTCATATAAGAATGATGATATTGAGGCTGGAGTAGTTGAGCCTACCTGGCAAAGTATGGTTGAACAATTAGCCAGAGCTTATGATTACAGTCAGGAAACAACTCTTGATTCCTATAACGATGGTCTTACAAATGCCATGCTTAATTGCATGGATATAATGAAGAAAAATCCGGACATCCGTGTCCTTAAGAGCTTTAAGAGAAATACAGAATCAAATACGGAACAGGTTCCAATGGATAAGATACTTTTCGTATCAGCAACCATGGGTAACTTTAATGGTGAGGGCGCTGCCAGAACAGCTTCATACAATAAAACTCCAAGCTTCTATGACTCAGTAAGACAGCCATTCTACTATGGAGAAGATGGCAGTGATATGTATGATTACGATGATGTGAAGGCTGTATTTGATCCATCACCTATGAAGACTAACTATATACTGGTTTATGCAACCGGTATAGCGATGCTTCAGGAAATGCTGGTTATTATAGTAACCTGTTCAGTTAGAATTTTCAGTTTGCTCACACTTTATCTGGCTTCACCACTTGTACTTGCGGCGTTGCCACTGGATGATGGTGGAAAGCTGAAGCAGTGGACAACAGCGTTCCTTGTACAGCTTCTTGGAATCGTGGGAATGGTACTTGCAATGAGGCTGTTCCTTATGTTCCTTCCAATTATTTGGAGCCCAGACCTTAAAGTTTCAAGTTATACAATACTTTCGATAATAATTAAGTGTATTATTTCATATGGTGCACTTACAGCGGTAAGCCGTGTTAATGGTATTCTTACTGGTATTCTTGCAGATAATGCAGGATGGCAGGCTATCACAGCCGGTGATATGAGAGGTTCTGTTCAGAACTCAGCAGCTGGTAGAGCTCTTGGTTCACTTTCTGCATCTAACATCGGTTCAAAGATTGGTGGCGGAATCGCCAGTGTAGGTAAGGGTGCATGGAATGTTACCGGTGGTAGAGCTCTTGGCGCAGCAGGTAAGGCTGTTAAGGATGCTACAATTGGTAAGGCTTATTCAGCAATTACTGGTAGAGATCTTGACAGCGGTGAAAAGACTTCTGCTACAAAACAGAAGGATGAGCGTTCAAGACAGCGTCAGATGAAGGATCTTAAAGCTAACATTGATCATGTAGGTAAGACTGGTAGAGATCTTAATGGTAATAAGGTTAGTGCTGAGCAGAAAGATAAGATGCAGCGTACTTACGATAAGATGAATGACAATGGCATGAGTCTTAAGGATGCTAAGCAGTCAGCTGAGATTGATATGAAAGCTGATAAGGCTGATGCTAAGCAGGATGCAGAAAATGAAGCAAAGTCACTTAAGGCCCCACCTCCAGCAAGACCAGAACAGTAATAAAAAAATAATCAAAACTAATATTTATAAATCAGGTAGTGTATTTTTAGCATGAGATTAATTCCAGGTAAAACAAAAGTTAAGATTGAGCTTTTTAAGAACATAACCATACCAGATGTGGCAGTTGCAATGGTAGGCTTATCTTTGGTTACCCTTTGCACGGTTACTTCTTTCAAGTTCAGATGGATCATAGCCATAGTAGTAGCAACCATTTTCGGTTTCCTGCTATTCAGACTTGATGATGATCCAATGTACGTTTTTATCTGGCACATGTTAAGATACAAGGCTTATCCTCGTCGTTTCCAGAGAATTTATACAGACGAGGCGATAGTAAGGAATGCAACTGGTGACAGACAGGATACCCTGGATGCATTCTATAATGATGAGCTACCTGGAACTCCTGAACCTCTTGAAACAACTGAATCGGTGGATACGGCTGGGTCGGGTGAGCCCGAAGAGGATGAAGAGGTTAAGCTTGAAGCGAAGGCATCTGAAATAGAAGATGCAAAAGCAGAGGCAAGAGAAAAGAAGAGACAGCTTAAAGAGTTATTAAAAGAAGAAAATAAAATACTTAAGAGCAAAACAGCAACTAAAGAAGAGAAGGATGCTGTTTGGCTTGCAAGAGCTGAGAGATCAGCAGCAAAAAAGAAGGAAAAGGCTGGAAATACAGAGGCAGATGCTTCCTTCAATGATGTAAGCGAGATAATGCCATTTACAGGCATTGCTGAAAACTTTATTGAATATAACGGCGAGTATTTTGGTGCTGTTATTGAGATAGACCCTGTAGAATTTAGATTCTTCTCACAGCATAGAAGAGATAAATCTATAGAGGATTGCTTTGGTCAGATCCTTAGAGGACTTACCGGCGAATATGGCGCAAACATAGTAAAGATTCAGAGACCTATCGTATACGACGATTACCTGGAAGCCGAGTACGATAAACTGGATGCTCTGAAAAAATCCTATGAAAGTGGTATGTTAAGTGAGGCAGAGCTTCAGGCCAGAGTTGAGATTCAGTATGACAGAATCAACGAGGTAAGACGTCTTTGTCTTGAGGAAAAGGTAATAGATGGTTTCTATTATCTGGTTCTTTTTGAAAATGACAGAGACAGACTTAACCTTTATACCAGACAGGCGATAAGTCTTCTGGAACAGGGTGAGCTTACTGTTAGAAGGCTTGACAATAGAGGACTTGCACTTTTCCTTAAATACAGCAATAGTCTGGACTTTGATGAAAAGGAAATCGATAGAATCCCAGAAGAACAGTATGCTAACTGGGCTATGCCTGAAAACCTTAAATTCTCAATGAGAAAGATTGAGGTTAATGGAATTATAACTCACAACATGCGTGTTATCAGCTTCCCAACAGTTGTTGGAGACAGCTGGCTTGCAGGAGTTATGTCCTTCCCAGGTACAAAGGTTGTAGTTAAGGCTACACCAATGGATAGGGAAAAGGCGATTAGAGCAATCGACCGTTCACTGGCAGAACTTAGAGGACAGTATATGTCCACAAGTGTTGACTCAAAGATCATTGAGTTACAGGGACATATAGATACACTGTCTACTCTTCTTGTTACCCTTCAGCAGGATAACGAAGCATTAATGTCAGTAAATATATATGTTACAGCGTATGATGCAAGTGCAACTGCAAATGATCCTCTGTTATCAGAGAATTTTGAAACACTTATGCCTTATATTGCTGATATGAAAAAGACTGTTAAGAGAAGCTGGAGTGAGGCTGGAATGAAACTGGCAGGAATGGACTTCCTGCAGCTTCAAAGTTTCATAGGTTCACAGGTTTCTGCTTACGATCCACTTCAGAAAGAGGCCAGGGGAATTCCGTCCAATACAATTGCCGGAATGTTTCCTTGGATTTTTGCGCATATATCAGATGTTGGTGGTATTCAGCTTGGAAGGAGCGATGGAATACCAGTATTCATAGATTTCTTTAGACGTGACGAAGAACGAGTTAACTCCAATATGGTTATTGTTGGTAAATCTGGTTCTGGTAAATCTTATGCTACAAAGTCGCTTCTTACAAATCTTTCCTCTGAGGATGCCAAGATATTTATCCTTGACCCAGAGAACGAATACTCAGAGCTTGCCCATACACTTCACGGTAAGATTATTAACGTAGGTAATGCTAAGTATGGTAGGCTGAATCCTTTCCATATCATTACTGCTCTTGATGACGATGAGGCAGGTGAAGAAGGCGGCGGCCCAGGTGGAAGCTTTGCTACACACCTTCAGTTCCTGGAGGAGTTCTTTAAGCAGATACTTCCTGATATTGACAGGGATTCACTTGAGTACCTGAACTCACTTGTTGAGAGAATGTACCTCAACTTTGGTATCACACCAGATACTGATCTGTCCAAGTTTAAGGCGGGAGATTATCCTATTTTCGATGATCTTTACGATGTAATCCTGGCAGAGTTTGAAAGAACAAATAACGAATATCTGAGACAGCTTCTCAGATCCCTCGTTAACTATATATCCAAGTTTGCAACCGGCGGACGTAATGCGAACATCTGGAACGGTCCATCTACTATTACAACAGATGAGAACTTCTCAGTATTCAACTTCCAGTCTATGCTTGCAAATAGAAATAATACTATTGCAAATGCACAGATGCTGCTGGTTCTGAAATATATTGATAATGAGATTATCAAGAACAGAGACTATAATATTAAGTATGGTCTGAAACGTAAGATTGTTGTAGTAATCGATGAGGCACATGTATTCATTGATACTAAGTTCCCAGTTGCTCTGGACTTCATGTTCCAGTTGGCTAAGCGTATCCGTAAGTATAACGGTATGCAGATCGTTATCACACAGAACATTAAGGACTTCGTAGGTAGCGAAGAAATAGCAAGAAAGTCATCTGCTATTATCAATGCCTGCCAGTATAGTTTTGTGTTTGGTCTTGCACCAAATGATATGGATGATCTGTGTAAACTGTATGCTAAAGCTGGTGGAATTAATGAGACTGAGCAGGAAGACATCATTGGCGCAAAACGAGGCCAGGCATTTACAATCATGAGCCCAACCTCCAGATCGTCATTTGCAATTGAAGTTCCAGATTCCTTCGTAGATATGTTTGAGAGTCAGAACTTTGAGAGTAACTACTTCTATGGCACTGAGGGTGCTGAGGTTTGGGAAGACTTCGTTAAGGATAGTAGAGAAGAGCATGATATCAACCTTGAAGATAGAAAGAGACTTGAGGCTGAAGAGGGCTCAGTAAGAGAGGTTAAGTCTAACTTCACATTTAGTGAAATCAGTGAAGATGAGGCTGAAGATATTGCTGCTGCTCAGGAGGCAGAAGATACTTTAGCAGAGCATAAGGAAGAGAGACAGAGTGCAGTTGATAAGATGATCGCTGCAGAAGAAGCTGTTAATCGTAAAGAATACGAAATGTCCATGGGACGTTTTGGTGGTATAAATCTTCAGGAAGTAGACTCGCTGGATGATATTACAGTATCTGAAGATGAGTATGAAGATAATTATTCTGAGGATACTGCTGAGGAATACACAGCTGATACTACTGAGGAATATACTGATAACTACTCAGATGAATATTCAGATGTTAATACTGAAGATTATTCAGATGATGTAGAGGAACCTGTAACAGCAACTGTAAGTCCTGCAGTTGCAAGAGCAAGGGCTACTGGAGAGAATATATATACTCAGGCAGAGCTGGATGAGAAGCTTACTCAGTTCAGAGATGTCATGATGGCTGAGATGTCTAAAGAGCTTGAAGAAAAGATTAAGTGGATAGCTCTTGGAGCAAATGCAGTACCTATGCCAAAAACTTCAAGCTACGAGCCTGAAGAGGAAGCTACAAGCTATGAGTCTGCAGCAGAAACTCCAAGCTACAGAGAAGAGACTACAGAAGATGATTACTTCACAGCTGAAGAGAAAGAGGCAGAAGAGAGATTCGAAGAATTTGAAAGTTCTGAAGAACCTGAGGATACAGATGATCTCTTTGGATTCGGTGAAGAAGATGAAGAGCTCGACTTCTCAGCTGGTCTTGAAGATGAAGAAGATGAAGACTTTGGTGATTCACTCTTCGATACAGTTCTCTTTGGAGATGATGATGAAGAAGAATCTTCAGATGAGCTCGGAGGAAGTTCAGATGAGCTCGGAGGAACTTCAGATGATGAGTCCTACGATGAAGATGAGGATTCATACGAAGATGAAGAAGATGAGTTCGATAGTCTGTTTGATGATGACGATGATGACGACTACGAGCCTGCACCATTCCTGTTTGCGGAACTTCTTGCAGAAGCAGCAGAAGAATATGCTGATATGGGCATAGATGAGAGAATGGAAGAATCTGGCGAGGAAGTAATGGATGTTACACTCGAAGAGCTTGCTGAATACATTAAGAAAGTCAGAAAAGAAGCTAGATAATAAGCTAGATAGATGGAGGATACAAAATGGATGTTAAATTAGTCGACAGAGGAACTGATGGAGAACTCCTTATGTCAGGAGATCTTGATACAAGAACATCAAGAGATGCAGATGCTCTGTTTGATCAGATGGCTGATAGATTTACAAATATCACACTAAATATGAAGGAACTGGAATACGTTTCCAGTGCCGGTCTTCGTTCTATTCGTAATCTTTATATAAAGCTTAATCAAAAGGATGGAAAACTTACTATTACTAATGTTAATGAGAATGTAATGGAAGTTTTTGAAATGACGGGACTAGCAGGTCTTTTGAATATCAGGCAATAATTTTTGGCAACAATGAAAATAGTGTTGCGCTTTTGTTGTCCTCTATAATTTATACTAACAAAAAAAGGTGGTAAACTACGCTGTTTATCACATTTACAGAGGTATAATTATGATTCGTGTATTTTATGAATTACTTAAGGAAAAAACGAATATAAGCTTTAAGAGGGTTGTGGCAGCTATCTTAGTTGCTGGTTTTGTGTTGTCATATTTTCCTGCTGATCTGGCAAGTGTGGAGGCTGCATCTGGTGTTGCTTCTCCTTCAGACAGTACTGGTTCTGGAAATCAGAACGGCACTGAGGATTCAGGTGAACTCATAGGAGTTGGAGTTGGAGAAGGTGTTGAAGATGAAGATAATCCACTTGTTAGTGGTGATTATGAAGTGGAAGGTAGTACAGTAGAGACCGCAACAGAAGAAGATGCTTATGAAATCCGTTCAAAGGGAACGACTGAGACTTATAAACCTTTTAATGGCATGGAAGAGTGGAGAGACCGTACAGAGTATGAAGCTCCAGCTAATACTTATTGTATGACAGTTGCAACTGGTGCTACAGCTGGTGATAAGGTTCTTTACTTTGGTGTTAAGTACAAGGATAAGGACGGCGTTTCCAGAATGCAGTTCATCTTCCCACATCTTGATGCAACTGATAGAAGTAAAAGGCTACTTAAGTATTATGCAAATAATAAAGATATCAGTGATACATATGGAAAGAAGATTATTCAGCAACTGAATTATGAAAAGAATGAGCTTTCAGTTAAGGCTCTTGATGCATTTACAGTTCAGGATGTTGCATTTATCACTGAAGCAGAAATTAAGTCTGTTGAATATATTGATGTTTATACAGAAGTAGGTGGATGGACTATTCAGGGTCTTTCCATTTATAAGGTTAATAAATATAAGGGTTACGAAAGCTACGGAGTTGTTTCTGGTGAATCATTCCTTGATTTTGAGGGAACTCTGTTAGCAGATGTATATTCAAACAGAAGTGCACAGCTTACTATCCCTACAACTACTCAGGGTACAGATGCTGTTACAAGAATTACAAAGGATCAGACAAAAGAACTATATATAAAGACTGATTTTGCAAGTACTACTGATAATAAAAACAGTAGTTCAAGCAAGAAAACTATTTCAAGTAAAAAAGACTTTGCAGCAAAAGAGAGTTTATATTCTTTAAGAGTGGACTTCTCAGATTATTATGAAGGTGGTCTTGAAACATTCCTTAACGAGAAGGCCCTTACCATGAGTGATAAGGGTAATGGTATTGTTGAGGATATGGCTATTGAAATTCAGTATCAAGATAAGCATGGATGGACAAGAAAAACTCTTCTCCCAGTTGTGCTTAGTTCTTATGCTACAGCCATGCAGACTCTTGGAGATAAAACTATACTTGGTTTTGGACAGCGTGGTGACACCATAGCATTCCAGGGTTATTTCCCTGATATGGATAAGATAATGGGTGAACCAATTATTTATCTCGGAAATGCTGCAAGAACCAAGCTTGGTGATAAAGGTATAAAGACTCTCAATGCTACTTCAGCAATGTCAGATAGTATTTCGGATACAGGAAGTGATGATGTTCGAATAGCTGGTATTTCAATGTATAAGGGCGGATGTATGCCTTACATTACTGATGGTGTAGATAATGATGGCGTTGAATATGAAGGTGCAACACTTCAATACATGTTTGAAAAGGGCGAACCTTTCATGTATCAAACCACAGATCAGTTAAGAGGTCGTCAGATACTTCCAGGTGGTTCTGAAAAGTTTAAGGTTGTAGATTATAAGAGCGGTAATCCTATTGTTGCTGCTCAGAAGAGTAAGAATAAATTCCTTGTTACATTAAGTACAGCTGATCTGTCTAAGACTACATCAGCTGATGATCTGTCACTTAGACTTTATTATCAGACGACAGATGGTGAACAGGCAAATACACCAGCATATAAGGCCAAAGAAGGCGCTAATGATTATATGGGTATTTGGCCGGATGTAAAGGGAAATAACTTTATTGAAACATCAGGTCTGGTTGCAGGTGGAGAGATAACCTTCCTGGTTGAGGCTCCGGATTTCAACTACTTCACTGGTGCGGATATTACTATAATTGGTGATAATAACTGGGTAATGGATAATCTGAAGATTTCCTATATTCAGAATTATGATTCTCGTCTTGCTTATAAGAAAGACGTTGAATCTGCAGGTGTTCATTCAAATTACTGGATAGGACGAAAGGCAATCACAGCTGCATTCTTCAATTTGAAGGGAACTAATTATTCTATTCAGGGCGCAAATGATGCGGGTGAACAGTCTGTCGATGGATCTGGTAAGGTTCAGCTGGTTGTTGACGGTGTTCCACAGTTCGACGAGAATGGCGATCCTATCATGGTTGACTACTCTGATGTAGAAACAAAACAGGATTCAGGAAACCAGATCTTTAAACATGGACAAACTTATAAGATTTCATTTGATTCAACAACTCAGGAAGATGTAAGAGAAACAACTTACGCAGATGTACGTTACTCAATGTCTTATGATCAGACTCAGATGGACTGGGGATTCTGTACAGAAAAGAAATCTTATAATATAGCCGTAGATGTAGCAGCTGATAAGAATTTTGATGATGGAAACGGTAACTCTGGTTCAACAAACTACTTCTACTTCCAGCTTATTTTTAAGAATGGTAAGAGTGGATTTGTTCTGGCCAACCAGCAGCTTTCAGCCGATGGATTCCGGTCGGGTCGAACGGAGAACTTTACCATTAAGATAAATCAGGATTATGGAGACTTGTCTGGCATACGAATTATTCCGGAAGATCTTTCGGAGGATGCAGACCCGTTTGATAAGCTTAATATAAGCTCCATCACTGTATCGGAAAAGACAAGAGGCGGAAGCTACATTTCATATCTTATTCCTAATGTTGGATGGATAGATATTGATTATAGAGATGAACTTGAATCAGCATCTTCACATGGTCAGAAGGCCAGAACTGCTGATGAAATGTCAAAAGTATATAAGGTTTCTGGAAAGCAGAGAAATGTTAAGCTTCTTTGTGAAGTTGAATACGGACCATTATCAGATTCTTCAGTAGATCAGTTCCATGGTTCTGTTAAGGCAGTTGTAAAATATGTTTCTGCCTCGGATAATGAGGAACATGAGACTACAGTTGATGTGGTTCAGGAAATGGCTAATTATCTGGAAACATCTGTTAAATCTGTTGAGACAACAACGGATCCGGATACGAATGTTCAGATAGTTCCACCTGCAGGTTTAGGTACTTATTCAGATACTACATGTATGATGAGACCTAACCATACAGATAGATTCTTCATCCCTGCAATTCCAGATTTGAAGACAATAAGAAGTATTACATTTACTGCAAAGCATTGCGGAGATGAGACTTCAGAGTGGAATATAGGTACTGTTACTATTTCACAGGTTACTAAGGATGGTGATCTTAAGCTCACAGATGGCGATGAATATGTAAGAGATGTTTCTAAGAAGTATCTCTGTATGAATAATAACACAAAGCCTATTATTGAACAGCTTGAGGTTGGCGATGCTAAGCAGATAGATACAATTGAGTTTACACCTAATGAGATCGTTTGGAGTTCTGATGAGTGGGCTACTCCTGTAACAAGAGTACCAGAGTCAACAGATGATGTTGTAAACATTTATGTTTACCCTTCAGCTTCTAAGTATTCAGATGAGAATACTAATCCAGAAGGTGCTGAGATGGATGTCTCACTCAAATATAAGGTGCCTTTCTCAGATTATAAGAAGGCTCCTGGTAACAGAATGAAGCATGAGAATGATGCTCTTGGTAATGAGGTTTATTATCAGGAAAACATTTCTGCAGCTGATTTCTCCGGAGCAGGAAAGCTTACAGTATTCTGTCCGGCAGAGAAGCTTAAGATAGCTTATGCAATTGTTCAGCACTTTAAAGAAGGAGTTCTCATAGAATCCTATTGTTACGAATTTGGTGGTGCCAGGGCTATGGATAAGCCAACGGCTACACCGAGTGATAATAAGAAACACATAGATGATTCTTGTGAGAAGTTTGCTATTGCCTTTGGTGCAGGAACTGAGACCCAGAACCTTGTCCCAGAGAAAAAGGATGTGGCTATAGGCTTCCAGTATACATCTACGATTGATGATGGAAGGACTGTATTCCAGTCACCATATGTTTACCTTACAGATATTGGAATCAGCCAGATTTCAGAAGGTCTGTTTGCAGAAATTGAATATAATGTTCCTTGTGTTAAGGAAGTTATTAGTTATACTATAGCAGGTTATGGAAAGCTTAGCGGTAATATAGATGCGGCTGCTTGTCAGGTTTACAAGAGAGAGGTTAATCAGCAATGGGTACTTGATGGAACAGCTTCGCAGTATAATTATAATCCAAGATCTTATGCATCATTTAAGGATACATATGCACTTACTGAGATTATGACAGAACATAAGGTTTCAGCTAAGAATCCATACGGTGAAAATAGTGTTACACCAGTATCACTTACATTTAAGACTGCAGATGCTTCAAAGACTTCAGATAGTAGTACAAGATCAGCAGTTAAGATGAAAGTTAAGTATCCAGATTGCAGAGGTTCAAACCCATCACCTGAGGTTACATATGAGGATATTACTCAGTACATTCAGGGAAGTGAAAAGGTATTCTCGGCAGAATATTCAGAGGGTCAGACTGTTAAGTTCTTCCTTAAGGAAATGTCTGAAGATCAGCAGCTGACATCCCTTTACATAGTTCCTTACAATGCCAGGGTTGAACTGGATGAGGATAATGAGGATATTCAGCTTCCGGATTCTGAGGAAGATAAATCAACAGCTGAAACAATTGTTGATGAGGCTGGAAATGGAGAGGGCGTGGATCTTAATAACAACGCTTCTGCAGATCTGACTCAGGAAATTCTTGCAAGCAGAAATGCTTATTGGAAGATTGAAAGCCTACAGATTAAGGTAGGATTTAATGGTAAGGTTATTGATAAGCCAGTAGATCAGTCCTTCTCAGGTCTGAATACAAATAATACTCTTAGAATGTCAGATATTAAGCAGATACTTGATGTTTCTGTAAATGATGGTTCTAAGACAACTGTAACAACTGGTCAGACATTCTCTGTACTTGCTAAGGCAGATGAAAAGATTAAGGGTACTGTATTTATAGTTGATTCTGTAAATTCTGCTCGTAATGCCGGATTCAAGGTTAGAGCTTACAGAAAGGTAGGCGATGCACTTGAAGAAGTTTCATCTACATTGTCTGATATAACAACAGATGGATTTGTATTTACAGTTCCAAAGAATGAGACTAATGAAAATGTAATCTACAGGATTGAGGTTTATCCTACAGATGCTCCTGATCTTGTGGATGTTATAGAAGTAACGGTTGAAGGAACTGGAGAAGCCGACAAGGCTACTTCAACTGATGCTGAAGAAAAGAAACCAGACTAAAAACTAGGAAGAGCTTACGATGAATAAAAAAATCATATTTTTATGTATCATAGTACTTATATTAACTATAGGCGGTTTTATTGGATTCTTTGCTTATAGATCTTATATAAAGTCATTTACTAAAATTGATTCTGAATATCCTGTTTCATATAGGACAGAAAAATCAGGTAATATAACAATAGCTTTAGATGGAAGTAAAACAAAGGATCTTGTTTGGGAAACTTCAGTTGAAAATGAAGAAATAGTAGGCGTAACTGCTAAGGGAAAAGAGAGTGGCGGTAAGGCGAAATTTATTATTTCGCCTAAGGCCGCTGGTCTTTCAAACGTTTCGTTTGTGAGAAGTGATGATGCAAACGGTTATAAATATGATGTAGTAAAAGTAAGTATTCCTATTTACGTTGTTGATAATGGAGGAACACTAAATGTAACCTTCGTTGATACACCTAAGGTTATAATTGGTTCTGATGCTTATGGTTCAGATACACAGTATCCATTCATGGTTGGCACAAATGATCAGGGTGCTCCAACGATTACATTTGTAAATGGTCAGTCAGATTGGACTGTAAGTGATCCTAATAATATAGTTATGACAGCAGATTCTGCCAGCGAAGAGGGAACAACCCTTGTGATAGTGAAGAATGAAACAGCTAATGCTGAGAATCCTGTTTATGATAGACAGACAACACAGCTTTCTGTATCAAGTTCAAGTCTTGGAAAGTCTTATACATTTGATGTAACTGTTGAGGTTGATGGAACAATTACAGTGGAAGATGCATCAAAGAAATGATGCTTTAATAGACCAGGATGAGGTGACACAAATTGGCAAGAAAAAAGGATCCTTTATACAGAGAAGCAAAAAAGATATTGCTTAATCATATAGAGCTGGATGAGGATGGACGTTTTAAAACTACAGATGAAGTAAGGTTCCAGTTATGGGGATCTGCTGATGGCGAAAGTAAAACCAGATTTTTGGGACTATCACATACTACCTATTATTATGAGTCTAATGAGAATAGTACCCAGGCAATCTACAAGGTTGAAAAGGCCATGGCAAACATGGGAAGGCGTATTAATATCAGCGCCAATAGAGAAACAGCATGTGTTTTTGTTAAGACCTATCTTTTCTATCCGGTTGTATTGATATTCTATGAAGATGATGAAGACGGACTTTGTCTTACAGCATATACACCTAGAGCTATCTTTTCTGCATTTCCAAAGATGCTGGCAGCTAGAAAGTTTACAAGAACAGTAGAAGGAATTGTAAGACCTAACGGGGATCATGAGACCCTGCTTGATAAATGGAAGGAAGCTCGTTATCAGCGTAAGGCTGAAAGGGAAAGAAAGAAACATAAGGATGATGACGATTACGAGTCAATTTTCGATATTGATTGGTCTAATCCTGAAGATGAAATAACAGAAGATGACCTTATCCCTGAGGATGAAATGCCAAAGGATGAGGAGTCAACCGCAGAAGAGTCTTAATATGGGGAGGTACAAATGGATATAAAGGATTTAATTCATTTGGATAATAATGGAGACGATGAACTCGAATATAAGGTTAGCGAGGATGGAAGATCTATAATAATAGATGCCGTCGATGAAGCTATGGAAGTAGTTCAGAAATTCATTAAGGAAAAACTGGATGGATATGGATGTGAGACAAAAATTCTTGGACAGATCAGACTGGCTGTAGAAGAGATTTTTGTTAATATCATTTCCTATGCATATCATCCTGAGATTGGAAAGGCTGAAATTCGATGTGAAGTAGATGACGATCCACTCTCAGTTACTATAGAGTTTATGGATTCTGGAAAACAATTTGACCCTCTGGCTCGTGGTGAGGTTGATACATCTGGCGTTATGTTTTTGGAAAAACCGGGTGGCTTCGGTATTCATCTTGTTAAAAAGACAATGGATGATGTTGAATACGAATATAGGGATGGAAAGAACATTCTTACAATAAAGAAAAATCTGAAATAAATAGTTTAGAAGTGTCACTGGTAAAACATAAATGGGGTTACGGGTTAAATGTTTTATCAGTGACTTTTCTGCTTAAATATACTTGTTTTCTTTGCTTGGAGGTTTCCTTTGGGACGATTTAAGAATAGAAAATTTAGTCTGTATTTTTTGACAATAGGGACTGTTATAATTGTTCTTTTGATATTCGCCAGCGTTGTACAGCTTGTGGGTTATTTTGGATTTACACGTTCCTTTGAAAGAGAGTACAAGTCATCTGTTATCAGAACTACTAATCTTTGTCATGATGAGTTAGGTGCATTTGATCCGACAGTGTATTTAAACTATGACCAGGAAGAACTGGAAAAAGCAGTTGAAGAGTTAAATTCAGGAAAGCTAATCCTTCAATACGGTGAGTCAGATGATAGTTATACTACACTCTATGAAGGCGCTGCGGAGGATGCGCGTATTGTCTCAGATGAAGATGAACTTAAAATGATAGAAAATGCTACGTATTTTCACATGTTTAATGAGTCTCTTAATCATATCTGCCAGACAATGGGTATGTCGGTGGTTTATGTTATTGTACCGGATGAGGATTTGCAAAACTTTACCAGTGTATTTAACTGTGTAAGTTCTGAAAGTGGATATACTCCATGGGAGCTGGGACATAGAGAAAAAGCAGAGCCGGACATATTGGAGGCTTACAAAAAGGTTTACAACGGTTCCAATATGGAGGTTGTAGAAAGACTCTATAATTTGCATGGCGCAAAACCACATATAACAGCTATTAGCCCTGTTAAGGATAAAGAGGGAAATGTAAAGGGTGTTTTATGTGTTCAAAGATATACAGAAGAATTGACATATACCAGAAGGAATTTTATTCAGGGCGTTGTTGCGATTGAGATTATTGTTATTATATTGATTATTTTTGTTGAATCTCATATTCTTCGTGGCATGGTAATCAATCCTATAAAGGATATTTCTGCAGAGGCTAATCGTTTTGCTCAGGATAACATTAAATCAGAAATAGAACTTACAGAAAGCAATTATAAAGCTAAGGAAATTTATTATCTTGCCCATGCTCTTGATAAGATGGAGCAGGATACAATAGATAACATAGAAAACATCAAGCAAATGATCACTGAAAAAGAAAGAGTGGGTGCTGATATTTCTCTCGCATCTAAAATTCAGGCGGGCATGCTTCCTAAGAGGGATCCGATTTTGAATGAAATGTCAGAGTTTGATGTTCATGCAATAATGACTCCTGCTAAGGACGTTGCCGGAGATTTCTATGATTTCTTTATGATAGATGATACACATCTTGCTGTAGAGGTGGCAGATGTTTCAGATAAGGGATTTGGAGCGGCATTCTTTATGGCAATATCTAAGACATTGATTAAGTCCCGTGCCGGACTTGGCGGTAGTGCAGTAGATATTATTTCATATGTCGATAAAATGATTGCCGATAAGAATGAACAAGGAATGTTTGTTACTGTCTGGTTTGCTATTATTGATTTAGTGACTGGACATGTTGATGTTTGTAATGCAGGTCATGATTATCCTGCTATTAAGCTGGGGGATAATGACTTTGTGATAGAGAAGACTGTTCATGGACCTCCTATTGGATTTATTCCTGGGGCGAAATTCCAGGGTTACTCCTTTGATATGGAACCGGGAGACCGCATCTTCCTTTACACGGATGGTCTTAATGAGGCTAAACGTGGTGATGGAGAGCGCTTTGGAATAGAAAGAATGCTTTCTGTTCTGAATAAGCATAAGGAAGATAATAATGAACGAATGATTGCATCTATGGCTGATGCAGTTAGATTCTTTGTTGGTGGCGAGCCACAATTCGATGATATTACAATGTTGGGCTTCACATTTAATAAAAAGATGAATAAATAGCTTATAAATAAAAATCTTGTATTTGTTACGCTTTTGTTGCGCTTTATGCGGTACAATTGTGTTAATGAATCTATTAATTGTTTGAAAAAAGAGGGAAATCCTATGAGAGAACAAGAACCTATAAGACCATATTTTGATGAGAATAATGTGTATCATTCCTATGAGGACGTTATTAGGGAGCGGGAAGAGGCTGCGAGACGTAATCAGAATAATCAGAATCAGGCTCAGAATCAGAATAATCAGAATAATAATAACCAGGATCCGCTTGATATTGATAATGAGGATTTAGAGAATCTCAATATCAATAACGAGATGGCTGCTGCTAATGCCAAGGAAATGCAGAATAATCAGCAGAATAACCAGCAAAATAACCAGAATGTAACTCCTGGTGAACAACCAAATGTTCCACAGGCTCAGGTTAAAGTAAGTCCTGAGTTTATTAGGGCTGTAAAGAATCTTCATGAGGCTTATAAGAAGCTGGATGAAGGCGCAAAGAAGGATAGTAAAAAGGGCCTTCCTTTGATCGAGAATGAACTTGAGGAATTCAAGGCGATAGCCGATAAAGAAGCAAAGACTAATAATATTATTGAGCCTGGCTGGAAGAAAACTTTCAATTCTCAGCTTAATTTATACGGCATGCCATATATTGATTTCTTTGTTAAGGATACTGCGAAAAAATGTGGTATTGCTAATGAACTGGGGATTGAATTGCCTAATCCTGATCAGGAGAGAATTCAAAAGCTTCAGTCTGAGAAGGAGAGAATTCAGAGAGAATTGGATGCTCTTAATGCCAAGAAGGGTAAGGAAGCCGAAGATAATGTGGAAAAGGATATGAAGGGCTTCAACATCGATAAAAAGGGTGTAAAATATAAGGCCTATAACTTTGACGCAGATAACGCAGTAAGAGAAAAACAGATTAAGCAGTCTCAGGAGAATGGTTATCAAAACCAGGAAGAAGTAAAGAGTCAGGATACCTTTGCAATGAAGAAGGAAACTCGTGCTATAAAATATTTTGGTAGAGTCCTTCAAAAGGAATATAGTCTGGGAAGAAGACCTGCCTCTATTAAGAGGATGAATGAAAGTCTTGAACAGCTGGATAAAGTGATGGGAGAACTTTCTGGAAGAACAAGACTTACTGCCGACGAAATTGAGGCTTTTGATGTGGCTGCAACAAATGCTTATAAGACTACAGAAAAATTCCAAAAGGAGACTAAGGATAAAATTGCCAACCGTAAGAAGATAAAGAATAGTGATGGCAAGGAAGTGGATGATATCAAAGACGCCGAAAAGGTTGCTCTTGAAGGAACAGAAGATATCAAGAAGAGAATTACAAAGCTTCGTGAAAAGGTATTCGAAAAAGAAATAAAAGCTAAAGTTGAAGAGATGAAGAATAAATGCACAGAAGAGTCAGCAAAGCTTAATGGCGAGAGAGCTAAACTGGCTGGCAAAAAGGAATTGTCAGAGGCTGACCAGATGGAGCTTAAAGATAATATCGCAAGAACGCTTTATTACAATAATAGAATGCATGATCTTGGAAAACAGAAACGGCTTTCTCTTGAACCAGGAAGAACACTGGGTGCAACTATGAAGAAGCTTGAGAACCAGATCATACCAGATGCAAATACGCTGGATTACATTAAGGATTCTCCTCTTTTTAAGGAGATTGTTCAAAAAGCTGAGACTAAGCTTAAGAATGGCGAGGCATTTACAAATGAAGATGTTGTCGCTGGACAGAAGGCATATGAACAGAAAATGGGTGATCAAATTCGCCAGCAGCGTATGAGAAATCAGAATATGAATCCGCATCGCGAAAATCATAGACAGCTTGATCAACCAACAGTGGGACCAGCAGTTCCTGGTATGCATTAAGGGGGTACAATGGAATTAACTAATGGTGCGGCTTTCGAAATGCTTTTCGAACAGTTGCTTGAAAATCTGACCGACGGAATATTCCTTGTGGGATATGATGGTCATATAAGGATGGAAAATAATGTAGCATCTCATATTCTAGATTTTGGAGATGAAGCATTAGCCGGAAAAACAATTGTAGATTTGATCAGTGAAAACAGCAAGAATGATGCATTCTTTGAGTGCATCACTCTTGCTGTGTTTAAAAAGGAGAAAATTAACGATCTTGTACCTTATTTCAGACAGGATGGAGAAAGACTTCTTCGTCTTTCAGTTTCTCCTCTTAGAGACAGAGAAGAGAACATTGCGGCTCTTGTTACATTTAGTGATGTAACAGAACTGACGGATCTTGGAAGAAAGAATGAAGAACTGAACAAGAAAATCCTTGATTTCCTGGATAGATTTGTCCAGGTTCTTATAGGGGCTATAGATAAGAGATCACATTTTAATGCAACACATACCAAGAAGATGGTAGCATATATCACAAAGTATCTGGATTATCTGGAAAGAGAAGGCAGGGGAGTGGATCCTGATAAGAAGGGACCTATTCTATCAAGTGTATGGATGCATGATGTGGGTAAACTTGTAATTCCTCTAAATATACTTGAAAAACCTAACCGGCTGGCAGAAAAGATAAAAGAAGTACGTCATAGGGCCGAGGTCAGTATTATGCACGAAAGAATCATTATAGCAGCATGCACAGGTGTTTCTGATGAGAACGCGGATATAGGGAAAGACGAAGATGTATTGCTTGATGTTCTTTCAGAATCAACTGAATGGATAAATCTGGAGGAAAGTGCAAGGAGGCTGGCAAAGTCGGATAAACTGAGTGATCTGGCAAAAGAAGCCCAGGAAAGAATAAAAGAACTTGAGGATGCGCTTAGGTTTGTTGAAGATGTGAATGATAGAGGATTTATTGATGAAGAAACCCAAAAGCGTATTGAAGATATAAGTAAGATACAGTGTCATACATTTAGTGGAGAATATATAGACTTTCTGGATGATTATGATGTGGAAGCGCTTACAGTACAGAAGGGAAATCTTACTCAGGCAGAGAGACAGGTTGTAAATTCTCATGTGGTTGAAACCCGTGAGATACTTACAGCTCTCGGATTTGAGGGACCATTTAAGGATGTTCCAGAGTGGGCTGGAAATCACCATGAATATCTGGATGGTTCCGGTTATCCAAAGGGAATCTCAGGCGAACAGATCAGCTGGGAAGCCAGACTTCTTACTATAGTGGATATATATGACGCACTAACAGCTGAAGATAGACCATACAAACCGCCTATTCCAGAGGATAGAGCGTTTGACATCTTAAGGGGAATGGCTGATGATGGCAAAATAGATGGAGACATATTAAAAGATTTCTACGAAAGTGGAGCGTGGAAACGCTAGAAAGGTATAGATTATGGCTGAGGGGAAAACCTTAATTGATATGCTGGATGAAACTATAGATAACATTGAGAGAAGGCAAGGTTATCTTAGAGCAAAAATGAATTTTGAAAATGATGAAGTAGCCCAGATGAAGATTAAGAACGAACTTCGTGATCTGGCTCAGCAGTATGACTATACAATTGAAACAAAGAAGACTGTTGAGATTGAAATGCAGAGAGCTAAGGATGAAGCTGAGAGAAGACGTCTTGAAAATCTTTTCAAGGCATCTCTTTTCATTGGAATGATGAGAGAGAGAGCTCGTGCTTCGACAGAATATGATTCTCGCCATGATAAGGATGTTATGATGATCCAGGATCTCCAATATGAAAGAGACGTGGAGAGGGCATTTGGTTCACTTATGCTTTCTTTTGTTCCTAAGGATATTTATGAGGAGCTTCGTGAGAGAATGGAAATGTGGAAGGTTCGTGAGAAGCTTCCTAAGGGTGGTTCTATAACAAGAGAGCAGATGCAGAAGGCTGTGGATGATGAATATAAATCCTGGTCGAAGATAGAACATCTTAAAAGAACAGGAACTGAGCAGACAGGCCTTGATAAGACGGTTTCAGAGTGGTCGGCTGAATGCGCTATGAAGGCTTTTAAGATAGCTAAGGATATAAGAGATAGTGAACGTGATTCGGCTATGAGGACGAAGACCATTTCGCCAGAACAAAAGGAAGTGGTTAAGCTTCATCTCGCTGGTATGGTTCTAAAACAGCTTATTGATATAGAGAAAACCAGGCCACAGGGTGAAGATAGAAGTCATTATGAGGCACTTTCTAAACCTGCTGGCAGGGGATCGGGCATTATTTCTTATGAAAATCTTATGAGGACAAGGTTTGAAACCATGAGTAAGGAAATCGCAAAGGATCCCGATTTCCTTAAATCGTACAATAAATATATGAAGGATGGTACCTTTACAGCAAGGACCATCAAGTTTATAGCGGAGGATATGGATAAGAAGATTGCGAAGGAACTAAGCAAAAAACCTCCTGTCATTCAGAGGTCTGGCCCGGTACTTCAGCCTAATCCATATAATGAATAAAGAAAAGCTGTATAAGAAAAGAGGAAAATTATGGGAAGAATATTTGTGTCGTACTTTATAAAGTATGAAGATAAAGAAGTACAAAGAACGTTATCTGAGGCCGGAGTTATATGCACCAGTGGAGACGAAATATCAGGGGCTATTCTTAAATATGCCCTTGGAATAAAGAAGTATAATAACTCCCACTCAGTACTTAATTTATCTGACGAAGAAAAAAAGGCATTAGGAAGGGAATTTCTTCAGTATTTAAAGGAAAATGGGAATGCATGGGATAGAGATATCGATGCCAGTGATTCTATAGGTGGTCTGGCTATTGATAACGAATTAGAATATATAAATGAAACATTAAATGATGAAGATGAGTTATATCTTGAGGATTTAGAACAAGAGTTAGAACAGGATTTAGAAGAAGACCAAAATGTAAATGCAAATAATGATATCGCTCCAAGACCTGCTGATCAGGATAAGGTTATGAAGGAGTATTTTGTTGACCCTGTTGTGTCGGGACTTAATAATATCATTTCAAACATTTCTAAAGATCAGAATATATCCATAGAAGATGATCCAAGGTATCAGGAAATAATTGATACCAACGGGAATGATAGAGAGGCTGCTTTCGAGGAGGCTATAAACTTTGATACACCATATGGAAAGTATTTTTCCACTACCAGTAACAACAATTACTATAGAAAAGTAGTAGACAGGTCTGCATATAAAAGACTTAAGAATAAAATGAACAGCCTTGTACAGGATATCGAAGATGTAATAGAAAAGAAGGTAGAAAGTGGTGACCTTACTGTAAATGAGGCTATGTATTATAAGTCATTTTATCTTAGCGGGATAAAAAGAAGTCTGAATGGATTTCCAGATTATTATATCTCCAGTCGTACTCCGTTAGGTCTGATAATTACATCAATCAGTACAGATATTAAAGCCGAGTCAGCGAACCATTCACTTGAAAAGAATATGGTTAAATGGGAAGATAAGTTCCCTATATATCCACTTGGAATAGAGAGTGCGAATCAACTGAAAACACTTGCGGATTACTGGACTGAAAAAGAAAAGGGTAAACTTACTCCAGCAAAGGAAAGACTTTATCGTGATACTCTCTACGCCCAGACATTAAGACTCATCAATATGTGTGATACTATTGAAAAAAATGTTACGAATCCAGATATAAATAGAGAGTTGCAGAATGATGAAGTTATAAAGGGTAATCCTGTCCTTATTCACTCTTGTGCAGCTAGAGGAATGAGAGATCTAAGGAGTTCACTAGATGCATATAAGGTTGGTCTGGAGATGGGATGGACTATAGATGATATAGGAGTATTAGCTGCATATAAGAGATGCCTCGATGAAGTAAGAATTGAAAGTAATTTTGATCTTCATAGTAATCCAGAAATGCTTCTACCATATGATGAGCCACATTTTAAGAATGACGAGCATCGTCTATACCTTGAAAAAATGAATACGCTTTATATGACCATATCTAAAAGTCGCATGACAGGAAAAGAAATGAGAAATACTTTTATGAAGAAAATGTATGATATGGTAAGGGAAGGGGCTCAAAAAGGTTTTATAGATTCGCAGTATGTCACAAAATACTTTAATAATGTATATGAAAGGAATAGTCAGAGAGATCTGCTAATAGAGCAGGGCAAGGAGCCAGCATTCCATATTGAAAATGTAAATAACAGTAGAGAAAGAAACACAGAACTAAATCTTCTTCTTACAAGATTTAATGCCAGTAAGTCTTTCTTTATAAAGTTTGGAATCCAGTCTGCAGAGCATGAGGCACTCAGTAACTCTGTTCAGAAAGTTATAAAAAAGAGGAAGCCTATTCAGTGGGATTCTGAGGAAAAAATACACGGACTTAATATAGAACAGCTGGTGGATTATTTTAATGCCTTAGATGAGGCAATAGCTGATTCAAGATTCTATCAGGGAGAAAAGAAAAAGAAACCTTCAACAGAAGGTGGCAAAGACAGACTGAAGGGAGCTAAGGAGATAGAAGAGCTGGCAAGGCTTGAAAGAAATACCATAATTAAGAACTTTAATCATAATAGAGAACTCGAAAATAAAGAAAGGTTTAAGGCTGAGTCATTAGAAGAGTTTAGAGTAAAGGCTGCGAAGTATACGCAGGATTCTGGGAAAGTTGAACTCCTAAAGCTTAATAATATCCCTACAGACAAAAAAGGAAAAGAAAGATTAGTTGATTCTGCCGCAAAAGTCCTGGTATATAAGTTTGCTACATCTGAAAATGAAAGTATAAAGAAGGCGTTCCATAATATAGGTATTAATAAATTAAAGGAACAGATAAAAAAGAGTTCTGAGTTTAAGAGAATTATGATCGAGTACATAGGTACTCCCGGAATGACTGGTGAAAAGCTTTTTGAAAAGCTAAATGGAAATGATGCTATAAGCCGAATGAATGAGATACGTCAGAAGAGTGAACAAAAGGCCGGTAGGGATGCGGAAAAGACAGTTGCAGCAGAGGGCAAGCTTCGTATAGTCCACTAATACATTTTATTAAATAATGTGTTATAATGACATCCATAGCTTTTATTTGGAGGAAAATATGAAAGAGAAAGGAAAAGGGAGAAGAAGTCTAGCTTATCAGATATTCTTATTCTTTATTCTTGGCCTTATAATTACAGATGTCCTATCCTTTTTTGTTATAAGATGGATGGTTCTTACAAATGTAATGAACGAGAAGGTTGAGATATCCCAAAATGTAGCCTTAGATGTTGATAAGTCTATCAAGGAAACTGCTTCCTATGAGTGGGTAATAGATTATATGCTCAGTCATAAGGATGATGACTGGGACTTGGAGTATGATAAGGAAGATGAGACTTTACTCAAGTATGATGAACTATCTAGAAAGCATCCGGGACTTAATATCAGGTCTGTTACTGCTTCTGAGCTGGAAAGTTTTTCTGATGAGGATAAGAAGACCTATGTAGAAATAGTTTATAATCAATGGGTAACCAGATTAAATAATATAAAAACATCCTATAATGCTGAGTTCTTATATATCCTTGCAACAGATGATGAGTATAAAGAAGATACATTTATAATAAGTGCAAATGGTGGTAATCAGACTCGAGGAACCGAGATGGGAACTGCATATATCTTTGGAGTGGAAGTAACTAATAATGATATACAGATGGAGTCCTTTAAGAGATTAAAGGATGAAGGTACTGATTCAATCTTTCTGGACAATTATCTGGATGGTTACAGGTATATGTTCAGAATAGATGATATGAATCTTATTACTGGGATGACCTTCGATGTGTCTGATATGCAACATGCGGTTATGGTTCATACTATAAGGTTTTTGATAGCTTTTATAATACTTCAGATCATCCTAGTTCTTGTTTGCAGATTCCTCTTATTCAGGAACTTTATCAGACCACTAAAAATAATAGAGAAGAATGTAAGAGAGTATTCAAAAACTAAGGATGCTGATAGTGCAAAGAAGAGTCTGGAAAAAGTAGATTCGGATAATGAAATAGGTTCTCTTTCTGATGGTGTATATGAAATGATCTGTGAGATAGAGGATCACTTGGATGAGATAAGAACTGTAACTGCTGAAAATGAGCGTATAACTGTTGAGCTTGATCTCGCTCAGAAGATACAGACAGATATGCTTCCAAGTATCTTTCCACCATTCCCAGAGAATACTCAGTTTGATATATATGCCAATATGGATCCTGCTAAAGAAGTGGGAGGAGACTTCTATGACTTCTTTATGGTAGATAAGACCCATGTGGCGCTCGTAATGGCTGATGTTTCAGGTAAAGGAGTTCCAGCTTCACTTTTTATGGTTGTAGCAAAGACTCTTATAAAGAATTATGCATTAATGGGAGGAAGTCCTGCAGAGGTTCTGGATAAGGTAAACACTCAGCTTATGGATGGTAATGAAGAAGGTATGTTTGTTACAGTCTGGATGGCTGTTATTGATATAAATACTGGAAAGGGTCTGGCGGCAAATGCTGGACATGAGCATCCGGTAATTCGTCATAAGGATGGAAGCTTCGAGCTGGTTAAGTATAAACATTCCCTTGCGGTTGCTATGATGCCAGGGGTTCCATTTGAGGAACATGAAATCGAAATAAAGCCTGGAGATAGAGTGTTTGTATATACGGATGGTCTCCCTGAGGCTAGAAATAGTGATAAAGAGTTTTTCGGAACAGATCGTATGCTGGATGTACTTAACAAGGATCCTTATGCAAAAGGTCAGGCGCTTCTCACAGCGATGATAAATGAGATGAGCAGTTTTGTAGGTGATGCTGAACAGTTCGATGATGTTACGATGTTAATCTTTGATTATTATGGGAGTGATGATAAAGAGAATTGATTATGGAAAAGAAAAAAGAACGTAACAACATTGTAGACATTATGAAAGCAATCATGATTATTTCAGTCATGATATATCACCTTATTTATAGACAGCAGGGGAGTATGTTTGACAGAATAATCAGAGAGATGATTTATCTATCTATGCCTCTTTTCTTTATGTTTTCTGGATATTTTTTTAAAGATAAAAATGAAGATACATTTTGGATAAGTTTAGGGAAAAGAATTAGGGATATAAGTATAGTATCTTTCATATCTATTGCTATACTGCTTATAGTTTTTGGACCATACTATATGCTGGTATATGACGGATTTACTACAAAGTCCTGGCTTGCAGATGTGTTAAATACCTATCTGAGACCAGAGATTATGTCAGTAGTCCTGCCTGATATGACGGGGAATCAGCTATTTAACAATCTATCACCCGTATGGTTTATCTGGACTCTTACATGTTCAACTATAGTTTTCTTTGTGGTTATGAGATTTGTTCAGGATAGTAATAAAAAGCTTATTGTATCCCTTGTTATACTTCTTGTTTGCGGAGTTGTCATTCAGGAGCTGGTTCCACCTCTATCCTGGAGTCTGCAGTTAGCACCTCTATATGCGGGAATAATGATGATAGGTGTGGCATTAAAAAGGTTTAATGTTCTTGAAAAGATGGAAGAACAAAGCCTTACAGTGTCCTGTGTCATTATGATAGTTGCAGCAGTTTTACATTTCTTTATTTTTACCTATTTTGGTTCAGATCTAATCTACATAAGCTTTTTAGGTGATAAAGGATATGTTACAGACCTCATGTTTATTATTCAGATATTTATCGGAGGATACGTGCTACTTACTCTTGCAAGACTTATCAGTCTATCAGATTATTCAAAGAGATGTTTTACCTGGGTGGGTCGGCATACATTGGTTATCCTTTTATACCATTGTCTTATAGGAGGTATTGCAGCTGATATAATGCATACCTATAATAAACCGGGACCAGACTGGTATATAAGTCCACTTACCATGGAAATAGTAGTGAAGTCTATTATTTCTTTCCTGATAGCAGTTGTCGGCTGCGTAGTGCTCGGAATCTCAAATGATAAACTGAAGGAAAAGCATAAGAGAGGATAAAGATATGACTTATAGATTTGAAACAGATAGATTAGTCCTTCAGACTTCTAATATGGATCTGGCACCTAAGATGCTTGAATACTATACGGAAAATCGTGCATTTTTTGATAAGTACGAGCCAACACATCTGGATAGATACTATACCCTGGATTTTCAAACCAGGATGATGGAAATAGAAGTAAAGAATATGGAGACTTTGTCCTCGGCGTATTACTATTTTTCCCTAAAGGATGATCCTGAGAAGATCATAGGTTCCATAAGTTTTGTGCGAATTAGACCGGAACCTTATGCCAGTGTTATATTTGGATATAATCTTCATGAGGATTATCAGGGACATGGTTACTGTACAGAAGCCTGCAAAGAATCTATGAAACATGTACTTGGTTTGGCCAGAATACATAGGATAGAGTCACGTGTGCTTACAACTAATGAAAAGTCTATCCATGTGTTAGAACGCCTGGGTTTCTTTCATGAGGGATTTGAGAAGAAAAGTATTCTTATTGCGGGAGAGTTTCGCGATCATCTGAGATATGCATATATAAACGAAGATTATTAATAATCTTCGTTTTTATGTTGCGCTTTTGTTGCGCTTTATATGATATTCTTTAAACAGTATATTTTATAATTATAGGTAACTTTGCGAGGCTTTTTAATAGTAAAAGGAGTAAAGAAATGAAGGATTTTGAATTAGAGAATGAGATTAACATTGAAGCAGAAAATGAAAATGTCGGGGAAAAAGAACAGAATCAAATAAAAAATGATATATATAAAAACTGGGATGAGCTGGAGGCATATGATGATAATCAGGAAGAGCCTCCTTTTTATGATCAGGCAAATGAGCTTGTAAAAAATAATCCTGAATATAAAAGAATCATGACAGAGGCCCGTGTAAATAAGTCTAATGAAATCGCAGAGAAGTATAATCTTAATAACATGGCCAAGAAGGTGGAAAATGATAAGGCTCATGCGCTGGTTAATCATTATAACTCACTTTTAAAGAAAAAAGGTGATAAGGAAGCAGAGGAAGAACTAAAGAAGATATCTATAGAGGATGTTAATAGAGCAAATGATCTCATAAAAGAATATGAAGACGAGCAGAATGTTATCCTGATGACTATCAAGAGGGATAGCGAAAAAGCCGCAGAAGAGGCTGTAGAAGACTATAAATCTGAATGGGTTAGTAACAAAGTAAGTGAGCTAAGAGAGGAATACGAGTCAGAAAAAGAGAAAAAAATACTAGCCAGAGATGAACTGGAAGAAAGTGACAACAGACTGTGGTATGAGTTCCTGAACGCGAAAAAGAAGGCAGGAGCGGACGTAAGGAGATATAACCAGAATCAAAGGACTAATTACAACACAGAACTTCAGGAAACAGTCAAGAAATTAAAGGAACTATCTCTTGATAGTGTTTTTACTTTGGGAATCTTTAAGAAGACAGGACCAGAGTATCCTTTTGGACAGCAAATAAGTGAGAAGGATGTACGAGATGCTGAACAGATGTTTGATACACTCTTTATGGATCTGAATGCATTTTATCATAAGAATAACACTGGAGAATCTATACTAGATAATATAGTTTTTAATGGCACATCAAATGAATATAGGGATGCAGAGGCTGATGAATTAAAGGGCAAGAACATCTATGACTACTTGAAATTCGTACTTAATAAATGCGGGGTTAATGATTTTGAAAACTTTACAAAGAAGAAAATGGAAAGGTATGCCAAGGCACTGTTTATTCATGCTATTGCTACCCAGAGTGCAGATCTACAGTTTGTGCCTAAGTACTTTAAGGATGTAGAAAAAGCAGAACTTAGCCCTGCTGAGAATCAGAATGATCTGACATTTAGTACATTTACCTTAGTACAGGATGCTCCACAAAACCAGAAGGTATTTGAGGAAACATTGGAGCATGTTATTATAGAAATTGATGAAGATGTCATAAATAAGCTGGGTACTTATAAGCGTCTTAAATTCGAAGAGATGCAGGCTAAGTTCCCTGAGTACGAAGTTCCAGTTCTTGATCCTAAGACTGAGATAAAAGAAGAGCCTGAGAAACTCTCTGAAAATGCAGAAGAACAGCAGAACAAAGAAGAAAATAAGGAGGTTCCAGGCGGAGAAATAAAAGAGGAGGTTCCAAATAAGGACAAAATTGAGGAATCTCTTAATAAAGAAATAAAAGTTGAGCCTGAAAAAAATGCTAAAGATAAAGAAGTACCTGTAAAAAATGGGGAAAATATAGAAGAACTGAAAGATGACTCTATCATTATAAATCCTGTACTCACAAGGAAAGAACGTGAGTTTAATCAAAAGGTTGATAACTATATCGAACATGCAGGTAAACCTTTTAATATTAGTGCTGTTTTTAGTTTTGTTCAGGGGGTAGGTGACCTGGCAAAGAACTATCCAGATTTTGTAGAACGGATACAGGGTCTAGATGAAAAAACAGCCCAGATGCAAATGTCATATGCTATGAATCAATCTTCCTTTACTAGGAAAAATCTACCGGCTGGAACTACATTTGAGTATACAAATAATCCTGATATCATAAAAATACTTGCAGAAACATATGTGACGGCAAAAGATCTGCTTGAGGATTTCAAGAAGTATAATGATAAGAACCGTGGTCCTTATTCAGATGTAAATAGTGTTATTATCGACATAATAGAGTCACATGATGAGCTTGTTTCATCTAATGATTATGAGGATATACTTAAGATAGATCCGACATATAATTATAGTTACAGTGCGGCATTAACAACTTTTCCATATAACAGCTTTAAGCAAAAAAATGGAGAGTTTAAACCAGACAATAAGGCATATGTTGAAATGATGACCTTTATCCCATTTCTTAAAGTGATAAAGGATAGACAGACGTATTTCAGGGAACATTATTTAAATATGCAGCTGGCCAGAAAAGGGGGCAATCTATCTGATAATAATATTAGAGATTATAAGAAGTATTTTGTACAGAATCTCGAGAGAACAAGAGAAAACTATAATAAGCTGAGAGCTGTTGATAGTAAAAAGGATCCATATATAACTTCCCTAAAGCCTTTTGAACATGACCCAGGCTATAATTTTGGAGAAAACTGGCAAAAGGGACGACATGGGGCCTATGTTATGAGGGATGTGAATAGGCAGTTATCAGCGGTAGACCGTGGATGGCCTGTAGAAGATACTGGTCTCATTCTTGAGATGTACAGGGTAGAACTTTCTCTCAGAACTATTGCTGAAGGCGGTAGCAATGCTAATGCGCAGCAACAGCGTAGGGCAAAGGAAATCCTTGAAAGAATAAGCGAACCACTGAATAAAGTGAAAAATGGTATCGTGACATCAGTTGAAATGAGAGATGACATAGTAGATAGCCTTCAGACTCCAATAAATGATTATGTAGATTTCATGGAGGGCTTCCCTATTAATATTGGAAAAGCCCAGGTTCCATATGGTACTCCGGCTATAAAAGATATATATGAAGCTGCCAGACTACGTGAAGTAAAACCTGTTGAGATGGAAATCAAGGAGCATCGTATGGATGAAGTGAACCTGGACTACACTCCAGGACTATCCTTCGATACAATCAAAGAGAACATAGATATTATGATGAAAGAACTGAATGCTGTTGAGATGGCCATCAAAGGATCAGATGAGTTTAAGGAGATGAAGATTTCGCTTCAGCAACTACAGACCTATGCACATGAGCAAATGGGTCATCTCCAGGAAGGAGTGGACCATAATGTGGCCTATGCAAATAGTCTGACTGAACTTAAAGAAAGACTTCTTGATACAACACAGAAGACTAAGAAATACCTGACTCATAAGCAGGTTCAGTTTGATAAGGATGGAAACAGACGAGAGGCTGGAAAGAGGCAGAAAAGAGAACAGCCACGTATACATATGTCAATTAATCAGCTGGATAAACTAAACTTTATGGTAGATATGATTGACGGGTACGAAAATGGGCGTGGTGCTAAGCATGATTATATGCACGGTCAGCTAAAACTTGATGTTGAAGCAGCAACTAATAGAATGGTAGAGAAACTCAATGGCTGTGCTGAAGTAATGCAAAACAAGAATGTAAGCAAGAATAATTATTTGCTTAGTCTTGGAAGAGTTCTTATGTACACTAAGATTGAGGATAAGTCTACTTTTAAGCCTCAGGAAGATGAAAAGTTTGAAGACTTTAAGGCAAGAATTAATGGTCTGGGTACCAGAGATATAAGTAAAGCTGAGATAGAGGCTATGATGAAGAAGGACCCTATTTTCAGAGAAATCATGCAGACTGAAAAGGACAGCTTTAATAATCCAAAACATAAGAGACTTAATGTAAAAGAAGCTCACGACCTTTATAATAATACAAAAGCACGAATTGAAAAGGAACAGGGACTGGCTAAGGATGAAAGGCCTATAAAGGAAAAGAATAAAGATAAAGTAAAAAGCTATAAGTCGAGTCTTATTTCTAACAGAAGCAGGAATCAGAGAAATACTAAGAAAACAGAAAAAGCAAACCAGAGACAGGAAATGGAAAATAAAAAAGGCTTTCATATCTAAAAAGGCGTAAAGTTTATGGTTTTGTTGCTCTTTTGTTGCACATTTAGTAGTATAGTTCATTTTGTAATAAATAAAGTAGTACTATAAAAAATGGAAAAGAGGAAAGTCAAAATGAAAAAGAAACTCACAGTTATTTTATCAATGGTTTTAAGCCTGTCACTTATGGCTGGTTGTGGAACAAAGGAAGAGGCAACCACAGAGGAAGAGGTTACTACAGAAGCTGTTACAGAGGCAGAAGTAACAGAGGAAGAAGAGGCTGTGGCTACAGTGGCAGATGCTTCTGACTCAGATGCGCAGTGGACTTATGGAGATTATACGTACACAGGTGATGACAAGATGTACGAAGCGATAACGGCTTATATCTGTGATGAGCTAGGTAAGAATTACGAAGCATCAGATGTTGGTATCCCTACAATTATTGAAGTAAGCCGTGATGATTCTGATCCAGATGATATCAAGGTTTGGGGCGATTTCTGGTATGAAACATATAAGCTGGTAGGAGATACACTTGAGACACAGGCCGGAGGCTCTTATCCGGGATGTATGCATCTGAAGAGTAATGGAGATGCTTATAAAGTAGAGAGTTTTGACGTTGTAGAAGATGGAAGCAACTTCACTGAATCAGCTAAGGAAATCTTTGGCGAGAGATATGATGCATTTATGGAAGCTTACAGCAACGATGAGGTTAAGAATAGCAAGAGAATCGAGTTTATCTCTGAGTTTGTATCAGCATATAGTGTTCCTGCTACAAAGATGAAAGACTACGGTTGGGATCCTGTTGATCTCACAGTAGGAAGTGATGATTCAGCAGATAGTGAAGTTGTATACATGGGTGGGCTATATGCTTCTGATGAAGAGTGTGATGCGAACATTGCACTGTTCAAATCATCGGGAACTCCTATAGTAATTATCCAGGAAGGTGAGAATATCTACTATGGTGAGTATACTACTGAGGATGCAAAGCTTGATGATGGCACAGAGTATACAAAAATTACAGTCGAGGGCAAGACATATGGATACCATTTTGATGTGGATGCAAGTGGAAATGTAGATACTACTGGAATTATTGTAGATCAAGATGGTAAGTCACACTATGCAAAGCAGCTTGATGAAAGCGTAGCTATGGATATGAAGGAAATGACTGAATAATACTATTTCTGTTTGGAGAGAGGTATATGATATAAGAGATAAGTTAGTGAGACCTAAAGTCAGGTTTCACTGGCTTATTTCACTTTTTTCTAAAAATTTTTGGCTAAAAAATGAAAAATTGTTGCGCTTATGTTGCGCTTTAGATGTTATTATAGTGAGCAGAAGGAATATTGTACCCAAAAGATAGGAGGTTGCAGATATGAAAGAAAGTAGTGATATATCAATCCAGAATGAAAGAGATGAAGTAATTAATAATGAAATCAAGGACATAGAGATAGATTATAAGGATTGGGATGCGCTTCAGAACTTTGATGAGTCGGCTATGCCAGTTCTTCCTGCTGATGATGAGATAGTCATAAATGATAATGATCCGGCACTTAAAAAAGCTGTTAATGATGTGAAGACAAAGGTCGCTAATGAAAAAGCAATGGCTATGAATGAGGCCAATAAGGATAATAAGACTGAAATAAGTAAAGTAGAGGAAGCTAGGAGAACAATTGCTATAGCAAAAGAGTTTCAAAAAGATCTGCAAGAGGGACCAGGTAAGATAAAGAAGGTTCAAACTGAACTTCAGACTATGGAAAAGGCTTTCCCTAAGGATGTGTTTAATCCAAAAACTAGAGTATTTCAGGTGCCTCAAGGCACAAAGGATAGAAAACTCCTTAAATCAATAAATAATTACAATAAAAAAAGGCAGGAATTAAGTCTTCTGCAGCAGAATTATAATGCGGCTAAAGAGGGTGTAAAGATAACTACACCTGAAGAACTAAAAAAGGCTAATGATATTATAAACGAGTACAATAAAAGGATTCAGGAAGAGATAGAAGTAACTAAGTTTATAGCAGAAGAAGCTGGTAAGCAGGAAAAGGCAAGGTATATAAAGAAATATAAAGAGGACTATAAGAAGAAGCTTTCTGACGACTATAATAGGGAAAAACTGGATAAGGTAAGTCAGAGAGAAGAGCTGGAGAAAAAGGACAGAACCAACTGGGAGAACTTTGTTCAACAGCAAAAAAATAAGGGCAAAGCTCCTTTTGTACAAACAGCTGATCAGGTAAATGTATATAATAATGCGCTCTTAGATGCTGTGAATAGTGTAAAGAACAACTCTTTGGATGAAGTATTTAAGACGGGAGCATATAAGAAAACAGCTGATGATTCTTTTGATATTGATAGGCTTAGCGACAAGGATCTTCGTGATTCTGAGCAGGCTTTTGATCGTCTTTTTATGGAAATCGAAGCATTTTATAATAGACATAAGTCCAGTGAGTCTGTATTAAAGAATACACAGTTTATCAGTTCGAACATCAAGGAACTCACACCTGAAGAAGCTACTCAGCTTAAAGGTAAGAGTGTTGAGGATGTTGTTACGAAGATACTTGATAAGAAGGGTATCAAGAAAGAAGAAATTTCTGCAGATAAGTTCAGTCAGTATGCAAAGGCCTTTTATCTCTATGCTATTGGACGACAAAAGGTAAGTCTTAAATTTGTTCCTGGCGTTTATAGTATGGGAGAACAGGGCCCTGAAAAGCAACCTGCCGGAAATGATTCGAGTCATATTATAGAAACTGAGAAGGTAATTCTCACAAACAATGCCGAAGCAAAACAAGCTTTCACAAATAGAGAAAATGCTCCGCGATACATAAGGCTTAAGGCTTCTGATATGAAAGGTCTCTATCCAATAAAGGAAGAGCCAGCTCTTTCGTTAGACGAAAATAAACTCTCAGAGCTCACAAATAAGCTTAAAAATCAAAAGGTTAAAAAGGCTAACACAAAACAGGAAATAAAATCAGCAGCTGCTGATCTTAAGAGAGAAAAGCAACGTCTGGATAACGAGAGAGCAGAACAAAGAAGACGTGAGGAAGAACAGCGTAGACGTGAGGAGGAGCAAAGAAGACTTGAGGAAGAAAGGCGTAAGGCTGCAGAAAAGCTTGTTCCTAAGGTTGATCTATCTGAAAATAAAATAAGTAGTATCATAAATGATTATAGATCAGACTATGGTGGCAATGAACGAATAAATCTTACAGCTATTTCATTATACGCGGATAGTATACATAAGCTGATAAGTAACTATCCTGAATATGCCGAATATTTAAATGTGCTGAATGAAAAGATAGCGGCATATACGGAAATTAAAGAATCTTCTTTAGTTAAATCTACTAAGTTAATAAGTGGTATAAACATAGAATATGCGACTGAATCAGGTGATAAATTTGTAGCAGAAGCAGCACTTAATCTTTATGCTACGGCAAGGACCATAGGTGATACCATTGAAAAGTATAACAGTGCTCATGAAGAGGCTGGTATGCAAAACAAAGCATATAATGATATATGTCAAATAATTAATGATAATTTTGATATGATGCATCGTAGCAAATTTAGCGAAAGCATAAAGTATGATTCCACATATCTTGATTCATATAAGGCGTTCTTTACAACATTTCCATATAATAGCTTCAAGCAGGAAAATGGTGAATATGCACCTGATAATGCCAGATATAACGCTATGATGGAGAGACTGCCACTAATTAAGAATCTTCAGGTGAGACAGGCTTTCCTCACTAGTCGTGAACAAATCATTGATAGAATAAATGATGGTTTTAAGATAGACAAGGATATAAGAAATCTCCATGATGATTATATAAAGGTTTCGAATTCTATTAAAAATGATTTTAGTAAGCTTAAAAGTATAGATCCAAAGGCTGATCCTGATATAAGCGCGCTCAAAGCTTTTTCAAAGGATCCTGACAATCTGTTTTCCAAGAATCTCGTTGGAGAAAGAAATGGAGACGTGGTAACAAAGGAGATTAATAAAAAACTGTACCTGGTTGACCATGGATGGCCAGTTGAGGATACGGCTTTTATAGTAGAAATGAGTCGGGTTGAAAAGGAACTTAAGGCTATCGCTCGTGGATCAAATAATGCAACTAATGCAGTAAAAAAGGAAGCCCAGATAATTCTTGACAAACTGAAGAATCCACTAGAAAGGGTTAGAAAGTCTATCGTTGCATCAGAGGATATGAGAGATGCAATGCTAAAAAACCTTCAAGAACCTATAAATAGATTTATAGAACTAAAAACATCAGTTAATATGCAGGACTCAGATGTAATACAAAAACTATATAAACAAGCTGTAAATAGACGTATTATGCCATCTCATCTGGGTGGAGCAGATCATAGAATAGTTGCAGGACATGCGGATATAGAAGTGGCAGAGAACGTGGAGCCTGTAAGACAGCCTTTTAAGAAGCTTGCTCTTTCAAATGAACAGATAAAAGAAAATATAGATATAATGGTTCAGGATATGCATGCAGTGGAGATGGTTACCAGAGGATCTGATGCGTTTTATTATATGAAACAGGCTCTTCTCAGACTTCAGACATATGCTCAGGGGCCAATGAATCAGATTGATTCTAATGACGACAAGAAGTATAACTCATATGATGATTTGGCGGCTGAAAGACAGAAACTAACCAGAGAGAAAATCAGGGAGGCAATCAGGTATACTAAGGAATATCTGGAACATAAACGTGTTGATTTTGAGCGTGACCGTAATAGAAGAAATGATCCTGGAAGAGAGAAGAGGGAGCAGAAGAGAATAAATATGGCTATTACTCAGCTGGAAAAGCTGAACTTCCTTTTAGGTGCATTTGAGGATCTGGATAAGAGTAGGGCAATTGAAAGAATCAACCAGAAGATAGAAGCTGAGTCCCAGGCACTTGCAAATGCACAGAATAAAAATGACTATATGAAAGCAGCTAGTAGGATACTTACACTTTGTACTCAGAAGGAGGATTCATACTTTAAGGCATTTAATAATGAATCAGATGCAGAATACCAGCAAAGAATAGATGGACTGGGGGTTAATGACCTTTCCCGTGATGATATACAGAGAGAGATTAATAAAAATCCTGTTCTTAAAGATTGTATACTTGCTATAGAAACTAACTATGATAAGGAGAACTTTAAGAAACCAACAGCTAAGAATCTCATACGTAGTTATAATCAGAGACTTTATCCATATGATGAAAATGTGTACTCTATGCAAATTGAATATCCTGTCGTAGATGACAACAAGAAGAAGTACTCTGATGAGGCTGATCAGTATAAAAGGACTCTTGTTTCAGATGCTCGTCAGAATGCTACTAATCAATTAAAACAGGAAAAGAATATTGCAAGACGAACGATGTAACAGAAAACCCTTGGGAATTATCCCAAGGGTTTTTTAATAGTGATTCTTTTAACTTAGTACTTCGTTTACTAACCCAGTGTTACTACAACTTTATGAGTACCACCATCTCCGGCTACAGGGATGACATTTCCATCCACTGCATTTCCATCAACTGTAAGTGATGTAACTCCCTTACATACGTGGTTAGGATTCTTTACTTCAATCTCATATGTATCTCCTCTGAACTGACGGGTAGCTGTGAAACCGTCCCATGCAGCTGGAATAGAAGGATCAACCTTGAGACCATCCCAGTCAGGAGTAATACCCAGGATGTACTGGCTGATAGCTACAAAGTTCCATGCAGCTGTTCCTGTGAGCCATGAGTTCTTTGCTTCTCCCATACGTCCTGCATCTTTACCTGCAACCATCTGAGCGTATACATATGGCTCAGTTCTGTGAAGGTCAGATATATCTTCCAGGAAGGCAGGTGCAATACGTGAATACCAGTCAAATGCCTTATCACCCTGTCCGGCGTAAGCAGCTGCACAGATCATCCATGCATTGTTATGACAGAAGACACCGGCGTTCTCCTTATATCCTGCAGGATATGTAGATATCTCACCATACTCTATGTAATATTTTGTGAAAGCAGGATTATTAAGTACAAGACCGTACTTGCATCCAAGTCTTTCTTCAACTGAATTGATAACCTTCTCAGCCCAGCCTTCTTCTTTACCAATATCGGACATAATACCAAAGCCCTGTGGCTCGATGAAGATCTTTCCTTCTTCGCATTCCTTAGAACCAACCTTACGTCCCAGATCATCATATGCTCTGATGAACCAGTCACCATCCCATCCATACTGCTTGATGATATCCTTCATCTTATCGATCTCAGCCTGTGCTTTAGCTGCTTCTTCCTCGTCGCCCTTGTATTTGCAAAGTGCTACATAATCAGGACCTGCATAAGTGAAGAGTGTTGCAACGAATATAGACTCGGCAACATCTGAGAAGCCCTTATCGCCATACTTAGGTGATGTATATGTCTGGAAGCTTTCTCCTGGTGTATCTGACCAGCATGAAAGGTTCAGACAGTCGTTCCAGTCAGCTCTCATTGAAAGTGGAAGTCCGTGAGGACCA
>CAMVKW010000002.1:0-201096 GCA_947168155.1 uncultured Lachnospiraceae bacterium | reverse complement strand
GGCCTTGTGGTGCCTGCTGTGGTGCAGGTGTTGGAGTTGGTCCCTGTGGTGCTGGACCACCGATTGGCTTTCCAGTCATAGGATCAAACTTCTTCTCTGGCTCCTGCGGCTTTGGAGTCTGCTGCATCTGTGGCTGTTGCATTGGAGCCTGCTGGGGTGCAGGTGTTGGAGTTGGTCCCTGTGGTGCTGGACCACCGAGTGGCTTTCCTGTCATAGGATCAAACTTCTTCTCTGGCTCCTGCGGCTTTGGAGCCTGCTGCATCTGTGGCTGTTGCATTGGAGCCTGCTGTGGTGCAACTGGACCCTGTGGTGTCTGCTGCATCTGCTGTTGTGGCATCTGCTGCTGCATTGGCTGGCCTGTCATAGGATTGAACTGCTGCTGTCCCATCTGTGGCTGCTGTATCTGCTGTTGTGGCATTTGCTGCTGCATTGGCTGGCCTGTCATTGGATTGAACTGCTGTGGTGCCTGCTGTTGCATTGGTTGCTGCATCTGCTGTTGTGGCATCTGCTGCTGCATCTGTGGCTGCATTGGCTGTCCAGTCATAGGATTAAACTGTTGCATTGGCTGACCTGTCTGTGGGTTGAACATCTGCTGCTGAGGAGGCATAGCGCCTGCTCTGTTTCTCATAACACCAACTCTGTCAACCTTAGCTGGACCGCCCTGTGGAACGCCTGCAAGCTGAGCATCTCCAAGATCAAGGAGCATCTCATTAACCAAAACGTTCAGTTCGTTCAAACTAAATCTGTCGGAATTTATATTTGTGAGAAGTCTGGCAACATAGTTGTCTTTATCTTCATCACGGAATTTCATATGGGATACAACTTCTCTCATGAAGTCAGGAACATCAGTCACTTCAACTGTCTGTCCTTTGATTGGCACGATAAATGTGAACAGCCTGAGTGTCTGCTCTTCGATATAGATGTAATCCATATCTTTGATGATATAAGCAACCGGAATATTGTTCTTTCCGATGTCCATACCAGCAACAAGGTTTCTGAGAATTGTCAGAACCTCTCCCTTTCCAAGCTGTCTCTTCAGAAATGTGGATAACTGCACAGAAGCAGGAATGTATGCATAGAGCATTCTTCTTCCTTCCTCTTCCCCATACTGGATAGGAGCCGCCATTTCAAGCTGACCTGCTTTCATTTTTTCGAGAGCAGCATCGTCCAGCTGATCGCTTGGCAGAAGCTCGTATCTCATAGCTATGCTGTTACCATTGTCTTCAAATTTGATGTTCTTCTTCTCCATTTGTAACCCCCAAAATTAATGTTTTCCTTTAAACGAGAACGAGTTCAGAGTGAAATTCACCCTGAACTGTATCTCTTTACCTTAACCTAACTTAAATGTGAAGTCCTCATCTCCGAGGCTGATAGTACTGTTATTCTTCAGTAATACTTCCTCATCAACTTCAACTTCCTTACCATCTACATAGGTATGATTTGTTGATTTATTATCCTTTATATAATAGGAATCTCCCTTATGAAGGATTATCGCATGCTGACGGCTAACTGCTCCGTTACCGCTTACATGGAAGTCAACGCCTCTGCTGGCTTTACCAATCTTGAATACTGGTTTGTTAATGATGATCTTTTCATTTGTATTAACTCTTACCAGATAAGGATTGATCTTGATTGCTCCAGCTGCTCCTAAGATGGTATTATCAACAACCTTCTTGGTTTCTGCTACTTCCTCGGTTGCATCTTCTTTCTTTTCTTTTTCTTTCTTCTTTTTCTTCTTTTCTTCCTTAGCAGTCTCTGCCTCAGCTTCTGCAGCCGCCGCTTTCTCTGCTTCCTCAGCTGCTGCCGCTAATGCCTCAGCCTCTGCTTCAGCTTCCTTCTCAGCCTGTTCTGCTGCCGCCTTCAGCATTGCAGCTCTACTAACTCTTACAGGCTGTGTAATTGTAATTCCTGTTCCATCCTCATGAATTTCTTCTTCATCGGATTCTTCAGCAGCCTCTCTTGCAGCCTTCTTAGCAACCTCTCTTGCAATTGCCTCTCTCTCAGCAATCTGTTCAGGTGTAAGTTCTGGCTCAGCCTCTTCCTCAGTTTCTTCTGCAGTAGCTTCTTCTGCCGCTGCCGCCTCAGCCTCAGCTGCTGCCGCTGCCTCTGCTGCCGCTTTTTCTGCTGCAGCCTTCTCTGCTTCTGCAGCTGCTCTCTTTTCTTCTTCTATTCTTACGGCTTCAGCTCTTTCAGCAGCTTCTTTCTCAGCCTCTGCTGCTTCAGCTGCGAGTCTTGCATCTCTTTCAGCAATTATTGCTTCAAGTGCAGCTTTCTCTCTGGCCTTTCTAATTTCTTCGTTTCTAGCCTCTTCTTCTTTGAGCTTGTCTTCCATCATCTGATGTACATCATACTCAGCTGCTGGCGCCTGCTCTTTAGCATCCTCAAGCTCAATATCTGAATCGTCCTCATCATCTCCGATTTCTGGAAGCTTATCATCTGCTGCATCCAGACCATCCATGATGCCTTCCTTCTTCTCTTCAGGAACAACTGATGGATCCATGCTTTCAACAACTTCAGCTCCATCTTCTGTTGAGATGTCTCCGCTGGCATCAAAGCTAAGTCCTGAATCCTTCATAAGCGCTTCAGAAAGTCCTATCAGACCACGAAGGTTAAATCCGTCTCCGTTTATATATGTAAGAAGTTTTCCTACATATGAGAGATCCTGTTCAATATCAAACTTCAGTGAAGCTATGAACTGTCTCACGAAGCTCTTGAATTCCTGTGATACTGAAGCATCGCTTTCAACCGGAACATACAGGAACTGAATATCCAGTGTGTCAGGATTTATATACATGAAATTCTTATTAAGTAAGATGTATGAAAGTGGAAGTGTATATTCCTTGATATTGATCATTCCAAGAGAAACATTTCTCAGGATCTTGAGTACATTTTCCTCCTTCATTACTGACTGAGTAAATGTATCCAGTGACATGAGTCCTGAAATGTCATAACTGAGATAATCGAAATCATCATCCTCTTCATATATTATCTTAACGATTTCCGCAGGATCATTCTCCTCGCAATAGTCAAGAACATCTTCATCAAGTTCAACTCCCTCACCCATTGTATAAGTGAGGTACTTCTCGTCTCCTATATTTTTCTCTGTAAAATAGAAACTTCTCATAGCTCCTCCTCAAAATGTCTCGTATTTTTTAGTCCTTATTAATCGTCTCCGTTCTGGTTACTCCAGATATCACTTTCTGCATTGTTATCCTGGTATACATTGCTGTCCATATCGTAATCCGCTATACCATCTCCATCTCTATCGGCACCACCCATGATGATCGATTGGTGTTCCTCATAGGTTTCAGAAAACTCATGCTTTCCGGTTTCTTCATCGACCATATAGTAATACAGGTAATTTGTTTCTTCAGGATTGATAGCTGCATTGATGCAGGCAAGTCCCGGATTACAAATAGGTCCCACAGGAAGTCCTGTGTAAACATACGTATTATATGATGATCGAAGTTCAAGATCTTCCGCTTTAAGCTTCTCAACATCGTATCTTCCGTCTGTGAGTGGATACAAAACTGTCGAGTCTATCTGAAGCAGCATGTCTTTGTTAAGTCGGTTGTAAATAACAGACGAGATAAGTGGTCTGTCTTCATCCAACTTAGCTTCACGCTCAATCATTGACGCTATGGTGAGAACATCGTAAGATGTCATATTCTTTTCTAATGCGGCCGATTTCATTTCGGCAGTGTAATAAGCTTCGAATGCATTCAGCATCATTCGCACCAGTTCAGGTGCTGTTGTGTTCTTTGTTATATCGTACGTCGCAGGGAAGAGATAACCTTCCAGCTTGTACCTTACATCTACGCCTGACGGCACATCATTCAAATACTCAAAATCATTTGCTGTTACAGATTTGACAGCGTTTACAAAATCCGTTGAAGAGCAAATGCCTTCTTCCTGGCACTTCGCCGCTATCATATCTATTGAATATCCCTCTGGGATAACAAGTTGTTTTACTATCTTGGAGTCCTCGTCCTCTTTGGACATTATCTCCATCATTTCCAGTGTGTTCATTCCTTTGTAAAGCTTGAATGTACCGCTCTGGAGTTTTCCTCTATATTCCGAACTCTGAAGTCTTTTAACGAATGCTCTTTCGAACCTGATCAAACCTTTTTGGTGGAGTATCTCCGCTATCTTCTTTGCGGATGCATCCTTAGGTATTTCTACCTCCACTTCTTCTCCTCTGCTGGAGGTCATGCTGGTCAGTTCCTCGTTGTAAGCACGCCTATAATCTCCAATGTAATCAGCGACTATTAAAAACAACAGAAAGGCGGCCGAAAGGCCGATTATCATCTTAACTGCTTTAACCATTTTGAGTATTTATCCTTCTTTAATGAAGCGGGTTTTTAGAAAGTAAGTATAGTTGCCCACTTTTACAGATATAGTCTATCATTTTTCTGTCAAAATCGCAACCGCCCTTTTTATTCCTTCTGTTATATCTACAGAGGCTTTCCACCCCAGTCCAGTGAGCCTGTCACTGTTCATTATTTCAGGTGTCTGCTTAGTGTAATCAACTACAGGTTCAGCCTCGTCCTCAGGATTAGCAAATGACAGAGTAAGGTTCTTCTCTGGGAAGGCCTCAACCGCCTTTTTAGCAAAGCCGCGGATGGTCACATTTCCTATTTCAGAGGAAATGTTATAAGGCTGCATATCCTCTCCCTCCAGGAGAACTGTAAGGATTGCTCTAACTGTATCTGTTACATAGCAAAATGATCTATATGGCGCACCGGCGCTCTTAAGGAGAATGCTTTCTCCCCTGACTACGTTTGCAATAAACTGAGCCCACACTCTATCATCATCTAGTGTAGCCGCTCCAAAGATATAGCTAGGTCTGACAATCTTAACACTCATGCCATACTGTTTAGCATAGCTTGCAGCAAGAGTTTCAGATGCACGCTTACCCATAGCATAGCAGTTCTTGTAGGAATCGATATCCACATATCCCTGAGTTTCCTCAAGAAGCTCACGGGAGCCATCTGTTACGGCGCCGTAAGTTTTAAGGGACGAAACGATAAGGGTAGTTGTCTTTTCTTCGCCATTATTTGAAGCATTTTCATTCTGACTCTTGGCAAATTCAAGAGCATTGCTTGTTCCGACTAAGTTGGCATTTATTGTTCCAACAGGGTCGTTCTCGAAATGCCATGCAGAGGCCTGGCTGGCAGCATGGATTACGAAGTCCACCTTACCATCAATATTAAATGGTGCGCAGACATCTTGCTCAATCAGTTCCAAGTCATCTCTCTCAGCAAGAGAACCGTACTTTGCTTTAGCACGCTCCATATTCCTGACTATGCCCACAACTTTAATATTGTCGCCGAATTTATCATTCCTAAGCAGCAGAGCTGTCACAAGGTAGTAAGCAATAAAACCGTTAGCACCTGTGATCAGAAGGCGCTTATTTTTAAGCCGGCTCCAATCTATACTGTCCTGGGCAATCTCCTCGATATCTTTATATAATTGACCTTTTACTACGCTTTGTATTTCTGTCATTGTCATTCCTTTTCTTAATCCGTCGTCTTGGCTGGCGACGAATTGTTATATATCATTTCTATCGAATTCTTCCTGAGCAAACTTCTTGAAATGCTTATAGAAGAAGCTGGCACGGAGAAAGTCCATATCCTCAGGTGTTGTAACCTTTATATTTGTACGCTCTCCTATGAAGAGGTGAACGTCATGACCCAGCTCTATAAACAGCTCGCTGGAGGAAACAGGGTTTGTTATGCCGCGTTTCTCAGCCTCGGAATGAGCCCACAAGATTTTCTCCATGGTATAACCCTGGGGTGCTTGAGTTATATACATGGAGCTTCTCTTGTAGCTCTTTCCACAGGTTTCTCCATCCTCGCTATAAAGCAGGGAATCGATACTTGGTGTAACCGGAACAGCTGTTCCGTATTTCTTTGTAGCCTCGATACAGTTCGTAATGAGTTCCTCAGAAAGCATTGGGCGCACGCCATCACAGATAAGGATAATGTCATCTGGATTCGTAGCAACCTTAGCAGTTTCAAGAACACCATTATGGATGGACTGATAACCAGTCTCTCCTCCAGGAATAACTGCACGAACCTTTTTTATATCGTACTTCGCAATAAGATCATTCAGATAATCTATCCAGTCTTCCTTGCAGGCGATAACAATATCGTCTACAGCCGGATGATTTTCAAAATGCATCATTGTTCTGATTATTATGGGTTTGCCAGCAACATTTAAAAACTGTTTTGGCATTTCTGCTTCTTTCATTCTTCTTCCGACACCGCCGGCGAAGAGCATCGCTGTAATCATACTTTTCTCCTATAAAGAACTTCTTAATCCTGCTGACGATAATCCGCCAGGAAATCTTTCAGCTGAGTTGCTGCTTCTGTGAGGACTGAGATTTCTGGAAGGTAAACAATACGGAAGTGGTCTGGCTGTTCCCAATGGAAACCGCCACCATGTGTAAAGAGAATCTTCTTGTTTCTCAGTACATCCAGAGCGAACCTCTCGTCATCATGAATATTGAACTTCTTTACATCCATCTTAGGGAAGCAATAGAAGGCAGCCTCCGGTTTAACAACACTTATACCAGGAATGTCATTAAGAAGGTTTACAATGCATTCTCGCTGCTCATAAACTCTTCCTCCCGGTTCAACCAGTTTCTTTGTCTCATCCAGCATCTTAAGGGCTGGAGCTATAAGAGACTGAGCCGGTACATTTGAGCAAAGACGCATGGATGAGAGAAGCTTAATTCCCTCAATATAACCGGTGGCATTGCTCTTATCTCCGGAAATGGACATCCATCCAACTCTGTAACCTGCAATGAGGTGCGATTTGGAAAGTCCATTATATGTTATGCAAAGGCAGTCTGGCGCAAGGCTGGCAATAGATGTATGTGTTTTGCCATCCATTATTAACCTGTCGTAAATCTCATCCGCAAATATAATGAGATCATGAGTCTCTGCAAGCTTTACTATCTGTTCAAGCAGCTCCTTTGGATAAAGGGCACCTGTTGGGTTATTAGGATTAATTACAACTATACCCTTTGTTCTTGGAGTTATCTTTCTCTCAATATCCTTTATATCCGGATACCAGTTTGCTTCTTCGTCGCAGATGTAATGAACCGCTGTACCACCCGCAAGTGTTACAGATGCAGTCCAAAGTGGATAGTCTGGTGATGGAACAAGAATCTCATCGCCGTAATCCAGCAGACCCTGCATAGAAAGTGTTATCAGCTCACTTACACCATTTCCTGTATAAACATCGTCCACGGACACATTTGGAATATTCTTTGTTTTATCATATTCCACAATGGCCTCGCGGGCTGTTATGATTCCTTTTGAATCTGAATAACCTTCTGTTTTAATAAGATTATTCGACATTACTTCAATCAGCTCGTCTGGAGCCTCGAACCCGAATGGCGCAGGATTACCGATATTCAGTTTCAGTATTTTCTCGCCACGCTGGCTCATTCTGTCGGCTTCGTCCATAACCGGACCACGAATATCGTAACAAACATTATTCAACTTAACCGACTTTTCAAACTTTCTCATTTAATTCGCCTCTTCTCTACAGTTCCCTTTTACTTGGGATTACATTTATTTAGAATTAGCATACCCCCATCACAAAAAGATGGAGGTATGCTAATAAAAAATCATTATTTCATCTGAAGCTTTATTTCGATGATTCTTGCAACAGATGCATTTAGTCTTTCTTCGGAAATCTCACCAGACTTAACAGCTTCAAGCACGCCGTTATATGCCAGCTCAAAATCCTCAGGCATAAGGATCATATCTGCACCTGCCTGAATAGACATTACTGCAGCTTCGTCAGATTTATACTTGGTTGAAATAGCGCCCATTTCCATGGCATCTGTAACTACTATACCGTCATATCCCATATCATTTCTCAGAAGATCAGTTACGATTTCCTTAGAAAGGGATGCTGGTGTATCGTGGCCTGTGATGTTTGGAGCTGAGATGTGGGAAACCATTATGAACCTGGCACCGTCATCTATAGCATCCTGGAAAGGAACAAGCTCCTGCTCTTTCAACTCATCTATTGTCTTAGTTGTAAACGCTGCACCCAGGTGTGTATCTCCTGCAGTTGCACCGTGTCCAGGGAAGTGCTTGTAAGTAGCCTCGATTCCCTTGGAGTTAAGTCCTTCTGCTACTGCGATAGACATGCGTGAGCATACATCTACATCGCTACCGAAGGAACGGTATTTAACGATTGAATTTTCCTGGTTTGTCAGAACATCGGCAACTGGTGCAAAGTCAACATTGAAACCAAGCTCAGCCAGGTAAGTACCAATTGTCTCGCCCACCTCGCGGGCATCCTCAACTGTTCCTGTTGCTCCGATGTCGGACATGTTTCCAACATTCGTTACATCAAATCTTCCGCTTCCTGCAATTCTTGCCACAGTACCGCCTTCCTCATCAACACAAAGGAACATTGGAAGACCAACTCTGTCTTTGCTATACTGATTTGTATTTGCCAGCATCTCTTTTGTCTGAGTTGTGGCTTGAAGGTTGTCGCTCATGTAGATAATTCCACCAACAGGCGTTTTATCTATAGCTTCCTTCGTGCCGTCGCCGGCCTGATTAACAGCTTCGATACCTGTGAGGGCATCTGGAGTAACAACAAAAAGCTGCGCTACCTTTTCTTCATCAGTCATATCATCAAGATATTTCTGAACCTCTGGCGACACACCCGTTTCTTCGGTCGCATCCGCGTCAGTTGCGGTGGAAGCGTCGTATAGGGTATCACCCAATATAACCTCGCCGTCAGACTCGGTGGTTACTACAGTATCCTCCAACTCACGACCGGCTGCGTTTGCACTGTTTGGCAGCGACTCACTCTTATTGACTTCATTAGACTTGCCGTCACCCAGCATTACACTTAGGAACACCATTATGAGGGCAGCTAATATAAGCACTAGATTTCTAATTTTTTTATTCACACGTGTATTCTCCGTCCATGTTGGTTCACAGAACATAATCAGAGTTATTTTAACATCTAATAGTATAAAAATCCACTACATTTTGTGCTATTTTCACGTTTTTTTCATATTTAAATACTAGGTGTGGAACGGAGTTCCAATTTGAGCAGGCCGCTACGGATTTACAATATAGATTTTTGATATGAATTTCAGATATCGAGTATTGACATTCGAGGGTGGTTATATTAATATCAAGGCAGTTAAAGAAAACTAACCCATCGAGGTATACATATGAACATAGCAACTATAATTGCACTTCTCGTGGTGCTGGCGCTCTTCATTCCAGCCGCCCGATATCTATATAAATATGGAACCTGCGGAAGCTGTCCGGATCACGGAAGCTGCTCGGGACATTGCACTATGGACCCAAAGAAGGATCCACATTATAAAGAGAAATCACAGAAGATAGATGAGATAATGAAAAAGCACGGCGTATAAACCGTGCTTTTTAATGTCTATGTTAGTTTTCATTTTTCAATCTAGTCAACATCCACCGAAGATGCAAAGTAACGAGCACCTTCTTTACGAACCTCTCTATCGCGGATAGCATAGATGTCATCGTAGTTATTGATAAGAAGATCTACGATGTAGCCGGACATGGCGCCACTCTCTACATACTCAAGCAGAGTCTTTATAACCTCTTCCTTTGACATACCAGAGCGGTAAGCTCTGATCTCGGCAACAGCTGAGAAGATATCAGCGATTGCAATTATACGAGCTCCCATTGGGATGTCATCTGCCTTAAGTCTAAATGGATAGCCGTATCCATTCAGCTTCTCGTGATGAAGAGAAGCCCAGCGGCTAATCTGGTCAAAGCCGGTTATATCCTTAAGAAGAAGGTGGGTGTAGTATGCATATTCCTTTACTACATTGAATTCTTCATCTGTCAGCTTATCATTTTTCTCAAGGATTGAATTTGGAACCTTGAGCTTTCCTATATCATGCAGGTAACCTGCGATCATCATCATCTTACATTCATCTTCGGACATGCCCATGATTTCAGCAAGTCTAACGGCTGTAGCTGCCACACCTGAGGAGTGCATTGCCGTATAATTACTACGGAAGTCGATGATACGTGAGATGAATCTTGAGAGATCAATAGTTTCATCCAGGGTGATGACATTTGCATCAGAAATATAATTCAGGAAAAGCTCTGGCTGATGGAGTACCTCCATCCAAACATACTCTTTATCAGAGAATCTAAGGAAGGCCTCAATTACCGAAGGGCTAACGCCATCACTCTGAAGATCCGAAATGGTATCCACAATATCTTCAACCTGGTTGAGTGCCGCATCCTTAGGGTCCAGCATATGAGCAACCCTGTCAGCGATGTCGATTATCTCAGCGAAGTCCTTGCTCTTCTCATATCCGAAAACGCTTTCATCTGCCTCAGATTCAGGATCAACAATCTTAAAAATCTCACAAACGGATTTAAGTCTAGGGATGTCACCAATTATTCCAAGACCTGTTGATGCAAGATCCTTGAAATAATATCTATCCTGATCCTCAGTTTTTTCAGGCATCATGCCCACGCCCACATCATAAAGCAGGCTGGCAAACATGATTTCCCTCAGATCTGTCGACTCATAATCCATCTCTTTAGCTATATTGTAAGCGAGGTAAGCAACTCTCTGGTGCAGATCCTCCGTCTCAGGTCTGAGCAGATTCATTGCATTTGCGTAGCTTCTCGCTATATCACGCATGTTAGTAAACTGTTTCTCCATATGTAACCTCCCATAACATTTCGAATAAAACCCAATACGTTCACATTATAACACACATCAACCAAAAATACACAAAATAAGTCCTTGCAACAATAGTTAAAGTATGTTAACATTTGTTAAGATTTTAGGATGACGTTTAAATAAAGTTATCTTTCTTTATAGGAGGGGCGAAAATTGGCAATGGAAATTCATCAGTCTGCAGAGGATTACCTCGAGGCTATACTCATGATAAAAGAAAAGAAGGGATACGTTCGTTCAATCGATGTAGCGAACCAGCTTAATGTTTCTAAGCCTAGCGTAAGCTATGCTACAAAGAGACTTCGCGAGAATGGTTACATTTCATTCAACGAGGACGGAATGATTTCTCTCACAGATTCTGGTATGGAAATTGCCAATAAGATATATACAAGACACAAGGTACTGACAAGTATCTTTGAGAAGCTGGGTGTTGACCCAGAGATTGCCGCAGAAGATGCATGCAAGATTGAACATGATCTCAGCCCAGAGACATTTGATGCACTTTGCAAGTATGCAGAAAAGAATGGATTGGCGTAAAGAGCTTTTTAAAAGGAGCGCTGCAAGCGCTCCTTTTTCTTTGCCTTTTTTTAAGATGCAATCCAGAATTATGCTGAAAGACCTGTATAAAGCTGATAGTATTTACCTTTTTGTTCAAGGAGCTCCTCGTGAGTTCCTTTTTCTATTACACGGCCCTGCTCAAGAACCATAATACAATCGCTATTCTTAACTGTAGAAAGTCTGTGAGCAATAACGAAGGTTGTTCTTCCCGCCATCAGCTTGTCCATACCCTCCTGAACCTCACGTTCAGTACGAGTATCGATTGAAGATGTAGCCTCATCCAGAATCAGTGCTGGAGGATCAGAAACTGCCGCTCTCGCAATAGAAAGAAGCTGTCTCTGTCCCTGACTAAGATTTCCGCCATCACCAGTAAGCATTGTGTTATAGCCGTCAGGCAACTGACGAATAAAATGATCAGCATTTGCAAGCTTTGCAGCGGCAATGCATTCTTCATCCGTCGCATCCAGTCGACCGTAGCGGATATTCTCCATAACTGTTGCTGTGAACAGGTGTGTATCCTGAAGAACCAGACCCAGCGATCTTCTCAGGTCACCCTTCTTAATCTTATTTACATTTATATTATCAAAACGAATCTTTCCATCCTGAATATCATAAAAACGATTGATAAGGTTTGTGATTGTTGTTTTACCAGCACCTGTAGAGCCGACAAATGCAACCTTCTGTCCAGGCTTTGCATCCAGGGAAACGTTATGAAGTACAGTCTTACCTTCCACATAACCGAAGTCAACATCATCCATAAAGATAGCGCCTTCTAGTCTTTGGTAGGTAATGCTTCCATCAGCCTGATGCTGATGCTTCCAAGCCCAGATACCTGTTCTTTCCTTAGTCTCTGTCAGCTCACCATTTTCATCCACCTTAGCTCTGACCAGCATAACATATCCATCATCAGCCTCTGGTTCCTCATCCAAAAGCTTGAACACTCTGTCTGCACCTGCAAGAGCCATGATGATTGCATTGAACTGCATGGACACCTGATTGATAGGCATATTGAAACTCTTGTTGAATGTAAGGAATGAAACAAGACCACCAACTGTAAGTGGAGCAAGACCACCTAAAAGAACAGATGCCACTCCAGATTCAGGTATCGATTTTATTCCAAAACCACTTAATATAAGAATCGCACCAACAACTATACAAATAACATAACTGAGGTTACCCAGCTGAGCCATGGATGGCATAAGTATATTTGCGTACTTGTTAGCATTGTACGAACTATCGAAGAGAGCCTCATTCAGCTTATCAAACTCTTCTATGCTTTCTTTCTCATGGCAGAAGACCTTAACAACCTTCTGACCTGTTATCATTTCCTCTATGAATCCATTTTCTTGACCCAGATTCTTCTGCTGTTTCACAAAGAATTCTCCACTCTTCTTGGAGAGTCTCATTGTAAAGCTGAGCATGAAGCCAACCATGATAAATGAAACTATTGTAAGTGGCACGCTTCTGATCAGCATACAAACAATTACACCAATAACAGTAAGTCCACTCTGGAAAAGAGATGGTATACTCTGGCTGATCATCTGACGAAGAGTATCAACATCGTTTGTATAGATTGACATGATATCGCCGTGTGTATGTGTATCGAAGTACTTTATTGGAAGCGACTGCATATGTTCAAACAGATTGTCCCTGACTCTGCGAAGTGTACCCTGGGATACATTAACCATTATTCTGTTATAGCTATATGTTGCAGCGATTCCAATCAGGTAAAACGTAGCTGTTCTGAGGATGGCATGGATAAGTGGCACAAAATTCTGATCATTATGCTTTACCATTGGGTCAATGTAATCATCGATCAGAGTCTTCATGAAAAGTGTTCCCTGAAGATTAGCAAGCACACTAATAATGATGAGTATGAAAACCATAATCATCCTGAATCCATAATATTCAAATACATAGCCCATGAGGCGCTTTAATATCTTGCCTGGGTTTTCAACCGTTGGCTTCATGCCTCGTGGAGTTCTCCTACCTGGACCTGCCATTTTCTTCTCCTAACTACTACCAAAGCAAGGCTTTCAACCTTACTGCTTATCAAAGTCTCCGCTTCCGCCCTGCTGCGACTCGAAGACATCTTTATAAATCTCATTAGACGCCAGAAGTTCTTCGTGAGTTCCGAATCCACTAATGCGTCCGTTTTCCATAACTATAATCTTATCAGCATCCATTACGCTGGAAATACGCTGTGCGATTATAAGCTTCGTTGTTTCAGGAATGAATTCCCTGAAGGATGCTCTAATACGAGCATCTGTCGCAGTATCCACCGCGCTTGTTGAATCATCTAAGATAAGAATCTTAGGCTTCTTAAGAAGGGCACGGGCAATACAGATTCTCTGCTTCTGTCCACCGGAAACATTAGTTCCGCCCTGTTCTATCTTTGTATTATATCCCTCTGGGAATGTAGATATAAATTCATCAGCACAAGCAAGCTTTGCCGCCTCAATGCATTCTTCCTCGGTAGCATCCTTGTTACCCCAGCGAAGATTCTCCAGGATAGTTCCCGAGAAGAGTACATTTTTCTGAAGCACAACCGCTACATTATTTCTAAGAGTTTCCATATCGTAGCTGCGAACATCCTTGCCGCCAACCTTTACTGCGCCGTCGGATACATCATAGAGTCGGCTGATAAGATTTACCAGACTGGACTTGGAACTACCAGTTCCACCGATTATACCGATGGTAGCACCTGAATCAATATGAAGATTAATGTCATCCAGAACCGGACTCTCTGCCGCCTCATCATATCTGAAGGTTACATCTTCAAAATCAATACTTCCGTCAGCAATCTCAAATTCAGGATTTTCCGGATTCTTGATAGTGCTATCTTCTTCTATTACTTCAGCCACACGCTTAATGCTGGCAGATGACATTGTGATCATTACGATAACCATAGAAAGCATCATGAGACTCATAAGTATCTGCATACAATAAGCAAGAAGTGTAGAAAGATCACCAGTTGTAAGGGCACCCTCAGCACCTCCACCAAGGACAATGAGTTTCGCTCCTACCCAGCTGACCATAAGGATACAGAAGTAAATAGTAAACTGCATGATAGGCATCATAAATGCCATCAGGCTTTCTGCTTTAACAAACAGATTGTAGATCATGCCGCTGGATTTCTGGAATTTCTTTATCTCATAGTCTTCACGAACGAAGCCTTTAACAACACGGATGGCGGAAACATTTTCCTGAACGCTTTCATTCATTTCATCATACTTTGGAAATGCCTGCATGAAGTATTTTGTAACCTTGGATATCATAAACACTGCTACGATAGAAAGGAATACGATTGCTCCCAGATATACCAGCGAAACTCTTGGGCTTATCAGCATAGCAGCCACCATGGAAACTATAAGATTCACTGGAGCTCTTGCCATGGTACGAAGCACCATCTGGTAAGCATTCTGAATATTAGTAACATCCGTTGTAAGTCGTGTTACAAGACTTGCGGATGAAAATTTGTCGATATTTGCAAATGAAAAATCCTGGATATGTGTATACATATGGCGACGGAGATTCTTAGCCAGACCAGCAGATGCATGCGCACCGTACTTACCACCCATGATACCTGTATACAGAGCTCCGAGAGCAAGAAGAACCATGATACCTCCATAAGTAAGTATCCTCTTCATATCGATAGTATTGCCCTCAGAGATATCAATGATCATTCCCATTACTATAGGAATGATAGTTTCAAAGATAACCTCGAGTATCATAAATACCGGTGTTAGAAATGATGAAGTTTTATAATCCTTTACATCCCTCAGGATGATCTTAAAATTCTTCAAAACAAAACCTCTAAATGAAAATTGACAAGTGGTATTGTAGCACCATTTTGATTTCTTTACAATCAAATGGAGCTATTATATAATTAATGTCAGTTTTTTAAAACTTAGACATTTTAGAAAGGACTACTATTATGATCGAATATAACGTAGGTATAATCGGCGCCGGCTGGATAGCTGGTGTGATTGCAGATATGCTTCAAAATCTAAATGGAATCTGTGCTTATGCTATTGCTTCCAGAGATGAAGAGAAAGCTAAGAAATTTGCTGAGGAGCATAAGGTAGAAAAGTATTATGGTTCATACGAAGAGCTTCTTGCTGATGAGGAAGTTGAGATGGTTTATATTGCAACAGTCAATTCAAACCACGCTGAGCTTGCCAAGATGTGTATAGATGCTGGAAAGCCAGTTTTCGTTGAGAAGCCTATCTCATACAATGCAAAAACCACTGAGGATCTTCTGAAATATGCTGAAGAAAAGGGAATCTTCTGCGGCGAGGCTATGTGGCTGAGATACAACCCACTGATGAACCTCGTAGTTGATCAGCTGAAGAAGCATATAATTGGAGATGTAAGAAGCGTTACAGCAAATATAGGATACAACCTGGCAGGAAGAGAAAGACTCCTTAAGCCTGAGCTTGCAGGCGGAGCACTTCTTGATCTTGGTATCTATCCAATCACTGCAGTATTTATGATAATGGGCGGCCCTCCAACAAACGTTGTAGCCGAGCCTATGATAACAACCACAGGAGTAGATGCTTACTCAACAATCTATATGAGATATCCACAGGGACGTGCCGCTCTTGTAACAAATACAATGACAACAAACCTGGATAACAAAATAATCATCTACGGAACACACGGTAGAATTGAGATTGATAATGTTAACAATCCTAAGCTTGTTACTATCTACGGTTCAGATGGAAAATCCAGAGGCGAGATGAAGCCTCAGAACGATGAGTACACAGGATATGAGTACGAATTCAAGGCCGCAAGAGAAGCAGCCATAGTTGGAAAGAAGGAAACAAAGGAATACAGCGTAGCTGATACTATCGAACTATATCACTTCACAGATGCAATCAGATATACCTGGAATCTCCCATTCCCACTTCCTGAAGAACCAGAGAAGAAGACAAAAGAACACAACGATTCAGATACAGCAAATGTATAAAAATAAAGCTCGGCAATCGCCGAGCTTTTCTTTTTTTCTTTGTTATATTAATCTGAAATAAAATGTGTCCAGGCATGTTCTTCCTGTTTTGGCATTCCGTACTTTTCTTTTCCAAGCGCAATACTATTCATAAGGAAGCTCATATTTCTCGCAAGAACACGCATTGTCTGAAGACCTTCTAAATCTTTTTCAGCCTGTCCTTTTTCTCTTCCATGCACGCTATTCCAGTACTGGCTGGAAGCAACTGGCATATTACTGATAGTAAAGTATTTATTTAACTCATCAAAAGTAGCACTCGCTCCACCTCTTCGGCATACAACAACGCTCGCACCAACCTTCATGCTCTTATCAAAATGAGTGCTATAGAAAAGTCTGTCGAGGCAGGCAATAAGTGTTGCATTAGCAGATGCATAGTAAACAGGAGATGCCACCACAAGTCCATCTGCCTCTTCGAATTTAGGAGCCAGTTCATTTACCACATCATCAAATACGCATTTGCCTTTCTCGCCGCAGCTTCCACAAGCAATGCATCCTCTTACATTCTTGTTTCCAATCTGCACAATCTCCGCTTCAATTCCTTCTTCGCCTAATGTCTTTGCAATTTCCTCTACTGCAATTGAAGTATTTCCGCCTACTCTGGGACTTCCATTTATTATTAATACCTTCATTAATAGAAATCTCCTTCCAATTATAATTCTCTATTTAATGAGTCTTCTCATCAGGTCGCTGGCTTTCAGCTGACCCGGAGCACTTTCTTTTCCTACTGATGTAAATGTCAGGCATGAACCCGTTTCTTTACACATATATCTGGATCTGGAACCAAGCTCACCCATGGATATCAGAGCCACAGGTTTTGCCCTCTCAACCACCATCTTCTGGTTAAGTTCCATAAGACGTCTTACATCAAAATCATTCTTTGGCATGGCCGCAATTTTCAGTATGTCGCCACCCAGAACTTCCATCTGACGAAGCTTTTCTTCTATCTCGGAATCATGAGGAGTATTTTCAAAATCATGGTAGGACATCACAACAGCTATTCCATGATCATGAGCTGCCGTAGTTGCTCTCGCCACGTTGTAATTTCCAACCACAAACTCAACATCCACCATATCAACCATTCCGCTGGAGATTACATTTTGCATGATATCACCCATACGAAGATGTGCTCTATCGTTGCGGATCATTCCACCCTGTTCTTCACTTCTGAAGGTAAACAGAAGAATCCTGTCTTCAAAAAGCTTTCTCAAATTGCAGAGGATATTGAAAACACTATCACTCTGAATGATGTTTGCATAATAATCGGCGCGCCACTCTATCACTGCTGTTTTTACCTCAGGATGATCCTTGAACTTTTCGTCCAGTTCATGAATGCTTTCCCTTAAAGCTTTTGCAACAGTAAAAATCTCCTCGCCCGAAGTTCCCATTAAAGGAACACAAATACGAGGTGTGCCATCACCGAAGGTGAAATCCTTAATCGTTATTTTTTTGTCATTGCTATCAATGAACATTAACTATAACTCCTGTTATCACCACAAAAATAATTTCCATTACTGCAAAAAATATTACTATCTTAGGGATACTCCATTTCAGGTTCTTTCTCAGATGATCATGAAATGGGAACCTTATATTCTTAAAAAGACTTATCTTAACTGTTCTTAGAAGTGCCAGCTTAAGAAGTCCAAGTCCTCCATCAAATAAGAATACAAATGAAAGAAGGATGAATGCAAATGGATGCATAGATTTCATTGCCAGAAGCGCTAGCAAGAAGCCGATCGTTCTTGAGCCTGCATCTCCCATCAAAACTGTACTAGGATTCCAGTTATATGTAAGATATGCCACAAGGACAAATGCCATCACCATGCCCATTGCTGAATAGATTTTCAGAACATCGCCAAATATAAGCGAAAATGCAAACAACTCAATAACTGAAACTGTTCCGCAAAGTCCGTCAACACCATCTGTACAGTTGGTCACATTTACTGAGCTCCAGATAAGTGCTACAGCAAGTATAACATATAAAACAACCGGAATGTGGAAATGAAGCTTAAACAGAACCACATCAGTTGGATTATGCTTTACAAAAACCACTGCTGCCGCAACAGCAATTATAAGATCAAGAATACCCTTTACAAGCTCTCCCCAAGGGCTCTTAGAAGCATCATCTAAAAATCCTGTTATCATCATAACAGCCATGAGTCCAAGGTAGATGTAGAACTCAACACCTGCCGGTGTTTTAAGTGCACTAAGAGGTACGAAGAAAAGTGCAGATGCAAGCAGGAAGATGATGACCATAACCAGTCCCACTCCTGTAACCTTTCCGCTTGAACCCTTATTTACCTCTACTCTTTTTCCATCCTTGTCGATAACATACTTACCACCATCTCTTGGAAGGAACCCAAAAGGTTTTGCAAGCAGCAAGAATGTTGCAACAAAAGCAACCACCGAGGCAAGTAAAACTATGAATTTATCATTTAATTTGATACTAAGTAAATTGTACAACATTTTTTGATTACCTTTTTATTTGATATAACAAAGATTAATAAATCTTTGCTTCTTCCTCTCCGTTCATAACACGAAGTGCACCCTGTGCAAGTGCAAGAAGCTCATCCTCTCCAGGATAAACTGTAACTGGAGCAATAAACTCAATTCTCTCTTTGATGCCATTTGTAACAGCCTCACCATGAGCAATACCACCTGTAAGGATAATCTGATCAACCTTACCCTTAAGTACTGCAGACATAGCTCCGATATCCTTACTTACCTGATAAATGAACGCTTCGAAAACAAGCTTAGCATCATCATCTGTAAGACTTCTCTTATAAACTTCCTGAGCATTGTTTGTTCCGAGATAAGCATTGTAACCACCGTTTCCGATAAGCTTCTTCTTAATCTCTGCCTGAGTATATTTTCCTGAGAAGCACATATCTACAAGAGCAGCAGGTGGAACTGCACCAGCTCTCTCTGGAGAAAATGCGCCTTCACCTGAAAGTGCATTGAATACATCTACAATTCTTCCATTTGTATGAGCGCCAACCGAAACGCCGCCACCCATATGAACAACAATAAGGTTCAGATCTTCGTAAGCCTTGCCTGTTTCCTTTGCATATCTCTTGGCAACCGCCTTCTGATTAAGTGCATGGAAAACTGAAACTCTTGGAAGCTCCGGAACACCTGAAAGTCTTGCAACTGGCTCAAGCTCATCAACAACTACAGGGTCAACAATGTAAGAAGGAACGCCAATCTCATCAGCAATGCCCTTAGCAAGAATACCACCAAGGTTAGATGCATGCTCTCCGCCGACTGCATTCTTAAGGTCCTCAATAAGCTTATCAGTTACTGTATATGTTCCGCTTGGGATAGGCTTCAGAAGTCCGCCACGACCAACGATAACATTGAAGCTCTTTATATCCTCGCCCTTGTCAGCAAGGAAATTCAGGATCATTTCTTTACGGAAATCTACCTGATCAACAATTTTCTCAAACTGAGCAATTTCCTCAGTTGTATGTCTCAGAGTTTCTTCTGAAACTAAATTCTCATCCTCAAATATACCCAGTTTAGTTGATGTAGAACCAGGATTTATAATTAATGACTTTATCATTACAATCTCCTCACAAATATACTAATTAATTTCAATAATAATTCTAATTAATTTCAACACAACAAAACTCTATTAATTCCGATCCAATTATTTCTTCAAAGAATCTGCAACAAGCGCTCCAAGAGCGAGAGAATTAACCTTAACCTCAAAGCTGTCTGATCTTGATGTAAGGATAACTGGTGCAGCAGTACCTGTGATCAGATTACCATTCTTACATTTTGAGAAATGAACCAGACCCTTGTAGAGTATATTTCCTGCATGGATGTCTGGGAACAGAAGAATGTCTGCATCTCCCACAATCTTACGACCTGTAGCACCCTTATGCTGAGCAGCCTCAGGACATGTTGCAAGGTCCATTGAAAGAGGACCGTCAACTATACAGCCTGTAATCTCGCCTCTTTCATTCATCTTTGTAAGTTCATCTGCTTCAACAGTTTCAGGCATCTTAGGATTAACAACCTCAACTGCAGCAAGCGGAGCAACCTTTGGATTCTCAATTCCGCAGGCATTACAAATCTCAACTGTATTCTTGATGATGCTTGCCTTATCCTCAAGAGTTGGATAAGGAACAAATGCAACGTCTGTAAGGAACAGCAGCTGTTCAACGCCTTCAATCTCAAATACGCAAACATGGCTGAGTGGACGACCTGTACGAAGCCCAACTTCCTTATCAAGAACTGAACGAAGGAAATCCTTTGTATCAATAAGTCCCTTCATGTACATATCAGCCTTGCCATCATGTACAAGCTTAACAGCCTCTCTTGCAGCCTCAATCTTGTCTTTAACATCTACTAACTCATAATCATCAAGGTTCATTCCAATCTCTTCAGCGATAGGCTTAATTAAATCCACATCACCAACTAAGATGGAATCTGCAATTCCTCTTTCCTTTGCAGCCTTAACCGCAAGGAGTACCTCGTCATCCTGTGCAACCGCAACAGAAACCTTCTTCTTTTCAACCTGGGAAAGTCTCTCAAGAAGATCATCAAAACTTTTACTCATATTTTTTCTCTCCATTTATTTTTATTGGTTCTTCATTTCTAAATGAAACTATTTTTTTGAAGAACCTTTTTTATCAAGTAATTCAACTACAAACTGAAGCACAACAGGAATAACTGCCAGAAGCACTGCAATCCCAGCTAATGTTCTATCTGTATTACCTTTTCTGAGCGCCTTCATATATGCACTCTTTATATCTTTTCTTTCTCTTTTCTCAGCCTTCTTGGCAGCCTTCTTCTCCTGCTTCTGTGCTTTCTTTGCATTCTTCTTCGCAAGATTTACAGCAGCCTTCGCTGTACTAACCCCATTCTTCTTCATATCATTCTCCTTGCTTTTCTTCCTGTTTCTTAGTTGCTCGTTTAGCACGGAAGTCTTCATCCGGAAGAACTGCATTCATGATAATACCAACGATTGAACCAACTGCAAGTCCTGAAAGAGAAATTGTCATCGATCCAATAAGAATATTGATACCTCCATCAGCACTGTACTTAATACCAATTGAAAGTACAAGGATGAGAGCCGCGATGATTACATTTCGTGTTTTGCTAAAATCAACTTTATTCTCAACTATATTACGAACACCGACTGCAGAGATCATTCCGTAAAGCACCAGAGAAATTCCTCCGATAACCGCTGTAGGAATAGCTGAAATGCAAGCTGCAACCTTTGGTGAGAATGAGAATATAAGCGCAAATCCAGCAGCTATTCTGATAACTCGTGGATCGTAAACCTTTGAAAGCGAAAGCACACCTGTGTTCTCTCCATAAGTTGTATTAGCAGGTGCACCGAAGATTGATGCAACTGTTGTAGCAATACCGTCACCAGTAAGTGTTCTGTGAAGTCCAGGATCTTTTATAAAGTCCTTACCAACTGTTGAAGAAATAGCGGAGATATCTCCAATATGTTCAACGATTGTAGCAAGCGCGATTGGAACAATTGTGATGATTGCTGAAATAAGAAGCTTTACATCACAATCAGAGAAGATTGAGAAAATCGTCTCCTGATATTTGATTGGCCAGCCGAGCCATGCAGCATCCTTGATAGCCTGAACCTTTACCGGATCAAAGAGGATGAAGTCATCATTGTTTCCGCCCACTATAATGTTCAGGACAAATGCCACAAATGTTGAACCAAGTACACCAAGGATAATTGGAATAATCTTTATCATTCCTTTACCGTAAATGTTACATATAACGATTATAAGAATAGCAACAACTGCAATAAACCAGTTTGCTGAACAATTATCTATAGCTGATTGTGAAAGTGTAAGTCCGATAGCGATAATGATTGGACCTGTTACGATAGGTGGGAAAAACCTCATTACATTTTCTGTTCCGAAGGCTTTAAACAAACCTGCAAGAATCAGATAAAGCAAGCCTGCACAGGCAACACCGAAGCATGCATATGGAAGAAGTTCTTTTTCTCCATTTGGAGCTATTGCAGAATAACCTGCAAGGAATGCAAATGAGGATCCAAGAAATGCAGGCACCTTTCCTTTAGATATCAAATGAAAGAGGAGTGTTCCTATTCCCGCAAAAAAGAGTGTAGTGGATACGCTGAGTCCCGTCAGTGCCGGTACAAGAACTGTTGCACCAAACATCGCAAACATGTGCTGTGCACCCAGTATAAATAACTGAGCTGTTCCCAGCTGAGTTGCGTCATAAACAGGATAGCTGATTTCTTTTTTTACTTTCTTTTCCTTCGCCATTTTTCCATCCTTTCACATTTTAAAAACCATTTTGCTCCCGGAGAGTTTTATCCCCAGATATGAGCTAAATAACTTATAAGCGCCGCAATTCCTACAAGCACGAGGAATGGAACTACACCAATTATAGTTTCCTTCACGCCCTTCTTGTGAACTCTGTCATTTCCGATGAATCTATGAACTCCATCCTTCTCGATAAGTTCAACCTCTTCACCCTTTTCATAACAGCAGAACATAGGACTCTGCTTTGCATAGACCGTATTGCCACCCTTAGTCTTAATGGTCATCTCAATGACTGCCCTATGGGTCATCTCATCTTCAATCTTTTCCATAGACTTGATCTTACCGGTAACAACATTCCAGTCCTTAAGTTTTTTCTTTTTTCTATGTGCACTACCTGCAGCAGCAAAAAACATCTCTATAAGAAAGACTATTACAAATGCTACTGCAATTATATTTTTTAACATTGAACTTTTCTAACGCGGCACTAATTAAACCGCTCTCCTTTTCCGCAACTCACCAAGCTATATTATACTTCAAAAATACTTGAATTTGAAGAGTGAACTACGCCTAAAATCAAAGTAATTTCTTATGACAAAAAATGTGGCAAAATGCAATCTGCATTCTGCCACATTATTGTTTATCTTATTAGTACGATTTACAGCTGAGGACCTGCAGCAACAAGTGCCTTACCAGCATCATTTGTCTCATACTTCTTGAAGTTCTTAACGAATCTCTCAGCAAGATCCTTTGCCTTTGCTTCCCATTCAGAAGCATCAGCATATGTATCACGAGGATCAAGGATTGCAGGATCAACTCCTGGAAGTGATGTAGGAACCTCGAAATCGAAGTAAGGAATCTTCTTTGTCTCAGCCTTATTAACATCACCATTAAGGATAGCATCGATGATACCACGTGTATCCTTGATAGAAATTCTCTTTCCTGTTCCGTTCCAACCTGTGTTAACGAGGTAAGCCTTAGCTCCACTCTTCTGCATCTTCTTTACAAGCTCCTCACCATACTTTGTTGGGTGAAGTTCAAGGAATGCCTGACCAAAGCAAGCTGAGAATGTAGGTGTTGGCTCTGTGATTCCTCTCTCTGTACCAGCAAGCTTAGCAGTAAATCCTGAAAGGAAGTAGTACTGTGTCTGCTCTGGTGTAAGGATTGAAACTGGAGGAAGTACTCCGAAAGCATCTGCTGAAAGGAAGATAACATTTTCAGCATCAGGTCCTGAAGACTTTCCATTTACATTCTTAGCAATATTTTTGATGTGCTCGATAGGATATGATACACGAGTGTTCTCTGTAACGCTCTTATCAGCGAAGTCGATCTTTCCAGCTCCGTCTACTGTTACGTTCTCAAGAAGAGCATCTCTCTTGATAGCATTGTAGATATCTGGCTCTGACTCTTTATCAAGGTTGATAACCTTAGCATAGCAACCACCCTCGAAGTTGAATACACCGTTGTCATCCCAACCGTGCTCATCATCTCCGATAAGAAGTCTCTTAGGATCAGTTGAAAGTGTTGTCTTACCTGTTCCTGAAAGACCGAAGAAGATTGCTGTGTTCTTTCCGTCCATATCTGTGTTAGCTGAGCAGTGCATTGCTGCAATCCCCTTAAGTGGAAGATAGTAGTTCATCATTGAGAAGATACCCTTCTTCATCTCTCCACCATACCATGTATTGATGATAACCTGCTCACGACTTGTGATGTTGAAAGCAACAGCTGTCTCTGAGTTAAGACCAAGCTCCTTGTAGTTCTCTACCTTAGCCTTTGAAGCATTGTATACAACGAAGTCTGGCTCATATGTCTCAAGCTCCTCAGCTGTTGGCTGGATGAACATGTTCTTAATGAAATGTGCCTGCCAAGCAACTTCAACGATGAAACGAACTGCCATTCTTGTATCTTCATTAGCACCACAGAATGCATCTACTACGAAAAGCTTCTTGTTTGAAAGCTCTTTCTTAGCAAGTTCCTTAAGAACTTCCCATGTGCTCTGCTCCATAGGATGGTTATCATTTGGATAACCCTCTGTTGTCCACCATACAGTGTCCTTTGAGTTCTCATCCATAACGATGTACTTATCCTTAGGTGAACGACCTGTATAAATACCTGTCATAACGTTTACAGCACCAAGCTCTGTCTCAACACCCTTGTCATAGCCCTCAAGTGATGGATCCATCTCATATTTGTAGAGATCCTCAAATGATGGATTGTGGATGATCTCAGTTGTGCCTGTGATTCCGTACTTTGTTAAATCAACATTTGCCATCTTTAATTTCTCCTCTTCATTTTATTTTTTTCAGGTTTATCCCTGTATCAGTACAAAAGATAAGGCGTTAGTGTGCTTTAACACCAACGCCTTTTAGTATAATTTTTCTTAGATAATAAGTCAAGCGACAGTTGAGCTTATTTGTCTGTTTTATTTATTTTCTTCGATGTATTTATCTATTTTTTTCTCCAGCATTGCAAACTGGCAAGGACCAGCATCAAGAATAGCCTTATGGAACTCCTTAGCCTCAAACTTGCTTCCCAGCTCTTCCTCAGCTTTATTTCTCAGCTCTTCCATCTCGTAATATCCTGTTGAGTAGCTGAAATAAACTCCTGGAGAACCAATAGATGTTGTGAAGATGTCCTCCGCAATCTCAGTATTAAAGCCCTTCTCCTCAAGGTAATCTTCTACATCCTCAACAGACCAGCCTTCATAGTTTATACCAATATCAATTCTTGCCTGAACAAGGTATCCAAGATCTGTATTTATCTTATCCAGCTGAGCCAGAACTTTTGCATTATCTTCTGTTCCCTCAAAGTCGCATTCAAGAGTTGTATTGTAAGCTGTATAAACAGCCCATCCTTCAACATATCCAAGATTGCTCTCAAGTATACGTCCCGGATTTGGATTAGAACCTCTGAAATACCAGAACTGGAACATATGACCTGGGCATCCCTCGTGAGCCAGAGTATTGAAAATGCCTTCCGTATTGAGGGCATTTACCTTGATCCTGTTATGATTTGGCTCATCAACAGGGCAGGTTACATAGTAAGCAAGTGTAGTATCTTTGATCTTTGACATACTATCAGAAAGGTAATCAATCTCGTATGGGATAGTTCCCTCAAGAGGATAATCATCCATATACTCTTTCTGAAGAAGATCAACAATCTCGCTGGTCTCCATGTCCTCATAAACCTTGTACAGAGAGTCGTACTTCTCGTAATAATCTTCGTAAGCTTCTTGATTAGACATATAGATAGATGTCATCTGCATGATGAGGTCATCTGCTCTGTCTTCCATTACTTCAATCTCTTCATCCACAGTCTTGGCAGAACCAGAATAAACAGGGAAAATGTAATCCTCATAATATTCCTTTCCACCATCATAGTTGCAGATTCCGCCGTCATTCTTGCCTGTTCCCTTAAGGTCCTCAAGTGTAGACTTAAGATCCTCATAAGCTGGAACAACAACCTCTTCCACGGCTTTTGCATTCTGATTTTTAAACTCTTCCTTTTCATCATCTGAAAGGAAATCGAGCGCATCTATATTCTCGTCAAATACTTCGTTTACGAATTCACCCTTCTTGTCTATTACTTCGTCGCACTGCTCAATAACTTCATCAGCAACGGCATCAGACATGAAGTAACCTTTTTCGGATTTTTCTTTCTCAAACTCTATCAGGTCAGCAAAATAATCTCTCACCTGATTAATCATGACTATGTAATCCTCAACATCCTTCTTGTCATCAAAACGATATTCCTCAAAGCTTGTGAGGATATTTTCCTGAACACCTGTCATAGGTGAAAATGGTTCGTTAAAATAAATGTTATCATAAGCATGCATGGAGATTTCTGCATCGTACTTAAGGCACTCATATGTAAATCTCTCATCCTCAGTAAGATCAGCATCCTCGAAGGCAACGAGCTTATCATAAAACTCCTCATCCTCCTTCTTGCTTTCCTCAACTGCTTCAGCATCCATACGAGCATCACCGAGAGTAGCTTCACCCTCCATCTCAACGCCATACTTAGAACCATCGATCAGATAATCATTAAATGTCATTGTATCAGCTGTAACAGTGTCTTCGAAATATTCCATAAGGAATTCCTGGAACTCAGGATTCTCTTCATCAGCATATTCCACTTCTTCTGTGGTTTCTTCCTTTTCAGCCTCTGTCTTCTCTTCCTTGTCCTTGTCTTTCTTTTCCTTCTTCTCCTTTTTCTTTCCAGTTGTTTCACCAAGAATTACTTCATGATAAAACTCTGAAGGAGTACGGCAGGCAGATAGTGACATAACCATAAGTACAGCCAACAGCGCCGCAATAAATCTTTTGAATTTCAGCTTAGTGTTTTTCTTCATCGTCCATCCTTTCTCAAATACTTTTTTCCTTCTTACGATAAATAAATTTCTGCCAGTTTAACATCTTCAGGTGTGGTTACTTTGATATTCTCATAACTGCCCTCAATCATTTTTGACTGAATATCCAGATAACGCTCTACCACCATCGTATCGTCAGTAATGTCTGTGTCGCCACTAGCACGAAGTCTGTTATAGGCTTCTTCGATAGTCTTTCTATCAAAGGTCTGTGGTGTCTGAATCTGGTACAGTGTTCTTCTATCAGGGGTTTCAACGCCAAATTCATTCTCATCCACAATCTTAATTGTATCTTTAACTGGCATAGCCACGGTACATGCTTTGTAACGTCTGGCACCAGAAATAGAATCCAATATCATTCGGTTTGTGATGCATGGTCTGGCAGCATCATGGATCATGATGATCTTGTTCCTTCTATCGCAGGCCTTAAGCCCTTTGCTCACAGAATTAAACCTTTCTTTTCCACCAGCTACAATGCGTCTTACCTTCTGGAATCCATACTTTTCAACAATCTCCTCGCGAACATAGTCAATGTCGCTACCGCGGGTAACAAGAATAATCTCATCCACCACACTGGCATCAAATACCTTGAGGCTGTAATAAAGAAGTGGTTTCCCATTTATTTCCATATATTGTTTTGCTGTGTCGGAATGCATCCGGCTACCCTTGCCTGCCGCAAGAACTATAGCACTTACCATTATCGTTCACCAATCTTCAAATTAGGGATAGCATTAAGATAAAGGTCAGCTCGGCGGCCTGCCACAAATTCGTGGTAGCCAGCTGCCGCTATCATTGCACCATTATCTGTACAATATATCAGCTCAGGACAGTGGAACTTAAGTCCCTTCGCCTCTGCTCTTTCTTTCATAGTTGTTCTAAGAAGTGAGTTAGCAGCAACACCACCTGCAAGAGCAACTGTTTTCATTCCATGATCAAGTGCAGCCTGAATAGTATGGTCTGCGAGTACATCTATAACCGCCTGCTGGAAGGAGGCAGCCACATCTGCTTTATTTACTTCTTCGCCCTTCATCGCCGCGCCGTTCAGATAATTCAGAACTGCAGATTTAATTCCGCTGAAGGAGAAATCATATTTCGAATCACCAACGCTTGCCCTTGGAAATGCAATCGCATTCGGATCACCTTCTCTAGCCAGCTTGTCCACCTTTGGACCACCCGGATAACCAAGACCAATGGCACGTGCCACCTTGTCAAAGGCCTCTCCCGCCGCATCATCATGGGTTCTTCCTATTATAGTATACTTTGTATAATCATCAACACGAACAATATGTGAATGTCCTCCGGAAGCAACTAGGCACATATATGGTGGTTCAATTCCGCCATCCTGGGATGCCTGCTCCGAGGATTCATTTTTATCTTCCAGATAATTCGCACAGATATGTCCCTCAATATGATTCACTCCAACCAGCGGGATATTCTTTGCATAAGCCAATGCCTTCGCAGTACTAACTCCAATAAGAAGTGGTCCAACAAGTCCTGGTCCGTAAGTTACTGCGATCGCATCTATCTCATCCCAATCCATCTTCGCTTCTTCCAGAGCCTTCTTTATAACCTGATTGATCTTCAGAACATGCTCGCGGGAAGCAATTTCCGGAACAACTCCACCATAAAGAGTGTGAGTTGGAATCTGGGTATATATTACATTTGATATAACCTCTCTTCCGTCAGCAACAACTGCCGCCGCAGTCTCATCGCAGGAGGTTTCGATTCCTAATATATAGTTCATCATCTTTCGCTTTCTGTTGCAAATTATGTGACAGAAAGGTCTGACCTTTTTGTCACATTTTCGACTAATTATTATAACTTCTATAAAACCATTCGACAATACTTAAAAATGCAACAAATCCTTTCGTCTTTATTACCAAATCTGTTTATGCATATCTACGAACTTTTTCAATGTTACTCTTTGTTTCGCAACAGTTTGTTACACTTCAAAACCGGTACATTTTTCCTCAAACATAGACGGATTGGGCATCTCCGTAGTTTTATTTACCACACTCTTATTCACAAAATCAACTACAACGCCGGAAATATAACAAAAGATGATTACGGTATATTGATATATTTCACACAGAGGTTATTTGAACACTTGTATCAGGGATATAAGGAGGTGGCGGATATGCGTTTGTACGATAATTCTCTTAATCTGGATATAGATAGATGGATTGATGAAAGAGATGCTGCTCTTGAAAAAAATGAAGAATTAACCAAAGAATTGGACGCGGCTCACGAAGAAATAGCTCGCTTAAAGGAAAAACTCAGCGAGTTAGAATCCAACTAGAACAGCAAAGGGACATTTCATTTGAAATGTCCCTTTTACTATACTATCTATTTACTCCAATAACCATTCGAACCAAAATAATAATTAGTTCCGTCAATCCATACCCACTGGTTTGCCGGATACCATCCGTTATCTTCATACCACCAACCTTTACTATTTGAATGCCATGCACCGTGTGAGTAATTCTCATCCCAGGCACCATCTGATCCAAGCCAGCATCCGTCGCGATATTCCGAATAATCCATGTATCCATCACCAAGGAAGTAATACCACTTACCGTCAATCTTCTGCCACTGTGATGTAGGATACCATCCTGCAGAATCTTCTATCCACCAACCTTTAGAGTTACTCTTCCACTTCATAGTTCCCTTATACGTCTGAGAACCATCCTTGTTGTACCACTTGCCGTTTACCCATTCGTTGGAATACTTATTTTTACTATTGTCATTCGAAGTTGAAGACCCCTTTTTATTTGACGATGAAGTATTTCCAGTATCATTTGTATTGTTATTTGTATTTGTTTTTGTATTCCACTGCGCAGTAAATGTAACATCTCCTGAAACACTTACAATATATGGAAGCATGATAACCTCATCAAAGGAGTAGGTTTTTCCATCCAAACTACTCTTCCATCCTGCAAAAGATTTATTTGGATCATCATTCCCCATAACTTTAATATCATCCAACCATCCAGACAAGTCAGTTCCATTTGTAACTTTTAATTCGTAATCATTTTTAAACTTATTAGCTGTTTGATTATATGATACAACATGATATCCACCGTTCATCTTAAACACCACTACAGTATAGGATAATTTTTCCCATACTATTTCAAAAGTTGTGTCACTGTTAACAATAAAGTCTTGTAGTTTATGTTCTATATTTCCGGGTTGATATCTATATGTGACGCCATCACTAACGTTCTTATAACCATAAACATAGTAGTCTTCTAGTGAACCCCCAAAGAACCTTCCATAATTACTTAATTTCGATCCCTTGGGAAAATATAATGTTATTTCATCTTTATGTCGAGTATTATCTCGCAAATCATAAACCGTGCCACCATTACCTTTTATTGTAACACTACATGAATCTACATAATATGCATATAATGTTACATCCTGAGTTGGCTTATAGTCTTCAATACACATAGAATTATCACTCGGAGCAGCATCTCTCAAATAATAGATCGTCGAAGGCTCTCCCTCGATATAAAATCCAGCCAAAGCTTGATTACCCTTTTCACCATATTCAGGAGCACTATATCCCCACGCGGTATCTTTATCACAATAAACTTCTATGCTATCCTTATATACAAACGATGTACTACCATTCTCATAATTTTCGGTTTCATAACCAGCAATCGTGCCACCATTACCATTAAAAGTGACCTTACAAACATCATCAGATGCATTAACTACACTTGCCCTACCGTGAATATTCAAAAAACCAATAATCATAGTTAAAGCAATCACAAAAGCAACAATTCTTCTTTTCATCCACGTAACCCTCCATATATTATTTAGATAGTGTAACGTCAATTTTACTGCATTTTGTTGTAAAACGCAATACAACAATCTGCAGTATGATACTATCGCCTAGAACAGGAGGTAGTATCGATGTTGTATCGCAGAATACGCAACTTGAGAGAAGATCATGATATGAAACAACGCGAAGTGGCATCTTTTCTAAACTGCTCGCAGCAAGTATATAGCAACTACGAACTGGGGCAACGCGATATACCTACCGAAACACTGATCAAACTATCTCAGCTTTATAATGTATCAGTAGATTACATTCTTGAAATATCAAATAACCCCAAGATAAGCAAAATGTGACAGTCAGAGATCTGATCTCTAATTGTCACATTTTTAGTCTTCAAAGTTTAGTTCGATTGTTCGTCTGTCTTTACTTACTACCGTGCGAGGGAATATCTCGCGGACGGCGTCAGTATACTGTTCGGGCTTTATCATTGACGGTGAGTAGTGAGTCAGCCACATTTCTTTTGGTTGAGCCTTTACTGCGATTTCAGCCGCCTCGTACATCGTCATGTGTTTCTTATCTTTAGCCTTAGCAAATGACTCTTCATCTTTTTCACCATACATTCCTTCGCAAATGAAGAGGTCCGCTCCCGTTGCTTCCTCTGCTATCTTTTCAGTCGGACGTGTATCTGTTGTATAGGTTATCTTAAGTCCTTTTCTTGCCGGACCCATGACCATATCACTGGTGTATGTCTTTCCTTCAAACTCAACCGTTTCACCGTTTTGAAGTTTGCTCCACATCTGAACCGGAAGTCCGAGGGACTTTGCAGCTTCAGCATCAAACTTACCGGCGCGGTCCAGCTCGAAACTATAGCCGTAACAAAGCATGTTGTGATTAACCTTGAAGGCTTTCACCCTGAGTCCGCAGAGTTCGAGAACCTCCTCACTCTTCGACTTATCAAGCTCGATAAACTTGACTTCAAAGGGAAGTCTCGGCGCGATCACAAGAAGTGATCTCACTACCCGCTCTATCCCCTCGGGGCCGACTATCGTTACAGGTTCCGTGCGGTCTGCATTTCCCATTGCAAGAAGCATTCCCGGAAGTCCACTAATATGATCCGCATGAAAATGTGTAATGCAGATTACATCTATCGGATTAAAGCTCCAGCCCTGACGGCGCACAGAAATCTGAGTAGCCTCGCCACAATCGACAAGAAGGCTACTCCCGTTGTATCTCATCATTAAGGAAGTAAGTGCACGGTATGGAAGCGGCATCATGCCACCCGTACCAAGCAGGCATACATCTATCATCTGTATTCCTCTCAAATCGTCATAATAGTAATGAACATTTTAATACATAATATTAATAAATGCAAAATGGGAGTTTCTTTTCACAAGAAACTCCCACTTGATATTATCTATTTCTTCCAATATCCACTTCCATTGAAGTAGTAATTTGCTCCATCAATCCAGAGCCACTGGTTTTTTGGCATCTTTGTTTTACTGAGGTTTGGCTAAAGCTCGAACCTCCTTAACCGAAAGAGTTGTCGCTTCCGCTATATCCTCAAGCGAAACCTTTCCTAATTCAATAAGTGCTTTTGCTATTTCTACAGCCTTTTCCTGAGCCGCATCTTTGCACATATCATCTATTGCTTTACACATATCAACCCTCTCCTTTCCCTCTTCATATTTATGATTAGTTCCAGTTAGTTCATTAGCTAATTCAGCCGTTTCTCTGTCAATATTTGAATATACATTATCATCATCTACTACTTTTTTCAAGGCAAGTTTATCACTTGAATATTTTAAAAATTTAAACAATTCTGCCATTGTAGTATTGAATTTTTCAAAGTCCGAATCTGACATTGCCGCAGGTGAAACAATATTAAGTTTATAGTCGGAAACAAAGTTTAATATTTCTTCATTCCCTTCTTCAAACATACTATGCAAACTAGTTGGTCCGTCCCATTCTTTATCCGACCAATAAATAACAATCGTTATAACTGGAATAACCTTATCTTCCTTGTAAAATCCACCAAGAAATTCTCCACTTGTTAATGATTTAACAGCCTTATTGTTTCTATGTCCTTTAGCAATATTACTCACCTGTTTTGAATACTGCGCTGCATCATACAACATGTTTCTCACAGGCATTGCATAATGAACCTCATCCTGATTTTCAATTCCAATAATCATATAGGCTCTATCATCCGCCTCCTTTACATTTGCATACTTTAAAAGATCCCTGTACTTTTGAATGACATCCGAACCTTTATCCTCTCCAAAAGGAAATGCAATCTCCATCGGATCCATCTCGTGCAATTGTTCAGGTTTTATTCTTTGCTCACCATCGTAGACTAAATAATTAACTACATCAGCAAATCTTCTGTTGTCACTCATATAGGCATGTGTTCTTGCATCTATTTTGCCCATCCAAACTCCTTTCTAAGCTAGCTTAATAGCCAATCTATCCCAAGCCATACAATAAGTAAAGAAGAAGTTTTAATGCTGGTATTTGTTGCTTGACTATTTTTCACAAAAGAGATTTTATTCCGCTATTTTTCTGACTTTCTAAAAACAAAATGCTGGTGTTTGTTGCATTTTGAGGTCAAAAAACAATGCATTATGAGCACTCCTCAAATAAATTTGTTACTTTTGACGAAAGGATTTGTTGCATTTCTGAATACCACCAACCTTTAGAATTACTCTTCCATTTCATTGTTCCCTTATACGCCTGCTAGTTTACATAATTTCATAATAATGGTTATATTTTGAGTATTTAAGGTTGTGTATTGGTTATATATATGTTATTCTGTTACCAGAGAGGAGGAATTAATATGACAGTACAAGAAATGATTGAGAAAAAAAAAGAATATGGTTACTCAAATAAGATGATATCCGAATTATCGGGTGTCCCTCTCGGAACAGTGCAAAAGATATTCAGTGGTGAAACAGATTCACCAAGATATCAGACCGTGCAAGCTCTTTCCAAGATATTCCCTAAGAGAACTAGTTATTCTCAAAGATTTACCGAAGAAGATATTAATATGTTCGCAGAAAAAACCACCTATATTCCGGACTCTTCTGCCAGCAGATTACCAATTAATCGCGGAGTTGCAAAAACACTTGATGATTATATGGCTCTTCCGGAAGGTGCTCGTATAGAAATGATAGATGGAACTTTCTACGATATGGGAGGTCCATCAAATGTACACCAAAGAATTGCTGTAATAATATCATCACTTTTCGAGAACTATATAGATTCCAACAAAGGAAAATGTCTTACTTTTACCAGTCCATCGGATGTTCAGCTCGATTGTGATGACAAAACAGTTGTTCAACCAGATGTTTATGTGGTTTGTGACAGAGACAAAATAAACAAGGACAGAACCGTCGGTGCTCCTGATCTGATAATAGAAATACTTTTGCCAAACAACTGGCATATGGATATGATCAGGAAAAAGAACAAGTATGAAAAAGCTGGAGTAAAAGAATACTGGATTATAAATCCCGTAGAAAAAGAAATATACGTTTATAATTTTAAGAAGTCTTCAGATTTTACAACCTATACATTTGATGATGAAATACCCGTTTCTATATGGAACGGAAAATGCAAAGTTGATTTTAAAAAAATATATAATAAGATTAGTTTTTTATACGAAGAATAAAAATAACACGGTGTCGAAGCCTCGACACCGTGTTTTACTTTAATATTTACTTATCTCAGATTTGTTTTCAACTATTATCATATAAGAACCATTCTTCAGTTCTTTAAGAACGGAGACCATATCGCTTTCCGAAAGGCTTACACAGCCTGCAGTATAGTTGTGGTCGGTGCTCTTGCAATGAAGGAAGATGGCAGCGCCACGTCCATACACTGTTGGATTCACATTGAAGCCAATGTTTACAGCATATTTATACTGATAATAGTCTATCAGGTGTTCGCCGCTAACCGGTGTAGCACTCTCCACCCATGTATTATAAGTATCCTTCTCATCTGAAAGGTAAGAATTCACAGTTATATTTTTGTAGGTCATAGATGTTCCAGGATTAGACGCCTTACCAAATGCATAGAGCAGTGGGAAGGATCCTTTTGGAGTTGTGAGTGACCCCTGTTTTCTAGCGGACGCTTCTATAAATCCATTCTTTCCATAATCACAGCTCATTATTTTTCCGCTCTTCCAGCTTCCATCAGACTGTTTTTGCCAGAGTGTCAGTTCATGGTTAACAACCAAAACTATCTGATCTGTTTTCTTTGCAGTTGCAGAATTTTTAATCAGGTCTTCAACAGGTGTTGTATCCACCCATTTTCCAGATGCATCTAATGTATATCCATCAATGGTTGTGGACTTAGCCATGGCACCTGAGCTTGTCAGGTAATACCAGTCACCACCAGACTTTACCCATTGAGAGGATGCCATGTAACCATCCGCTCCAAAATAGTACCACTCGCCATTTACCTTGAGCCAGCTGCTATGAGGATACCAGCTTCCTGATTGGAACCACCATCCTGTGCTGTTACTTTTCCAACTGCCATTCCATTTGGAATCGTACCAGCCAGCTGAGTTAAGCCAATAGCCGTCGATGTATTCGTTCTTGGCGTAGGTGTTATCGCCATTGTCGTACCACCAGCCGCCGCCAGAGTTTACCCACTTGCCTGCGGCTTGAGAATCTAGCGAAAACGAAAAAACAAAAACAGCAACTACTACCGCTATCATAAAACTTTTAAATTTATTTCTATTCATGATTATACTCCACCGAATAAGTCAGCGAGATCTGACCCCACTGACTTATAGATCTGTCCCCACTGACTTATCGATTCATTCATTTCAATTCATTGATAATTGGAAGATAAGGGCGTCATCTTCAGGTTCGTGATAGTAGTTCGGGCGAACGTAGAGTTCGGCAAAACCAAACTTTTTATAAAGAGCAACCGCCGAAATGTTATGAGCACGAACCTCCAGCGTTATAGTTTCCGCCTCTGCTCCGGATAACTCCTCAAGCATATCGTTCATAAGCTGAGTCGCAATGCCCTGTCTACGATATCTTTTATCAACAGCAATTCGAAGGAGTTCAGCCTCTCCCTGAACATCTGAATAAATGATATAGCCTACAACCCTGTCGTCCTTCTTATGCATGATCAAATGGTTGTAATCATAATCAAATGTTTTCTCAAGACTTTGTTCACTCCATGCATCTGAGAAATTGTCTTCTTCTATTCTTGCTATATCCTGAAAAATCGACATGCTTTCCCTCTATTTTTCGTCTCTAACTCGCTCTGCCTGAGATTTTCTTAAATACTCAGGGGCGAAGTCATCTGCATTAATATACTTACCCTCTTTATAAAGAATCATTCCATAAGTCGCAATCGATGATCCCCTTTGACGGTTCATGTTTGCAGGAGCCATCTTGCAAGGAATCTTAATCTCATCCCAGATAACCTGACTATAGATAGGAACGCCATCCCCAAGGAACGTTACAGATAATGGTGCCTCATCAACCGCCTCATCAGCATTGGATGCATACGAATTAATAAACTCAATGAGCTCATGTATATCCATTGGCTCCTGATCTTTAATAACTTCCACGTTTCCAAGAACCTTGTAAAGTCCTGTATAAACCTGATTGCGGCGGGCATCAATGATTGGGCACACAAGCCCCTCTGCGCCCCACATATTAAATGCCAGGCCTTCACATGTCTTAACAGGCACAATAGGTTTATCTATGGCAAGAGCAAGTCCTTTAGCTGTAGCCGCTCCAATCCTAAGTCCCGTAAAAGAACCAGGACCTGCAGCAATTGCTATTGCATCCAGGTCTTCCATCTTAGATTCTGAAGTTTTCATTATCTCATCAATCATAGGAAGAAGCGTTTCAGAATGCGTTTTCTTATGATTCATGGTATATTCTGCTATTACAACATCGTCCTGTACTATGGCTACAGATGCAACCATACCTGAACTGTCTATTCCTAATATCTTCATATCATTTCCTACCCTACAGTTATAAGTCGATAATCAAAACCTTTTTCGACATTCTTCTCAATCAGAACATGCACCGCATCAGTTGGAATTATCTCTTCAATGAGTTCCGCCCACTCTATAAGCGCAACCCCTTCACCGCCAACATATTCATAGAAACCTGTTTCTTCCATCTCGTCTACATCACCAACTCTGTACACATCATAATGATACAGCGGAAGTCTTCCCTCTGTATATTCCTGAAGTATGGTGAATGTAGGACTGGACATAGGTTCTGTTATTCCAAGCCCGGCGCCAAAACCCTGAGCAAAAACAGTTTTACCCACTCCAAGGTCTCCACTTAAACAGAAAACCTGGCCAGGCTTTGCAGCCTCGCCAAGTTTCTTTGCATATTCAAATGTATCTTCTCTACTGAAGCTTTCAAATGTTTCTGTCATTTATAATTTCTATCCTAACTGATTATTGTTTATCTCCGTAAAAGCCTTCATCCATTGCTTCATTGTAAATACCATAGCATGAAAGGGTTGACTCTCCACTTATATCACCTATAACACCATAGGACCAGCTTAAAAATCCTTCGCTAAGTTCTGAAATTGGCTTTCCAGGAAGATAAAGATAGAATACATTTCCGCCCTCAATACCATATGGCTCGGCATAAACGTATCTGATTTCATCTTTAATCTCTTCTGAATCAACCTCTTGCACTGTCTCGTAGTAATCGAGTTCCATCTTGTAAGTATATTCATCTATCTTTGTAATATTCTTAAACTTACCAGTAGCATTACTTACATATACTGATCCGTTTGGATAGCCCGGACCTGTATCACCCATTTCAGAATCATGATAGCCTACAGTAAAGCTTCCATCTGAGTCAACATTAAGACCTGTTCCCCAGCCGCCTGCACCGCTGGCGAATGTGAATGCCACGCTGCTATCGATTGGAAGTCCTGTAGCAAACAGGCTATCCACATCAATATCAAGGCCTTCGCTAATTTCCGTCTTTGCCTCTTCGAAGGTCAGACAAACATCTTCCTTCTCATCAACAAGTTCATCAACCTTATCTCCTTCAGAATAAAGAAGAAAAGATCCAATGCTATCCTGCTTTGCAGTTAAATATTCATCGAATTCTTCTTCGGAAATCTCTGTTCCGTCTTTGTAACACTTAACAACTGTCTCTGTATAATCCTCATTAGGACCAGTTGTTCTGGAATAAGTTACTGTAGGATTGTAATTGCCAGATGCGTCCGTTACAAGTTCGGTATATGTTTCTTCACTGGCCTCATCCACAACTTCTTTATAAACAAACAATTCATCAGTATCTTTGATAGCTGCAACATAGAAGCTTGTACCACCAGCAACCTCTACATCAACGTCTTCAACCTGACCAAGAACCTGCTCAGCACCATCTTTAAATCCCACGATAGTATAACCAGCTGAGTATTCATTCTTAGCTTCCATGAAAATAAGCTCAGGAATTCCATCTCGATTTATATCATGATATGCAACCGGCTTTGGAGTATCTCCATCATAACCAAACTGCCAGGTATAATCATTAATTGGACCTGCATGATCAGCCAGATGATTTATGTACGCTTCCTTTGCCTTGGTAATTGTTGCCTCATCAACCTCAGGAATCTCTGCCACAGCCTCTGTGGTTTCCTCTTCTTCTGTCGCCTCTGTGTCAGGTGGTGTTAATACTTCTCCCGAAGTTACTTCTGTAGTATTTTCTGCTACTTCACCTTCATCATCATTTGACTTTTTAAGCGAAGCAATAATAAGAACTACGATCAGAAGGACTACAGCAACTGTTGCACATACAACACCGATAATTATTCCATTTCCTTTTTTCTTACCCGACACTTTGTTCTCAGTCTGTGGTGCAGCGTTATATACAGGTTTAACTGTTTGCTGATTTGCAGGTTGTCCCGCAGAAATCTTGTTTCCACAATAGGTACAGAACTGACTGCCGTCATCTATTTGTTTTCCACATTTTGTACAAAACATAATAATCTCCGTTTTATATTTTTTTCAATTACTATGATTAAATACTCAGTACAATATCTCTGCCAGCTGGCTCGTACTGACGATACTTAATCCCTGTCATATCAAACATCTTCTTGGAAGCAATTGTGCTCTCTGTATCAGCATATTTATCAGACATATAAATGATCTCTGAAATACCACTTTGAATAATAGCCTTTGCACATTCGTTACAAGGGAAAAGTGTAACATAAACTTTAGCGCCCTTCAGGTTTCCAGTTCCACGATAGTTAAGGATTGCATTTAACTCTGCATGACATACGAAGATGTATTTGCTGTCGAGAGCCGCTCCATCTCTTCCCCATGGCATATCGTCATCATCGCATCCGCGAGGCATTCCGTTATATCCCATTGAAAGAATACGATTATCCTCACCAACTATACATGCACCGACCTGTGTGCTTGGATCCTTACTTCTTTCTGCGGACAATAGTGCTATCCCCATGAAATACTGATCCCAGTTAATATAGTCTGATCTCTTGTAACCAATTTTCTTTGCTTCCATCTTTTCTACTCCCTTTAAAAAACATTATTTACCTTCACGTTTTCAAAACTAGTTTTGAACTGTCTGATGCGCCGTTGGGCTGTTAGTTGTAAGTGGCAGGAATGTATAGCCATTTGACTGTGCCCATGGAATAAAATCTTCCATTGCATCAACAGTATAACTCTTTATATCGTGGCAAAGTACCACACTGCTGGTATGAGACTGAACGCCTTTTACCATGTAATTGTAAACACCCGTACTGCAGGTTGTCTCGCCTGCATCTCCGCTAATAACATTCCAGTCGAAATACGTGTAACCCCTTGAATTCATTGACTTAGTAAGTCTTGTCATAATTCCTGGATTGATCTTACTTACCATGTTTGAACTTCCACCAGGGAATCTAACAAGGTTTGTTCTCGAACCCGTCTGGGATGCAACCAGATTCTGTATTTTTTCGAAGTCGCTCCAGTAAGCACTTTCACTTGCATAAATCTGATTATAATTATGTGTGTAAGTGTGAACGCCGATTGAATGTCCTGCGTTGTATGCCTTTCCTATGCAATATGAATAGCTTGGATAAGCACCTGTAACGAAGAATGTAGCCTTTACATTATATTTGTCCAGTATAGTAAGAAGTCTGTCTGTATATGGTCCAGGACCATCATCGAATGTAAGGTAGATTATCTTATTTTCATTTATCCATCTTCCGCTGGCATCCAGCAGGTACCACTTTCCATCCCAGATCCAGTCAACACACATCTTGCCATCTGAATCCATGTAGTACCAATAGCCACCATCATATAACCAGCCTGTATGTGATCCACCATCTGAGTTAAGGTAATACCAGTCACGACCACTCTTTACCCATCCGGTCTTTGGTGATCCATCACTATTGTAGCAATACCATTTACCATTCTTTAGCTGCCAGCCGTCCGAATTAACCTTTGAATCTGTCCAAGCGCCTGATGAGTTCAGATAATAATCTCCAACCCATTTATCTGCAGCCATTGAGCCGTCTGAATAGAAGTAATACCAAACGTTGTCAATCTTCTGCCAGCCAGTGCACATGTATCCGCTATTATTAAAATAATACCAAATGCCATCCAGCTGTTTCCATTCAGCCTGTGCATAGGAACCATCTGATTCCTCATACCACCAGCCTGCTGCGTCGCTCTTCCATCTGCCTGCTGCATATGTATCCGTTCCAGGGATACAGAGTAAAGACAATGCTATCGAAAGCGCCATTACCAAGCCAACTATTTTTCTTTTCATTTCATACCTCCACATTTTGCTTCGTCCCGCTCTAGTTGACACGTTGGAAGTAATTAATTTGTCCATATACCGGAACCATTAAAATAGTACCAGGTTCCATTTATTTTTTGCCAAGAGCTTCTAGCCTTCCATCCTGTAGAATCACTGAAACTCCATCCGCCACTGTAGGTCCAGGAGCCCACTCCGGAATAGGTCCAGCTGCCATTTGAGCTAAGCCAGTATCCATCTCTCCACTCATTGGAAGCCATATAACCATCAGCATTAAAATAATACCACAATCCGTCTATCTTTTGCCACATACTTTGTGGATACCAGCCTAAGGAATCTTCATACCACCAACCAGTGCTATTAACTTTCCACTTACCTTTACCCTTGTATGTAACCCGACCGTTGGAACCAATCCACTTTCCATCGCGCCATTCGTTCCTAGCCATATAGCCATCAGCACCGAAGTAATACTGAACTCCATTCACTGTGTACCATGTATTCTTAGGGTACCAGCCCGAGCTGTCCTCAACCCACATACCGCTGGCATTCGCCTTCCACTTCAAAGACTTTGAAGTATTTGTGGTTGTCTTCTTAGATGCGCCACCTGACTTAGAGCCTCCACGACTTGGTGTTGGACTTGGTGTTGGGCTTGGTGTTGGTTTTATATCAGGCGTTGAATCACCTGGATATTCATCAACCTCTATAGCAGTCGCTCTGAAGAACCTCTCATCCTCATCCAAAATCGATGTTCCTATAGCATAGAGCTTTCCTCTGTAGGAAGTTGCAACAGATAGGAAAACCTTATCATCCGACATTCTCTTTGAATAAGTTTCAAACTTATCCGAACCTGTTTTTAAAATAAATGTATCCGAAAGCAGTTTTCCACTTCCATCCTTATCTTCTTCAGATGGACCAATCAGCATAATGCCATCCTTTACAGGAGTAAGTGTTCCAATCCTGGTATATTGGTCTTCATCCCTATAATACGTAAATGTTGAAACTATATCCGGAAGTGCCGATTTCATTTCCGCACAGCTTCCATCAGCCACCTTATAGAACTTATATTTTTCCGAATCATAAATAAATATTGAGCCATCCTTTGCCGCCACACTCGGATAATCTATATCAGTCTTAAGGCTTGTTCCACTAGAGGCAGCCCCAGTCTCAATGCTGTATCTAGCACAAGTGTCAGAACCTACAACATATAGCTGATCAGCATTATTAATAATACTCTGTCCAACCTTTATATTGCTATTTGAAAGCGCAGTCCATTTTGATGTCGCTGGATCAAACTGATAGATTAGCATTTCATTTGTTGAAGAATACTCTGCCACATCTCCAGTAACATTCATCTTTTCACCCATAACTATAAGCTTCTTGTCATAGGTTGTAGCCGAAACATTACCCAGCCATGCAGGGAGCTCCGGCATTTTTGTCCACTCGCCTGAAGACATGTCATAGCGCATCATCATCTTATAGGCAGGTTCCCGCTCCACCTTTGTGATTGACGGAATGTAATATAGCTTATCTAAAAGACCATGAAGAACTCCGTGAGTATCATAATCTCCCAGCGCATCAAACTCGTACAGATCACCAAGATCATTATCATATGGAAGTTCTTCTTCGAATATATTAGTACTTCTACCAAGGAGCACATGCTTGCAAGAGTATTTACTCTTCTCAGCAGTTTCTCCAACTCCAACATTAATGCACATTACTCCTCTAAAAGAATCCGAATACTTAACTCTTATCTCGCTATCAGACCAGTCAACATTAGCCAGCAAACTTGAATCCTTTGTCGAATCATAAATTGTTTCCGGTTGCATACCTACCGAGTATTTATCCATCTTCAGAACGCCAATACTGTTACCAAAATACGCTCCACGAATTACAATATCTTCGCCATCAATATAAGCATCCGATACCACAGGGCTCGGACTTGCTGCAGTGGTAGCACCTAAATCTATCACTCCACCCTCGGTTGTGTAACCAAGCGAAAGCTCATCATTCTTTCTAACCTTAGATTTTGCAAGCGTTGCAAGTTCATCTCCTGAAAGACCGGGATTCTCTGCTGCTAGTTCTGCCACCGCTCCAGCCACCATAGGACCGGCCATAGAAGTTCCACTCATGAATTCATATGGAACAAGACGGCTTCCAACTCCAACCGAATCTATATATAGCTTATCACTTGAAGAATTTGTTCTGAAGTTAACCGTTATCTGAAGATTACTCAGGTCGGCATTTGAAGGAATTTCCATATAATAACTTGCCCAGGAATTAGCATGATTTTGACTATCATAGTCAGACTTTATGCTTTCTGTTGATACCTCTCCCGCCTCATTTATCACACGGATATTTGTCCTCATAACATAAGACATATCCTCCGAATGATATAAAAATCCAAAATATAATTTATCTTCAGAAAGACCAGATACATCACCAAAATTAAATTTGACATTATAGCTATTAGATGCAGTATCAGGATTAACAAGTCCACTGCATAATCCCGAATAACGAGGAGAATCCTGCCCTGCAGATACTACATCATTAATAACCTCACCTTTTCCATCAACATGACTTACCGTTACATCCGGCGAGACAGAACCTTCAAAGCCTTCGTATCTCACATTATCCAAAGGTGTGGCATCAGCCATATATGTAGAAGATGCCATATCAACCGTAGACAAAATGGATACTCCCGGAGCTCCAAGTGTTACAGTATTACCACCATAACTAGTGAACCAGGCTCTTTTATCTGCCTGATCAGTTGCAGCTACAGTAATAACATATGGATTATCTTCAAAGGTATTTGAGAGTTCTGTTTGATAATCATTATCCTTACCCGAATTACCTGCTGAATATACAGTCACAAGACCATACTTTTCTCCCAGATCTCTCAGTACCATATCAAGCGCATAACTATGCTGAATAAGTCCGTAAGAATTATTTGTGACTCTTATTCCAACTCCTTCTTCATTTGCCCTCTTGATAAAAGACAAACCTTTAAGAACATTAATAAGAGAAGTTCTTTCATCCTTGCCACCAATCTGGACAGAAACTATTTTTACATTAGATGCAACTCCACTTATGCCCTTTCCGTCCCAGCTCGCTCCAATAATACCAGCGCAATGAGTTCCATGAGCTGCTCCAGGCCAAAGCTCCAGTTTTCCATTACTGTTTTGCCAGGTCGCATTATATCCATGAACGTCGCAGCCAAGCTTTTCCTGAAGCTCATCAGAAAATGTATAAGCCACATCTTTTACATCTGGATTAGAAAAGTCCACAGGCAGATCCAGCACTGCTACAACAACAGCATTATCATCTCCGGATTTTATCTCTCCAAAATCAGGAGCATTAATTGATGGATTATTATCTCCCTGACCAGTTACTTTAGATGAAACATTGGAAGAACATCCCCACTGCAGAGTTGTCATATCCGCAACTTTGCTATGATTTGATATCTTGGCAGATAAAGATGAATAAGTTTTACGAAGAGTTTCCGTATTTGCACCGTCCATTTTCTGAACATAGTTTGGCTCAGCAAAAACTACTCTTGGATCATTTGCAAGATCGTAGAGTATCTCTTCAGTAGTCCTTGTCTCGTCGATTATTGTTTCGATACTGATATCGGAGGCAGTCTCTGTTGTAATTATTTCTTCCGCCTCTTCTTCAATATCTATTTCTGGTTCATCTACCCCATCAATATCCATTTCCGCATCACTAACAGAGCTCATCTGAACTTCCGCAGAATCTGTAGCAGTACTAATGGAGTAATCAATGCAGACAACAACCTCACCCTCTACATAGTCCGAAGCACTGAGCATAGCAGGAATATCGTCATACCAATGATAGTCCGTCCCCTCTGCTTCAACGTTTTTTGCAGGAGCAAGAATTCCTATTATCATCGCCATTATAAGGAGATAAGCTACATGTATATTCAATTGCATTTTTCTATTATTTTGCATAGGCTTTCCCTTAGTTTTTTTCACAAAACAGTTACACCGTAATTATACTATAAAAAGTGCATTTAAAAAACAGGGATGATTCTGATAAATTCAGAACCATCCCTGTTTTTTTGCAAGGAGGCAACTTTCATTACTTTGTATTAGCTTCTATTCCCTCGACCTTGATAATGAATTTTGTCTTGGCTGTCATATCTCCGGAAACACCACCGAAGGACTTATAATCTCTAGCAGCACTCTTAACTTCATTAACGCTGTCTATGAAATCATTAACTCCATCTTCTGTATCATTTAACTTGTCGATAAGTAAATCTGTTGCATCTGAAAGCTCACCAGCGCCATCATTAAGAGCTGAACTGTTAGCTGTAAGTGTATCTGTTCCAGATTTCATTGTGCTAACACCATTCTTCAAAGTTGCTGTTCCACTATAAAGTGTGGCTGAACCACTCTCCAGCTGATCCATACCATCTGTAAGAGCTTCCATTCCATTAGTAAGAGATGCAGATCCATCAGCAAGTTGCTGGGTTGAAGATTTAAGTGTGTCCAGCTTCTCGGAGAATGATCCCATAGTTTCTCCAACTTTGTTTAGAGTCACCGCTGAACCTGCACCTGCATAAGCATTTGCTACATTTGTGATAGTTCCCTGGAATTCTTCACTCTGGAAGTTATCACTAAGTAGGGCTGTATATTTATTGAACTCTGAAAGATATGTTCCATATTCTGAAGCATAACCTGTTCCATAACCGTCACCATAACCAGCTTTATAAATACTGTTTACAAGAGTTTCAGCCTGATCCGCTGCTAACTTTGCTGCTGTCGCCTCATCATAATCGGCCATATAAGCAGCCTTAAGACTTGCTTCTATACTTTCCTTTGCTCCTTTTAAAGCGTCAGCTGATGCAGAGTCTGAGTAGCTTGCTGTTCTTACTGCAGATGCTGCTGCTGTCTGTGCTGCTGTTGCTACAGCTGAATCACCACTCTGCTTATAAGCGATAACCTGGCTTACTGTATCCGCAGTTACTGCTCCAGTTACTGCATTACTTACTGCTGTCCCTATATAAGAAGCAGTATCTCCAATGCTTTCTTCTGCTTTACTCTTTATAGCTGCCTTTGTTTCATCATCAACTGAACCTGAACTCATGGATGAAACATCAGGAAGAGAAATCTGCTGAACTGCCTCATTTAACTGAGCACATCCTTCGCTGACTGCCTGTGCTCCAGAGTAAGCTGAATCAGCTCCGTCTGCTGCTGTCTCTATACCACTCTTAAGTGAACCAGCTCCTGAATAAAGGGTTTCACTACCTGAGCTAAGTGTATTTACGCCAGATGCAACCTGGTCAACACCATTTGTATATTCTGAAATTCCGGATGCAAGCGAATCCATTCCTGTCTGGTACTCGCCTGCAAGATCATCAATCTCATCTTCAACATCAGAAATATCTATATCTTCATCACTTCCGAGAGTTTCAATTGTTGCAACTGTTACTGACATTCCAAGACTGAAGTCTGTAACATCTGCTTCCATTTCAAAATAATCCGGAAGGTTCAAATCATCTGTATCAAGGTCAAGGCTATCTGAAAGACCTGGCATACCGTAGCCAACCACAATATATCTTGAACCGTCAGAAATTAGTTTTCCGTTTTCAACTTCGACATTCTTGAACTTCTCTAAGTCCAAAGTAAGACCTGTAGCCATAACGAATGGGGTATAAACATCACCTGACTTAGCTGTATTTGTATAGTCGTATCTAATCTTTATGTGTCCACTCTTTCCAAGGAGTTCATCTGCTGAAACATCCTTGCCGTCCAGCTGGTAAGAAACCTTAACTGATACAGGTGAAGCCTCGCTGGAATGACCCTGATAGTAGATGTCATTTCCACCAGCCTGCCATTTAAGCTTTGTTCCATCCTGTTCAAATGTTTCGTCGCCGCTTACATTTTCTATGTCAGAAAGCTTGCTGACATCTTCAATAGTATCTTTCTTATCCGTGTTCTTCAGCCACTCGCTGACTATAGTATCCTGTGCGTTTCCGTTGGCATCGGCTATTACATATACTGTTTCTTCTTTATCTGCATCTGTCTCTGAACCAATTCCAAGTGAATCTGACAGGACATCTGTTATTTCTTCTGAATTACTGGCGAGAGTTTCTTCTTCAGTTGTTATCTCTGCTGTTTCAGCTCCACATCCAGTGAGGCTTGCAAGCATCATAATACTCATCGCCGTTGCTGTTTTTTGTTTTATATTCATCTTCATGATTTTTCTCCTCTATACCATTTTTCTACGAATGTGTAAGTGATGTTCTCTTAATTCGCCAAACCCACTGGTTGTATAAACTATGAGTTTATCGAAAACCTTAAGCACTGCAGGAAGCAGAAGTAATACAACAAACATGCTTATTACTGCGCCTCGAGCCATCAGTATACAAAGTGAACTGATAGTATCTATCTGCGAATAGAGACCAACACCAAAGGTTGCTGCAAAGAACGAAAGCGCGCTGACTACAATTGAATTCATTGAGCCTTCAAGTGCAGTTGAAACTGCATCGTTCTTTGCCAGACCTCCCAAACGTGCTTCCTTGTATTTGTTTGTCATAAGGATCGCATAGTCTACTGTTGAACCAAGCTGAATGGTTCCAATTACTATGGATGCTACGAACGGTAACACGGCTCCTGTATAATGAGGAATTCCCATATTAATGAATATGGCAAACTCGATAACAGAAACCAGAAGCACTGGTAATGAAACTGATCTGAAAACAAATATTATTATTAATCCAACTAGTATGATTGAAACTGAGTTTACAACCTTGAAGTCATGGTCTGTTACCTTGATAAGATCCTCTGTACAAGGAGCCTCACCTATCAGCATTCCCTTCTCATCATACTTATCTATTATTTTATTTATCCTGTCGCACTGTGCATTTACTTCATCAGATGCAACCTTATATTCTGACATTACGAAGAGTAACTGGTACTCGCCGTCATCCAGAATATCTACAATACTCTGTGGGAGCATCTCTTTTGGCATTCCCGCTCCACAAAGTGACTGGATGCCAAGTGTTGCCTTAACACCATCCACATCATTTATCTCGCTGATCATCTTGCGTACATCTTTATCCTTCATATTAGAATCAATGAGGATCATATGTGTGGATGCCATATTGAACTGCTTCTCAAGCTTCTCGTTAGCCTGTATACTTTCAAGATCCTTTGGAAGTGAACTATCCAGATTGTAATAAACCTTGTTGTGCGACTGTCCGTAATATGCAGGAATTATTAAAACAGCAAATGCTATCAGGAAAATATATGAATGCTTTACAATCCATTTGCTTGCCTTCGAGAAATCTGGAAGAAGTGGTCTATGGGCTGTCTTCACAATCGCCTTATCAAAAAGCAGGATCATTGAAGGAAGAATTGTAACGCAGCAGATAACTCCGATCACAACTCCCTTTGCCATTACCATTCCCATGTCCAGACCAAGTGTGAAACTCATAAAGCAAAGTGCCACGAAACCGGCAACTGTTGTGATTGAGCTTCCTAAAACTGAAACAAAGGTTTTATCTATTGCGACTGCCATAGCCGCTTTATTATCTGGTTCTTTCGTTTTCTCCTCGCAGTAGCTGTGCCACAGGAATATGGAATAATCCATTGTGACAGCCAGTTGAAGAACTGCCGCAAGAGCCTTGGTTACATATGAAATTTCGCCCTGGATAACATTTGAACCCATGTTATAAAGAATCGCGCAGCCAATGCTGAGCAGGAAGAAAACAGGGATTAAAAATGAATCCATACTTAATGTAAGAACCACAAGACTGAGAGCTACCGCGATTGCCACATAAATTGGCACCTCTTTATCACTCAGGTTCTTTGTATCTATTACTACTGCAGACATGCCGCCGACAAATACCTTCTCGCCTGCTATGGCTCTGATATCTTCTACAGCCTGCAGTGTTTCATCTGCTGATAATGTAGTATCGTAGAATACCGCCATTAACTGAGCATCTCCAGAAACTACCGTATCCTTTACCTCGTCCGGCAGTACTTCAATAGGGATAACTCCCTGCGTAGCTGAAGGATAACTCAGCACTCTTTCAACATGATCTACTTCCTGGATTTCATCTGCGAGTTCACTCACATCTTTATCCTTCATACCTTCAACAACTACCATGGAAAATGCGCCCGTTCCGAAATCGTCTGCCAGGATTTCCTGACCCTTCATGGTCTCAATATCCTTAGGCAGATATGTGAGGATATCGTAGTTCGTTCTGGTGTGCAGATATCCGATAGCTGATGGTATCAGAAGTATCACAGCAATTATAAGAATTGGGATCCTAAGACCTACAATTGCTTTTCCAATCTTCATGATCACACCTCCTAGTAATTAAATCTTCGTTTCCTAGGATAGTACGGCGCTCACTTTTTGTAATTAGACAAAAAAAAAATCGTGATGAACTTTTAGACACTTTTCTAAATCTGTCTAAAAACATCACGATTCAAATTCTTTGAAGTAATGTGTGAAACTCGGTTTTTCTGACTTCTTGTGGAAAGCCGCTATAAAGCTAACCGGGAATCCTGATATAAATGAATTGTATTTGGAAACACGTTTGTTGTACTCAAGACTTCCTTTCTTAAGCTCAACTCTTGCATTATTGAACTTAGCAAGATGCGTTCCAAAATCCTCATCCTGTTCAAGCTCTGGATGTTCCTTAAGAATAGCACGAAGCTTTTCATCGTTGATATCCAGCTTTTCACAATTAAGTGATTGCATACTTGCTGCCATTCCCAAGCCAAATGTATTCACATCAACAACCTCTATATCATTCTCTATGCTTTTGTTCTGAAGTATTTCCACCAGCTTAATCAGCTGAAATGCTCTGTCCCAGAGATTTCCGTCTATTTCAGAATTCTTATCTCTTATCTCCGCATCCATACTATTTATCTTTACAGTCAGATAAATAAAAAGATATGCGATGATGGCGATGAGCACGAGGAATATTATTCCAGCAATGTTCATTTACAACCCTCCAAATTTCATACGCCCACCTATTGTACCACAAAAACCGCCCAAATAAAACAAAAACTGTTCAATTAAAACAAAAACTGTGCTAACATATAAATGTTCGTTAGATTTTTTGTTCTACTATAATAAAGACAGAATGAATAGGGGGGCCTATGGCAGAGTCACTTATAACTAAAAGAGCAATTGCTGATAGTCTAAAAGAACTAACAAAAGAGAAACCTTTTGATAAGATTTCAGTCAAGGATATATCAGAAAAATGCGGCATAAACAGGCAGACATTTTATTATCATTTTGAAGATAAATACCTGCTTCTCAGATGGATTTATCAGACTGATCTTCTTGATAAATACATGGAGGATGTGGACTTTGATAACTGGACGGAGAAGCTGGAGCTTCTTCTGACAGCTATGACTGAAGATAAAACCTTCTATGTAAATACCATCACACATACCGGCACCTATATTCAGGAATATATGATAGTTCAGGCTCAGAACATTTTTGAACAAGCCATTGATTATATAGATGAAACCCTGAAGGAAATGGATGTTCAGAGAGAAAGTGCCAACGATGAACAAAGAAATTTCATCGCCAGGTTCTTTGCTTACGGGGCCTGTGGAATGGTTGTAGAATGGGTTGTCAAAGGAATGGAGGAAAAACCTTCATATGTTTCCGAGAATATGGATACCTTAAAAGAGCTTTGCGAACAGGCACTTTACGATTTCCTAGCGGATAGACTGGATCTTTAAAAATTTTATAAAATTTCGAAATTAATCAAAAGACGGAGATGTTACAAATTTGTTAAGAAATTGTTGCATTTCTGTTTTTTTTGTAATATAATGATATCCTAGTATACATAATATGATATTTATGGTAAACTCCATTTATCGGAGAAAATTTTAGGTAAGGGAGAAGGGCATTCAATGAAAAGAAACTTCAAGAAAACCATTAGCGCCCTTATGATCGGGGCACTACTGGTAACGATTTTACCAACTACATATAGTAATGAATCAGTTGTTTATGCTGATGAATTGTCTGAGGCTCAGGAAAAGAAAGAGGATGCTCAGAACAGAAAGCAGGAAGCTGAGGCAAAGCTTGAAACTCTTGAAGCTGAGAAGGATGACATTATGAAGCTGATTGAGGATCTGGATACAGAAATCTGCAGCTACGAAAGTACTATCTCAGAGCTCAATACAAAGAGCAACAACTTCAAGGCTCAGGCTACTATTGCTGAGAATAATCTTCAGATGGCTTACATTGCTGAAGCTCAGCAGTATGAAAGCATGAAGGAACGTATTCAGTTTGCATACGAGAATGGAGATGCTGAATATATAGAAGCACTCTTCTCTATCAAAGAGTATTCAAGCGTAGTCAATCAGTCTGAATATGTATCTCAGGTTTCAGCATATGATCAAAAGCAGTTAAATGATCTTCTCGAAATTGAGCAGACCATTGCAGAATACAAAGAAACTATTGATTCCAACCTTGCCGAGGTTGAATCACTTCAGGCAGAAGCTGAGGGAGAGCAGGAAGCTCTTCAGGTTATGCAGGATGGAAAGCAGGCAACTCTGGAAGAATATAATATCCAGATAGCTGATACAGAATATACTATCGAAGAGCTGGCAGCTCTTGAGGCTGAACAGGATGCTTCTATAGCAGCCCTTGAAGCACAGGCAGCGGCAGCACGTGCAGCAGCTGAAGCAGCAGCCGCAGCAGCAAAGCAGACCAAACAGGCTGAAACAGCTTCATCAACAGATGCTACACAGCAGCAGACAAATACTGCAGATAACAGCAGCAGCGGTTCAAGTTCAATGCCTTCATATGGCGGTGGCGCGTTTACATGGCCTTGCCCATCATCCACTTACATAACATCTGGATTTGGAGCAAGAACATCACCTACAGAAGGCGCTACAAGTAATCATATGGGTATCGATATTGGTTGTTCATCAGGCGCTTCAATAGTAGCCGCATCTGACGGTGTTGTAATCTTTACAGGTTATTATGGAGCCGGCGGAAATGCAGTTATAGTAGATCACGGAAATGGTCTTACAACCTGCTACTTCCACTTATCTGGTTATGCAACAAGCACAGGTGCTTATGTAACAGCTGGTCAGACAATAGCTTATGCCGGAAGTACTGGAGTATCTACCGGACCACATCTTCACTTTGCAGTCCGAGTGAATGGTTCATACGTTGATCCAATGGGATACTTATAAAATCCCTCCTATAAAATACTTAAGGACGCGAACCAAATGGTTCGCGTCCTCTTTTTTATCCTTTCACTGATACCGCTTACTAATAAGTAAGTCCTGAATCTCCTATACAGCCATCATTTGGTAATCTTCTTCTTGCTCATAGCTCTTCACTTTCAAATAATTAATCTATACGAATCCATCCTATAATATGTCCTGCTGTATCGTAAAGAATGAATTTTGGTTCTGAAGCTTTTAAGATTGCATCTACTAACATACAAAATGAGATTGCAAAGAGTAAAATGCCAGCTATAACAATTAACATGAAAACTACTCCGCCGCCTGCAACCAGTATTGTAAATACAGCCATTCTGATTATCTGTTTCCTATGATCTGATTCAACAAGATAAAGAATAAAGGCAATTGCTGTAGCTATTGCAAATGCAATCAGCTCGGCAATCATTACTGCTTTTCTTCCAAATACAAACTCCTCAGCGATCATTAATAATACACTTCCAATTTGAACAAGTGTAACGATCAGCATCAGAACTCTAAGTACTGCGTTTGCATTTATCATATAAGATATAAACATTAACAACAGAGAAAACAGAAGTATTCCCATAGCGACCTTGAACAATACTGAACTATAGCTAAGGTCCACTGTGTTACTAACGACATCCATAAAATCTCTGCCTTTTCCTTGCTTGTATTCGTTAATAGCTTTTACCAGGCACAGGATAATATTTATAACAGTTAAAATAACCGCTCCAAAACTTCCCCAATAACCAATCCCTCTAAATGTTTCATTCTTCATAATTCATATCTCCTTTTATATAGATTTTTTGCCTTTCTATATATAAGGACACATAAAATATGAGATTGGTTTTATAATTTTTAAAATTTTTTATTTTTTAATAACTTAATCCAAGATTCACGACATCAGCTATTGGATCTATATTATCTGCAAATTCTCCATTTTCATCAAGCTTAATTCCCATTATCTCCATGGATGCTGTTCCACCATTTCCACCACCATTACACATTGCAGCTATACCATACTCATAATTACTTCCATATGGAATGAAAATCTTTACATTTTCAATAACAAATGTTGTTGAATCATCATCCACACAATAAATATCAAAGAAAGGATCATCACCCAGTTCGTCCATGCTAAAACTTATATCATTACTAATCTTGTATGTCTTTCCATCATCACCCTGCATTGTACAGGTTCCACGACCCTGCTCATTTAATTCATATGCAGTAACAGTATATGTTTTCCCATAATTTGTAAAAGAATAACCAACCGTCTGGCATGCATCTCTATTATAATCATCTGCAGCGATGCGATTAGGAACTGTAAGTTTTCCAACTATTTCGTATCCAGAGCCTGTATCTGTAACATCATATTTATAGCTTGTCTGATCCGGCATATTTTCGTCGCCGGCTTCAACAGTCTCAGAACTAACAACATTCATCTCGTATTTGCTGAACCATTTATAACCATAAATGCAGCTTGCATCACCATACGCTGCATTATCAGCAGTTTCTTCTGTTTCCTCAGAATTTTCATTCTCATCCACAGCTTCCTCTGTAGATTCTTCTGCTGTTTCATCATCTGTATCTGCAACTACGCTGTCTGCCTCAGTTGTAGCTTCTGCCATTTCGGTTGTAGTTTCTTCTGTCGCTTCAGTAGTTGATTCTCTTCTGGAATGTCTCGAATTATCATCCTTAGTGTCGTGAACCATCACTGCAATAATCACGCCAACAATAACAACTGTCGCTATTATTGGAATTAGAAGTTTTATATCTAGCCCCGCCAAAAAACCAGGAGCACTGCCTTGAGGAGCTGGTGGCACTGGATTCTCTACTGGAGGCTGTGGCACCTGAGATTCAGGTCCAGCAGACTGAGCTGTCACAGTAGTAGGCTCCGGAACGGTAGCAGGTGCAAGGGCCTTCGCCGGTGGAATGATAACACTTGCATTCGCAGCAGCATTCTCTGTACCTCTTCTGAAAATAAAGATGAAGAGTGCAAGAGCTGAAAGACTTCCGAATACATATCCCTTCTTCTGAAGAGCCTCTGCCTTTTCTTTTATGTTCTTTCTTCCGTAATTTAGTCTGGACTTAACTGTGCCCTCTGAGCAGCCTACAGTCTCGGCTATTTCCTTAACACTCATCTCTTCAATGTAGTACATAAGAACGCACATACGCTGTTCATCAGAAAGAGAATTGATCATTTCGCTTATGATTTCTTTCTCTTCATTCTCAGTGAAGCTGACCTCTGGATTGTTTGGAACATATGTATCCTCTACTTCAAATTCCATCTCAGCGCCGTCACTGTTTTCTTCGTTTAGATCACCAAATAGAAGCGGTGTTCTTTTTCTCAGTTCATTAAGTGCTGTATTTGCAACGATTCTTCTTGCCCAGTTAACAAAGCCTTCCGGCTGCTTCAGGGTTGGAAGATTATTCCAAATCTTAATGTATGCATCTTGAAGAACATCCTCGGCAGATGCATCCTCCTTCATATATTTTCTAGCTACATAAAGATTGCTTCTATAAGTCTTTTCATAAAGTTCCTGGAATGCATCTGCATTTCCATTCATAGCCTTTTTTACTGTCTCACCACTTACAAGATTCTTTGTATCGAAAGCTGGTACAACCTGCTGTCCACAGGATACACAGAATTTTGAACCATCTATTAATTTTGCCCCGCAATATTCACAATAACTCATTAATTTACTCCTCTCACAATTCATAAGATACCAAAGCACATCCATTATATCAATATCATTTTTAGGTGGATCCATATCTTCATCTCCTCGTATTACTTAGCTTTTCAGCTCTTTCATATACAAGGACACATTTACTTTTAATTTGGTTTTATAAAAATAAAAAAAGTGGATGCTGATACTTCAGCATCCACATGAGTCTTATAATTCGTCTTCCCATCCATCCAGGAATTCTTTAAGTTTTTTACGTTCTTTTTCAATTATACGTTTATCCTGAGAGTTAAGGGCAAGTTCAAATTTACGAACCTCTGCCTCTAGAACTTCTCTATCCAGGCCAAGAGCCTCTTCATAAAGACGCTCGGCACGAAGAAGAATAAGTTTGTTCTCTTCCTGCTCTCTTGGTGGGATTTTGAGGTAAGCCAGTTCCTTGAAACGAGCCTCAATCTCTTCATCAGTCATTTCTGTGTACTGACCCTTGATGATCTTTCTGAACTTCTGATCTGTTGAAATAACCTTCGCCTCAACCTCAAGGATTGAATTGATATCATAGGTATAGGTTACATCAACTGATTCAGCACCGGCCTTATTCTTTGGCACCTCAATTTCCAGAACTCCCAGCTCCAGGTTATTGTTAGCCATACGACTCTCGCCCTGAAGAACTCTTATATTAATTTTTGTCTGGTTATCGTTTATTGTATAGAATCTATCAGTTCTACTTGCTGGAATGATAGTATTTCTTTCAATGATAGGACAGTAATGACCACTCTCTTTATATCCATCCCCAAGCTCTACAACTACATCTGTACCAAGAGTAAATGGACAAACATCTGTAAGCACAACCTCCTTGATGGACTCTTTACGTTCCTTCATTGCAGCCTGGATAGCCGCCCCAAGAGCTATGGCCTCATCAGGATTGATGCTTGTATCCGGGAATGTATGGAACATCTTACTTACGAAGCTTCTTACGCCCATCAGCTTTGTGCCACCACCGACAAGAACAATCTTATCAATATCTGTAAGCTTAAGCTTTGCATCCGTAAGAGCTCTCTTTACAGGAACTCTTATCTTCTCATAAAGTGGCTCACATGCCTTATCGTAATCCTCGTAAGAGATTTCCATCTCAATCTCTTCATCAGCAACCTTGCACTTCATTGTAGTTGAACCACTGTCTGCAAGTGCAATCTTGCACTGTTCTGCCGCTTTATGAATGAGTGCAGCCTCGCGGTATGAAATCTCTTCTTTCTTGATATTGGAATTCTTCTTATAGAACATCTCTTCTATAACAAGAGTAAAATCCTCACCACCAAGATAGTTGTCACCGGCAACCGCTCTAACCTCAAGTATCGGAGGGAAATAATCCAGAATAGAAACATCCAGGGTACCACCACCAAGGTCAAAGACAAGATTCTTTGCAGGCTTATCATCATTGTAAAGACCATAGGCAATAGCCGCTGCTGTTGGCTCACTTATGATTCTTTCTACCTTAAGTCCAGCCAGTTCACCAGCCCTCTTAGTTGCCTTTCTTCTCATATCATTGAAATAAGCAGGCACACTAATAACTGCCTCTTCAATCTCTTCACCAAGAAATGCCTCTGCATCCTCTTTAAGAGATCTAAGAACAAAGGATGAAAGCTCTTCAGCAGTAAATTCCTTACCACTCAGCTCATACTTCTTATCACTACCCATATCTCTTTTGAATACAGCCGCACTGGACTGAGGGTAGAGCCTCATTCTTTCTCTGGCAGTTTTTCCTACGTAAACATTTTCCTCTTCATCAATACTAACAACAGAAGGGGTGAGATTCTCACCCAGTCTGTTAGGTATGATCTTTGGACCTTCGTCCGTATAATATGCAATTAGACTGTTGGTTGTACCTAAGTCAATTCCTACGATCATTATTAATTCTCCGTTTTAAATCTTTGATTTTCCACTAAGGCTACGAAGAGCTGTGTAAATCTCAGCGTCATCTGGAGACATATCTCTGGACTTTCTGAAATTATCAATAGCATCAGGGAAATTACCCGAAAGCTCTTCAATTCTAGCCAACGTTAAAAACTTATCATAGCATACACCACAATTGCAGAAGTCACAAGGGGCACATTTATCCACTGTATCCAGTAATTCTCTTGCCTCCTTCTCCATTCCGGCATAGAAATAGATCATTGCAACGTCACTTCTACGAAGAGCTTCTGCTGATGGATAAGAAAGATAATTCTCAATGCTTCCATACTTTTTCTTATAGCATTCAAGTGCTCTCTTCGCAATTTCATTTGCCCAGTTCTTAAGACCGTAGGCATAACATGCACCTGCGAAGAATCTATACATCTCTGCTATATCATAGAGGTCAGCCCCCTTTACATCTTCAGGGCGCTCAATATATGCTTCAGGTCCCATCTTCTTAAGAACCTTCTTAACTGGTGACAGTCGCTCTGCATCATCTACGATAGAAGCCTGTGGTCCCTGTGAGCCGCCTGGCATCATAAATCGAATGCATTTTTCGAAATACTTTATTGCAAGTTTATATTGTCTTTCATTGTTCAGATAGAAATCTGCAAGCTGTCTGAATACATTGCTGGCCACCCTTCTCTCAACGCCAAGAGTAATCTCATCCAGCCCCTTATTCAGATATCCTTTTTCCTTGAGGAAGGTAGATAGCTGCGAACTCTTTATCTGAACAAACTGATCATTACCACTAAGGATAGCTACATCAATCTGCTTGATCATATATCTTACAATCTTGGAAATATTCCACTTGTTGCCAGTCTTCTCAAGCTGAGTTGTATAATATTTTACCAGCTCCTCGTAGCATTTTGTTGCCTGCCCAAATTTCCCAGCTTTAACACTGAGTCTTGCGGCAACATATTTATTATTTGCTGTAGCACCAAATCTATCAACGCTCTTAGTTACAAAATCCAGAGCCGTATTATAATCTCCCAAAGCCTCATAGCATTTAGCTGAATTCATAAATGGAACAGGAGTTTCATCTCCCTCCATTACTTCGATAGCTTTCGCAAAGCACTTCAGAGCCTCTTCATATTCTCTCTTCTTAAGGAAGCAAAGCCCAAGCGCATTGTGGGCATAAACATTTGTATCCTTAAATTCGATAGCCTTTCTGGCATCCTCTTCGGCCTTATCAATTTCATAGCCATCAAGGAACATAAGCGCACGCTCTATTCTGTAATAATCATCATCAATAAGCTCCAGCTGACGAGCTGCATGTTCACTGGCTTTGTTATAATAATCCCTGTTTTCTGTATCCAGATATTTATCAAGGTACAGGCCCATAAGCTTGTTGTTTGCGGCACGGTGACCATCATCAAGCTCAAGAGTTTTTTCATATTGGCCAATTGCAAGACCAGGTCTTCCATCTCTCTTCAGATATTCGCCGTATTCGTAGAACACCTGTGGATCTTCTGGGAAGGTTTCAAGCATCTCTTTGTAAACCTCATCCGCCTGCCTTCCAGAGAATTCTTCCAGATCAGTCTTTATCCAAAGAAGTCTCTTATATTTTGGATCCACCTCAAGACCCTTTGCAAGATACTCAGCTGTTTCCTTAAGCTTTGTTCTCACACCATTTTCATCTCTAAAATTTATATAGAAAGATGCCATATCAGCGTAAAGCTCCGCAACCTCTTCTATATCAGATTCTCCAGCCTCCACATTTTTAATAAGCTGAAGATAAAGCGCCTCAGCCTCATCTCTCTTGTCCTGTTTTTCGAACATGTGAGCGCGAATTGTTTCCAGCATATCGCTCTTAATCTCAGCTTCCTCTGCCCTTTTAAATACGCCTTCAACATCTTCATACTGATTATAGATCAGGAAAACTCTTGCAGCATAAACATAAGCCTTTGGATACTGTGGATAGTCACGAATGATATTATAATAATCATCGATAACAAGCTGAGCATCACGCATTTCATGTGCAGTCTCCTGTCTATGAATATAAGCAGGAACACAGTGATCAACAGTCTTTATCATGCGGTTCCAGATTTCCATTGCCTCTGGAAATCTTCTCTTTTCATTCAGGAGTTTTCCAAAACTCTCCAGATAGAAAAGATGCTCATTCATATCTCTGGTGGTTTCCTGAGAGTAATCAATTGCTTTGTTATAGTATTCCTCTGCTATCTCGATCCTGCCCATCTTTTCTTCTGTGAGCGCATACATATAATAGCAAAATGCAGTTCTTTCTATTCTTTCTTTATCTTTCTTTGAAAGTTCCTCTCCGGCTGCATCTTTAGCACGGAGTTCATCCAGCATTTCAACCCATTTTTTAATATAAGGCTCCGCTTTGTCATACTCTTCTTTTGTAGCATAACTACGTCCGTAAAGATTGTTGTATGCATAGAAGTTTTCTTCATCCGGCTCAGTCTGATCGAGAACGCGGAATACATTGTCCACGTCTTCAATACGGAAATATGACCAGGCAAGTTCAACCTTTTCCTTTACAGTTGCAGTTCCGGCCGCCAGTTTTTCCTCATAGCTGTCAGTAGCTGCTTTACTGATAAATTTAAGAAGCCAAACAGCCTCTGAATGCTTTTGATTCTGATCAAGAATATTTATGATAGTATCGCTGGCTTTTTCAAAGTCACCTTCTACAAGCTGCAGGTAACCCTTTGCCATAAGAGTCATTGCTCTTTCAGGATCCTTCTCATAAAGATCATCAATCACATCAGGAGCCACCTCAAGAATCTTCGTCTTTTCCTCTTCAGTCACATGGTCTGAAAACTCTTTTACAATACGAAGAAGTGAGTAAATAGCTTCCGCTCTTGTATAAAGATTATCTGGAACCAGATTATCAAATATAACAGCGCTTGCTAGCTGTTTCATCTCATCAATTCTATCTGTAAATTCAAGAGCTCTTATCTTTGCACCAACCTCGATAGGATGCCAGATGTCAAATGCATTAAGGAACTCGAGCGAACCACAAAGGAAGTCCACCTGTTTCTGCTTTTCCTCAGCCTTCTGTTCAGGAGTTCTGTCATCTTCTTTTTCATCCAGCTCAAAGCTGAAGATATTAATAATATTAGACTGGAGCAGTGAAAGAATCCTTATATATACATCATTATGAACATCATATTTTTCTTCAGCCAGTGCGCTTGTATCTCCAGTGATCTTGATCTCTGGAATAATTCCCTCGCGTCTCTTATTATAATCATCACGACTTTCAAAGAATTCATATTCAACAAAATCGCTGGTCTGAATTCTAAAGATGACATAGTTAATATAATCCTCTGGGAACTTCTCCAGAAGAACCTGTCTATCTTCTTCCACGTTAAAAGTTTCACCAATCATCTTCCAAACTTCATTTGGAAGCATGAAGTGATCCATCATATAAGCAAGCATTGCCTCGCGGAGTACATCTGACGAATCCAGTTCTGTACAAAGAGGATCAGCAAACCATTCCTCCCACAAAGTCAAATCTTTTCTCGTAAGGACATCTTTATAAATGTCGGCAAACTTATCTATATGTCTATCAATATCCGTCTTTTCAGAATCAGGTTTTTCGTGTTTCCCATCATCCAGCACGTCATCTTCTTTTGCAAAGTTCAGTGCCATTTCGAAGGCCTCACGAAGAGCCATAAATCCTTCAGCATCATCCTCAGGATTTACGGTAACAACCTTTGCTCTATATGCATTTATAATTTCATTTTCATCTTTTGTAGGTTCTATTCCCAGAACCTTCCACATCTCAACTGTATTCATACCTCTCCTTTATATACTACTCTAAGGATGATAATCCTTTCTGGTATTTGATCATCTCATCAAATATTCGTTTACAGTTATTATGATCATCAAACTCATAGAAATCATTTGCTCTGTCAATGTATTTCTGTTTCATCTTACAGCCATTCTTCATATAGTCGATGAGCAGATCTACAATTTCATCTCTCTTCTTTACTATCTCGCCGAAAGCCATTGTATCGTAATGGAATGTACCCTCCTCGTAATGAGCTTCCAGTTCTTCCGGATGATAGTAAACCAGTGGTTTTCTCATATAAGCAAAATCAAACTGAATACCACTGTAGTCCGTAACCATAAGGCTGGATTCACGGAACATTTTTTCATAGCTCATATCACCAACAGATGGGATGACATCTACAAATTCATTCTTATCAAAATCCTTGGCCTGTGGACTGACGATAGGATGCAGAACATAAGCTATACGATAACCATATTCCTTAGCCGCATCTATAAGTCGTTTGTCATTTATCAGACCGTTATAAACCTTATAGTAATCAGTATCCTTAAAGAATGGATTGTAGTCTCGTTCCACTCCTTCATTCTTGGATACCATCATTGCAGATTGCATTCTCCATGTAGGAGAAATCATGATTTTCTTTTTATCTTCGTTTATCAGACCGTCGTACCTTGGAACTCCAGTCAGCTTCAAGGCATCGTATCCCACATAGTCATAAACTGGATGAGAAAGATTTTCTATCTCATATTTAGATGCACAGAAGTAAAGTCTTGTATTATCTCTAAGCCTCTGCTGAGCAAGCGCGATCTTCTGTACTGACAGTCCATGCTGAACGCAGACTGTATGAAAGTCCGGAATACCCCTGATATATCTTGAGTTTTCCAGATAATAATCATTAAATGCAAACACCGTGGAATTGCTGACGATCATCATATTTGCATTCAGGAAAACAAGCCTGTGCAGGAAAGAGCCTCTCCTCAGTGGCTTGTAGCCTTCCCTTATGAGTCTTGCATAATCCGGAGTTTTCTCGTCCACCAGATAGTAGAGCTTGTCCGGATAGTACTTTTTCAGAGCATTATCCGCTGCTTCATTATCCTGTTCACTAATACGTTTAGCTGCATATTTATATAAATATTCGGATGAATCTCCTGCCTTATATATCTTGTCAAAGAACATCCAGATGTTTTTATTTTTAAAGTAAGGGCGCGTCACAACCCACGCAGCTCTCAGTAGGAAGAATCTGAAACGGTGCATCTGGAATGAGAAGAGAAGCTCTCCTCCTATTCCGAGTTCTTTAGCCGCCATTTTGAGGAAGTTGTATCGTCGGATCTTTATTGCGGTAACGATACTATTTCCATTTTCATCCTTATCCTTGATGGTCGTCGCTAGGAACTTGCCGAAATGCCAGTAAGAGTTCAGCGGATAAACTGCAAGCCTGCTGGTATGAGACTTGAACTCGCACGGAATCGTGTAGTCCTCTCCATTCAGAACAACATGCACAGTCAGGTCTCCCACCTCATCCATCGGGATTGAAACATGAAACGGAAGTCTCTTGTATGCCGACCTGCCGAAGTACTTAGTGAGGGAGTACCTGTCGCAGAAATCGAGAGGATACCTCTTTCCCGCCAGCTCGAAATAATACTCGGCTATATCGTTACTGACAGTATCGGGAAATGAACCATCTATTTCGAGATTTCCCTTACGATAGTCCATAAACTGAATATTGCATCTCAGACGGTCCATGTCATAGTATTCGAGTCCGGTCACCTGCTGGTCATGATACTTGAACCTGAGGAGCATCCTCTGGAACTGGAAGTCCTTTTTGTAAACAGGATAGTCGTACATACCCATTATCACGTCGTCCTCTATGTAGGACAGGACTTCGCCTATTTTCTCTTTCAATTCTTCGGATTCGTCGAAGCTGAGAACATGGCGATTGTTGTTGTTCTGATTCGCATCCAGACGACAGGTGATGTAGTACATAGTATAGAACTGCATCATAAGAGGCACTGTACCCTCATAGCTTCTAATCTTAGGAAGCAGATAGAAGTCTATATTCTCTGTGTACCATGCCTTGTCATAGATGCCCGGGAACTCGCGGAAGTTTCCGTCACCCGGATCCGACTGGAAGTACTCTATATCCTGACAGATGAGATAGTCCTTTTCATGAACGAGACTTATTAGGAAGTCTGCCTCGTAGTTATAAACTAGACTCTTGTCAAGACGTAGACCACTGGTTTTATCATCCCCACTTAACACCTTCAGATTGAACATAACTCCGGATATTCTGTTAGGAAACTGGAAGAGCTTTTTAGGTGTAGCGAGAACAGCCTGCGGATTTTTGTCCATTACAGCAGCCAGCTTCTTCGCAAACCTCTCAGCTTCTTCTTCACCTGTTTTTTCATTCTTGTATGTATCATCCGGTGAAACGACAAGAAGATATCCTTCGGCATGTGCCTCCAGATATCCGTTAAACTCGTCTATAAAGTCATCTCTGTCTTTTTTGTATATTATATGAATACTCACTTTATACTTCTGCTATGGCTTCCACCTCTATAAGCACATCTTTCGGAAGACGTGCTACCTCAACACATGAACGTGCGGGATAATCACCGGTAAAGTACTCTGCATAGATTTCATTTACCTTTGCAAAGTCATTCATATCCTTAATAAACACTACTGTTTTGACAATCTGATCCATGCTGGCACCCTTTGTCTCCAGGATGGCCTTCAGATTCTTAAATACACGGTGAGTCTGTTCCTCAATACCACCCTCAATCAGAGTGTTTGTTGCAGGGTCGATGGCGATCTGTCCTGATGTAAAGAGCAGGTTTCCTGTCTTTACTGCCTGTGAATATGGGCCGATTGCTGCCGGCGCCTTGTCTGTTGCGATTATCTCTTTCATTTTCATCCTCCTTTTGTGACACCAAGGTCTGACCTCGCTGTCACCCCACTTTTATACTATAGTTATACTATCTTCTTCGATAGTGATAAGCTTGTTTTTGTAGAGTTTTCCGACTGCTCGTTTAAATGCATTCTTGCTGATTCCGAACTCTTTTTTTATCCTCTCGGCATCTGCTTTATCATTGAACGGAAGTTTTCCGCCATAACTCTTTATAATGTCGAGGACCATCTCCGCGTCCTTCTCCATCTGCTGCGGTATCTCATCTCTCATGGCAAGGTCAAGCTTGCCGTCATCACGAGCCTTGACCACTCGGCAGGTTACTTCATCACCAACGTAGAGATTTTCGAAAACCTCGGATGAATGGATAAGACCGGAGAACGCAAAATCAGACTCATTATTCATTTCTGAAGCATTAGCATCTTCATTGTTCTGGCTCTCTGAAATCGCAGTTCCCCTCAATGCTACAAATACACCAAAGTCTTTCTTTACGTTATAAACTACTCCACTCACGTGGTCGCCTTTTTTCAGAGTATCGTTCGGCTTCAACACACTTGCTATCTTCATCGAAGCTGCCAGACGATTCGTCTTATCAACGTAGAGTCTTACCAGATACGACTTCTCCTGCTGAACCTTAACAGTCTGCTCTTTAAACGGCAGGAACAGATCACGGCTGAGCCCCCAGTCGAGGAAAGCTCCTATATCGCTTACCGACTTAACCTTGAGCCTCTTTATTTCACCCAAAGTAATCAGCGGTTCGTGCGTAGTCGCTATAAGTCTGTCCTCCGAATCCCTATATAAGAACACATTTAGGTTATCACCTATCTCCATACCTTCCGGGATCTGTCTCATCGGGAGAAGTACATCCTCTACACCATCTGTGAGATACGCTCCAACATCTTTTATTCTATCTATTCTGAGTAAATTCCACTCACCTAATTTCACGTTAATCTCCTTAAATAAAAACGGGACAGAAAGGTCTGACCTCTAGTGTCCCATTTTATCACATCTCTATAATATTAGCTAGCAACACAAATCATCCCACTCCTCTATATCATATAGTGGTCCCATTGACTCACGTCAATCTCCTATTATTATATACTTATGATGAATAGTCAGGGGTGCTGGCACACCAGTCATAAAACCTAACCACTTCATTATAATGTGCATTTAATTCTATTATAAGAACTCTGTCATCAATCGTTTTCACAGAAACTCTTTTAGTTTTTTCTATTTCATTACCCAACCTGATAAACACGTCATTTTCCACATTTTCAGTACTTATACTATTCTGATATATATAATTTCTGCAATAGATTTTTGCATCATTTCCTATGAACCATATTTTATCTTTTAATGGAGCATCATAATCATTTCTATCTTTGAAAACAAGACCTGTTATCTTTTCTTGATGCCTTAGGAATATCCACCTATGCAAGTATATCATCAGATGAAAAAATATAGAAATTGAGACACCAATCAAAAGAGATATACATAAACATTTTATTCCCGTAGCTATTTCGTCTCTATAGCAAACCACAAAAACCATACCTAGTATCAGGCTTACTCCGGTAAATAGAATGATACATCCCACAGAATGTGATAAAACTATTTTTCCAAATGATCTTTTATATATCTTCTGATACTTGTTATCTATGTCCATATATCTAACCCCTTTTTTCATCATCTTAAATTTATGAATTTAAACATTGCATTTTTCTTTTATCATTTCATACGTACCCTGACTCACCTTCTCGCATATAATTTCCCTATTATCAACAACCACTATTAATACTCCGTTATCATTTGACTCCTTTACCAACGAATACTTTGTATCTTTTTTGTAATACCTAAGCCCTTGTATCCTATCAAAAGAAAACACTCTAACGCTTCTATCTATGACCACGAAAACACCATCTCCGACAATCAGGCTACCTTCCTCGGTATAATTGCCAAGTCTACTGCTAAGTTCTTTACTGTTTAATCCACTTTTCCTTAATGAACTATTATATATGAATCTAAAAGGTATACAAGCAAACACACTGATTATAGAAAATGGACCAAGTACACAGAATGCTATATCGATAGCAAAGATGGCATCTTCATTATCAGTCAATAATAAAGCTAAAAAATAAAGAAATATAACTAGAATAAATATTCCCAAAGATGACCAAAATCTTATGGTGTTTTTCCTCAAAAATGAATTAATTATATCCATACCGATTCCTATCCTTTTCGTTTATACCGAGTCAACGAGACCCGGTCCCACTGACTCCAAGATCTGTCCCCACTGACTTATTGTGCGATGGCATCCAGGGGTTTTATCTTTGAGGCCCATCTGGCTGGGAAGGCACCTGCTAATACAGCCACAATAACTGAAGTAACTATGGCACCGAGTATTAGCCACCACGGAGTAGTCATGAGCCACGTCCCCTCTGGCATCTCCATAAACTCGACAAGCCGCTTGTTAATATATATGTCTACAAGGAGCGCAAGTCCTACTCCCAAAACTCCGCCGACAAGTCCCATAAGCGCTGATTCAAACAGGAACATAAAGCTTATATCATCACTGTCAGAACCAAGCATTTTGAGAAGTCCTATTTCTCTCACTCTGTCGTATACCGCTGTCATCATGGTATTAACTATTCCAATCACAGCCACTACTGCAGCTATAGCACCCAGTGCACCGAGAATGAACTGAACCATGTTGATTGTTCTGGTGACATTCTCCAGCATCTCCAGATTATTAACTACCTGATAACCCATATCTGACAGGACCTTTGATACATGTTTAACATTATCAACGCTGTCTACTCTTATTATTGCTCTATCGTAAGCCCAAATATTATAAGGCTGACCATTCTTATCGAGAGGCTGTCCTGGAATCTTGCCATTTACCGCTTCCTTCTTTAGAAACATTTTCAGAGTATCGATATCAGTATAAATCCTGTAATCATATTCGTTATCTGTCTCGCCCACGATACTGAGTTTCACATATTTTTGTAACTCATTATAGCCATAAGCGCCGTCCGCCTCTGCATCAGTGGACGATGCCATCTCTTCCTCATCATTCTGGACATCATTACTTAGCGAAAAGTCCATCTTCTTACCAGCAAGTGTGTCATCCTTTTTCACGCTCTTACTCAGCTGCTGCCATGTTTTCTCATTATAAAGAGAGGACCTGAGGCCATTTCCTATCAGGAGCTCCGGTCTGAAGCCATTACGCTCTGGCACATTTCCTTCCTTCAGGCTAAGGTAATCCATATATTCAGTTGGAACGCCCTCTATAGACTCCCAAGCAACAAAACCGCTTATTTTCTCTTGACCCTCTACTGTAAGTACTGGATAAACGCCTTCTACATTATCCAGTTTCTCCAGCTTGGCTATGACCGAGTCAGTAATTAAACGGTCTTTTCTATGTGTACTTTGAGGATATATTATTATCTCCTTGGTACTACCAGTCTTCTCAACATCTTCCAACATAGTTTTCTTGGCATTTAGTCCTGTTGTAAGCATAGCAACGATGGACATTACACCGATCATAATTCCTATGATTGTGAGAACGGTTCTGAACTTACGGAGTTTAATATTCGACAGGCTGAGTTTAATTATATAACCCATAGTTGACATCCTTTAAATATAGATTCTTAATTGATATTACTAGTCGAACTCTCTCTCAAGCTTCTTCTTTTTTAACACCCGCCTAACAACAAGAAGTATCAAAGCAAAAACAACTATTGCAGCAGCAATTAGTGATTTAGTCACACCACTCATATGCTTTGTAGTATCTTCCTTTATCTTTATAACGTCAGAATAATCTTGTTCCAGAACCTCAATATCACCAAGTCCTTCCTTCACGGTATATTCATTTCCCTCAATATCCTCATAGGTGATAATGAGGTCATTATCATATTCCGTCGCATCATGCACATCATCATGCGTCGTCGCCTTTGTGATAATATCAACAGCAGCATTCTTACCTGAGTCAATATTTCCTATAAATGTTTTCGCATCTGCTATATTGTGACCTTCAACTCTAGCGGTAACCTTATAAATCTTTGCCGCTCCAGTATTATTAATAGTTGAAACGATTTCAATGTTATCTCCCAGACGAATTTCTTCTTCGGCAATATATGTATCTGAAACAAGGACCTCTGTCTTAAGACTTATTGGCACATATATTGTATCCTCTGATTTATAGCCACCGTTCCAATCCTCATATTCCGTCTTGATCTTTATCTTGTAGGTCTTTTCCTCAAGAGTTTTAGCAGCCTCCAGACTTACAGAATATTCCTCTTCTGTTTCGCCTGCCAGTTCACTCACAAAGCCTGTTCCAACACCCTCTGCAGGTAGAAATTCTCCATTGTCAGATACAACTGAATACTTCAGATTCTGAATCTTGTTCTTGCTGGTATTCTTCAACTTGAATGTAACTGTAAATGTATCACCAGGGAATATGTCCCCCGACGAATCACTTGCCTTTATAGAATACTCCGTTAGCATCACTCTTGGAGTCATAGCCTCAGAAATGTGCGACTGCCCCAAGGCTGTAACAAGGACCATTGCGAGTGCAAGAATCGTTATTCCTATCTTAGTTTTGTTTCTGATATATTTCATAATCCTGCCTTTCTTCTTTTATGATGAAAATTTACTATCTCAAAGACTTTCATCATTCTCCGGACCGAGTCAGTTCCTCACCTACATTTAGTTTCATCTGATTAAAGAATACATAGTTGGATCCACATAAAACCACAAAGGAGAGTAGGGCCGCAACTATTATTCCAGGCCAGAATACTTTAAACGGAGAATTTATCACGAGCTTAATTATTGTACTGTATAAAATCCACTGAATTAGTATCCCCCAAACTATTCCCTGGATGGTCGAAACTATCCAGACTATTCCACCTTCTAGCAGAACCGCCTTGAGGAGACTCCTCTTGGTCATTCCCAGGGCTCTTAGCTGTGCGAATTCATTTCGCCTCGTTTGCAAACTACTTATGGTGACATTCATGGTATTAAGAAGACTGATTATTATAAGAATAATAATTCCTAAAAGGATATATATAACACTACTAGCCCCTTCCGTTAAGTCAAGGACACCTTCAAGATAACTTGACGTAAAAGAATTGTATATCGGTCCCTCTTCTTCATCGCCTTCATACCAATAGTTTTCCTTCTCTCTGAGTGCATTTTGAAACTCAGTTTTTTGAAAATCTCTGCTGAATATATTTGTCACATGGAACTTCATACCAACATAGTCAGATTCAGTTCTTCCAGTCATCGAGAAAAACCTATCAAGAGGAACCACGAGAGACGGAAGCGTTGTAACCGCATTGGGATCATCCCTAATTATTCCTTCTATAACGTAGGTTTCACATTTTCCCTCTTCCACGAGTTTTTCTCTTGCGGAATTAATAATCCAGGCTTCTTTCCTTCTTGTTCCAATAATATCGGAGTAATTGTCATATGGATTCTCAAGAGGATTCCCCTCTTCGTCCTTTTCATCCTTATGATTTCTGTCCCACTCATCCCTTTTAGAATGGATCTCGTCATCGAACTCCTTAGCTCTCTTTTTCTCTTCCTGGACCAAGCTATAAAGTTCCGCCGGATCAACCACCGTTATTTCATCACCAACCTTAAGATTAGTGAAACTGAAAGACCTTGTATCAAAGAATACACTCTGGGATTCATAGGACGATTCAGGAATAAGCTCAGCCTGATTTACAAGAAGCACTCCATTATCCGAAAGCTCAGTCGTTCCATCCACGAGATAATCCTTATATCTGGCATAATCCTCAGAATCATAACCAACCAGACTTAACTCGGAACAAAATAGATTAGCGCTTTCAGAAGCATCCTCTCTTCTTGCATTATCCGTCTCCATCCTGCCTACGTAGTCAACTAAGCCTTCACCCTTTGCACGATATTCTTTCCTCTCCTCTTCAGCATCCAGATTATCACCTGCCCTTATGTATATGGAGCCTTCTATACTATCTCCACCATAAGTCTCATTTAAGTTATTAAAAATAAAGCAATTCTCTGCTGTATAAAGAGTATCCTCATACATATATTTTGGACTTTCTATACCCTTAGCCTCACTAATCGTCTTCAGTGCCTTAGGCGAATAGAGATCCATCTTCTGTTCCTCATGAGAGAAAATGTTATTTGTGTTACAAGCTATATACTGCTGATAATATCCTACCATCTTGTTTGTCCTAGAATAGAATTCATAGAAAACCAGCAGCACTCCACCAACCACAATAACGATTATCATCCCAAATGTAAGGGCGCCAACAGTCTTTAGGAAGTTACCATTATTTCTCTTTATATTCTTGTAGGCATAGTCTCCTTCCACACCAAATAGGAGTCTCCAGATACCACCCCTTCTACGTTTTATCTTCTTCGCTTTGATTCTGTAATTACCACGAACCGCCTCCGCAGGGCTAACCGCAAGAACCTTCTTCAGACCATCACCAACAGCAAAATACATATCACCGTAAAAAGCGATTAGTAAGAGTATTATCGGTATAATATGAAAGCCTATAGGATACTGTCTTTTCTCAGAATTGCATATCAAAATACTAAGCGGAAAACCTGCCGCAACACCCGCTACAATTCCGAGTGTTTCAAGAGCGACTGATTCACGATATACGATGGCTCTTATTTGTTTCTTTGTAGCTCCGATACATCTAAGATTTCCGTAATCCTTCACTCTTTCCATAGCAGAGATAGAGATATTATTTCTAAGAACTCCAACTCCTATGATTGCGAGGATAAATGAGATAAGAAGACCACCTAACAGCATCAGATATCCTACCCCATCATTATCCTGACAATAGGTCCAGGCCAGGAGGTCATTTAGCTCCACATCAACGTTGTAGGTCTTCTTAATATATTTCGAATAATGATTTATCAGAAGCTTCTGTTTTACATTTATGTGGAGTGCATTTGCATATACTCCTGAAGCCTCCTCTTCAGTCTGATAGGAATATGCCTTTCCAAGATATGCCGAAGAAACAAAATCCTCATTCACTACTGCTTCGATTGTATCCTTATCATCCGTGAGAACCAGAATCTCGAAATCATCCTCTTCCCTTGCTTCCTCTCTGCAATTTTCAACCCAGCAAACCATAGAGTTAAGAAACATGAAGAGAATCGTAGACACGATGAAACATCCAAGGACCGTGATGAAGGAGCGCCGTTTATTCTGTTTTAAATACTTTCTTCCGAGGTCTTTATAAGTTTCCATTGTTCACTCTTTCTCCACTTGCTTTTACTCAATCTCACCATCTTTTATCTTTACAATTCGATCTGCTTCGCGTGCGAGATCCATGTTGTGAGTAATTATCACGAGAGTCTGGCCGATGTCATGCACCGACTTCATGAGGAGGTCCATAACCTCCTGACCATTCTTAGAGTCAAGAGCTCCAGTAGGCTCGTCCGCAAGAACAAGCGTTGGATTATTTGCCAGCGCTCTTGCGATGGCCGTTCTCTGCTGCTGCCCACCAGAGAGCTGATTAGGAAGATGTCTTCTTCTCTCAGAGAGACCGAGAAGCTCGATGATATGATCTATATATTCCTTGTCTGGCTTTCTGTGATCCAGCAGGACCGGCATCTTGATATTTTCCTCAACGGTGAGAACAGGAATAAGATGATAAGCCTGGAAGATAAAACCCACCTTCCTTCTACGAAATATGCTGAGCTCATCATCGTTATACTTTGTTATGTCCTTTCCATCCACAAAGATAGTTCCATCCGACGGAGTATCAACTCCTCCCATAATATTAAGAAGCGTGGACTTTCCACTTCCAGATGCCCCGACCACGGAAACCACGCTACCCTTCTCTATATCAAGATTGACATTATGAAGAGCCAGAACCTGGTTCTCCTTCTCTCCATAAATCTTTGTAACATTCCTCATCTCAACAATATTCATCTCTTATCTCCTTACAAATGATAATAAGTTAATAATTATTATAGTGGGTAGTTCTTACAACTACGTGACAAAACTAGGAGGGAAATCTTACAATTTTGCAAGATTAGTCTTTTCTTACAGATGTTCTTTTGTTTAAGGCACAGGCTCGATATACTCTTGCATTTCTAAGGGATAGTTGTTATACTCTGGAAGAAATTAAAAAAGAAACGGAGGAGACCGATGAAAAATATTTCTTGCAAATAGTTTTAGTTAATAGCCTGAGGTTTATATCAGCATGGTGCTGATAAGTTTTTTGTTATGAGAATCGGGCTGCACTTGCAAGAAATAATTCATAGTGGTTTTACTTTTTAGCACTTTGCACCGCAAGAATTTTTCTTGTGGTGTATTTTTTATTACGGAGGTGCTATATGTCATTATTACAAGTATCAAATCTAACCTTCTGCTACGAAGGAAGTTTCGACAATATATTCGAAGAGGTCTCCTTTTCTATCGATACAAACTGGAAGATGGGATTTATCGGAAGGAACGGAAAAGGCAAGACTACATTTTTAAATCTTTTGCACGGTAAGTATGAATACACCGGAAGTATTTCCACCGACCAGCATTTTGATTATTTTCCATATAAGTTATCCGACGAGGAAATGGATATGACTGCTGACGAGCTGGCAGAAACCTGGAAGCCGGGTGTTGAAAGCTGGAAGGTAATATGCGAGCTGAACAAGATGGATGTTGACTGCGAGCTGCTATACCGTCCTATCAGGACTCTAAGCTTCGGCGAGAGGACCAAGGTCATGCTTGCAGTTCTCTTCTCAGGCGAAAATGAATTCCTCCTGATCGACGAGCCTACCAATCATCTGGATAAGGACGGCCGCGAGATCATCAAGAAGTATCTCAGTGAGAAGCAGGGTTTTATTCTGGTTTCCCACGACAGAGACCTACTTGACGCTGTAACGGATCATTGCCTTGTTCTCAACCGTTCATCCATCGAGGTTGTTTCCGGCAACTTCAGCACATGGTGGGAGAATAAGGAAAAGGCAGATGCATTCGCCAGAGCCGAGAACGAAAAACACATGAAGGAAATCGGAAAGCTCCGCTCATCCGCCGACCGGGCAGGAAGATGGGCTGACAAAAACGAGAATACCAAGATAGGCTTCGACCCTATCAAAGAGCACGATAGAAGCATTTCGACCAGAGCGTATATCGGTGCTAAAACAAAGAAAATGCAATCCAGAGTGAAAAACTTTGAGAAAAGGATCGAACGAGAGATCGAGGAAAAGGAAGGACTCCTTAAGGATATCGAGAGCGTTGACGACCTGAAGCTTATGCCACTCGCGCATCATAAGAAATGTATAGTCGAGTGCAGGGACTTCTCGCTCCGCTACGCAGACTCTAACGAGAACACTTTTGATAAGATTACATTTCAATTAATGCAGGGGGACATCTTATTCCTGAATGGTGAGAATGGATGCGGAAAGTCCAGCCTGATAAAGGCTATACTTAGAAAAGCCGGATTCGAAGACAGCCAAGAAGGCGACCAAAAAGGCAGTCAAAACATACATCCCGAAAATATGATCACCAGCGGTTCCATGGAAATAGCCAGCGAGCTCACTATATCCTACATAAACCAGGATGCCTCTAATCTAAAGGGAAGCCTAAAGGATTATGCCGAGAAGAACGATCTTGATTATAGTCTGTTCCTTACACTTCTCAGAAAGCTGGATATGAACCGAGTACAGTTTGAAAAAAATATGGAAGACTACTCCGAGGGACAAAAGAAGAAGGTTCTAATAGCAGCCAGCCTTCTCACTCCGGCACATCTATATATCTGGGACGAACCCATGAATTATATCGATGTTTTTTCGCGAATGCAGATAGAACAGTTGATAGAAACCTACAAACCGACTATGATAATAGTTGAGCACGACGCGCGTTTCCGCGAGAAGCTCGGAACAAAGGAGTTATGTTTTTAATTAAAGAAAGAGAGAATACAAATGACAACGAAAGAATATGTTCTCAAAACTCTGGAAGAAAATAAAGGCTACTTCGTCACCGGTATGGAGCTTGCCAGCGAACTTGGAGTATCGCGAAATGCAATCTGGAAGGCTATAAATGAGCTAAAGAAGGATGGCTACGATATATATTCTGTAAATAACAGGGGCTACGCCCTTGATGAATCCAGCGACATTCTTTCTGTTGCTGCCATCAAAGAGGAAATGCTAGAGCTTGTTAAGGAAAGAAAAAACACTAAAGGTGAAATCCCATTCAGCAAATCTAAGATCAGTCATATCGCAGAGAGTATCATCATCTATGACGAGGTTGATTCCACAAATCAGATTGCAAAGATGGAGCTTATCACCGGTGCGCTCGATAAGAAGATTATCATCGCCAAGAAACAGTCCGCAGGAAAAGGACATAACAAGAAAGCATTTAGCTCTCCTGAAGGCGGTATCTATCTGAGCATAATTCTTGATGATCAAGATGTTATAAGTATAAACAACAAGAAGAGCTTCAAATCCAGCTCCATTGGAACGATTGTAAAGAATAATATTGAAGAGCTAACCGGCAAGGACGTGACGCTCGACAAGAAACTCAATCGAATTTCTATAGGAAATAAAAATATCTGCGGAATACTCACAGAGTACTTCGCAGATATGGAAACCAATACTATCAATGGTTATATAATCGGTATAGGAATCAAGAATATCAGCATTCCTAAAAATGAAATTGTTGCAAGGATGCTTCTTGATTTATATCGTGTACTTTACTACTAAGAACACCTCATCCGGTTCCTTCGGAACCACCTTCCCCTCAAGGGGAAGGCTTTTTTATTTACCAGTATCCCACTTGACGGATAGTAGTGCGATGATCAGTGACAGAGCCATTCCGATAAGGCTTAGGTTTGACATAACAGCTGCAGGTAGAGATAACTTCTCCAGAAACGGAGCGAAATAGGTGCCGACCAGTCCAAAGAATCCACCAACAACTACAGCGGCAACCCATACCGGTTGTCTTATTCCCTTCTTATTATGGCAGAGAATCGCTATAAGCAGTGGAAAGATTATTCCAGGTGTATATATTGAATAAGCTCCCGTCAGAAGAGACATTATATCTCCCCTTCCAAGAACAGCAAGTGCCGTTGCAAGAATGCCAATAACTCCAACCGCAATTCTTATGCCCATCACACTTTCTTTTCTTAGAATATCCTTTACGAAAATGGAAGATGCATTTATAAGGCATGTATCTGTTGAAGAAAGAATAGCCGACAGAAGCCCAAAAATAAGAGGTATACTTACCGCCTTAGGAAGAATACTTACAACATACATAAGTGTCTTTGATTCACCCAGTTCCTCTGGAGTAATGTTATACTTCGCCCACATACCAATCAGGGTTATAAATATTGAAAATATGAACAGCCCAATTCCCGCGATGAGGGCTGATTTTTTTGCGATAGATTCATCCTTGGATATAAAGTTACGTGAGATAATATCTGGACCAAGGAAATAAACTCCGCCTATAACAAAAAGTTGATTCAGAAGATTCATTGGTCTGTAATACTGATTAACAAAATCTATGTTATCCGCAACACTGGTAGTATCACCACCCCTAACAATGTATAGATAAAGGCAGCATAGAACAACGCCGATCACTATTACAATAAATTGTATCTTATCTGTTTTTACAACCGATGACTGTCCTCCAAATAATGTATAAACTATTATCACCAGAGACATTATTATAAAAAGCCACTTATCATTTCTTCCTGTTGCGAAACTGACAAGCGAATTCATCGCAACAAGCTGTCCTGCCACTACGCCAACCCATGCAATAACAATAATAAGTGCTATTATCATTTCCGCTGTCCTTCCGACCGTAATATTCGCTAGATCAGGAAGTGTCGCTGCACCTGTAGCTCTAACCTTCTTCGATATTAAGAAAGACTGAAGCACAAGTCCTATCGCGCCAAAAGCTAACCACCAAATTCCAGGAAATCCTATTGTATAAACTGTATCTGTTATACCTATTGTTGTTGAAGCACCTATCACAGTAGCTAGCAGTGTCATAGTAACAGCAAAGGTTCCTTGAACTCGGCCAGCAACTGCATAATCCTCAAAGGTCTTCACAGATCGAAAATCAAGAACACTGATAACAACAAATACTAATAAATATAAGATTAATGCAATGATAAATACTGTATTCATTTTCTTCTCCCAAACTAGTTAGTTTTATCGTCTTATATTATCTATCATAAGCAAAATAAAATGTCAACCCAAATTTATAATTAGGTTGACAATAGAAACAGGTTATGAAAATGGTGATATCAGCAGAGAAGATAAGCAAATCATTATGCTACAGAAAAAGTTAAGCAAATACGAATCATGCAAGATTTTATTATTGTATTTTGCTATTTCGTTTGTTATTATCAACTACACATTCGCTTAACCTTCCATATTACATATCAATTTCTTCAATGCAAAATGCAGAAAGAAGAATAATTATGGAAGAAAAAACAATTAATAATACAATTGAATATGGTCCGCACGATTTTTTTGATCGTGTATTTAAAAGGGTGATGACATTGTCATCCCCAACAATCGTCAAATTTATTAACGGTATTTTTGATACAGACTATCCATCTGATAGTTCTGTAAGTTACAATTTAACAGAGGGTGTCACAGATGAACTTAAGAAAACCTTAGCTGATACTATTCTTACTATTAACGGTATAGATAGTTATCATCTTGAAGCTCAGATGTACAAGGATGAAAATATTCTAATCAGAGTGTTTGATTATGGATATATCCATTCTAAAAGAAAGTCTGAGGATATTTTCGATGAGAACAATACAATATGTGGCATCAGGCTTACTTTTCCAAGGCAAGTCGTTATTTACCTGAACAAGGCAGATAACATTCCAGATGAGTATATCATCGAACAAGTTGTTAACGATGGAAAGATATTCAAGTTCAGTATACCCGTCATTAAATTCCAAACTGTAGGTAAGGAAGATATTATCAAAAAACATATGATTATTCTTCTGCCATTCAAACTTCTAAAAGTACGTGATAAATTCAAAAGAATCTGCAAAGATATGAAAGATGATATTGATCACGAAGAACTTCAAAAAGCAGTTAATGAGTTGAGAGAAATATATCAAGATGATATAATCAAGACAATAGAAACAGGTTATGAAAACGGTGATATCAGCAGAGAAGATAAGAACAGATTGATTGAACTTACCATTCGCCTCATGAATCACCTCTACTCCAAATATAGTAATTATAAGGAGGTGGACGATATGTTTTATGATCACTCTCTCATACTTGATGTAGATAAATATATTGATAAAGTAGAAGACTTGGAAAATCAACTTGCCGAAAAAAACAACTCACTTATAGAGAAAGAAAATGCGCTCGCTGAGAAAGACAGCGAGTTGGCTGAAAAAGATAAGCAAATCATTATGCTACAGGAAAAGTTAAGCAAATACGAATCATAAATCAAAAGGAGCTATATCCGAAAGGGTATAGCTCCTTGTTCTTTATAGTTCCTTTATTTTTATAATGACTCACCAAGGTTCTCTGTTTCTTTAACAGTAACTGTCTTGTCATAGCATGTAAATATCTCATTAACCTTTTCCTGATCAGGCTTTGGAGTGATAAAGCTTATGATTGGAACAATTATAAGTCCTGCGATCATTGTAGCAGCGCCTGCATTGATAGGTGAAGCAATGATTGGCTTTCCAGCCTGTGTAGCGAAGATGTTAGCAAGAGTAAAGCCAACACCCACGATGTAGCTTGCCCATACAGAAGCCTTTGTGATCTTCTTGCTGTAAAGACCATACATAAATGGAGCAAGGAATGCACCTGCAAGAGCTCCCCATGAAACACCCATAAGCTGAGCAATGAATGTAGGTGGGTTAAATGCAATCACAACTGAAAGCACAATGAAGCACATAACGAACAGCTGCATAAGTCTAAGCTGAGTCTTTTCTTTCATGTCCTTCTTAAGAAGTGGCTTGATAAGATCAAGTGTAAGTGTTGAACTTGATGTAAGAACCAGTGATGAAAGAGTTGACATTGAAGCTGAGAATACAAGAACTACTACGATACCAATAAGGATATCAGGAAGTGTTGAAAGCATTGTAGGAACAATGTTATCAAATGCAACCTTTGTAGTTCCATCCTCTGCTGTAACAATAATTCCTTCATAATCTGCGAAGAGACGACCGAAACCTCCAAGGAAGTAGCAACCACCAGCAATTATGATAGCGAAGAATGTTGAAACAACAGTACCAGTCTTAACTGCCTTCTCATCCTTGATGGCATAGAACTTATGTACCATCTGAGGAAGTCCCCAGGTACCAAGAGATGTAAGAATAACAACACCGAGAAGACTGAGTGGGTCAGGTCCAAAGAAACTTGCGAAAAGTCCCTGGCTGTCTGCAAGAGCTGGGGTAGTAACTGCAGGATCAGTAGCGATCTTCGAAAGCTCCTGGATAGCATTTAGGAATCCACCCTGACCATTAAGTACAGCACCGATTACTGCACAGATACCAATCAGCATGATGATACCCTGAACGAAATCGTTAAGTGCTGTTGCCATGTATCCACCGATAACAACATATGCTCCTGTAAGAAGAGCCATGATAATTACACAAATACGATAATCTATTGAGAAGGCCATACCAAATAATCTTGAAAGACCATTATATACACCGGCTGTATAAGGTACCAGGAATACGAATGCAATGATGGAACCAACGACTCTGAGTGATTTGGAATTAAATCTCTTACCAAAATATTCAGGCATTGTCTTTGCATCCAGCTGCTGTGTCATAAGTCTTGTACGACGTCCAAGAACAAGCCATGCAAGAAGACTTCCGATGAATGCATTTCCAAGTCCAATCCATGTTGATGCAAGACCAAATTTCCAACCGAACTGTCCGGCATATCCGATGAATACAACGGATGAGAAGTAGGAAGTACCAAATGCGAAAGCTGAGATCCAAGGACCTACTGTACGTCCGCCGAGTACATAGTCATTTACGTTCTTTGCTTTGTTTCTGGAATAGATACCAATTCCAATCATAGTAGCAAAGAAAACTACTAATAAGATAACTTTGATAGCCATTTGTCTATCTCCTTTAAGAAAAAAAATACGCGTTTGCTTTATCGCGCTAACGATTTAACGCGCTAAAGTGTATTATACAACTATGGCTATTAAAGTCAAGAGGAAAATGTTATAATCTTCATTATGAAAAAGATATTATTAGTAGAGGACGATCACGCCCTCGCCATGGGAACTACATATACTCTTAAAGCAGAGGGATACGAAGTTGAGCATGCTAAGAATTTAGCTCAGGCCAGAGAGAAAATCGCTTCCTCTGATTTTGCTCTGATTCTGCTGGATGTCATGCTCCCTGATGGAGATGGGTTTTCATATTTAGAAGAATTATCCAACAAAGGAAATAACATACCGGTTATCTTCTGTACTGCAGTCGGGGATGAGTCCAATATAGTACGCGGCCTGGATTTAGGCGCTGACGATTATGTGACAAAGCCTTACCGGGTTAAAGAGCTTCTATCGAGAATCGCAGCCGTTCTTAGAAGACAGGAACGAGCAATGCAATCTGTAGCAAATAATATGGAAGAAACTGAGGTTGTTTTCGGAACTCATAAGTTTAATATAGATAGCTTTAGATTATACGATGGAGAGACCCTGGTGGACTGCACTCCTGCTGAACTAAGACTCCTTAGAGAGTTTGTGCGTAATAAAGGAATAGTTATCACCAGAGACCAGCTGCTTCAAAGACTATATGATACAGAGAATACATATATAGATGATAATACTCTTTCTGTTTATATAAAGAGACTTCGTGATAAGCTTGGCGAGGATGCTGAGTATATAAAAACTGTAAAAGGAATAGGATATCGATTCGAGGATTAACTATGAAGAGTAGTTATGAAAGAGACAATTTCAAAATGATGTTCTGGCTGGTGGCAGGAATTCTTCTTGTCGTCAGCTTTGTTTTGCTGTTTTATCTTGGAATGACGCTTGACAAAGTAGGCAGATTGATTCTGGGACTGGTCGGATTGACAGAGATTATATTGGTTGTGCTGATGTACATCTTTTCGAAAAAGTACTTGGATATGGCATATGATTCCGTTGATGATGCCTCCGACTTAATGCTTTCTATTATAGAGGAAAGTAAAGAGAAGGATGATATGACCGACAGCCTGAGAAAGATTGAGGAATACAAAGCCTCTGAGCTGCGAGAAGGAAGTATTGGAATCTTTTATGACAGTTTTGAAAAACTGGTAAATATGTTCCAGGAAGGAAAACGAAAAGAAAAAAGCGAGAAGGAATATTTGAGAGATGTTATGTCAGATATTTCGCATCAGCTAAAAACTCCTCTTGCTTCTATGGATTTATTTTTGGATCTTATAGTAAATGATAAGGTTGATAATGAAGAAGAACGAAAGATGATACTCGGTGAGGCAACTAACCAGATCAGCCGAATGGAATGGATGGTCCTTTCTATGCTGAAGCTTGCTCGCATTGAGGCTGGTGCGATAGATTTTGAAATGGGGGATGTTGATATATCTGCCATACTAAGTGAGGTGACAGGAAGCGTTAAATATCTGACTGACACCAGAAAACAAAAGCTCAGAGTAAGATGCGAAGAAGGCATATCCATAAAGGCTGATGGTCAGTGGCTTACAGAGGCTATTATAAACATTGTAAAAAACGCTTCGGATTATTCAAAAGAAGGTTCGGATATTGATATATATATTGAAAAGAATTCTGTATTTACGCGTATATACATATCTGACCATGGTATTGGTATGTCTGAAGAAACTATGACTCATATCTTTGATAGATTCTACAGAGCAAGCAACGAAGTGAATCCAAACAGCGTTGGAATAGGCCTTTCCCTTTCAAAGTCCATTGTTGAAGGAATGGGTGGAAGGATTACGGTGGATAGTAAAGAAAACGAAGGAAGTACATTTAAGATTCAGTTTTAATTAGTTGGAGGCTTGAAATGAAGAAAAGCAAGGAGCTATACCCTTTCGGATATAGCTCCTTATTTTATATCTCCACTTCTGGAATAACCTCCAGACTTCTTTTAAGTATTCCATTCATATATGCAATAGCCGTTCCATAGTTTGTAATCGGAACACCCTGCTCTTCTGCAATTCTATATCTTGACTGTGCCTCCGCCGGATTCAGCATACAAGCACCGCAATGGATCACAAGCTTGTACTGCTCTAAGTTAGAAGGAAATTCTGTTCCAGAACTAAGATCAATCTTCGGATTAATCCCCGTATACTTCTTTATCAGATTAGGAAGCTTCACAGAACCAATATCGCCGCATTGTCTGTGATGAGTGCATCCTTCACTTATCAGAATCCTGTCTCCATCCTGCAGTTCATCAATCTGAGTAGCCCCGAGAACTGAAGGTATTAGATTACCCTTGTATCTTGCCATCAAAATCGAGAAGGAAGTCAGTGGAATATCCTCTGGGACAATCTCGCTTACAACCTTAAATGCCTGAGAATCAGTAATTACCATACGAGGTTTTTTGCTCAGTGAATTAAGCGTTTCTATAAGCTCTGAATCCCTGCACATAAGAGGAATAGCACCATGATCAAGAGCATCTCTTATAACCTGCTGTTGAGGCAGAATAAGGCGTCCCTTTGGTGCAGCCTTATCAATAGGAATAACGAGTACAATAATATCTCCCTCAGAAACCAGGTCGCCTATCAGCTCTGTTTCTCCACCACTCTCCTTAATAAGTCGTGCAGTAAGCTCTTTAAGCTTCTGAATGTTATCTCCCTGCTTTGCACTAACATAAAGCTGTGCTGTTACAATTCCATTCTCACCTGTAGAAAGCTTTTCTTCGTAATCCTCTTTCTTTAAAACAGGAAGCAGGTCAACCTTGTTGTATACCAATATATAAGGAATGTTGCGTCCCTTAAAAAGAGTAATCAGCTCATCATCCGCCTGAGAAAGTCCCAGCCTTGCATCAACAACAAGAATAGCTATATCAGTTTTTCTAAGAACCTGCTTCGCCTTCTCAACACGGAGCGCACCTAGCTCTCCCTCATCATCAATACCCGGTGTATCAATGATCACAACCGGACCAAGAGGCAGAAGCTCCATGCTCTTATTTACCGGATCTGTAGTTGTACCCTTTGTATCCGAAACGATGGAAAGGTTCTGCCCGGTAAATGCATTCACCAGACTGGACTTTCCCGCGTTACGACATCCAAAGAATGCTATATGTTTTCTTTCCCCTGAAGGGACACTATTTAAACTCATTCTTTTTCTCCATTTAAAACTTCACAAAGAATGGAACTAGAATCTGAAATCTCTCTCTCCGCCGTTCTTGATCAGTTCTAGTCTTTCTTTAACTATTTCAAGAACCTTCTGATTTGGAATATCCTTGAAGTTATCTGCGATAATCTTCTCACCAAGAGCCCTTGTTTCAGGAGCAGCATAGTCAACCAGATACTCCTCAAGGGTCATAAGAGCATTAGGAAGACAGCAGTTCTGAATCTGCTTAGCCTTGCAAAGAGCCATAAATCTGTCACCTGTACGACCTTCTCTGTAACATGCTGTACAGAATGATGGAACGTAGTCCATCTCCATAAGCCACTTAATAACCTCATCAAGAGTTCTTCTATCTGAAACCTCAAACTGAGTTGTATCTTCTGGACGCTCCTCCTCTGTGTATCCACCAACTGAAGTACGCGAACCACCAGATATCTGTGAGATACCAAGGTGAAGCACTCTTTCTCTAACCTTCTGTGACTCTCTTGTTGAAACGATCATTCCCGTGTAAGGAACAGCTATACGGATACATGCAACAATCTTAGCAAATGTATCGTCATCGATTGCATTTGAAAAATCTCCTACATCAATATCATCTGCAGGACAGATACGTGGAACAGAAATAGTATGTGGTCCAACTCCGTGTACTGCCTCAAGATGCTCTGCATGCATGAGGATTCCGGCGAATTCGTAACGGAACTTATCAAGTCCGAAAAGAACTCCAAGACCTACATCATCAATTCCACCCTGCATTGCTCTATCCATAGCCTCTGTATGATAAGCATAATCACTCTTAGGTCCTGTTGGATGAAGCTCTTTGTAAGAATCCTTATGATATGTCTCCTGGAACAGGATGTATGTTCCAATTCCCGCTTCATGAAGCTTCTGATAATTCTCAACTGTTGTAGCAGCGATGTTTACATTTACACGTCTGATAGCACCGTTTCTATGCTTGATAGAATAGATGGTATCTATACTCTCAAGAACGTACTCTATAGGGTTGTGGATTGGATCCTCACCTGTCTCAAGTGCAAGTCTCTTATGACCCATATCCTGAAGAGCTATAACCTCGTTGCGGATCTGCTCCTGAGTCAGCTTTATTCTAGGGATAGTTCTGTTCTTTGCATGGTATGGACAGTAGGTACAGCCATTGATGCAATAGTTTGAAAGATAAAGTGGAGCAAAGAGAACTATTCTGTTGCCGTAGTATTCAAGCTTGATCTCATTTGCCAGCTTATAGATCTCTTCATTCTTCTCTGGTATATCGCAGGCAAGAAGAACAGATGCTTCCCTGTGGTCGAGTCCCTTTGACTCTCTCGCCTTCTTCAGTATCTCATCGATTACCTTGACATTACTTTTGTTCTCGTCAGCATATTTGATGGATTCCATTATCTCGTCATGATCTATGAATTCCTCTGCCTTAAGTGATTTTGGATTGTACATTTTATTCCTCCTTAGTATCCCTGTTTGGGATGTCATTTTTATAATCTTTATGGTCACCTCGTGAGGTCACCACATTAAAACCTATAGACTGCATTCTCTGCTGCAGACAGATCTTACACTGGGCGGATTCATCGCCAGTACAAATTTTGTCATCATATAGCAGATACTTATCTCTCACTCCCACTGGAGAAAGATTTGGCATAACAACATTCGCTCCCACCTTAATGCCGTATTCTCGTCCAACCGGGTTGATGGTTCCAAGAGCAGTTGTTGATGGAAGAAGAACATTCGGTAGCATAAGCCTTACAAGGCCCAGCATAAAAAGTGTCTCCTCCATAGTGCCATTTTCTTTATCTTTAAATGGAGTATCATGGTGCGTTATAAACGGACCAATCCCCACCATATGCGGCTGCAGTTCATGAAGAAACAGCATATCATCAGCAAGACATTCTTTTGTCTGGTACGGCGACCCCACCATGAAGCCCGCTCCAACCTGGTATCCTATTTCCTTAAGCATAAACAAACATTTTTTTCTGTTTTCCAGGGACATGTTATCCGGATGCAGCTTCCTGTAATGCTCTTCATTTGCTGTCTCATGTCGAAGAAGATATCTATCAGCGCCCGCATCATAATACTTCTTATAACTCTCGTAGGATTTTTCACCCAGAGAAAGAGTTACGGCACAGTCAGGATACTGTGACTTAATGGACTTTATGATCCTGCAGATGTCATCATCCGAATAATATGGATCCTCACCGCTCTGAAGTACGAATGTTCTAAACCCAAGTTCATATCCTTCCTTGCAGCAGCTGAGTATCTGTTCTTCAGTCAGTCTGTATCTATCAGCTTTTGGATTGCCGCATCTTATTCCACAGTAATAACAATCCCTTTTGCAGTAGTTCGAAAATTCTATCAGACCACGAACATAAACGTCCGTTCCATAGTTCTCACGTCGAATACGGTCCGACTTCTCAAACAGATATTCTGACAACTCCTTCGTCTGATGTTCAAGAAGATAAATCCACTCATCCTTTTCCAGTTCCTGAGTAGCCTCCAGCTTATCTATTAATTTATATTCATCTAAAACTTCCAGACTCATTTAATACCTCTTTTTTGCATAGACAGTATTTGTTGTTACCCCGTCCAGCATACCCAGTTTGCCACCTAATGAACTGATTATCTTCTCCGGCGCATCCAGGCTTACATTAATAATGCAAATCTTTTTCTCTCTATACGGAATACCCATTCGGCCGATAACATATTCTCTTGCATCATGGAGAATCTTGTTAACATCCTCAATGGATTCTTCATTTTCAACAACTATTCCGATAAGTGCTATCCTGTTTTCCACTAGTTTCACCTCCTAAGTAACTTATGTAGGGGATGGAATTTTCTAGACAAAAAATAAAGGGAAGCACATTACGTACTTCCCTAAAATTCGAATCAAAGCGTAGACACCCCTGGGCATCTTCTTATTCCATCGCCTTTCCGGTTGGGACGAACCCTTCCGCGTCAGTACGTGAACTAAGTGTAACACCATAGCCGCTGTATTTCAAACGATATTTATATCAAAAAAGTGTTACTGTCTGGCATCAGGTTTTTTTGACCATGAGTTCAACGACAAATCCATTATCATTATAGTATTCCATGCCGCCGCCCATCTTTTCCATATACCACTTGACCAGATATAGACCCAGACCATATCCGGTTTTATCTTTTACATCTTTTCCTCTATAGTATTTCTCAATGATAAGAGGAAGGTCGCTTTCTGGAACGCCCGGACCAGCGTCGCGAACAGTTATTTTTATAAAATTATCTACTCCATTTCGGTTATCAGAAGCTGACTGTACCTCGTCAAATCTGACATGAATATCAGTACCGGCATATTTGTATGAATTTCCAACTATGTTATCGATAACCTGTTTTATTCTAAGCTTGTCGATATATACCAGACACTCTGGAATATGATTATCCAGGATTACATTTCCGTACTCTTTCATACTTCTGAAGTAGTCTTCTATATAAACCGAAGAATTCTCTATAATGTTAACTTCAATCTCTTCCATGTCGTCCAGATTAGCGCGTAGCAGGTTCTGAACCAGTTCATTTATTGTTTCAGTTTTCTGCGAGATGTAACCTATCTTCTCAAGCTCGCTATCTATCTCTTTAAGATCGGCCGTTCCTTCCTGCTCCAGCTTTTCTCTTTTCTTTTTCTTCTGAAGCTCCAGAACTTCGCAGGTTGCTTGGATGGTTGCCACTGGAGTTTTAAGATCGTGGCTCAGCTCGGCTAGCATTTCACGCTTCTTATTTTCCGCTTCCATCTCCCTCAGTTTAGAGCCCTTTAGTTCCTCTCTCATAATATCGAAGCTCTCATTAAAATCCACAAAAATACTTCTTCTATTAACATCAAGAGGAATGTCCAGGTTGCCTCTGGCTATTTCGTCAGCGTAATCCTTGATATCCTTAACAGGTTTTATATCAAAGTAGTAAACAAGAAATAGCAATGCATAACCCAGCAAAAGCAAAGCAGCCCAGAAGATCAGCGCACACTTATTAATACCGCTTCTATAAACATCCATGCCAGTATTTAAATCGTTCCAGACCTCCTTATATACCTCCATCTCACTATTATCATAGGAACCAGGAGTCATATTCAGATGAAAACTATTGGCATAGATTAAAAATGCGCCAAGGGCTATCAGCATAAAAACAGTATAAAAAATTACAATGTTTCTAAAACTTTTCAACTTCTACTTCTCCGTTTTATCCTTAATCTCAAGCATATATCCCGTTCCCCAAATTGTTTTAATGTATTCAGGATTATTAGGATCTTTTTCCAGCTTTTCGCGAAGCTTTCTGATATGAACATTCAGAGTACCATCAGAATAGAATGCATCTCCCCAAACCTCATCAAACAGGTTATCTTTTGTTACGATAGTATTCTTATGACTATAAAGACACTTCAGAAGTGCATATTCCTTTGCCTTCAGCGCAGTTCTCTGGCCACAAATTACAACTGACATTGTGGAGTCCTCAAGCACAAAGTCTTCAGTTTCTTTATCATCATTCTCGTCAGCAGTGCTTTGACCTGCATTTGCATTTTTCAGCTGCTCAACTCTTTTAAGATTAACCTTAACCTTCGCAAGGAGAACAGAAAGACTGTAAGGCTTTTTAATGTAATCATCGCCGCCGATACTAAGTGCGACCAGTACATCATCATCGCTCTGCCTTGCACTTATAAAAAGAATAGGAAGCTGGTATTCTTCTCTGATCTTTTTACACACCTCGAAGCCTGAACCATCGCCCAGATTTATATCCAGCAGGAGGAGGTCAATATCATTCTTCTCTAGAAAATCATAACAGGCAGCGGCACTGTCAACGTACTCAGTGCTTATATCAAACATCTGAAAATATTCAGCTGTCATTTTCGCAAGTTCAATTTCGTCATCAACGATCAGACAATTATAATGCATGACCAAACTTCCTTTCTAAAGCTTCCAAAATCTGTATTATTTTCTTGGTATCATAATTGATAAGCTAAATGTATTCTCCTCGGACTGTGCCTTAACCAATCCGTCATAATCTTCAACAGCATTCCTGATATTTCTTAGACCAAAGCCGTGATGTTCTTTGTCCTTTTTTGAGGTATAACCGTCACTCATAAACAGCTTTTCTACATCAACCTCACCTTCAGCGGCATTGGAAATATTTATAACAAAAAACTTTTCAGTTCTCTTTATCTTTAGATCAACCCATGGTTCTTTTTCAACTTTTCTCGCGGCTTCGATAGCATTGTCCAAAGCATTCGCAAAGATGCTGCAGACATCCATAGGTTTCATACGAAGGCCACCATCAACAACGCCATCGGATGTAAAGCTGATATTCAGTTCCTTCATCTTATCCGCCTTCATTGCCACTATGCAGTCAAGCATTTCATCACCTGTTATGATCGAAGGAGATAGGGCGCGCACATTTCCTAATAATTCCTTCAGGTGCTGACTGGCTTCTTCAACCTTTCCTTCATCCAGCATCATATTGGTAAGTGAAAGATTGTTGATGATATCATGCCTGAAAGCTCTGGTCTCAGTCTGAGCATTCTTGTAACGCTCTATGTATTCCAGCTCAGCATTCAGATAGGTTTCCTGATATTCGTTCTTTTCCTTCAGGCTCTTATCAGCTGCATTCATTACGATGAGAACCGGAGCTAAAATACCTAAAACAGGAAGTAAAAATGCAAAGATTGCACTTATAACCTTGTAACGTAAATCTAGTTCATATAATGCTAATGGTATAGATGGGATGATGTAAAAAATCACAAGCCATACAACAAAAAGCACTCTGTCTCTAACCCTGACAACATATACTTTTTTCTTTTTATAATATCCAAAATAAACAGTTAAGAATAAAATAATATTTGTTATTAGAGATATAGCAACGTATAACGAATTGAACCACATCACATCAGGTCCACCTACCGTGCTATATAAGTTTTGTAAATAATCTGGCTCTCCTCCTTTTATATAAAGCAAAAAAAACTGAACAATCATGCCTTCATATTGATTTAATAGGAAAAGAACTAGAGTAGATTCAATCGCACGGAGGAACTTTTTCTCTTTATAACAGACAAGATAAAAAATAAATGCGTACACAAAAACAGATATATTAAGAACAGCTTGAAAAATACTAACGAATGCATAATACCCTTCATATCCTTCATCCATTAGCGAAACGCCTTCAGACGCATCTAAGTTCTCCATGGTGTGGTATAGCTCGGGATTGATTTTTAGTAGTAAGAAATCACCCGCTAACAAAATAACTATCTGAAGAACGAGTATTCCTATGGTTGCAATTATCATTTTGCGCGATATATTAACGTATCTTCCAAAGAAGCATGCCGCTACCAAGATAATGATAATCATAAGTAACATGAAATTGATATCTGAAATGCCTGTAACAATATATCCAAATATTTCTTGTTTATCCATATAAATCTCCGTGTTTTATATACTGTCGTAATAAAAGTCTTGCTACATAGCCGTATTTTCTACATAGGCATATAGCGCTTCTTTAAGTGGTTTCACATTGCTTCGGCTTACTGGAACACTTACTTCTCCATCTTCGCCATCCATGATCACCTCTGACTTAACAAGCTTCTTAACCTTTGCCAGAGATACCAGATATCCTCTGTGAACTCTGAAAAAACCATCCGCCTTCAGCTGTTCCTCGAAGTCACCGATATTATACCTAACGAGGTGCTCTCCCTCTGTTGTATATATCATTACGTACTGATTCTGAGCCTCAAAGTATACGATGTCCGCGATATTAAGGAGTAGCTCTTCTCCATCTTCCTTAATCATAAGCTGTTTTTTGCTGGTGCTCTGATCCATTACGAATCTCAGAACCTCGCGGAGCTTCTCCTCCTGAACCGGCTTAGTCAGATAACGGAGTGCATTTACCTCGTAACCCTCAAGGGCATACTCAACATGACCTGTAAGGAAAACTATGTAAATGCTATCACTCCTTTCACGAAGCTTCTTTGCCAGCGTAATTCCGTCCATCGCCGGCATTTCAATATCAAGAAAAAGCACGTCATATGGTTTCTTGTCAAATGCTGCCAAGAGCTGATTTCCGTCTGAATAGGCATCGACCACCACATCCAGACTGCCCGCCAGCTTATCTACCATATCACGCGCCTGATTTCTGAACTTTTCCTCATCATCACAAACTGCTATTCTCATTTTCTTCCCCTTTTACCAATAACCTTTATTTTGATTTTGCTATGCTTTACGCAAAAATGTATTTCATATTTATCTTGTTTCCAGACGCCTTAACCTCTGCCAAACTACCGGAAACGATTGGCAACATCGGTGGCACATGACCTATATCGAGGTCCATGATAATTGGAGCCCCCAGACCACCCAGGATATCTGTAACTGCATTATATTGGTCTACTCCCAGAGCTTCTTCAGCAAAATGTAGAGGTCTGCCAATCATAAATCCCTTCACGTATTTAAACCAGCCGGCTTCACGCATTTGCCAAAATGCTCTTCTCATGGATAGTGGGTCAAGGTCGCAGCACTCAAGGAACCATATGAAGCCGTCATCCTTATATTTTTCAAGGAACTCTGCCACCCTGTCAGTCTTTGTACCAACGTGGAGAGTCAGGATGTCGACACATCCGCCGAGAAGGCGTCCCTTGATATTTATCCCATTTCTTATATCTTCAGATACTGAATTATCACTGGTTAATTCACCACCTGATAAAAGTTTTCCACTATATGCTTTGCCCTCTTCTTGAGGCAGATAATAGAAATACCTTGCTGGCTCAGTCACATTATATGGAAGGAGCGCCCTTCTTGCAGCTTCTTCTTCACTTATCTCAATATGACCATCTTCAGAGCCGTCCTCACCGGATTCGTCCTCGAAAGAACAATCATCCTTCTCCCAAAGATCGTAGCTGCTAAATTCCGTCTTCTCGCCAGTTATGAGCCTGAGTGCATCACTGACCGATTCATGCCAAGGCTCTCTTCCGAAAGCCGGTGCGCAAGGACCATAAATAGCCGCTGTATCTGCCAAAATAGTAGAAAGAAATGTATAATTAGTATTATCAGAATAACCCATGTACCACTTAGGTTCACTGTTACTTATCTTCTCAAAATCAATAAATGGAACAACCTCACACATCAGCTCACCACCACCGCAGGTAATGATTGCATCTGCCTTCACTCCAGACTCAGCATCATACCTGGAAACGCCTGTGGTCATAACATCCGTCAGCTCCTCACCGCACTTCTCCGGAGTATTGCTGATTCCTATGCCACTTCCCTCATAGCAGTTAGGACCCAGATAAGTCTTATAACCCATCTCACGAAACAGACGAAGTGCATTTTCAAACCTGGTCTTATAAGGCTCAATGGCGCACCCAAAAGATGGTGCAATAAAACCGATAATGCCTCCTGGTTGTAATGGTTTAGGATATCTCATCTCTCTCCCCCATATAAACATTAATACCGTTCCATTTTACACTATCCCCTACCATTTTTCATCATCAAAATAAGTCAGTGGGACCGGGTCCCACTGACTCCAAGATCTGTCCCCGTTGACTTATTCTTCGGTGATCATCTCGATTGGATTGATCTTCTTAACTTTTCTACCTGCGAGGCCTGAGGTCATCATTGCTACCAGGACTATTCCTACGAATACTACCACCATCCAGATGAATGATATATTAAAGTGAACATTCTGAACACCCATGTAGGAAAATGCCATTTCCACAACAGCCTTACCTGCCTGGCCTGAAAGAAGTGCACCTATGACACATCCAACTATAATGGCTGGGATGTTGGAAAGCATAATCTGTGTTAAAAGCTCGCCTGAACTCATTCCAAGTGCCTTGCTGATACCCATTCCTCTCCACTCACGAGTAACCTTTGCTCTTATTACAAGTGACTCTACGAATATTACGATCAGAATGGTAATGATTGAAAGAAGAACACATACAGCTGACATTGTAACTGTTAATGTATCTGTAACACTCGAAATCATATCATCCATTTTAGAGTATGAGAAATCAAGATTCTCCTTCTCAGCAAAATCCTCAAAGGTTTTCTTAAGCTCTTCATATGTAACTCCATCCTCAGCAGTCACATAATAATTATCATATGACATATTAGCACCAAGTCTTTCAGCTCCTGACTTAACCATAGTCGCTGTTCTACCAGCCTGCATCAGTCTCTGATTGATTCCAGTAACTATATAGTCTTCTTTCTTATCACCAAACTTTGCAGTTATAACATCTCCTACTTTGCAGCCCAGTTCTTTTGCAACAGAACCCGTAAGCATAACTTCATTATCATTCTCCGGAAATCTTCCTTCAATCATAACCTTGTTGATAGCATATTTACCATCATCATTTACAATAGTATAGATTTTACTGCTCTTGCCATTATAGCTAAATGTAGGCTCTAATGAGTTTTCCACGAGTACATTCTTTACTCCAGAAAGCTCTCTCATCTCATCAGCATATCCTGACTCTCCGGTAACTCCCAAGTCTCCAAACTCAAAGCCCATGATACCGATAAGTCCTTCAGGATCATTACTAAAGTTTTCAACCGATCCAACTCCTACAAGAGATACAATAGTAAGGATTGCTATAATAACTGACATTGCAACATTTCTTCCTATACCACCAAATGTATCCTTAAGAGAAAGTACAAGAGGTGTTGGCATTGGTGTCTTCTCGAAGGAGAAGAAATTCTTCTTAAAGTTATGAGTACTAATTCCACCCCTTAGAGCATCCAGAACTGCTATCTTCTTATATCTTCTACTGAGAAGTCTTACTGTTATAAAGATAGTAACAAGGAAGAAAAATGCTGTACCTATAGCTACTGCTACATTAATTGGCTGATTCCAGGAAATACCGATCAGCATATCCAGAAGGCTTCCAAAGCTTCCAACTGAAAGGAATGCAAGTATTTCTCCAAAAATGATTCCCAGCACAGTCACAAAGAGAAGCTGAATTGTAAGAGCCCATCTAAGCTCCTTTACAGTATATCCACTCGCCTCAAGTATTCCGGTATTCTTCATATTTCTCTGGATGAAGTTCTTAATACTGAAGGATATAATAACAAGAGCTATAACAAGTGTTATTACAGCAAAGAGAAGGATAATACCAAGAACTACACTTGGAAGCATCATGTCCCCCCATTCGAAGAGGCTCCAGTTTGCAGTAAGATCAAGGTTATTTCTAGCCATTGGATCAGCCTCTTTTACAGGTGCTATAAGTTCATTAAACTCATCAGCAACAGCCATCTCTATTTTTTCAAGATTCTTCTCATCACTTCCAGGCACTGACTGGAAATTTGCCTTATATAACTGTTCTTCCAAAACATCTGCACTAACGTTTCCTGTTGCATGCTCGGAAAATGCCTCCATCATTTCGTCAGAAACATAGTAGTAAGAAATATTAATCATAAGAGTCGAACAAAAGTATGGTGTCTCATGATATCCAGCAACTCTGAGATCGTACACATCATCCCTTATCTTAATCTGAAGCGTATCTCCAATTGCAAATGCATTCTTCATATAAAGCGGAATAATAACATCATCCTTCTTAAGATTAGAAAAATCAGATACAACATCACAAAACTTATTTTTGTTATTATAATTTTCTGCAATCATTTGTGCAGAAGTATAATCTTTATCCTTCTTATTCTTATAATCAGCATTCATTAAGAGAAATGGTGTATGCTCATATTCTCTAACACCATTCTTTTCAAGGGCTTCTTCAAGACATTCCATAGACTCCTTACTATCATCAACCGCAAAGAGTGTATCTGTTCCATTAATTTCAGTAAATCTATCCTTTATAACATTCTTTGCTCCTGCAAGTGCTGACACAGAGTCAAAGACGAGGAATACAGCAATCATGGTGAGTAAGAAAAATGTAATCATATCGCCACGCTGCTTTTTCATATTATTTTTAGCTATCATAAATAATCTATTCATGGTTTTCTCCTATTAACATCTTAGCTTAACGCCGCCTGCCCTTACAGGCACCCATGTGCCTGCAAGGCACTGCGGCTTGCTGGTCGCTTCGCTCCATGCTCGATTTCTTCAAAATCGAGCAGCCTTGTGCCATATCGTCTTCGACGATATGCAAGACTTGCTTCGCAAGTCTTGGTTCTGCTTCGCAGAACGCATCCTTCGCTTCGCTCCGGAGCATCGATTTGCGTTGCAAATCGATACCTTTACCATCCCATCTCTGACAGAAAATCCTTAAGCTTTCTGTGTCTTTCTATTGCCTGATCCTTGTTAGGATTACTCTCATCTTTATAATCCCCAAGGTATGGGCCAAGGTCTATTTCGTCTGTAATAACTCCGTCGGCTAGGTAGATCACTCTGTTAGCTCTCTCTGCCGCCTTTACTGTATGTGTAACCATTACAATGCTCTGTCCCTGATCATTCAGGTCTGAAAGGATGTCCAGAACATTTGTTGTATTCTGAGAGTTAAGAGCTCCTGTTGGCTCATCAGCGAAGAGAACCTCCGGCTGATTGATAACTCCTCTTACTACCGCAACTCTCTGCTGCTGTCCACCGGATAGCTGTGTAGGGAACTTGTTCCAGTCCTTAGATGTTATCTCAACCTTTTCCAACAGCTCCTTACTTCTCGCTGCAAGTGCCTTTCTATCCTTTGTCTTAAGTAGTCCGCAAACCATTATATTGTCGAGAGCGCTCATGCTGTCATTTAAGTAATTCTGCTGGAAAACAAATCCGCAATGGTTTCTTCTGAACATTGCCAGGCAGTCATTGCTGAACTTTGAAATCTCAACCCCGCTCCCACCATTTGTCTTCTTGCATTTCTTCTCCAGCTTATCCTTAACGTTATATGTAATAGTTCCCAGTGTCGGTCTATCCATTCCGCTAAGTGCATAAAGAAGTGTACTCTTTCCTGATCCGGAGTTTCCCATGATTACTGTGAAATCTCCTTTATATATTTCTAAGTTAAGATTCTTCAGTACATGCTGCTGAACTGATTCATTTGAAAATGTCTTAGATAAATCCTTCGCTGTTAATACTGTTTCTTTACTCATTTTGAATTCTCCTATTCTTTATTTGAATATCCTTCACTAAATGTTTAACCAAAAACTTCCGTGTTGGCTTGTTGATGTTAATATACAACAACCCATCACGGAAGTCTTAACCTGTTTCTTCTTTAATTCTTAACTGTTTCTTAATCAGTATTATTCGTTTATTAATTGGCTATTTTACTTCTTTTCAACCGCTCTTTGAATAAGCTTTGAAATCTCCACTATAGGAATAATGAGGAATGCAAGCCCAACAGCTATACCAAATTCTTTTCCATCAATAAAGCTGAAAGAGAAAATTCTTCTAAGAGCTGGCACATAAAGTATTGTCACCGTCAGCACAAGTGAGAAAACAAGCGTTCCCCAAAGTGTAACATTCTGTTTCTTAAGTGTAAAGAGAGATGCCCTCCTGGATCTCATATTAAAGCTATGGAAAATCTCCATAAGCGAAAGTGTAAGGAAGGCCATTGTCATTCCGTCAGGAGAAGTCTGAACAGCCCAGCTTCCACTTTCCAGGTAATGACCAATAATATAAGAAACAACTGTAAGCACAGCAATCACCGTACCCTGAAGGATTACATCTACCCCAAGTCCACCAGAGAAAATGCCATCTGTCTTTTTCCTTGGTGGCTGTGTCATTGTATTTGCCTCTGCCTCTTCCATACCAAGTCCGATTGCTGGGAAACAGTCAGTAATAAGATTAATCCAAAGCAGATGTGCTGGCTTAAGGATTGTAAAGTTCATAATAGTTGCAATGAAGATTGCAATAACCTCTGCAAGGTTTGAAGAAAGAAGGAACTGAATTGCCTTACGAATGTTATCGTAAATTCTACGTCCCTCAGCAACTGCAGCAACGATGGTTGCAAAGTTATCATCTGTCAGGATCATATCTGCAACATTCTTTGTAACATCGGTTCCAGTAATTCCCATTCCAACACCGATATCAGCTGACTTAATAGAAGGCGCATCGTTTACACCGTCACCAGTCATGGCAGTAACTTTACCCTTTTCCTTCCATGCATTAACTATTCTAACCTTATGCTCAGGCTGAACTCTGGCATAAACTGAATAATCTCCAACATGCTCCATGAAGTATTCATCTGAAAGCTCTTCCAGCTCTGCACCAGTAATAGCTTCAAATGTTGTTGCCTCTCCATTCTCGTCAACGCCATCAAGAATTCCAAGCTGTTTTGCAATAGCAACAGCTGTATCCTTGTGGTCGCCTGTAATCATAACAGGACGAATTCCTGCCTTGCGACATTCGCCGATTGCGACCTTAACCTCTGGTCTGATAGGATCTATCATTCCGCAAAGACCAACATAAATCAGGTCGTTTTCAATCTTCTCAGGAGAAAGATCTGAAGGAACCTTCTCCATCTTGTGATATGCAAGTGCCAATACTCTGAGAGCTCTATCAGCCATTCCCTTGTTGGCCTGCTGTATCTTCTTTAGCACCTCTGGTGTCATCTCATGAACCTGACCATCCATGAGGTAATAATTACAAGCATCTAGAACACAGTCAGGTGCACCCTTTGTGAACTGAGTGTATCCCCCCTCTGGATCCTGATAAATAGTACTCATCATCTTTCTAAGCGAATCGAAAGGAGCCTCACCAACTCTTGGATATGTTTCCTTAAGCTTAGCCTTCTCCATTCCATTCTTAGCTGCATCTGTTACAAGAGCGCATTCTGTAGCCTCACCAACAGCCTTATCTGTCTCCCACTCAGCATCCGAGCAAAGAGCCATTCCAAGAATAAGAATTCTTCCATCATCAGAAAGGTTATCGTCTGGAAGAAGTTTTCCATTCTCATCACTTTCAACTTCAACACTTCCATCAGAAATAGTTACATGCTCAACAACTGTCATCTTATTCTGAGTAAGTGTTCCTGTTTTATCTGAACAAATAATTTCTGTACAACCAAGAGTCTCAACTGCTGTAAGCCTTCTGATAATGGCGTGATTCTTTGACATATGTGTTACGCCGATTGAAAGAAGAACTGTAACTACTGCCGCAAGACCTTCCGGGATAGCAGCAACTGCAAGTGAGATAGCTATCATAAATGTATTAATAAAGAACTCACCTGTGAGGCCTGCGCCAGTAACGAGATTTCTTACTATATTTATGCCAAAGATAACTGCACAGATTACAAGAACCATGATAGAAAGTATCTTTGATAATTCTTTCAGCTTAATCTGAAGAGGTGTTTCCTCATCACCCGCCTGTGAAAGCTGGTCTGCAATCTTACCCATCTCGGTATTCATTCCAGTTCCAACAACAACCGCCTTTGCACGGCCATACTGAACAGAAGAACCCATATATAACATGTTTGCTCTGTCACCAAGTGGAACATCTGTTGCTCCGTTAAGATCAAGAACATTTGCGGTCTTATCTGAAGGAACCGATTCACCTGTAAGGGCAGCCTCCTCAACCTTGAGAGATGCGGCCTCTATAACTCTGGCATCTGCTGGGACTGCATCTCCAGCTTCAAGTGTAATGATATCTCCAGGAACAAGGTCCGCTGAAGGTATGACCATTACTTCGCCGTCTCTGATAACCTTAGACTGTGCAGCTGCTATTTCCTGAAGTGCCGCAATAGCTGACTCTGCTTTTGATTCCTGATAAACACCAAGAACAGCATTCACTATTACAACCGTCAGAATAATGAATACATCAGCAAAGCCTTCATGCGAAAATACCGCTGTAACAGCTGATATGATAGCCGCGATTATAAGAACGATTGTCATAGGTTCACAAATCTCTTTAAAGAATTTGTGAATAAGACTTTCCTTCTCCTTTTCTACCAATTTGTTAGGTCCATATTCTTCCAGTCTTTTTTCGACCTCGCTTTTCTTAAGTCCATCTTCGTCGGACTTAACTTCAGCAAGGACCTTATCAAATTCTTCCAGATAATATTTCATTGTTTCCTCCTGAATTTCACCCATGTAAATTCTTATTTATTTTTTCCCTGTGAGGTAGTATACCGCAAGTGCCGTTCTATGTGAAAGGTTTTCTTTAGATAATATGTTAGTTATATAATTCTTAACCGTTCCTTCTGATATAAAAAGCTTTGCAGCAATCTCTTTATTTGAAAGACCTTCTGCAACAGCCTTCACAATGTCCAGTTCTCTTTCCGAATAATCAGATGCATCAAAACCCTCGGCTGAACCTCCTGACGAGCCAGCAGAAACCTCACTGGTAGCAAGAGATTCTAAGATGCTTTCCTCCATAACTCCGGTTCCATTATATACAGATTTAATCATCTGCTTTAAGTGGTCAGGTGTATGGTTCTTTATAAGATAACCCTTCGCTCCATTCTGCAGTGCCTGCTTCACCAGGTCATTATCATCAAAGGTTGTAAGAATAAGAACCTTTCCCAGATCATTTTCTACTATATACTTAGTAGCCTCTATTCCGTCCATTTCCGGCATCTGAATATCCATCAGAAAAACATCTGGCTTATTCTTCTCTGCAAGTTCAATCGCTTCCTTACCATTTGCAGCGCAGCCTATCACGTCGAACTCATCGTCCACATCCAAGATTATCTTCATTCCGTCACGAACGAAATCACTATCATCTGCAATTATTACTTTTATTTTCTCCATCTTTCCCTCTTTCTTTCAAATGATTCTTCGGTCTATTGGTCTCAAAACAACACTCTATTCTAACGGGAGAAGCATGCTAACCTCAAATCCAGGATGAGTGTTGAAATCTATATTTCCACCCACACTTCTCACTCTCTTTCTCATTCCGGAGAGTCCCATTCCGTCTACTATCTCGTCACAGCCTATTCCGTCATCCCTGACTACGCATCTTACCATCTTATTCATCACTATAATTTTAATATTAATGGAATTGCATTTAGAATACTTCATGGAATTAGTAACAGCCTCGAAGGCATTGTCCAGGATAATCTCCCACAGGTTGTCCGGTATTGCAGAAAGGTCTCCCTCTTTTTCAAACTCTGCTTCAACACCTTTTTTATTGCAATCCTCACAAAGCTCGTACAGCTGAAGCATAGCCATCTGCTGCTTCTCTGGTCTTTCCTTTCTGAGGATGGCTCTTATCTCGTCCATTCCGGTTCGGAGCTGATCTATAACAGCCTGTATCATGCTCCTTGCCTTTTCGGGCTCTTTATCCATAATAACCTTGCTGGCTTCCAGCTGATAAATAGAACCATTTATATTGTGTCCCAGCTTATCGTGAAGCGTCTGGGAAAGGTTTGCTCTTTCCTCCAGCATCTTGTTCTCAGCCTGAAGGCGGTTTTTCTTTAGTTCTTCTCGGGACGCATTTTCCTGAGTTTCCATATCCCGCTTAAGACCCTGCTGAGTTTTTGTCTCTTCCATCACCTGTTTTCTATAAGGTGTAACGATAAAAATATGCTGGATATAACAAACAGTCAAAATGAATACGACAACAAGCAAAGTTAGACTATCTATCGGCGATTCATAAAACACCGTAATAAAAGGGAAAATAAACATGATAAGAGGAGCTTCCAGTAAATAGAGTATCTCCAGAATGAGAAAAACTCCAAGTAAAATGTACCCTGATCCGCCCACTTTAATTAGAAATGTAAAAACAATAATGGCACCTATCATAAAGAATCTTTTCATGGATTTTCCAACCAGTTCTTTAAGTGCCATTAAAGATATAAATAACGAAACAAGCAGGAGTACCTTTACAGATACTCCTGTGTTCCACTCATAACTGTCATTTATCGCAATTCCGTATATGCTCAGAACGAGCATCAGAATTATTCGAACTCCAGTAAAATAATTGTCTTTTAAGAATTCCCCCATGAATCTGTCCTTCTTATTTTCAGTCCAAGACTTCCAAGACTGATGATAACAGCCAGGTATGCTGCTGTTATACATATTAACATAGGAAATGCATTATTGTCTCCAACAAATATCATTTCAGCGCCTGTCACAAACCACTTCTGTGGCATAAGGAAGGAAAGAACCTTGAGTGCATTTGATGTATAGTTAAGTGGGAAGTAAAGACCACTGAGAAGTGCTGACATACACCAGATTGTAAATGCTGCAACGTTGGAGCTCATTATATCTCCTAAAAGGATTCCAATAAGCATACTCAGTGAGCTGAAGATCAGTCCCATTAAGAATATCATTCCGATAAACTTAAATCTGTTCATTCCAAGGTCATCGAAGTCCAGCATAATTGAACAAACCGACTCAACAGTCGCAAACATAACTGCTATAACGAACCCTGTTATAAACTTAGAAACAAAGTACTGAAGTGTTCCTGCCTTAGTCAGGTTGATTCTTGTAAGAACGCCATTCTTCTGTTCCTTGATAGATGCATGCGCTACGAAAATTCCGCAGAATACAAATCCAAGTGTAAGGAATGAGAATGCATAGCCCATCTGTGTTTTCTGATTGATCTGTGTTGTAGTCAGGTTTCTTCCGTCACCACCAGCAACAGTTTCAATAGTCTTTTCTGGTATGTATTCATCCACCTTTTCCAACGCATCTATAGTACCCATATCCTTAATTCTTGAGAGCTGAAATGCTATCTCGTCCTCAAGGACTTCTGTTCTTGAATCCTCAGAAAGAACATAAATTGTGAGAGCCTTTCTATAGTCACCATCTAATACTGCCTCATCAAAATCAGGTGTAAGATAGATTGCAACACCCATTCTGTCTTCGTAACCATCTTTTTCAATATGGTCAGTAATAAACTCTTCGTTAACCTGATCCTTAATATCATTCTTTGTAAGGTCTGCTCTATGAACCAGGAACATACCTGAATCACAGATTTTCTGAAGGAAATATTCTGAAAGATCACTGCCAGATGCATCATATACTTTTATAAGGTATTCACCCTTACCGCCACGGTAAGCAACCTTCTCATCCGCATTTGCCAGTTCAATTATTTTCTCCTCATTTCCATCTCCAAAAGCTGCTGACGAATCAAATTTAAGCGTAAGAATGAATGTAGAAAGCATTGGCATAAGAACAAGGAAAAACCAAAATGCTTTTGATCTGAAAAGTAATTTTATGCTTGTTTTTACTAATGTTTTCATGCTTTTCCTCTCTTTCTAATGGTTCCTGCGAAGATACCAATCAATGTACAAACCACTATTATTGCTAATGAATAACCAATTGCACTTCCTACAAAATCGCTGTGCCCCATACATGAGAGCTCAACCAAAGCTCTGTTAATGTGATATATAGGAGATGCCATTTTTACTGACATTGGATGTGCCGAGAACATATAGGTCTCGAAGCTTCCTCCGAAGAAGCCAGCAAACCAAACCAGTGAAAATACCGAGATTATTGTTACCACCATATTGTCTGTAATGCTGTAAACCATAAGCCCCAGTGCTGTCGCAGCCGCTGTTGAAAGAACAACTATAACCGCTGATAATAGTGGATTACCCCAATGCACTCCAAAGAGTAGAATTGATAATGCTGTTGATAAAAGTGTTCCAACAGAAACCACCATTACCATTGGAATGTATTTTGCCATATACTGCTGTGTTTCACTTAGAGATGAAACACGAAGTTTCTTTCTGATGCGGTATTTCTTCTCGCTTACAAAAACTCCAGCACCGCAAACTATGGCACACCATCCAAAGTACACAATCTCTATGATTCCATAATAATCCGTGGATTCGATAGGTGGCATGTAATCAGGATTCTCTATTCTGAGATCACTCGATGAAACGTCCTGTTCTGTCTTCTGTGTAACTGTAGCTGTAACAACTCTGTCATAGAATGCATTTATCATATACTCGAGAGCTTTACCCTCTTCCTTATTTTTATCATTCTGATAAATTTTATAAGAGTCACCATTAAATACCACGAAGGCTCCCAGATCCTCTTCCTTAATTAGTTCCTCAGGTTCTCCGGTTGAATACTCCTTAAGTTCCACATTTCCTTCTTCAGCCGCATCTTTAAGTGCATCTAAAATCTCGGTTGAAGTATCATCATCTATTCTATAACCTGCACTAATACTTACATCACCTTCATACTTCTTCATAAGATCATTAAATGCACTAGAAAGCAGCGCTATGAGTATCAATGGAGTTATGACAAACAGGAGGAAATTTGTCTTACTCCTGGCCATTAGCTTGAAATTGTTTTTTATTAAATATCTGATCATTTTAATAATCCCTCAGTTTCTTTCCTGTCATTGTAAGGAAGACTTCTTCAAGTGTGATTGATGATGTATCATCAGTAACCATCTTCTTAAGTTCTTCGCTTGTTCCAGTTGCTATAACCTTTCCATTATCCATTATTGCGATTCGAGTACAGATGGCCTCAACCTCTTCCATGTAATGGCTGGTATAGATTATTGTTGCACCATTTTTATTGGACATTTTAATCTTATCGAGAATGAAGTTTCTTGACTGTGGATCAATTCCAACTGTAGGCTCATCGAAGATAAGAAGCTTTGGATGATGACCAATGGCACATGCAATGTTAAGTCTTCTCTTCATACCACCGGAAAATGTTTTTGCATATTCATTTTTCTTATCCAGAAGTCCTACATATTCAAGAGACTCATCAATTCTTTCTTTAAGCTCTGCACCTTTGATTCCGTAAAGAGAAGTAAAGAGTTCAACATTTTCCCAGGCCTTCAGATTACCGTGGATTGCGAGTTCCTGTGGGATATACCCCAGATTCTCAATCAGTTTCTTTCTATTTTTTAGGAAGTCCTTTTCCATGAACTCAACATCTCCAAGAGTTGGACGAACAATTCCGCAAATCATATTCATTGTTGTACTCTTGCCCGCTCCATTTGGACCAAGGAGTCCGAAGATTTCTCCTTCCTGAATTTCGATATTCAGATTATCAACAACCACTTTGTTGTCATATTTCTTTGTAAGATCTTTTGTCTTTAAAATTGTTCCCATCTTTTTCTCTCCATTTTATTTTTTCCGGAGAACCCTATCTCCATTTGACACGCTCATTATATAATTCACAACTTTCCTTTTGTAGTGAATAAAGGCACTTTTCGAATATGACTAAAGTCACATTATTCATTTAGACCCATAAAGCAAAAGCATAAAATAACAAAAACCTCGGCAGTTAAACTACCGAGGTTTTTTTAGCAGGGGTACTAGGATTCGAACCTAGAAATGACGGAGTCAGAGTCCGTTGCCTTACCATTTGGCGATACCCCTATATTTAATTCCCTTGCGCAATTTTTTACAGCGCAAGGGTTATTATATACAACAATATTAAAAAATGCAAGCATTTTATTAGGTTTTTTCTAAATACGCAGATTTTTGTTCTAAATCACTTCAATCTGGCACATTTTCATGGTTGTAAGGGCTGCTTCGTGGCTCTCCGGAGTAACGCCTGCACAGCATGAACTGTCTACGCTCACTCTGATCTCCGGGAAGAGCGCCTTGATGATAAGCGCGTTAGAAACAACACAAATATCTGTACAAAGTCCAACAAGCTCAACCTCTTCAAAGCTGTTGCCGCTCCAACCCGTATAGCCAAACGAAGGCTTGTTGATGATCTCACAGCCTTCTGTATCCAGAACATCTCTGATCTCCCAGCCTGAAGTCCCCTCTATACAATGAACAACTGGCAAATGCTTTCCTTCGTTTGTTTCCATGTAATTATCCTGATGAGTATCTCTGGTGAAGATTATTTCGTCTCCATTCGCCTTATATTCCTCAATCTTTCTCTTAACATTATCTACTATTGCAACCGCCTCAGCAGTTCCGAGACTTCCATCAATAAAATCATTCTGCATATCTATTACAATTAAAGTCTTCTTCATGGTCTTTCTCCTTATATTCCTTGACAGATAAAAAAATCATTTCTATTATATATTCAACGTTGGCATATTTCAACGAATCAAAATAACAACTTATTGTTATCTTTTAAGGGGAGGTTAATATGGGATTACTTAAGTCAGTTATTGATAAAATGGATATCAAAGAGAAGGATGAATATTCATTAGAAGAAAAGAGAGCAATTACAGATGTATGCCTCGCAACGGTAGCTCTTTCTACATACGCTGCTGCATGTGACGGAACTATTACTCTTGATGAGTATATGGAAGCTGATCTGAATGTTGCAACGATCAATAAACAGTTCCATCTTTCAGATGAGCTGATGAAAACTGTTTCAGATTTATCCATGAAGCACAGCATTACATGGGAAGAGGTTACAGAGTATTTAGATGTACTCTCAGTTGAAACTCTTGAAAATATGCAGGCTGGTCTTGAAAATGTAGTCAATGCATCTGATGGAATTAACGAATCAGAGGATGAAGTTGTTCAGAGATTTAACGACTACATTCAAAGTAGAAAATAATATCTGGAAATAACGAACGGACGGTTTATTAACCGTCCGTTTTTCTTATAAATGTTTCAAACATCTTATTATATGGAAGCCAGGTCTCACCACTCTGGTCTCCTTCTACCGCCTCTTTAAAAGCCTCCAGCTTTGCATCTGTATCATCTGCAAAGGAAAGCGCCATAGCTTCTATGATCTTTGGTTTTTCTGGAGAACCAAATTCCAGCTTTCCATGATGAGCAAGTATACAATGAACCAGTTTATTTAGCAGATCAATCGGAATATCCGGTACCTTCTTTGCCTTATCCCTGATCATCATAGCGCCCATTACAATATGGCCCATAAGATTTCCTGCATCTGTATAGTCATTTTCAGGAAACTCAGACAGCTCATAAACCTTGCCTATATCATGGCAGATAGCAGCCGTCACAAGAAGGTCTCTATTCATTATAGGATACTGACTTGCAAGGAAGTCTGAAATCTTTGCAACTGAAAGTGTGTGCTGAAGAAGTCCTCCTATAAATGAATGATGCATGCTCTTCGCAGCACTGCTTTTTTTGAAGCCCTTGATAAAGCTTGCATCTTCAACAAAAAACAGCTTAAGAAGCTTATTCAGATATTTATTCTGAACTGTATCGATGAGTTCCAGAAGCTCCTTATACATGTCATCAATATTAAACTCTGAAACAGGCATGTAGTCGGCCACATCAAAGGTTCCCTCTTCTGCCTTTCTCACCTGTTTTACATTTAACTGCAGCGCATTATTGAACGAAGTTACCTGCGCACTTATTCTTATATAATCCATAGACTCAAAATGTTCGATGGCATTTGAAAGGTCCCAAATCTTTGCATCGATCACTCCTGTCTTATCCTGAAGCTTCAGGCTATAATAGGTTTTTCCAGCTTTTGACTGAGCTACAACCTTGTCTTTACAGAAGTATGTTTCTGTTATGTTTTCGCCCTCTCTAAGGGTGTTGATATAGTTCATAAATCATCCTCATTTCCAGTTTCATTCTAAGACAGTAGGTTATCACTATTTATCGAATATAGCAAGAAAAATAGCCATTTCTACACTTTACATACCCTCTTGATTATAATATCATTATATAGAAATCAAAGTATCTGAGGTGGATAGTAAATGAGTAAATACAACGCATTTATTTCATACAAGCACGAGGTAGAAGATACTAAAATTGCAAAACTGATTCAACGAGAGCTTGAGAATTATCGTATTCCGGATCGAATACAGGAAAAAACAGGATTCAAAAAGATCGAGAGAGTATTTCGTGATACTGACGAACTCTCTCTAACAGCCAATCTCTCTGACACAATAACAGATGCACTCGATAACACTGACTATTTAATAGTCATTTGTTCTAAGAAGACCAAGGAATCAGAATGGGTACTTCGCGAGATCAATTATTTTCTTGAGAAGCATTCCCGCGATCATATATTAACTGTTCTAATTGAGGGTGAACCTGCAGAGGTAGTACCTGAAGTTCTTCAATACGAAGACGACACTTTGGTGGAACCCCTCTCCTGTGATTTTCGATTTGCCAGAAAAATCGCCGAAAAAATAGAACTGCCACGATTGGTAAGCGCCATTATTGGCTGTTCTTATAGTGAGCTGATTGACAGACAAAGAGCCTACTACATCAAGCACCTGACAAAGGTCATTGCCATTATTTCTGTTGTAGCTCTTATTTTTGTTCTGCAGCTTATATACGGCATTTATTCCATTAATAAAAACTATAAAAATGCGCTCATTAATAAATCCGAATATCTGGCGCATGAATCCCAGCAACTTTTAGATGAATCTGAGAAGATAACCGCAATCCAGCTGGCTCTGGCAGGTCTGCCAAGTGATAAAAACAAAAAGCAGCCGGTTACAACAGCCGCCATAAATGCACTCACAGATGCTACCGGGGTTTACGAGCCTACTTCTGATGAGAATTTCCATTTTGATTATTCTTACACATCTAAAATGGATATAAGCGGATTATCAATATCTGAAGATGGAAAGTACCTCGCCTCTATCAATATATACGAAACCGTACAGGTATGGGATACTGAAACTCACGAACAAACTTTTGAAACTACATTATCAATCGAGGACAAATATAACATCACATTTACAAAGAACAATTATCTTTTGGTATGGAATGAAAATGCTATCACGGCTTATGATGCCCAATCAGGGGAAATCGCATATACCATCGAATCTGAAGATTACAAAATAAACAAAAACATAATTAACAGTGAAAAAGAAGATGCTTTTTATGCCTTCTTCGGTGGTGCGGAGCTTAGAAAATACAGTTCTAAGGATGGCAGCCTTCTGGAAAGCTTTCCAACCGACTTCCCTGAGGATGAGGAAGTAAGTACATTCTCTATTTCACCTGAAGAAAAGCTTCTTGCTATGGGTTCTTTAGATAGTAACTCACAGCCTACTAATTATATAATGGATTTATCCACGCTCAAGGTTACTGAACTAGAACAAAGCAACCTACATACCACTTCATATTTTTGGAATAACGAAGAATATCTTTTGATAAGTGGATACAAGTATTCTGAAGATTTTAGTATGATATATAAAAACAATAGATACTTGTCAAATACAGATGTGGCCCTTCGATGCATTGATGTAAAAACCACCAAAGAAACATGGAGAAGTGAATTCACCAATAATGAAGCCGGGGCAAAAGAAGGCTTCCTTGATTCTATAGATAATAAAAGTGTCATTCATTATTTTGGTTCCATTTGCACTATCTATGACTGGAAGACCGGAGAAATAAATGAAAGCTATGACGCAAATAGTCCAATAGTTTATTTGTATTATGATGATGAGTCTTTATCTGTCATTACAAACGATGGTTATAACGGATCACTTGATGAGGGACAGGTTAATATTACAAAAAAGCTAAACCAGAATATCTCGTACATTGTATATAATAACGGAATATATATATGCTCAGAAGAAAGTACAAGAATTTCTCACTATACCACGAGTTTTAACAATCCTTATTGGCATATACTTAATGGGCAGGAAAACTTTTATTTTTCTTATCTAAACTATATGGATGATAATTATTATGTAGAAGATGGTTACACCGAAGACACTCGAGCTTTTTTCATATATAACCTGAAAGATGATACTTATAAAATTGTAAAATTCGACGCAGATGACATTGAAGCAACTTATTGGATGGAATTTATTACTATCTACGATTCCTATTTATACTATTTTACTCTAGATTTGCCATTTGATGACGATATAAGCGATTTATATCTCGGAAAGATGTCCTTAGAAACAGGCGAAAGAACCTTGGAACCGGTTGGCCAGTGCCATTCAACTTACAGCCACTTGTTCTACGCTTCCGACAAAACATTTGCCTATTATAATTTGGATGAAAACAATAATTATAAAATTAATATTATGGATTTTTCTAATGGTACAAGTAAAACATTTGATGTACCAGAAGGAACTATCCCTGCAAGTAAACCTGTCTTCTCTTCTGAAGAAAATTTACTATACTACGCATCGTCTGGTGGAGATTATTTTATTGATATGTCCACCGGCGAGGTCACTCCTTTATCCCTTCCGGAAGATTGGGCTGGTACTCAAAATGCGCGATTTATTGAGGATAATAAGATTCTTGTAACCGATTCTAAAAGAACGATTATACTCGACTGCGAAGGGAACACTATTTCCACAATAACCAAAACAGGAAGCATGCCTGTAGATGCCTTCTATTTCAAAAAGGGCGGAGAGGAATATGTACTTGTATGCTATAGCAATTCTCTTTCAGTATATGATGCGAAGGACTGCAAACCTATTTCCGAGATAGAACTCGATGATTATACATATGATACAGAATGGTTTGTTAGCAAGGACAATAATTATATTTATCTTAACTCAATATCTGAAAATATGTATGCCTTAGATACCGAGTCCTGGGAACTAGCGGCTACAATACCAAAAGTGGTTGGATATCAGGTTTCCACTGATAGATTTTATACATTGTCAAGTGATATGAGGCACGGATATTTTGAGCATTTCTCCGACAAAGAATTGATTAAGATAGGAAATGAAATGCTCCACGGAGAAGAACTCTCCGAGGAGCAGAAATCACTTTATGGAATTGATGATTAAATCTTTTCGTACAGGTCGTCGAAAAGTTCACCACTGATTATATAGATATCGTGTTCATCATCTTCACGCACCGCTATATAATCACCAGGAGTACCCGAATAGTATTTTTCATCATCCCAGGCTGTGAAAAGCTTCACATGATGATCCAGCTTCTTAGCCAAAATTCGGGACTTCCCTGTACTTATTACACCATTTGCGAAATTAAGAACACTTATTTTTTCGCCAGTAACAATATTCCTGATCGATGGATCGTATTCAAAGCTGTGAGAGTATTTGCTTCCTGTAAGCTCATAACTACTCTCCAGCTTTTGTTTTGTTATTGGATAAACTTCACCAGCTATTCCGATCATAAGATATGTATCTTCTTTAACTCTGATATTGATGTCGCCCTCAAGAGTTCTGATCTCCGCAAGAGAATCAACAGGAAAAATATCTGTCATTTTTACATATCCAAGCTCCATAGGCTTCTTCTCGTATTTCTCCATATCAGTTGTATCCAGAACCATTTCTTTTGCATAAATGATCTCATACATATCAAAATACTGATTCAGCCTGTCGATAAAAAGTGAGTAAACCATTGCATCAAACTCTTTTTCATCCTTTGTTTCAGGCAGCTTTTCAGGTCTGAGGGTTCCACCTGCTTTAAACAAATGTCCTCCACCACCGCCAATACCATCCGCAATAAATGCAGCCAGCTCATTTGCATGGACTTCCTTTACGCAGCTTCTCACTGAAAACTTTACTTCCTCAGGACTTGTATAGTATGCAAGGCAAACATTAATGCCGGCGGTCTCCATGGAAAAATCACTTATCACTCCGAGAATATTAGGATCGCATTTTTCTGCATGCAGAACTATATATTTATTTTGTTCCATGTAATGATAATGCTGTATGGCGCGTCCCGTGATCTTAAGCTCATCCAGCGAAATATTGGAATTACTCATCTCGGTAATAATACTTTTATTTACAATAAGGCTGTCTATCATGTCCCTGTCAAGAGGATGGGAAATCTCAGAAAAACGATTTGTATCTGTATAGAGGCCATAATATAAAGCGGTGGATAGATTAACATCTGAAACAACATCCAGACCTTCCTGCCTAATCATGTCCCAGATTATTGTCGAGCAGCTGCCTATATTACTTTTCACTTCTGACAGCGGAGGCAGCTCTACAGTTTTTTGGTGATGGTCTATTATAGCAACCACCTGAGCCTCGGTCTTTGTAACATTTCTCTGTCCGTACTGACAATCAACGGTAACAAGAAGCTCCGGATTATCAGAAAAATCAGGCTCGTATTTTACAGGAATCTCCAAAAAACTAAGCATTAGCACGAGATTACTCTTCTGTATTTTGTTTTTTCCTCTATATATAAATCTTGGCCTTTTTCCATTCTTTTTCAGATACCACCATAATCCATAGCCCGATGCCAACGCATCTGCATCCGGATTATCATGACACTGGATTACTATATCATTATATTTTAGTAGGTCACGAAGTTTCATAAACCCTTCCTCCCCAAAATCAGATTTCAATCACCTTTTTCATTGTACCACATGAAAATAAAAATATATACTATTTAAAACGCGCAAACTCTTCCATTTTTCCGCTATTTGAGTTATATTTATGGGAGGTATTGTCTATTGGAGAAAAGGTTATGAACAAGCGCTCTATAAGAGTTTTGGAATACAATAAAATATTAGAACAGCTTAGTGAACACGCCGTAACTCAAGGGGCCAAAAATAAGATATCTCATTTAAAACCATTTAATGAGTTAAATGTCATCCAGGAGCTCCAGCAGAATACAAGAGACGCGTTCCTGAGACTCGAAAAACATGGGCAGGTTTCCTTCTCTGGAGTAAAGAATGTAAATGAAAGTCTGCGACTTCTTGAAATAGATTCTTCTCTCTCAGCAGCAGAACTTCTAGATATAGCAAGCCTGCTTGAAGCAACGGCCGAAGTTAAAAAATATGACGATCAGGGCGGAGAAGAAAAGGCTTATGATTCTCTTACTCCTCTCTTTGATAATCTGGTTGTTTTTGAAGATATATCGAGCGAGATCAGAAGATGTATCATCTCTTCTGACGAGATAGCGGATGATGCTTCCGGAAATCTTCGTTCCATAAGAAGAAAGATTGTTGAATCCGAAGCAAGTCTTCATAACACCCTTAACAAAATAATCAAGAATTCAAACAACAGAGATATGCTGATGGATGCTCTTGTTACAACAAGAAATGGCAGATACTGTATCCCTGTTAAGATAGAATACAAGAATGCATTTCCAGGAATGGTACATGACCGCTCCCAGACTGGCTCCACAGTTTTCATTGAGCCAATGCAGGTTGTTGAACTAAACAATACAATTCAAGAGCTTCATAACGATGAGCATGTGGAGATTGAAAAGATTCTCTACGATCTAAGTCGTATGGCCGCTCCCGTTCGTGAAGAAATCCACGAAAACTATAAAACTCTTGTGGAACTGGATTTCTGTTTTGCCAAGGCTAAGTATGCCAAGAAAACCGGTGCTACAGAACCCGTCTGGAATGACAAGGGAATAGTGGAGCTGAAGCAGGCCGTGCATCCTCTTCTGGACCCAGCCACTGCAGTTCCTGTGGATATAACTCTTGGAGATAATTATAATCTGCTGATAATCACCGGTCCAAACACAGGTGGTAAAACCGTATCCCTTAAGACTTTGGGACTCCTTACTCTTATGGGACAATCCGGACTTCATGTGCCTGCTTTGGAAGGAAGTCAGCTTACAGTTTTTGATGATGTATATGCAGATATTGGTGATGAACAGAGTATTGAGCTCAGTCTCTCTACCTTCTCATCTCATATGAGCAATATCATCTACATCATCAAGCATGCAACAGATAAATCACTGGTTCTTTTCGATGAGCCTGGTGGCGGAACGGACCCTGCTGAAGGTGCCGCACTTGCCATCTCAATCCTGAATCATCTTAAGGATCTTGGAGCCAGAGTAATGGCTACAACCCATTATACCGAGCTTAAGACCTATGCAATTGGTACAGAAGGTGTTGAGAATGCATCCTGCGAATTTGACATGAAATCTCTCAGACCAACCTACAAGCTGATGATCGGAATACCTGGTTCGTCAAATGCATTCGCAATCGCCACAAGACTTGGTATGCCAAAGGAAATTACTGAGGCTGCTCAAAGTGGCATGAACGAAAACCAGATCAATATGGAGCGTATTATTTCCGAGCTGGAAGAATCCGAAAAGGAAATGTCCAGACTTCGCTCAGAACTTGAAATTGAAGTTAATACAGAAAAGCAGTTAAGAAAGAGACTGGCAGACAAAGAATCCAAGCTGGATACCAAGAAGGAAGAAATTCTTGATAAAGCCAGAGCTGAAGCAAGAGAAATCCTTGAAGACGCTAAGGAAACTGCAGATTCAGCGATCAGAGATTATAACAAGTGGCTGAAGAATCCTCATAAGGCAGATGCCCGAACAATGGAGGAAACAAGATCCCGCCTTCGTAATAAGAAAGACTCCTACAAAGTAAAGGAAGAAAAGAAGGAGAAGAAAACCTCCGGACATAAGAATTCAGACTTCCATATTGGAGATAAGGTTCTTGTTCTCAGCCTGGATACAGAAGGACACATTATAGAACTTGCAGATTCAAAGGGACTGTTCCTTGTAGAGATGGGAATTCTTACATCCAGATTTCCTGCCAGCGATCTTTTGATAATAGACGAAGAAAAGCTGAACAAGAAGAACCAGGGACAGGCTTACAGAGCCGCTGCTCTCAGCAGTTCAAGCACTGCCATGACATTTAAACCAGAAATAAATCTACTAGGCAAAACAGTAGATGATGCAATAAACATTCTAGATAAATATCTGGACGATGCCCTCCTGACACACGCTGAGCAGATTACCATTATTCATGGTAAAGGAACTGGCGCACTCAGAAAGGGAATCACAGAATATCTAAAGAAAAAGAGCTTCGTCAAAGAATTCCGAAGTGGTGAGTTCGGTGAAGGCGACGCTGGCGTAACCATAGTAAAATTTTAGTAAAATACTAAACGAAAATGAAAAATCTATGAGAAGGTTAAAAATGGTGAAAGGATGTTAAAACAAAAGATATTAATCGTTGATGATGACGAAAACATTGCAGAGCTGATATCACTCTATCTTGCAAAAGAACAATATGACACAGAAATGGCTCACGATGGTGAGGAGGCACTTCAGATAATCGATGTTTATAATCCAGATCTTATTCTTCTGGATATCATGCTTCCTGGCATTGATGGCTATGAGGTTTGTCAACAGGTTCGTAAGACCAGAGATGTGCCTATTATCATGCTTTCTGCAAAGGGCGAGGTATTTGATAAGGTTCTCGGACTTAAGATGGGTGCTGATGATTATCTGGTAAAGCCATTCGATGCTAACGAGCTTGTTGCCAGAGTCAGCGCAGTTCTTCGTCGTGCAGGTAACTCTAAATCTGAAGAAGCAGATTCAGCTACGGCATCAGATTTTGAGCATACCGGCGACTATATTGAATACGACAACCTGATTGTAAATATTTCAAATTATTCAGTTACATTCGAAGGACAGAGTATTGAAATGCCACCTAAGGAACTTGAGCTTCTTTACTTTATAGCTTCCCATCCAAATCAGGTATTTACCCGTGATCAGCTGCTTAATCAGCTCTGGGGCTATGATTTTGTAGGTGATACAAGAACCGTTGACGTTCACATTAAACGTCTTCGCGAGAAACTTGGAAACAAGTATAATTGGTCTATCCAGACTGTTTACCGTATAGGCTATAAATTCGAAGTAAGATAAATGAGGTTTATTTATGCAACGTTCCGTACTCGATAGGATATATATTGCATTCCTTTTGATACTTATCGTGTCATTTGGATTTCTGATCTTCTTCATTTCCGTATTTACAAGAAGGTCACTCATCCAGGAAAAGCAGGCAACTCTTGCAAATGAAGCAACTCTTATATCCTCTCAGGTTATAACTTTATATATAAGTGGAAACCTAAGTCCAAGTGAGCTTTCCAACTACTTTAATGTTTATTCTCAGACCCTTGAGGCAGACATTTGGTATGTGGATGAAAACGGAAAGATTGTTGCGACTTCTGGTTATTTCAATGATGCAGATGATTACGATAAAGATGTGGCCACCTCGGGAAGACCTGATGTAGCCATTCTTAAAAGACTTCCAAATTCAATCTATTCATTGGATAAGAATTATGATATTCACGAGGCAAGCTACGGGGTTTCTGATTTCTACGGTGTTTATAGTACCAATATGATAACCGTCAGTATTCCTGTAGTCATGACCTATTATATTGATGACAAATCAAAGGATTTAGATTGTGGAGCGCTTATCATTCACTCAACAACTGAAGACATTAACTCCATGATGAAAAACATTTATGGAATCACCTTCATTCCTTGTCTTGTCATCATCGTTATTGCATTCTCGCTTCTGCAGATTGTCTCTCATAAGGTCCTGAGACCTATTAAGAAACTGGCGGAAGTGGCGCAGGATTATTCTAAAGGTGATTTTGATACAAAGACCGAAATCAATTCCCAGGATGAGATTGGCCAGCTGGCAGAATCCATGGAGTATATGGCTTCCGAGCTGTCGAAGCTGGAGGAATACAGGCACGAATTCATTTCCAATATATCTCATGATTTCCGAAGCCCACTTACCTCTATTCGCGGATATGTTACAGCTATTCAGGACGGAACAATCCCTCCTGAGAAACAGGATAGATATCTTGGAATAGTTCTTGATGAGACAAACCGTCTGACAAAGCTTACTCAGGGACTTCTGGATCTCAACCGTCTTGAGATTTATGGTCCATATCTGAACCTTACAGACTTTGACTTCATAGATATAGTTAAACCTACACTGAATACTTTTGAGATAAAATGTATCGACAAAAACGTTGCCATTTATCTGAATAATCATGCAGAGGCAACAGTCGTTACAGCCGATAAAACTAAGGTACAGCAGGTTGTTTATAATCTTCTGGATAATGCTCTTAAGTTCACTCCTGAAGGAAAGCATATCTACATCAACATTGTTGATAAGGGTGATAAGCTTCAGATTTCCATTAAGGATGAAGGAATTGGAATGAGTGAGGAAACTCAGAAGAAGATCTGGACAAGATTCTACAAGGACGATACCAGCCGTGGTAAGGATAAGGGAGGTACCGGTCTTGGACTTGCCATAACCAAGGAGATAATTAAGGCTCATAACGAGACTATAGATGTATATAGTAAAGAAGGAGAAGGTTCCGAATTTGTATTCACACTTAAGAAAGCAAATGACGAGACCACTCATTCTGGCGAGACTCAGATTCTCGTAAATGCAAACGAAAGCTAAATGCTTTCATCACGATGAATCTTTTGGAGGATTTTATGAAAAGAAAAATACTTGAGTTACTTGAGAAGAACAGTAAATTAACAGCTGAAGAAATTGCAGCTATGATAGGCTCTGATGAGTCCAGCGTTGCTACTGCTATTAAAGAGCTTGAAAATGACCATATAATCTGTGGCTACCAGGCACTTGTAGACTGGGACAAGCTAGACGATCAGGAAAGAGTTACAGCCTTTATAGGAGTTAAGATTTCCCCTGTAAGAGGCGAGGGATTTGACAGAATTTCTGCAAGGATCAGCAAATTCGACGAAGTAAAATCCGTTTATCTTATGTCTGGTTCCAGCAACGACCTGATTCTCACAATCGAAGGAGATTCACTTAAAGAAATCTCCCACTTCGTATACAACAAGATTGCTCCAATGGATACCGTTGTTTCCACAGCAACATATTTTGTTCTTAAGAAGTATAAGAATCACTATGTTGATATGACAGAAGGTCATGGCGAAGACAAAAGAATTCAGATAATGCCATAGCTTTGACCAATATTTGAATTTAATTTTCATTAAGGAATAAATTATGAAACCAGTAAGTAAAGTTGCAGATGAGATTAAGCCATCTGGAATAAGAAAATTCTTTGATATAGTAAGCGAAATGCCAGATGCCATCTCTCTTGGAGTTGGCGAGCCTGATTTTGATACTCCATGGCATGTAGTGGATGAAGGCATCTACTCCCTTGAACAAGGAAGAACCTACTACACCTCCAATTCAGGACTTATGGAGCTCCGTCAGGAAATATGCAACTGGTATGAACGTAAATATAACATCTCTTATGAAGCAGCCAAAAACTGTCTCATTACAGTTGGTGGTTCGGAAGGAATTGACCTGGCTCTCCGTGCTCTTATAAATCCAGGAGACGAGGTTATAATCCCAGAGCCTAGCTATGTATCCTACGTTCCATGCGCCAACCTGACAGGCGCCGTTCCGGTTACTATTGATTTAAAAAACGAAAACCAGTTCAAGCTCACAGAAGCTGAGCTGGCTGAACATATAACCGATAAGACGAAGGTGCTCATTCTCTCCTATCCTAATAATCCAACTGGAGCTATTATGACCAAAGAGGATCTGGAGCCTATTGCCCGTCTTGCTATAGAAAATGATCTCTATGTTATTTCAGATGAAATCTATTCTGAACTGACATATACTGAAGAGCCACATTTTTCTATCGCTTCTCTTCCAGGTATGCAGGAAAGAACAATAGTAATAAACGGTTTTTCAAAGGCATTTGCCATGACCGGATGGCGACTGGGCTATGCCCTAGCACCGGAAAAAATAGCAAAGCTTATGATCAAGATTCACCAGTTCTGCATTATGTGTGCTCCTACTACCAGCCAGTACGCTGCTGTAGAAGCCCTTAGAAATGGCGACAATGATGTTCTGAACATGAAAGAATCCTATGATGAACGTAGACGTTATTTGATAAAGAGGCTGGAAAATATTGGAATGCCTGCATTCGAACCACTTGGTGCCTTTTATATTTTCCCAAGCATCCAGAAATTCGGAATGTCCTCCGATGAATTTGCCACAAAGCTTCTTCAGGAACAGAAGCTTGCTGTTGTTCCTGGAAATGCATTCGGAAACTCAGGAGAAGGATTCATCCGTATTTCTTATGCCTATTCAATTGACCAGCTGCGCGAGGCACTGGACCGAATTGAAGCCTTCGTATCAAAGTAAGCGCAAGTTAAAACATAGTAAAACAAAAGCAAAAATAAGGCGTATCACCTGAGTGATACGCCTTTATTAATTCATAAATTTGATTTTTCAAATCTTATTCTCGGGTTTACTCCTCACCAAGATTGAACTTCTCATGTATAGCATTGATAGCTCTATCTGTGTTCTTCTCGTTGATAAGAACTGTAACTCTGATCTCTGATGTAGAGATCATTCTGATATTGATATTTGCATCAAAGAGTGCTTCGAACATCTTAGCAGCAACACCAGGATGTGTCTGCATTCCGGCACCAACGATAGATACCTTTGAAACCCCCTTATCTACATCAATCTCCTCAAATTCCATAAGATCGTCGATGATCTGCTTTGCAAGATCTGCATCATCATCTGTACATGTGAAGGAAATATCCTTCTTACCATGACGTCCGATTGACTGAAGAATCATATCTATATTAATTCCCTGCTGAGCAAGTGCATTAAAGAGCTTAAATGCTATACCAGGCTCATCCTTAAGTCCTATAACTGCAACTCTGGCTGCATCTGGATCAGCTGCAACTCCGCTTACTATCATTTTCTCCATTTTACTTCCCTCCCTTACGACGGTTCCTTCATTAGTGTTCAGACTTGAACGAACTACAAGTCTTACTCCATACTTCTTTGCAAGCTCTACTGAACGGTTGTGAAGTACTCCCGCTCCAAGAGTTGCCAGCTCAAGCATCTCATCATAGGTTACATTCTTCAGCTTTCTAGCATCAGGAACCTTTCTAGGATCTGCTGTGTAAACACCGTCTACGTCAGTGTAAATTTCACATTTATCTGCGTGAAGCGCTGCTGCAAGTGCAACTGCTGTAGTATCAGAACCACCTCTTCCAAGAGTTGTGTAATCATCAAATTTGTTTACACCCTGGAAACCAGTTACGATAACTATCTTGTGCTGCTCCAGCTCTGCTCTAATGCGCTCTGTATCAATTCTCTTAACACGCGCATTGCTGTAAGTACTGGTAGTGTGCATTGCAACCTGATAAGCGTTCAGCGAAACTGCTGGAACACCCATGGAAGCCATTGCCATTGCCATAAGGGCAACCGACTGCTGCTCACCGGTAGTAAGAATCATATCCATCTCTCTCTTTGGAGGATTAGGGTTAATCTCCTTTGCCATATCTATCAGCACGTCTGTATATTTACCCATAGCGGACAGAACTACTACCACATCATTTCCATTTTTGTAATCCTCGATACATCGATTAGCAACATTGAAAATACGGTCTCTGTTACCTACCGAAGTACCTCCGAATTTCTTAACTATTAGCATTTTCCATGCCTCCTGAATAATTACTCCCCCTATAAACCCTTTCTAATTAGGAAAGGTTTATTTACTTACGCGAATACGGCTAACAACATCAAATCTCTCAGCCGCCTTGTTAAAGTCTGAACCAGACATTACACCAGTAATAAATGCAGTCTCGCCATCCTTACCATCAATATATTCAACAGCACCAAATGCACTCTCCACAGCAGCTTTGTCGCCACCCTTAATTCTTACGAAATATGGGGTTGTGAATGCATCTGCACTTCCAATTTCTCTCTTAGTGCTTTCCCAAAGAATCTCAGCTGTAGCACCTGTTCTCTTTACTGCATCAACTACATCAGAAACAACTGCACTGGCTGTTGGAAGAGAGCCAGCTCCCTTTCCATAGAACATTACATCGCCAAGCATATCGCCCTTAAGAAGGATGGCATTAAATACATCCTTTACGTTATAAAGAGGATTATCTGCATAGATGACAAAAGGAGCAACCATTGAATAAACTGTACTTCCTTCTTTTCTTGCCATACCAAGAAGCTTAATAGAAGCGCCAATCTTCTTCATATAATCAAAATCATCTGTTGTGATTTTTGTAATTCCTTCTGTGTAGATATCTTCGAAATCAACCTGCTTCTCATAAGCGAGGGATGAAAGAATAGCAATCTTACGGCATGCATCATGACCTTCAATATCAGCTTCTGGATTTCTCTCAGCATAACCCTTATCCTGTGCATCCTTAAGTACTGTATCAAAGTCAGCGCCCTCATCCTCCATCTTTGTGAGGATGTAGTTTGTTGTACCATTCATGATACCCTGAATCTCTTCAATATGATCAGCTGTAATGCACTCAATAAGAGGTCTGATGATAGGAATACCGCCACCAACTGATGCCTCAAAGAAGAAATTAACATTCTTCTCCTGTGCAATAGAAATAAGCTCTGCGCCATGCTTTGCTACAAGCTCTTTATTAGATGTGCAAGCACTCTTTCCTGCCAGAAGGGCTCTCTTTACAAAGGTATATGCAGGCTCAACTCCGCCCATAACCTCTACAACAACATCAACGCTCTCATCCTCCATGATGACATCTACATCATGAACAAGCACTTCCTCTACAGGATCTCCAGGGAAATCTCTAAGGTCCAGTACATACTTTACCTTAATCTCCTCACCTGCACGACGGGAAACATGGCTGTTGTTGTCTTTGATTATTTTGTATACTCCAGAACCAACTGTTCCGTATCCAAGAATTGCTATATTTTTCATAACTTTATCCTTTCGCCAAAGCTGCCTTTTGCTTTGATCATTAACTATCTTCACCTGCGGCCATCCATACTAAATATGCATTCATGAATGGGTCCACATCTCCATCTAAAACTCTATATGCATCACCTGTTTCACAGGCTGTACGAGAATCCTTTACCAATGTATATGGCTGTAAGAAATAGGACCTGATGTGACTTCCAAATCCATTCTCAAAAGCCTCGCCCTTAATACCGGACATCTTCTCTGCATTCTCCTGTTCCTTAAGGAGATAGAGCTTGGATTTCAGCATCTTCATAGCCTGATCCTTATTCTGATGCTGACTTCTTTCATTCTGACACTGAACAACTATTCCAGTAGGAATGTGAGTTATTCTTATAGCCGAGGAGGTTTTGTTGATATGCTGTCCACCCGCTCCACTGGCTCTATATGTATCTATTCGGATGTCATCATCCGCCACTTCTATTTCAATGGCTTCATCTATAACCGGCAGAACCTCCACAGCACAGAAGGATGTCTGCCTCTTTCCATTCGCATTGAATGGAGAAATTCTTACTAAACGATGAACCCCGTGCTCCGACTTAAGATATCCATATGCATGATATCCTGAAACCTGAAATGTAACCGTCTTAATTCCAGCTTCTTCGCCATCTATCAAGTCCAGCAGAGTAAGCTGAAAGCCATGCTTCTCAGCCCATCTGGAATACATTCTATAAACCATGCTTGTCCAGTCACATGCTTCTGTTCCACCTGTACCGGCATTAATCTTAACTGTAGCATCGTTGGCATCAAACTCACCGGAAAGAAGGGTTTCTATTCTGAAATCCTCAAAGCGCTTGGTGAAGCTCTTCAGAAGTTCGCCTGTCTCAACAACAAGCTCCTCATCTCCGTCCTCTTCCGCCATTTCAATCATGGTTTCCAGGTCTTCGAAGTCCTGACTAATCTCGTTAAAGCTCTCAATAGTATTCTTGAGTCCCTTAATCTCCTTCATGATCTGTCCGGATTTCTGAGCATCATCCCAAAAGCCAGGCTGCTGCATTGCTTCGTCCAGCTCTGCTATTCTTTTTTCCTTGCTTTCTATATCAAGTGAAGCCTTAACCTCTTCAAGAGGCTTTCTGAATTTTTGAAGCTCCAGCTTATACTCATCAAGTTCCAGCACGAAATTATCCTTCCCAGCCACCTAATGGCAGATGACAATTCTTATATTTCTTTCCTGATCCACATGGACACAGGTCATTTCTACCGATCTTCTTAGTCTTATTAACCTTTGGACCCTTCTTAACGCTGTCATCCTTGTTTGTTCCGGTAACCTTAGCTACCTGCTCTCTGACAGCCTCTTCCTTTGGCTTAGGAATGTAATGAGTCATGTTGAAGGCTACTCTCTCTCTGATAGTAGCGATCATCTCATTAAACATATCAAATCCAGCAAGCTTGTACTCAACAACTGGATCCTTACCAGCCATACCCTGAAGGCCAATACCCTGACGGAGCTGCTCCATATCGTCAATCTGCTCCATCCACTTCTCATCAACAGCCTGCATAATCATCTTACGCTCGAACTCCTGCAGCTGCTCATCGCTCTCGTAAACAGCCTTACAGAACTCCTCGAAGGCTTCAAGTGCAGAAGTCTGAATACGTTCTTTATATCCAGCAGCATCTCCACGATTAAGCTCTTCCTCAGTAGGATTAATGTCGATAACCTTGTCTGATCTCTGAGGTGGCATTGTCTGAGCAAGCTCTTCCTTAAGACTTGCAATATCCCACTCTTCTGGCTCAATCTCTGTTGAAATGAATCTATCAATGTACTTTCCGATGGTCTCATTTAACATATCACGAACTGTCTCGTGCATGTTCTCGCCATCAAGAACTCTTCTTCTCTCTTCGTAGATAATCTCACGCTGCTCATTGTTTACCTGGTCGAACTCAAGCAGGTTCTTTCTGATTCCATAGTGGTTAGATTCAATTCTCTTCTGAGCTGTCTCTATAGCCTTAGAAACCATTCTGTTCTCAACGATCTCGCCGCCATCTCCACCACTGAGTCTCTTCAGTGTTTCCATAGTTCTCTCAGCACCAAAGAGTCTGAGAAGATCATCCTCAAGTGAAAGATAGAACTTGGATTCACCTGGGTCTCCCTGACGTCCTGAACGTCCACGGAGCTGATTATCTATACGTCTGGACTCATGTCTCTCACTACCGATAACCTTAAGTCCACCAATTTCTTTAACCTTAACTGCTTCTTCAGCAGATATTTCCTTTGCCTTCTTAAGAGCATTCTTTCTCTCTTCATCAGTAGCATACTCAAATTCAATGCCCTCGTCCTTAAGAATCTTCTCGGCCATCTTCTCTGGGTTACCACCAAGAACAATATCGGTACCACGACCAGCCATGTTAGTAGCGATTGTAACAGCACCAAGACGTCCAGCCTCTGCTACTATCTCTGCTTCCTTGTCATGGAACTTAGCATTCAGTACGTTATGCTTAATACCCTTCTTCTTGAGCATCTTACTAAGTGTCTCAGATACCTCTATGTTCGCTGTACCAACAAGTACTGGCTGCTGCTTTTCATGAGCCTCGATAGTTGCGTTTACGATTGCATTGTACTTATCTTCCTTTGTAGCATAAAGGCTATCTTCCATGTCAATTCTTGCAACTGGTCTGTTAGGAGGAATAACTACAACGTCCATTCCGTAAATCTCACGGAACTCTGTTTCCTCTGTCTGAGCAGTACCTGTCATACCAGCCTTCTTCTCATACTTGTTGAAGAAGTTCTGGAATGTGATAGTTGCGAGAGTCTTGTTCTCTCTGTTAACCTTAACACCTTCCTTAGCTTCCAGTGCCTGATGCAGACCATCGCTGAAACGACGACCCGGCATAACACGACCGGTAAACTCATCTACGATAAGTACTTCGTTATCTTTGACAATGTAATCCTTATCTCTGTGCATAAGAGCATGTGCTCTTACTGCCTGTAACATACAGTGATATTCATCAATATGCTCTGGCTCTGTAAGGTTTGTAATATCCAGATAGTTCTCTATCTGCTTAACACCCTGCTCTGTGAAGACAATGAAATTGTCCTTCTCATTTACAAGGTAATCTCCATCTTCCTGAACCTGCTCGCCCATGATAGCCTGAGCCTTTGTAATCTCAGTTGAGGCTGTACCTCTCTTCATACGCTTAGCAAGGTTATCACATATCTTGTAAAGCTCTGTTGGCTTTCCACCTCTACCAGAAATGATAAGTGGTGTTCTTGCCTCATCAATAAGAATGGAGTCAATCTCGTCGATGATAGCATAGTGGAGACCACGCTGAACCAGCTGCTCCTTGTAAGTAACCATGTTATCTCTCAGATAATCGAAACCAAGCTCATTATTTGTGATATATGTGATGTCTGCTTTATAAGCAGCCTGTCTCTCTTCTTTTGTGTAGCTCTGAAGTACACAGGCAACCTTGAGTCCTAAGAACTCATGTACTCTTCCCATCCATTCTGAGTCACGCTGAGCCAGGTAATCATTAACTGTAACTATGTGAACGCCTTTTCCTTCCAGCGCATTCAGATATGCCGGCATAGTTGATACCAGTGTTTTACCTTCACCAGTACGCATCTCTGCCAGACGTCCCATGTGAAGAATGATACCACCTATAACCTGTACTCTATAAGGGCGCATGCCAAGTACTCTCCATGCAGCCTCTCTAACTACAGCGAATGCATCTACAAGGATATCATCCAGAGTCTTACCATCAGCAAGAGCAGCCTTGAATTCTTCTGTCTTGGCTCTAAGCTGTTCGTCAGTATAGTTCTCAATACTATACTTCTCCTCCAGATCCATAATCGCATTTACTGTACCATCTATTTTCTTGAGTTCTCGATCACTATATGTGCCAAAGATTTTGTCCGCAAGTGACATTATTTTTCCTCCGTAGTTAAAATACTCGATTAATATCTATATCAGCATAAAAAACCGCTTTTCTACTATACCACCAAACCCTTATTTCATCAAGCATTTTAGCGATTCTTATGCCCCTTTTTAACAAAAGATTCAGCAAAAAAGGACCTGGCAATAATCTGCCAGGCCCCAAATGAATTATTCGTCTATAAATTTTTAGAATTCAGGTTCGATAAGTCCGTATGTATTACCTTTTCTCTTGTAAACTACGTTTACTTCGTTTGTCTCTGCATTACGGAATACGAAGAAGCTATGTCCTAAAAGCTCCATCTGTACGCATGCATCTTCTGGATACATAGGCTTAACAGCGAATCTCTTACTTCTGATGATCTGAATCTCATCATAATCCTCTGTATCTTCTTCCTCAAGGAATCTATCCTGGAAGTATGCTTTATCCTGATTCTGATCTATAATCTTCTTTTTATATCTGATAACCTGTCTCTCGATTATCTCTGCTACCATATCGATAGAAACATACATGTCATCGCTAACCTGCTCTGCTCTGATGATATGGCCCTTCATTGGTATAGTAACCTCTATCTTCTGTCTCTCCTTTTCTACAGATAGAGTAACCTGTGCATTAGCATCTTCAGCGAAAAACTTCTCAAGTCTTCCAAGCTTATCATAGATTGCCTGCTTTAACCCCTCAGTGACATCGATGTTTTTTCCACTAATCATATAATTCATAGTTTTGTCTCCTTCTCGCTAGAAATACACAAAAATCATAGGATTTCCATGTTTATTAGATTATATCACATCGACTAGTTCCATTCAATTAGTGTTTAAGAACCGACATTTTTTAAAAGTTTGTTAAAAACCACGAAATTTATTTTTTTATTCTGCCCAAAACACGCGTATTATGTTTACCCTTTTAATGTGGATAATGTGGATAACTTTGTTAATAACACCGTTTTAGCGCCTTCCCGAGGGAAGTTATCCACATTGGTTTACGCCGTATTATGTTAATTATTGTCAACCACAAAAGCAATCCTTTGTGCATATTGCACAAAACAGACCGAATTTTCCCCATTTTACGCTTTTGATAAACTAATTAATTATCAAACGTTGTTAATAAAACAAAAACCCCGGAACTTTCGTTCCGGGGCTCATAAGATCTTCTAATTAGTTATTGATAATTCTAACAGCCTTAACAGGTGTTCTGTAGTTGTAAGATGAAATCTTAATACCATCTCTTGAGTTAGATGCATGTACTACTGAACCACCACCGATGTAGATTGCTACGTGACCAATTCCACCACCATTGCTGTAGAAGAGAAGGTCTCCAGCCTGAAGGTCAGATAAGCTAACCTCTGTACCATATCCTGACTGAGCAGCTGCATTATGTGGAAGTGAATATCCATATGCTGCGTAAACGCTCATTGTAAATCCTGAACAGTCTGTACCACCTGTAAGACTTGATCCACCGTAAACATATGAGTAACCAACGAACTGGCAAGCATAGTTTGCAAGATCAACTCCTGTTGAACCAGCTGGTGCTGCAACTGGTGCAGCTGTTGTAGCCTGTGTTGTTGCCTCTGTAGCAACTTCTGTCTGCTGTGTCTGCTGTGTATTATCTACAGTCTGAGTATTATCAGTCTGCTGTGTTGTTGTAGTTGTTGTTGTAGTTGTTGTTGTCTGATTTGTGTTTGTATTCTGCTGAGTTGTAGTCGTTGTTGTCTGAGTATTAAGTGATGCAAGATATGCAAGCCAAGCTGCGTCAGCCTCTTCCTTAGCCTTTCTATCTGCCTCTGCCTGTTCCTCAACTGAAACGGCTCTTGGGTTGTCGAATGTTACATCAACGTATTCACTCTTAACGAATCCTCTAACATCATCGTCGACTGAAAGCTCTGTCCACTCATCGCCAACGCTGTATACATAGTACTCTTCACCTTCTGGTACAAGAGTTACACACTCACTGGATTCATCCTTTTCTTCTCTTACCTTAAGAGTAGCTGTATTGATAACGGCTGTTCTTGCGATACCGTTGTTCTCACACCATGTTCCTGCGTCATCGCCGTATGCAAGATACTCATTTGCGATATATCCTACGCAAGTACCAGATTCAATCTTTGTCCACTCTTCGCCAATCTCATCAACGAGGCAGATACCACCTCTATCGAGTACGCCGACAACCTCAGCGTCTGGACTAGCTTCTGTTCTGATGTTTACCTTACCCTCTGCTGTAGCAACAGCTCTATCCTGGAACTGTGGATACAGATGAGCATCTGTAGGTGAAGCATCTGTTGAAGTTGCATCTGTTGCAGTAGCATCTGCATCTGATGCTGTAGTAACTTCTGTCTCAGCATATACATCAGCCATTGTCACGATTCCATCTGTAAGATCTGAAACCGGATCCTCTGACTTCTTTTCCTCTAAATATTCTCCGACTTTAATTGATATTCCGACGTTAGAAGAGTCATAATCCTGTCCAGCTTCTACATTTGCAGATATTCCTGATACCGACAAAAGTATGCCTGCTGTAAGAAATGCAGCTACAACTCTCTTTGTAGGTTTATACATTATGTAACCTCCTATGGTCATATAACACACAATATCTTGTGGTTTGTTACGTTTTTTTTACATTTTTGATTAATTTGTTACGAAATTGTTACGCAAACATAATAACACCATGGGCACTGATTGTCAACCTTTAGATTGAAATCATAGGGATTTTGTGCTAATCTTTCCTAGTAATATGCCCATACTTATCGAGAGTATACTCTTTTATGGCAATATTATCAACCTAAATCTTTTATAAATATTTACAGCAATTTTATTCACTTATACTAACGAATTAAAATTATTTATATAATAGGAAGAAACTCGGTAAAGATCTTATGAAAAATCATAATTTTCTAACAACATTTCTATCTGTAGCAGCCTGTCGAATGACCAGATGGGGTCTCAGAGTAATGCACCGCGGTGGCACTACCACTCCAGGTCGTGCAGCAATGCTCTTCGATAAGAAGATTCTTGAGGTTGTTTCCAAAGATATGGAAATAATAGTAGTGACTGGTACGAACGGTAAGACTACCACCTGCAGTATGCTTAGAAATGCTCTTCAGGAAAGTGGTATTAATCCACTTTCAAATATTTCCGGAGCCAATCTGCTTACTGGTGTTACTGCTGAATTCACAGCACTCGCTACTCTCAGCGGTAAACCAAAAAGAAAATATGCAATAGTTGAATGTGACGAGGGCGCCCTTAAAAAGGTAGTTCCTCTTATCAAGCCTAAAGTAATAGTAGTAACTAATCTTTTCAGAGATCAGCTGGATAGATATGGCGAGGTTATGCATACATTGGAAGAAATACGAACAGGCGTTAAGCTGGTTCCTGAAACAACACTCTGCCTCAATGCTGATTGTTCTCTTACCGCATCCCTTGCAAATGATGTACCAAATAAAGTCTATTATTACGGAATTGGACAGGGAGCCTGCGAGGATGCAACAAGCGCCGACGAACTTTCCGATGCTAAATACTGTATTAAATGCGGAACGGAGTATGAATACTCCTACCATACATATGCACATCTGGGTGGATTCAGCTGTCCTAAGTGCGGATACAAGAGAATTAAGCCTGATATGGAAGTTTCTTCTATAGAGATAACCGCCAAGGGAAGCGATATAACTATTAATGAAGAAAAAATCCACATTGGTCTTCCAGCTCTCTACAATATTTATAACGGAATAGCTGCTATAGGCGCATACGAAGCCGCAGGCTGGGACAAGAAGAATATAATCTCTTCTCTGGCAAATGTAAGCTCCAGTTTCGGCAGAATGGAAACCTTTACATATAATAATGTAGATATACAGATGATACTGGTTAAAAATCCTGCTGGATGCAACCAGTCTCTCAGCTATCTTTCTTCACTTGGAGAGGACTATGTAGCAGTATTCTGTCTGAATGATAAGACTGCTGACGGTCATGATATATCCTGGATCTGGGATGCAGACCATGAAAAGGTGGCACAGGATCCACATTGCAAGAAGATATATGTTTCCGGCACAAGAGCCACAGATATGCAGGTAAGACTTAAATATGCAGATGCCGAAGAAGAAATGATTACATTAATAGAAGATAATGAAAAGCTGCTAGAAGCAATGACCAGCCATAATCTCCCTGTTTTCATACTGCCTAACTACACATCTATGCTTAGTCTCAGAGCTGTAGTAAGCGCAGCCACAGGAAAGAAAGAATTTTGGAAGGATCAGAAGGTATAATGTCAGAACGAAAGATTAAAATTGCACATATGTTTCCTGAGGTCCTTAACCTTTACGGAGACAGGGGAAATATAATCTGCCTTAAGAAGCGTCTTGAGTGGCGCGGAATAGACTGCGAAATAAATGAGGTTAAGCTGGGAGATCAGCCTAATCTTACTCAGTATGACCTGTTTTTCATAGGTGGAGGACAGGATTTCGAGCAGGAGGTTCTCCTTAACGACCTGAAAGCAGGAAAAGGAGATAACATTAAAGCCGCTATTGAGGATGGAAAGACCTTCCTAGTTATCTGCGGTGGTTATCAGATGATGGGACATTATTATGAAACCAAGGAAGGTGAACGCATGTCATTCCTTGGCGCTGTTGATTTCCACACCATCGGCGGCGATGTCCGTATGATTGGAAACTACGCTTTCCGTCTTCCTGAAGAAGCCGGAGATACAGATATAGTAGGATTCGAAAACCATAGTGGAAGAACTTACCTAGGTGAAGGAACAAAGCCACTAGGTACTGTTCTCAGCGGATATGGTAATAACGGTGAGGATAAAACCGAAGGAATACATTATAAGAATCTTTATGGTTCTTACAGCCACGGCCCTATTCTTCCAAAGAATCCTGAATTTGCTGACCATCTCATTAGCAAGGCTCTTGAGCACAAGTATGGCTCAGGCGAACTCGAGCCACTGGCCGATGCCTACGAGAAGGCAGCGCATGAACACATCTTAGAAAAGGTTCTTAATGGAACCATGAGTGGAGACTGATAATGGAAATAGAAACTAAACTTCTATCTGACAGTAGTCAGGATATAGATATAGCTGCTGACATTCTTAAAAATGGCGGTCTTGTTGCATTTCCTACTGAGACGGTTTATGGACTGGGCGGTAACGCCCTGAACCCTTCCGCTTCACAGCACATCTATGCAGCAAAGGGACGCCCATCTGACAATCCGCTTATTGTTCATATTGCGGATACTGCCGCTGTTTATGAGCTGGCAGAAAATGTTCCGGACATAGCAAAGACTCTCATGGAGGCCTTTTGGCCGGGACCTCTAACAATAATACTCCCAAAGAAAGAAATAGTACCAGATGCAACAACCGGCGGTCTTAAGACCGTGGCTATTCGTATGCCTTCCCACCCTGCTGCACTGGAGCTGATAAAGAAAAGCGGCGTTTATATTGCCGCACCATCTGCGAATACATCTGGCAGACCATCTCCTACCACGGCGGAGCATGTTATGACGGACCTAAATGGCAAAATAGAGGCGGTAATAGATGGAGGTGCAGTCGGAATAGGAATAGAGTCTACTATTGTTGATCTCACCGGAAAGGTTCCTACTATATTAAGGCCAGGATTTATCACAAAGAAAATGTTGGAACATCTTATAGGAAAGGTTCAGGTAGACCCTACTCTCACTCATCCAGATCCAAATATGAGGCCACTGGCACCTGGAATGAAATATACTCACTACGCTCCCGCCGGAGAGTTATATATAGTAGAAGCTGATAATGTTCCTGAAAAAATCAACGAATTATATAGGAAGAAAAAATTAGAAGGATTTAGAGTTAAAATACTTGCACCACAGGAGCACACCCACTATTATGATGATAAAGACGTTATAATAGTAGGAAGTACTACTGACGGAATAACCGTTTCAGCAAGACTTTACAGCGCTCTTAGAGAATGCGACGATCTCGGGGCAGAATACATTTATAGCGAAAGCTTTAAAGATTATGAAATAGGCGGTGCAATAATGAACCGTCTACTAAAAGCGGCAGGTCATAAAGTTATTTATATTTAAAGGAGGACATTATGAAAATAGTAATCGGAAGCGATCACGGCGGATACGAGCTTAAGCAGGAGGTTATGGACCACCTGAAAAAAAGAGGAATTGAAGTAGTAGATGTAGGATGCTACAGCGCAGAATCCTGCGATTATCCTGTATATGCAAAGCCTGTAACAGAGGCTATTCAAAGTGGAGATGCGGACCTGGGAATCCTGATCTGCGGAACTGGAATTGGAATGTCAATGGCGGCTAATAAAGAAAAAGGTATCAGAGCAGCACTGTGCCATGATACTTTTTCAGCAAAAGCCACAAGAGAGCATAATAATGCAAATATACTCTGCATGGGCGCTAGAGTTGTAGGTCCCGGACTTGCACTTATGATAATCGATACATTCATCGATACACCTTTCTCAAATGATGAAAGACACATTCGAAGAATCAGCTATTTTTCATAAGATAGTCCGATTTAAAGCTCTGAAAGAGTCTGAAGAGCTGTATCAGAGATTATCTTCTCAAAATGTTCTTCTATATAATATCTGGAAGCATAGCTCTGTCTGAAGGCTGTACCAAACTCTCGGAGCTGTCTTCCTACCAGTAAAAATTCATTTTCGGTATTTCTGTTTCTTGTAAATACCAGATAATAGAGGCCATCTTCCTTATTTTTATAAAGGGAGTTATCGCTGTCATAGAAGTTTTCAAACAGCTTTGAAACCTCTATAAGCTTGTCCATATTATCAAATGTATAGATACCATAAAGAGGAATGGATTCCTTGGCTTCAGCCTTCTTTGGCTGTTCGTCTACGGAAGGAAATCCCTCTTCTTTTTCTTCTCTCTTAAGGCCTTCCTTAATCTTTCTCATCATCTCATAACGAGGATCAAGGTTCTCGCCCTCAGCCAGCTTAGTCACAACAAAAACAAGACAATCCTGATCTACCTGCATTGCCTCTATGACGATGGATGTATCATCCGTCTCAAAGTCATAGTCATTCTTTGCAACTTCCATGAGCTTTCTGAGAAATCCCTCAGCCTTATCACTTCTTTTGCCAATCAAATCCGTGATTGTCAGATCGTACTCTTCAAGGTCATTTTTCCAAAGAGTAAAGGATATTTGGTTGTCACTTAATTTCTCTATTTTCATATCATTATCCTTTAGTGACTTTTTTGATTATTAGTATTCTAACATATATTCTGTATTTTTACAGTGAAAATTTGATGTAACGGCAAATCATCAAAATTTTGTATTGCAATGAGTAGTACCGTTTGATAAGATAACTCTTGAACATCAAACTTTTAAAAACGTTACAGATTATTTTTCGACGGCGTAATATTTTTGACGAACAAAAAAACCATCCCATTAATTTGGGATGGTTTTACTTTTTGTATTAAGATAATACTTAACCTTCTTCTATAGCTCCAACTGGGCAGTTGCTAGCGCAAGCACCACAAGAGATACATGAATCAGCATCGATATTGAACTGTCCATCTCCCTCAGAGATAGCACCAACTGGGCAGTTGCCAGCACATGTTCCACATGAGATACAAGAATCATTGATTACGTATGCCATAGCTATAATCCTCCTTTAATTAAATAAATAAGCTAAGCGAAGTATACTACAGCAGTACTCGGTTAGCCAACACAAACTTTAATTCCAAAATACCTCTATATATCCATGTCCACGCTGACCGAATAAACTTCTCTCTTACTAAGGCCTCGGTCTGAAGCAACCTTCTTTACGGCCTCTTTCTTATCAACACCCTGTTCGATATAGTATCTGATGTGTTCCTCTATGCTCATACTCTCCCATTTAGCTCTTTCCTCTGCTTCCTGCTCGGCATATGACTTTCCTGCAATAACCAGGACATATTCTCCACGTGGCTGGTTTTCCTCAGCCTCGTAAAACATAATCGCCTCACCAATAGTTGTCTTTTTAAAGCTTTCGTGCTTCTTGGTTATTTCCTTGCAAATAGAGATGCTTCTCTCATCTCCCAAGGTCTTCCTCAGGAGCTCCAGGGTTTTCTTTAATCTATGAGGCGCCTCATAAATGACCATGGTTCTGGTTTCTTTGCTCAGCTCCTCCATCACTCTGGCACATTCCTTTTTATCCGTAGGAATAAACGCCTCAAAGGCAAACCTTCTTGTATCCTGACCCGATGCTATCAGCGCATTAACGCCAGCCACCGCTCCAGGAACAGGCACCACTTGAATTCTCTCTTCATGACACATCTTAACCAGGACTTCTCCAGGATCTGAAATACCCGGAGTACCTGCATCTGTTATCACAGCCACATTTTGTCCCTGACGAAGCTTCTCAATAAGAAAATCCGCCTTATCGAACCTGTTAAATTCATGATAACTGGTCATTGGAGTTTTTATTTCAAAATGGTTTAGCAGCTTTATACTATTTCTGGTATCCTCAGCAGCTATCAGGTCCGCTTCCTTCAGAATGCGGATAGCCCTGTAGGTCATATCCTCCAGATTACCTATAGGAGTTGCAACCAAATATAATATTCCTGACATATCACTTCTCCTTACCGTAATAACGAAGCAGTTCCTCAGTATAGTTTCCCTCATTATCATAAACAGCCAGAGTAGGAAGGATTCTGCACTCTCTTCCCGCCTCTTTAACCCCCTCTATAAGAACGAGGTTTGGTTCTTTATCAACAGTCGGCTGAACCAGCTGCATACGCTTTGGCTCCAGCCTGTACTCAACCATCATTTCCATTATTTCAGGAAGCCTGGATGGGCGATGCACCATGGTGAAGGTTCCATTTGTCTTTAGTAGATACGAAGACGCCGAGACAACATCTTCAAGACTGGCACTAACCTCATGCCTCGAAATATAAATAGTGTCGCTAGGATTCTTGAGCCCTGAATTTTCTTTCATATAAGGTGGATTAGATGTGACCGCCCCAAACTGCGCTGGTTTAAACATCTCTCGAACCGCCTTTAAGTCACCCTGCAGGATATTCACCTTCTCTGTGACCTCATTCATCTCCACACTTCTCCTCGCCATATCCACCATATTTTCCTGAATCTCAAGTCCAGTCCAGGACTGGCCCTTTGATTTAGCCGCCAGAAGAAGAGGAACTATTCCCGTTCCAGTTCCAAGATCTATAACATCTGCTTTAGGGGATATCCTTGCAAAGTTTGCCAAAAGAACCGCATCCATACCAAAACAGAAACAAAATGGGTTCTGTATAATACGGAACCCATTTATTTCTAGATCATCTATTCTTTCATTCTCTTTTAAGATTACATCAATCATCGTTAAGCTTCGAACGTCCTTCTTCTCTCTCTAAAGCCTCAAGAGCAGCCAGTTCCTTATCTTCACTAGTCTGGTTCTTATCCTTCTTAGGCTTCTTACGAGGTTTAAACTTAAGTTCTTCTACCTTATGCTCTTCAGCTGTCTTGTTGCCTTCCTCATCTGTAATGATTATACGGACTGTCTGCCTCATTACATTTACAGAATCAACCTTTCCGACAACACCCTCAGGAGTAGTTGCATTATCGCCAACCATAGGCATCTTAGCATTCAGATACTCGTAAGCATCCTGCTCATGCTTCAGACAGCACATAAGTCTTCCACAAACACCAGATATCTTTGTAGGATTCAGAGAAAGATTCTGCTCTTTAGCCATCTTGATAGAAACAGGGACGAACTCTGAAAGATAACTATTACAGCAAAGTGGTCTTCCGCACATTCCAATGCCACCACAAAGCTTAGCCTCGTCTCTTACACCAATCTGTCTAAGCTCTATTCTTGTTTTGAATACTGAAGCCAGGTCACGAACAAGGTCTCTGAAATCTACTCTTCCATCTGCAGTGAAATAGAAAAGCACCTTGCTTCCATCAAATGTATACTCTGCAGAGATGAGCTTCATCTCCAGGTTGTGCTCTTTGATCTTCTTCTCGCAAGTAACAAATGCGTCCTTAGACTTTTGTTTGTTCTTCTCGTAATTCTTTCTATCCTCATCATTTGCGATTCTGAGAATAGGTTTAAGACCGTTTATTCTCTTAGGGTCTTCTATTTTTCTTCTGCCCTGAACGCATTTACCATATTCAACGCCTCTGGCAGTCTCCACTATAACCTCAGTTCCAACCTGAACATAGAAATCCTGTGGATCGAAAAAATATATTTTGCCATTAGGTCTGAACCTAACGCCTATAACTTCCTTCATTCTAGCTAGTTGCTCCTTCTGATGAATTAAAACTCTTTAAGAGACATGATGAGAAGTTTCATAATGTCTTCCATTCGAGCTTTGGCATTTATTCTTTCCTTTGCAGATTCGATAGCCTTCTGCTTATCCTCAAGCTCATTAAAGGAAAGATATTTTGCCTGATCTTTGATAATTGAATACTGTTCCTTGAAGAGAATCTTATCTGGATTTCCAGTAACCTTTAGTACAAGAATATCTCTGTACCACATCATCATAAGATCAAGATAATCATTTATATTCATTTTATAAGCAGTACATCTTTGAATAGCCTCGGAAATATCTTCCATAGTCATATCGCAGATATTTGCCTGAAGATCAATAACTGACTTAATGAGGTTCTCATAGTCCTCATTTGTAGCAAGCAGCACAGCCTTTCCAAGATTACCCTGAGCGTACTCAATAGCAAATTCAGCCTTCTGCTCATCTACGCCGTATTTCTCTACCAGATAATCGTGAATATCCTTTTCCTTAACAGGCTTTGTAGTAATAGTTATACATCTTGATCTGATAGTTGGAAGCAGTTTTTCAGGCTGCGTAGTTATAATAATGATAATTCCATACTCAGGTGGTTCCTCGATAGTCTTAAGGAGTGCACTTTCAGCTTCCTCAGACATCTTCTCAGCTTCCTTGATGATATATATCTTATACTTACTACTGTAAGGCTTGATATCCATGGTGCTTACAACCTGCTCACGGATTGTCTTTACAGAAAGAGTTTGTTCAATACCTCTATCTACAACAAGTATATCCGGATGGTTGCCACTTTCAGCCTGCTTACATGACTTGCAAGAACCGCATGATTCAGATCCACCCTCTTCGCATTGCAGAGCTTTCGCAAAAGCCTGAGCAAGTGAATACCTTCCACTTCCCTCTTCACCAGCAATGATATAAGCGTGGTTAACGTGATCCGTTTCAATACTACTTCTGAATCTACTTATTATATCTTCATGTCCTATTATTTTATTAAAATCCATAAGCAGTTACCTCAATAAGTGTTTTACCTCACCTTTTATAATACCACAGATTTCATCTATAGGTAAAGTTGCATCAATAGTTTTTATTCGGTCCGGGAACTTTGCGGCAAGGCTTCTATAGCCCTCTGCAACCTTCTTATGAAACTCAAGGCTCTCCAGCTCCATACGATCCAGTTCCTTCTGATCCTTCTTTCTGCTTATGCCTATCTCCGCAGGCAGATCCAGCATAAAAGTAACATCTGGCATATAATCTCCGATTGCCACCTTGTTTATCTCATAGACAGTATCAACACCAAGACCTCTGGCCATCCCCTGATATACAAGAGATGAATCCACAAATCTGTCACTGATAACAGCCGTTCCATTATCGATAGCTGGTCCAACAACCTCTGCAATAAGCTGCGCCCTTGCGCTTGCATAGAGCATCATCTCTGTTACAGGAGACATCTCAGTAAAATCCTTATTGAGAATAATTTCTCTGATTGCCTCACTAATAACAGTTCCGCCTGGCTCTCTGGTAATAAGAACGTTATAGCCTTCCTTTTCCAGATACTCCTTAAGACGGCTTATCTGTGTTGATTTTCCAGATCCATCAGGACCTTCCATTGTTATGAAAATTCCTCTGCTCATATCTACCTCCGGCTGCTCACCGTTCTTTCCGCGCCCTAATCTCTTAATTAGGCGAATCAAGCTCACCATTCATAAACTTAACAACTCTATCTGCAATCTCTGCATCTTCTATAGGATAAGGCTGCCAGTTATTCGTACTTCCTGTATAAACATAGCAAGGTATAATCTGTTCATCCTTACTGTTAACGGTATACTCAATTCCGTCACTATGAATGTTCAAAGTATATTTATAAATGATAGTTCTGTTTGAACCCGGATGGTCATTTCCACCGAAGCAAAAATTACCAAGGGAATAAACAATATCAACACCGTTATAGTTTTCTCTCTTCTGGAGGACATGTGGATGCGCTCCAAGAATAAGGTCCGCTCCATTATCCACCAGCATATGGCATGCCTGAACCTTCCAGTCTTCTGGCTGATACTCACCCTCTACTCCACCATGGAAAAAGATAATCTGGAAATCACTATTTTCCTTTGCCAGCTCAAGATATGGGAGAATGCCCTCTGCCTCTTCATAGTAATAATATGAAACGCAGACAACGCCAATCTTATAACCCTCTTTTTCATAGTAAATAATCTTATCTCTGAAGCCCCACTCAACTCCGGCCGCATCCAGCGCTGCCTTAGTATCCTCAAAAACCTCAGGACCATAATCATTTGTATGGTTATTATTTATAGTAACCGCCTCTATATTGTTGTCAGAAAATACAGATGCAAAACTTGATGGAGACTTGAACCAGTAATTAGTTCCCTCACCCTTATCTCTAGGCGCTACAGAACTATCAGAAAATGTATTCTCACAATTTGCGATGGTAATGTCATCTCCCTCGAAATACTGTCTTACACCATCAAAGAAATATGTGGTTGGCGCATTTGACTCGTACCAGAGAAGTGTTCCATAGGAATTATTCTCCAGGTTGGTTGCCATACAACAGTCTCCGACAAAAGTCATTTCTATGCTGAAATCTTTAGGAGACGCATCTGTGACTGAAGCATCCGTGGAAGATGCATCCGATGCCGAAGCAATAAGATTTTCCAGATCGTCGTCTTCCTGTTCTACCACCTTTTTGTCTTTCGACTTATCTGTTTTATTATTCTTCTTATCCAGTTTCAGTACGCCTGTTAAACTTAGAATAAGAAGAATCACCATAATAAGGAGGAGGCCCGTAACCACTGCTATAATAGCCTTCAGTTTTCTGACCTTCCTCTCTCTTTCAAGCCTTCTTCTTTTTGATGCTTCGTTCATCTTACGAAGCTTTTCTGCTCTTTCTCTTTCGTTCATACTATACCGCTCTGGCTACAAAAACCTGTTTAGCCAGTCCCTTTTCTTCAATCTTTTGTTTTGTATTCTCGGCTGTATCTGCGTCTTCAAATACTCCAAAGACTGTCGGGCCGCTTCCGCTCATCATGGCATTTATGGCGCCACAATCCATCATTTCTTTTTCAAGTATTCCAATCTCAACATGGTTCCTTGAGGTAACATATTCCAAAACATTTTTGAAAAGATCAGTTACCCCTTTAAGATTCTCAGAATAGATTGCATCCACCTGACCATCTATATCCGGATGCTTAATCTTCTCTTCGCTTTCTACCAACTTGTCATAACCGCCATAGGCTTCCGCTGTTGAAACCGAAATATTTGGTTTTGCAACAAGGAAATAACATTTTGGAAGAGCTGGTAACTGTGTAAGCTTTTCACCAATTCCTTCTGAAAGAGCAGTTCCTCCCATAATGCAATAAGGAATGTCCGCTCCAAGAGTAACACCCATATCCATAAGGTCCTGATCCAGAATATTCAGCTCATAAAGCTCATTTATTCCCCTGAAGGTTGCAGCCGCATCACTGCTTCCACCCGCAAGACCAGCCGCTATAGGAATATTCTTGGTTAGAGTTATCTTAACTCCGGCCTCTGGATTCTTCTCCCAAACATATTTTTCCAAGAGAAGCTTTGCAACCTTATATATCAGATTATCCTCATTTAAAGGAACAACTCCAAGCTTATCTGTTGTTTCTGACGCTGAAGCCTCACTACCCTCATTCTGCTGTGAGTTAAGTAAAACCTCTATCTTTCCATTTTCGGTTTTTTCAAAGGTCAGTTCATCTGCAATGTCCAGCGATTGCATTACCATGCGCACCAGATGATAACCATCCTCACGCCTGCCAACAATATCCAGACTGAGATTTACCTTGGCATATGCTTTTTTCTCTACTACATTCCCCATACTCTTCTCCCTATGATCAAAAGAGTCTATTTATCTAAAACCTATTACTCCGAAATATCAAGAAGCTCCAGGAACTCTGGATAAGACTTCCTTATACACCAAATGTCATCTATATCTACCTTCTTTTTCAGAATAACTGATAGAAGGATCGCACACATTGCCATTCTATGGTCATGGTAAGAGCTCAACTTTATTGGCTCTTCCAGCTCCTTATTTGAAGGGCTTTCATACTCGTAAACAGTAAGAGTATCATCTGTCTCTTCAGTTCTTACTCCGATTGCAGATAGCATTTCGCGAGTTGCCTTTACTCTGTCGGATTCCTTTATTCTTAGTCTTGAGATTCCGGTAAATGTAATCTTCGCAAATTCGAAAGGTGCAACCATAGCCATATAAGGCGTGATGTCCGGAATATCAGAACAGTCCCATGTCACCTCTGCAGGACTGTCATCCGAGTCCACAAGTTCAAGGAAATCTACGATTGCTCTGTCACCCTGTCTGGAATCTGAGTACAGATTTCCAACTGTTATATCAGACCATCTCTTCATGCAAAGCAGAAATGCGCCGTTACTCCAATCCCCTTCCACCTTGAATTCAGGGATCACACGATTTTTATCATTTCCAGCAAGACTACCAGCCTTAGGATAGAAGCTCTTTCCATCCCTTTCGACAGGGCAGCCATATTTCTCTAATGTATGCTCCGTCAGTCCAATGTAGTATTTAGAACTCATCTCAGAAATAACATTAACAGAGCCTGGTTTATCAAGAATAGAAAGTGCAATCAGAAGCCCCGAAATACTTTGCGAGGAACGACTTCCATCTATAAAGTATTCGCCAGATGTCATCTCGCCTATCACCTTAATAGACCTTGTTTCGGAATTCTTAACAACCATCAGTCCATGTGGTTTAACCGCTTCCTGAAGCTCATCTATCGGTCTGTCAAAAAGACGACCAGCCGTTTCAAAGACAAGACCACTTAGTCCATAGCGTTCTCTTCCTTCACCCAAAAGAAACGCTGCAACAACTGGAATAAGAAGTCTTAGAGTAGAACCACTCTCATTACAGAAAAGATGAAGGAACCCATCCCCATCTATTTTTCCTTCAGGGACATTTCCTTCCATAACTTCGTGAAGACTCTTAAGAATACCCTTCGTCGCCTTTATATCGTCGCTATCTCCCTCGAGGCATTCCAAATGCTCATAATTACCACATAAAAAACTAACAATAAGTTCTCTATGATAGATAGACTTCGACGGAGGTGCTTCTATATGAAAATCAAGATTTGAATTTTTAAATGTTACTACCATAATTCTCTTCCTTTATCCCTTGCAATTATACGAAAAAAAATGCCACCTCTCAACAAGGAATTTTCTTCCCTGTATCAAGTGTGGCATATTAATCTAATAATTAAAACTGATTAAAGTTATCACTGAATGACCGCTTAAGTGTATCCTCCGGATTCTGCTGTTGTGCGTACTGACTTGGATCCTGCATCTGGCCCTGAGCATACTGACTTGGGTCCTGAAGTGACTGTCCATACTGCTCTGGATTCTGTGGTGCCATAGGTGCTGGCTTTGGTCCACGTCCCTGCTTAAGAGTAATTATAAGGATTATAATACCGATGATGAAAAGAACTGCACCAACGATCATTATGTACTTACCCTGTCCGAATACTCTGTTCTGAATATAATATTCTGAACCGTACTTCTCTATCTCCTCATCAGTAAAACCACCGCTCTTCATGAAGTCTACAAAGTAACCATAGTCTTCCTTTGTCATCTTCTGGATCTTACCCTTAAAGTGAACAACTGTCTCTGTGTTGTCTCTCTTACCATCAATCATATCGAAGGTTTCATCTGTCTGCTTATCCATTTCACTGATGGTATCTTTGTTAGAAACATCTATTCCAACATATCCTTCTTCACCAACTGGAATTACATAGCGGTAACTTGTTCCTGTTGTACGTCCATTTTCTTTTGTATCAATCTGCTCGAAAGGTCCGTAATTATAGTAGATATCACCTTCTACAATAGCACCCTTCTGAACCTGGTCTTCAGTCATTGTATTGTAATCAATAGGAGTCTTGTTTGAATCAATAAAATCCAGCAGTCCTAGTACGAAAAATATCGCACCACCGACAATCAAAACAATAAACAACTTAAGCAATCTTGAATTAAAAATCTGTTTCATTAGTATCCTCCACCTATAACTTGTTGTCTTCTTTCATCAACAGCATTTACCATGCTTTGAAAATTATTTGTAACGGCATTTGCAAAATTATCATTAAATCCTCTAAGGAAATATGGGGCTCTGCCGTACATTTCTTGAATTATTTCATCTCCCTGCTCCTGCGATTTCAGATTAAGCATTTGCTTCCTTTTATTCCTATCATAAATAACGAGCTGATAAGAAGTAGAAGTTCCGGCAGGTATTATACCGTAAACTGTATGTTTTGTTTTTGTTACCTGAACGTAGACCCAAACGAATACATTATAAGGAATTACGATGGTTCCCGGAATATTACAGGAGACCAGATGCTCCGTTCCAACAAAGTAATCACCAATCTGCTTGGCTGTTGACATATCCCTGTCCAGAAGCTCTTCAAGTATGCCGTAACTCTTAATACTCTTCTTAATGTTCTTCTTATATCCACCAGAGAAGAAGTAGATGATCATGATTATTCCTGAGATAAATAATACTAAACCAACTATCATATAGAAGAGATTATTCTCTCCCTCATTGTCCACAATGAGTCCCCAAGGTGTTTCAAGACGATAAGTTAAATATATCAGATTATAATCCTCAACCTCATAACCCGAAGCCTCTATATAGTCTCTCAGATATCTCTGCTCAGAGGTGCTCATTTCGACCATATAGCCTTTACCAGAAAGATAAACATCTGAAAGATCATCTCTCTTTCCATCCAGATAATCATAGGTCTCATCACAAATCTGCTCGGCCTTGTCCAGGTCCTTATTTCTTACATAGAATCCAAAGTACTCACCATCATTTGTATTCGTTAAATAGTATCTTCCAGAATCATCTGATGCGAAATAATCAAACAAGATGTTATTATCACAGGTAAACCATTCGCCTTCTTCATAGGAAGAACTTTTGGATTCAAACAGATCAGGTTCGTCAATGAACAGATAATGAAAAAGATCGTGACCAACGCCGCATGTAATTCCAACGCCTATCAGCATCAGCATAATGCCTCCGATGATATACACCTTGCCGGCACTTTTCTTCAGCTTAGAATAAATGACATTCATTATTTCCCTTCGCTCCTAAATACCTTAGTGAAAAAAAGGCTTGTATTTGACATTCCAAATACAAGCCATAAATGAGAGGCGACAGCAGGATTCGAACCAGCGATCAGGGAGTTGCAGTCCCATGCCTTACCACTTGGCTATGTCGCCATAATATAAATATTTTTAAAGCTCCCCGAGTTGGGCTCGAACCAACAACCCTTCGGTTAACAGCCGAATGCTCTACCATTGAGCTATCGAGGAATAGTATTAATCGGAGATGGAGGGATTTGAACCCTCGCGCCGCGTTAACGACCTATACCCTTAGCAGGGGCACCTCTTCAGCCACTTGAGTACATCTCCTAACTGAATTAATATATGCCCTTTTCAGCTTAACTATAGTACCATTTTGATATTTCTATGTCAAATCCTTTTTTCTAATAGGTTCTAATTGCCTATTAATATATATTTTAATAAAAGGAATCTCCATTTAGGAGCATTCGCTGTAATTGAATCTAAAACTAAAGTTTACTAGATCAGTGATGTGAAAAGCATCATAAGTAATGTAATGGTCACCATGCTGACCATTGTAGTAACTGTAATTGCTTTGGAGAGGAGCTCTGTATCCTCTCCAATTTTTTCGGACTGAATGAGTGGCAGATTGCCTACCGGCATTGCCGCCATAAGGCAGAAGCCAAGTACTGTTATGTCCTTGCATCCAATTCCGCGGAGTACAAAGAACATTGCTATCGGAAGGAGCACAAGCCTGATAACAATGTAACCCCATAGCCTAATTTCTTTAAAACCTGTTGTTACATCTGACCTCGCAATGGATACTCCAAGAAGTACCATAGACAAAAATACTGTAGCATTTCCAATATAACTAATACTGCTACTGATCAGTGGTGGTGGTGTTATCTTAAACCAACATACAAGAAGACTAAGCACCGCCATGATGGTTCCGGGACTTAGAACATGCCTCAGATTTATCTTCTCTTTTCCACTACTGAGAATTGTTATTCCATGGGTATAGAAAAGAAGACTGTACATTACGTTACAAACAATTACATAGAGGATGGCATTTTCCGGCAGGATTGCTCTTGCAACGGGAATTCCGATAAAGCCAACGTTTGTATAAACAGTCATTAGATTGTAGAAACGCCTTTTATCTTTTTCTACTTTAAGGATGAATGGAAGGATTGCTCCTAAAACCACAAGACCAATGTAGAATATTGCTCCAAGTATAATTGCTATTAAAAGATCCTTATGACTTGCGGTCACATTTCCCGAAAGGATGGATGCAAGTATAAGGGCTGGATTACAGATATCCATTACTATTACGGATATCTTTTGAGATACCGTGTTATCAACAACTTTTTTCTTATATAAATAAATACCAATCGCAACTAGGATTATAATAACTCCCATTTGCTGTAAAACTACAACTGTACTCATTGTAAAACTATACTTCCTAATCTAACGAATAATACTTTCCGCATTATATCATCTTTTGATCTTCAAGGTACTTAAAAAATCCTTCACAACCTTCTATAACATCTCTGTATGTTGTTTCAAAATCTCTTGTATACCATGGATCTGCAACACTTCCGGGACGATTTGTGTAGTCCATAAGAAGAGAGATTTTCTGCCCTCTTCTAGCCTCTGCACTATCAAAACCCTGTGAGGTTTCATCTGCCTTCAGGATTCTTCTCATCCACTTTAAGTTCAGATCATCCATTCCGATTATATAATCATAATCGTTATATTCGGACTGAATAAGCAGTTGAGCTCTCTTGCCTTTGCAGGAAATGCCATGCTCAGCCATTTTCTCCTTAGCTGGTGGATACACCGGATTACCGTGCCCATTCCAAATCTCATCAGTATGTGTGGCACGAGACTCAATGTGGAACTTATCCTCCACACCCTTTCTCTTTACCAAATCTTTAAAAACAAACTCACACATTGGGGATCTACAAATATTGCCCCAGCAGACAAATAGTACATTTATCATTAGCTATTTCCCTCATATTTTACATTAGTTAACCATTCAGCAGCATCAACAATCCGTATACCTTCGTGATTATATTCCGGTTGGTATGTTCTAGCAATCAACATCTTTGGATATGCATCTCCTATTTTCAATAAAGGAGCTACTTCTCTCTCAAAAGTCTTTTGTTCACTTATATCATATGACACCTGGATATATATTCTATTGCCTTGTCTCATGGCAACAAAGTCTATTTCTTTATCTCCTGCTACTCCTACATATATTTCATATCCACGTCTTATCAACTCCACTGCAACTATATTTTCAAGCACATGACCATAATCCATGTTTTTTGTTCCAAGTCGTGCATACTTAAAACTATGATCCGACAGATAGTATTTATCTTCGGATCTTAGATATTTTTTTCCTTTAATATCATATCTACGAACACGATAAAACGCATATGCTTTACATAGATAATCAATATACTTACCAACTGTTTTATGATCAGCCTTTGTCTTATTACTCGCCAAAGAATCTGATATTGAACGGACTGAAATCAAATTTCCAATATTATCCATCATAAAATCAAGAAGGACATGAAGCAAATGTTCATTTCGAATACTATACTTCTTTATAATATCTCTAACAACCAAAGCATTTAACACTTCGTCATTAATATATCGATATTTCTGATTACTATTCTTATACAAATATGATCCGGCCATTCCACCTTCAGTAATATATTTTGTCAAACTGTCATTCACTTTTTCCGATGGGAAATAGGCCAGATATTCCTCAAATGAAAATGGCATTATATGAATCTCATATGTTCGTCCTACAAATAATGTAGCCAAATCGCTACTTTGCAAAAATGCGTTTGAACCGGTAACATATATATCATATTTTTCTTTCGAGTGAAGACTATTTATAGCCTTTTCAAAGTGCTCACACATCTGTATTTCATCAATCAACACATAATTATTTTCACCGGTAATATATTGTGATTCAATGTAGTCTTCTAACGCATGATACTCAAGTAGATTTTCAAACTCAGTAATATTGTAATTTACATGTATTACATTTCCTGATGGATCAGATTCCTTAATCAACTCAGTCAAAGCATCCATGATTTTGGACTTGCCACATCTACGTATTCCGGTTATCACTTTAATATCAGGAATACCAATTAATTCGGCAATCTCATTTAGATATTTGACTCTTTTTATTAGTTTCATTCCATCACCTCCACGATTATAATACATTCTCTATTCCCCAAATTCAACATTTTTTTATTTTTGGGGAATAGAGTACCTTTCCCTAACCGTCATCAAAATATCCTTTCCCAATTTATATTGAGAAAGGATATTAAAGGATCTGGACTCATTCAATAGTTAACTCTTACAAAAAGGTGCACACAAGGTGCAAATCACCAAAGAGTGTTGCTCTTTTGTTATGCTATGAGTATTATTATTTTATCATAAAATGTTTAATCGTTATATAATAAAAACCCTGAATAAAGGAGATAAACAGATGAAAGAGTATAATATCAACGAAGTAGATGTAAATGAACCAAATATTATTAATCTTGAGCAGGAGGTTAATGAATATGTATATAAGAAAATTCCGGATCTGAAGGTTGATGAGCCTCAGGCTTATCAGGCTGAAACCTTGGAGGATATTAAGTTTCTACAAAACTACACCAAGGTCGAACTTGCTTCAAGCTTTAACTCCACAAGCTATACCAAGCCGACTTATCCTCAGATAGCTGAATTAAAAGCTCTTCTTACTGAGGAAAATAAAACTATTCAGAATCAGGATATAGCTGATTTTCTTGAAACCTTTGACAGATTCTATGAAAAAGCTGCCGCCTTACCCGAAAATGTTGATGATAAGACGGCTGATGACTTTTTTAACGGCCCAAATGGTTACAGAGCTTTTGTCATAGGATTAAAGAGAGTACTTAAAGTTGATGACATCTCCGGCAAAGCTACTCAACTGACTGAAGAGGTTATTGAGAACTTTGAGACTATGCTTATGTCCTCTATGAATACATATGAACATGGTGGCTTTATGTGCAATAAATATATTGCCCTAAACTCCGGTGAGTTCAATATGGCAGAAGGCGAAGATCTGCTCGAAGGTATCTCAAAAGCAACCGCCGGCTATCACTGGTTTAAGACTGTCCACCGTAAGCAAAAACTGAGTGATCCTTCTGTTAAAGATGAGGCCTTCAGCTTAGATAGAATAAATTCCGTAGCAAGGAAAATGTATTCAAGAAAGGAATTCAAGGATACATATCTTATAAAGCAGGATGGCAAAAAAGTCTGGAACCTTGAACTTATCAAGGATACCGTGAATAAGAAGTCTGAATGGAAGGTTAATAATAAACTAGAAAACAGAGATAGAGAAAAAACAAGAGAATCACTGAAAAAAACGGAATTAGAGAAAAGAATTCAAGCCGCCCAAAAAAAAGCTCTGGAAGAGAAAATGGCTCTGGAAGAAAATAATAACCATAAAGAATACAACAACATAAATGCAGTTAGCGCTTCTAAGCCTGCAAATTCCAAAAAAGCTGATAACAGTATCTCTCCAGAGGAAAAAGATTTGTCTGAAGATGATTTTTTCAATGCCCTTTTCAAACAGTTCATTGATGACCACGCGAATGAACCTAAAAAGAAGAAAAAGCTGAAAGAGGAAAAACCATTATACAAAGCAGATAATCAAAACGCGAATGATGTACGTTCAAACGTAAATGCAGAGGAAAAGGTTATAGCAAAGTATACATATGCCGCTAAGGATATTACTTCTTCAGAGGATAAGGGACTTGTCAGTGGAACTGCTATTATGGATACTTTCAGCACTCTGTCTCAGGAGCTGAAAAATTATATCAAATTATTCAGAAATGCCCAGGTTAATAAAGAAGCTAATGACGAAAAATCTACAACCATTGAAGGTCCAAATGATTACAGATCCATACTTAAGGATATGTATAATCTTGTAACACTTATTGATAATAACAACATTAATGGAGTAACACTGGGTACTCTGGGAGATAAATTAGTAGCACTCACAAATAAGGTAAGGAAATACGAGGCTAAGCATAAACCAAATTTCAGAGGTCACAGAACAGCAGAAAGTGCTGAGCGATATAGGCTGATGGAAGACTTTGCAGATAGAGGTGATGTATATAAGAGAACTCTTAATACTCTTTCAAAGGAAGCCTATAAAAATGCCAGGGAAAATAATATAGAACTGAACATTCGTTCATGTTCCATCCCTAATTTCAGAGAAAAACTATCAAAAAGCTTTCCAGTCAAAAATCCTGAAACGCTAAGTAAGAATGCAAAACTCACAGCAGAATTCATGTTGCTTTCTGCAGAAAGAAATATGTATAAAGAGAGAATATTGTCAGGTCTTGCAAGTGATTTCAATTACGATGTTCGTAAGTATTATAATGAGATGGAACCAAGATCATCCAGATCGTATGACAACGGTATATTCAATACTAAAAATGATCTTCTGAACAAAATGATCGCCGGCTCATATGAAATTGCAGAGGCTTCTGTAGTAAGAAGAGAGCTCCGAAAGCTAGTGACAGAGGATGTTTCCATAAATGAACTTAAGGAATCAAGCAAAAGAATCAAAGACAAATCACTAAAAGAGGAAATAATCAGAATAAACAATAGCAGAGGATATCACATTGATATGGATACCGCAAGAATAGTCGGTATAAAAGACAAGGTAGGAATATCTGAAAGATTAGTATCAGGACTTGAATATAACAGAAAGGGTATGGAAAAAATCAGTAATGCCTTTAATACTATGACCATAAAGGAGATAAATGGTAAATATGGCTATCTAAAGAGATATAAGCATATTAGTAATAATCTTATATATAATATAGCCGTTGCAAATGTACTCAAAAAGCCTGAGAATACCAAGATACTGTTGCAGTTTATGTCGCCAAATAGTGGCTATAATGATGATGAAGCCGCAGAATCCGCAAAGCGTGCAGTAAAGAAAGATGTATTTAACTTCCTTAAGAAAAACGGAATTATTAATAAAATCAAGGCAGAAAAGGGACTTGGTTCGGATGAAAAGCTTTCTATCTCTGCATTACCTACGCTTATGAAATACATTAACGACCCTAAGTTTGAAAAATCATTTACCAAGATGCTTGACAAGTCAACCGAAAGGCAGATGGAAAAGTATCAGGAAAGAATACGTGAAAACGCAAGAGAATTTGCCAGAAAAAAAGCTGAAGCACGAAAGGATGCAAAGAAATACGCAAAGCTTAATATCTAACCTTACAACAATCTAACAGGGAGTCCTAATCCTTATCACTATCTGACAAAGGAGCAGGCTCCTTGTTATAAAAAAACCCTATTGATTGCCCCTAACGACAAACCCTAAAACCAAACCCTAAACAACTTTGGTTTCTTACAAGTCAAACCCTAAAGTTAGACCCTAAACAACTTTGGGAAACCCTAAAAAACTTTGAATACCCCATATTTTTAACATTTGTCAATTTTTATATTGAATACTTTATTTCGGATTTCCATACATCCACAAGTCTTTCCAAACTCCACGTTGCATTTGCCGGACTAGTGGATGGAAGCACAACTGCTTTTATCCCCGTCACAGGTTCAATATACTTGATATACAGTCGTTCAGCTGTTTTCCCATTTACGATTATCTTCTGAATCTGTGAATTATTTAAAATCTCACTTATATCATTTGCTTTGGCGTTTTTAATGCTCGCATCAGATGAACCCGATATTTCGCATTCAGCAATCACATCCCAAAGTGCAAGATGATTATCGAGAATCAATTTCTTCTTTTCTTCAATTGAAGTCGGATTCTCCTGATCAAAAATACTTGCGATTACCTTCCAGAATCTGTTTTGCGGATGGCCATAGAAAAACTTCATTTCTCTGGATTTAACAGATGGAAAACTCCCTAGTATCAACACCTTGGAATCCTTATCATAAAGTGGTGGAAACGGATGTTGCTGGACACACTGCTTATCCGTCTGTCCCATTATTTTCATTTTTGTTTGCGTGTTATATTGGTTGATATTGACTTTCTTTTTTATCTTTCTCATTCCATCAAACACCACATGTTCAACCTTTTTCTTACCCATTTTAAATCACTTCAATCTATTATAAACCAAATAGTATCTTGATCCACTTTTACATTAAGTTTTATCTCTTTATCTTTCGTCTCAAATAATACATTCATCATAACTCATACCTCATATCTCTGTATCTAGCTTCTACCTCTTTAAAACCTACCTTCTCATAAATTGGATATCCGTCATCTGTTGCTTTTAAATCTATTCGTCCTAGTCTAAGTTTTTTACTATGTTCTATAAGATTCTTCATTAGAGTAGTACATAGTCCTTTACCGCGATACTCAGGCACTGTATAAACACTGAGTACATCTCCGTAAAGCCCGTTCAGAAGAACAGAATTAGCAGGCATTTCTATAATATGCAGATATGCAACTGAAACTATCCTGTCGTTATCTCTTGCAACAAACGCAATAAGTTCAGTTCCAAGTTTTCTTTCAAAATAACTAGGAAGCTGTTTCTCCATTCCATCCTTTTCTACTTCAGATACACTGCCGAAATCATCTATCATATAAGCTATTCGGAGTTGTATTAACTCTTCTATATCATCTTTTGTAGCTAATCCGTATTCTATATTATCAAGCAGTTCCTTACTATCCGGCTTTTCCATCTCTATTTTTTCAAGTGTATCTTTAAGAATCTCCTGCCTAAGTTCTTGCAACCATTCAGAATGTTCAACCACATTAAATGCATATGTTTGATTTAATTCATATTCATTTTCTGACCAAGTGTCTATTGGAGATTCATTATGTTGTATCAGAGCCTCGAGTTTATCCAGAGCTTTATACAGCTTCGCCTCAAGAGTTTCCTGTTTCTCCATTTCATCATATAGTTCCGCCATAGACTTTGATACTTCTTCAGGAAGGCTCTTCACCCACTCACCAAGCAGCTCATCTTCAGTTTTTCTGTCGCTATCTGTTTTAACGAATGTTGGAATATCTCCCGTAAAGCATTCTCCAAGATCATGAATCAAACACATACAAACCACTTTGTCTGTATCGACCTCAGGGAATTCATTTCTAAGAAGAAATGCCATAAGCGATACTCTCCAACTATGTTCAGCAACACTTTCTACCCTTCTTTTGCTCGTAGTACAGTGCCGTGGTGTATCTTTAAGTCTTTCAGCCACATGTAATATTTCCAAAAATTCTCTTGCATTCATATTAATACCTAACCACTTCAAATATATTCTTTATTTAACCACACTAATCCTTTTTACAGCACCTGTTCATAACACAGGAAATCCTGATTAAATAGATGACATTCACCAACTACATCAAAGCCAAACTGTGCGTATGAACGAATAGCTTTCTCATTATATTTATTCACAAGGAAATGTATACTTTTGCAGCCTCTCCTTTTAAGCTCATTCATTCCAAACTTAAGCATTTGCCTAGCTATTCCCTGTCCTTGTTTCTCTGGCAGAACTGCGAGTCTAGCAAGTTCACCTGCTGGTGCAAGGTCGGGATTCCAACACTCTAGTTTATCTACCTCTTCATCTTCCTCGATAGATACAGAAGCAATTATTTTGCCATCCTCTTTCATAACGAAGAGTGCATCTCTTGATAGATCAAAATCTATGGTTTCATCGCTTGGATAATCGTCTGTCCACGGGCAGAACTCTTTACCAACCTGCATTTTGTATAAAGCCATGAGTTCTTCTCTATCTTCCTCCGTCGCCATAACTATTTTGCGAGGGAGGCTTTTATAAAGACTCACGTGTGCCCCAAGATCACCGAATCCTATTTTATGATAGAAACGATATGCAGGTTTATCATTATCTGTTTGAAGAAAGATTCCAACTGCGCCTCTGGTCTGAATATCTTTCTCAATCATTTCCATGAACCTGCTTCCCACACCCTTGCCCTGTAGTTCAGGTGATACGCATAGTTCCTCAACATTATAATTGGTGCCTTCCCACCAATGTCTAATCATTCCAAGAGACATCGCCACTAGCTTTCCATCTATCCTTAGCCCATAATTAAGGCAATGATATGTACTGGATATCTCCTTCACATATTCATATAATTGTTCTCTGTCGCTCCAGTCATCGTTCCAAGGATCTCCGGCAAATGCAGTCTTATAAAGCTCCGCCATCTCATCTATGTACGATTCATCAAGAATGATAAACTCTTCTTTTTCGTAATCTTGTGGTTCCATCCGTTTCACTCCTATAATTTGATCATATTATGATCCATCTTCAAATAATAAAACCACCTATCCGAATTAGATAGGTGGTTTAGAAATACATAATTATTACATTAGTTTCATAAACATCTCTCTAAATTCTTCAAGACTTGCAGCTCTAGGATTTCCAGGCGCACATGCATCAGCCGCTGCAGACTCACATAAGAAATCAAGATCCTCTTCTTTAAGCTTATCAAGCTTTGTAGGTATTCCTACATCAACTGACAACTGTCTTACAGCATCTATAGCAGCCCTGCGATATGTTGCCTGATCCATATCTTTCGTATCTATACCAAATGCTTCTGCAATATATTTAAATTTCTCACCTGTTGCTTCAGCATTGAATTCCATAACAATCGGAAGCATCATAGCACAAGCAACTCCATGAGGTGTGTCATAAACTGCACCAAGTGTATGTGCCATGGAATGAGCTATGCCAAGTCCTACATTTGAATAAGCCATAGCTGTAACATACTGTGCAAGCGCCATTCCCTCACGACCTTCAGGATCATTATCAACTGCTTTTCTGAGATTTGCAGCAATAAGCTTTATAGCCTCAAGATTAAGGCAATCAGAAAGCTCCCAGGCTGCAGCCGTAGTATAACCTTCAATAGCATGTGTAAGTGCGTCCATTCCTGTCGCTGCCGAAAGTCCCTTAGGCATAGTCGACATCATATCAGGATCAACAACTGCTACATCAGGTATATCGTTAGGATCTACACATACAAACTTACGCTTCTTCTCAACATCAGTAATAACATAATTGATCGTTGACTCCGCTCCGGTTCCACCTGTTGTAGGAACAGCAATAGTGAATACAGTACGGTTCTTTGTAGGAGCAACGCCCTCAAGAGAACGAACATCTGCATACTCAGGATTATTTACAATAATACCTATGCCTTTTCCTGTATCCATAGATGATCCGCCACCAATAGTAATCATAAAATCTGCACCTGATGCATTATATGCTTCAACACCCTTCTGCACATTTTCGATAGTTGGATTTGGCTTAATATCCGAATAAATCTCATACTCGATCCCATTTTGCTCAAGCAGATCAGTAACCTTTGCAGTAACTCCAAACTTAATAAGATCAGGGTCAGAAGCTACAAATGCCTTCTTAAATCCCTTTGATTTTACAATCCCCGGAATCTCATTTATGGCACCATGACCATGATAAGAAACCCCATTTAAAACGAACCTGTTAACACCCATTTTTATTACCTCCTCATTAAAAAAAATATAACACCTCGATACATAGATAATTATACTACCTTTTTGACCGGATAGTAAACCTCGGTGATGTTCTCCATTTCATTTGCGACCTGAGATGGATCTGTGACATATACTTCAAACAAAGGTCCATTACATTTGTAACCCTCTTTTTCTGCCCACTCTGTCTGCTTAGCATAGACCGAAGTAAGGTCAGTATAAGGTCCTTTCACAACTGTTTTAAGACAAAGTCCCGGAGTGAAATCTCTTGTGCCGGTCACATATTCTTTTACCGGTATTGCAAACTCCGTATCCAGACCGGCCGGTGTAAACTCAGCACTATGAAACATAACCATTGGAGCACCACACATAGTAAGGTGTGACGTAGCGATTGTCTTAAAAAGCTTCTCATAGCTCTTAGCATACTCCATAGGAAAATCTTCCTGCTGAACAGATTTTCGCACATATAGAACGCACATTTCTGGAACATCCACTAGGCGCACATCTATATCATCCATATAAGACATTATAGATTCGCCCTGTTCTATAGCAGTAAGATCAGTGTCCAGCTGATTCAGAATCTGACCATAATCATTAATATGCCTTTCGATTTCCTGTTTCTTCTTAAGAAATGCAGTATAAAGTTTATCACTCTTCTCAGCGTCAGCTTCCACTATTTCCTTAATTTCATCCAATGAAAATGAATATGACTTCAGTCTGCTGATGAACAGCATCTTTTCCAGCTGGTCAATGGAATAATAACGATATCCATTTTCCGGATTCACTTCACTTGGTTCCAACAGACCTATTTCTGCATAATACCTGAGTGTTTTTGTTGAAACCTTGCATATATTCGAAAACTCTCCAATCGAAAGCATCTCCGTCTCCTTATTATAAAATGAAATTCTCGATAAACTCTATCCTGTCCTTTGCTCTCGGATAAAAAAGTGATGTAATCGCAACCACCAGATTCTTATCAGGATTGACATAGATAATATTACCACCATCTCCCATAGCTGCATAGCCGCCCGTTTCTCCGATCCACCACAGATATCCATATGGAAGGTTCATCTTTTTCCATCTGCTATGTTCAGTAGTACTCTCTTCAACCCATTTTTCAGAAACAATCTGATTACCATTCCACTTACCCTTATTCAGGAAAAGCTGTCCTATCTTCGCCATATCAACCGGCGATATGGTAAGCCCCCATCCTGCAGTATTTACCCCCTGTGGATCTGCAACCCAGCCGTTCATATCTGTGGACTTGTAGAACCCCATCTGCTCTTCTTTGCTATGAAATGTAATATTCTTCTCTATATTTATATCTAAAGGTTCGAATAGATTCTCCTTTGCAAACTCCAGCACAGACTGTCCTGTTGCCTTCACAAGTATTCCAGATAGAACATCCGGACCTATGATTGGAGCATATCTGAACTCTCCTATCTTTCCTTTTCCGCCCATCTTATCAAGAGAAAACTTTACCCAGTCCATACTGGTGAAATACTTCGTATAAGGATTAAACTTATACTTATACGGCACAGTCATTGTGAGTATATCCCTGATTCGAATTTCCGGAAGGGTTTTCTCTCCCCTCTTAACTATATAATCTGGGTAATAATCCAGGACTTTGTCATCTATACTCTTAATCAAGCCTTTATCAATGGCTATTCCAATCAAAACAGATACAATACTTTTTGTCACCGAAAAAACATGTATACGAGACTGATCAGTGCATCCATTATAGTAATTCTCATAAACCTTTTCTCCATCTTTAACTATCACCATTCCAACCATATTCGTGTAGTCAGCTGCAATGGCTTCTTCCATTCTCTTTATCTGTTCTTGCTTCATATTGACCTCCAAAACGACTTAGTTTTGCTTAGTATAAACTTTGCCGTAAGGGAAAGGTCAAGGCAAAACTTATTCATAAACTGCATATCGCATCACATCATTTGTCTTAAGTTCCGGAGAGTTTTTCACTTTCTTAAGGTGTGTATCGAAGAACTCCTTGTGACACCTGCAAAGATTCTCGTGCATAAGGTCCGCATCTAACTTACCTGCCACTGCTGACATAGCCTTTGGAATTGCATGCTTCATATCCGAAAAACCAACATGCTTCATATCCCTGAACACAGCTTTATATGCAGGTGCCGAGTGCATACTGCAGACTCTCGCGGTAAGTACTTCATGATTATCGCAGGCGATCATAAGAAACGGCTTATCCATAATCTGATCTTTATACTCGCCAAACAGTATGCCATCTATATTGACACCACACTTAAACTGTGGATCCTTCATGCAAAGATAATAAGCTATCGCCCCACCAAATGAATGACCTGTCAGGCCAATGCCCTTATCGAAATCTATCAAATCACTGAAGTTCTGCTTAGCATAGTCCAGTGCTGTATATATATCCTTTTCCCATTCAGGAAGACGCTTTATCAGAAAGATACCAAACCTTTCCTGATACTTGTCAATCGCTTTAGTCAGTTCTTCATCCGTCCCCTTCATTTTACAAAGCTTATTAAGCGCTAGCATATTCGGGATTATCGGTTTATTTGCGAGACTAGGCAGCTTCTTATCACCAAAAGTTGGATCAGCCCCGTCATACTCAGTACAGACACCCTCCAACGGATGACCAACCGTCATAACTACATAACCATGAGATGCAAGCTCGATACAAAGAAATGAATTGCCCTCTCTGAAGGACTGATATCCATGATTGAAAATGATAAATGGAAACTTCTCTCCGATAGTCCGCGGAGCATCCTTATAGCATTCAGATACATTATGCCCCGCCGCAGTTTCCTTATCATAATTAAGCGGAAGCTTAAAAGCACCCTTCACCCCCTTAAACATATCTCGCGACATGTACATTACCTTTTCAAGTCCATTCACAGAATCCTTTGTTACGGGATAATAGATGCGTGCCGAGATTCTTCTCTTTTCACCAGGATGCAAAACCTCATCCCTCAGTTCCTTTGCCGTAAATGTTGTCGTTCCGACTGCATATTTTCCGGTTGGCTTTGGATTATTTCCCATTATTCTTCACCTCCGCATAAATAGATGATAGTTTTTGCAAGCGTATCAAAAAGTGGTCTCGGCTTACACTGCGCTCCCATTGGAGCTCTGTAGCAAGCTGATAGAATACAGTTCATTTCTATTCCCGTATAAGCAGCTGAAATAAAACTTGCTATATTCTCTGGTTTATCCCTGAGTTTATACTTTCTTTTCTTGCTTTCCTTAAAGAGGTTAGGAAGTGCCACAGTAGAAAGATAGCCTAAACTACTCTGTCCCTTAACGCCTCCAATTATCTTTTCTGCTCTTTCAGGCTCATTGATTGCAAGGACAGTAAGGTCAAAATTAATCTTCTGAATATCCATCAGATGCTTCTCCATCACATCCGCCAGAATATCAAGGATTTTATGTACTCCTTCTTCAAAGCCGAGCTCTTCCTTTACACTAAAGAGCCGCTCCATATCATCAACTATGCTTATGTTTTTCCTCATTCCAGCAATAACATCACTTAGGATTTCATCTAAATCTTTATAGAATCTATAGATTCCTCCTTGTGATAAACCCGTCTCCTCTATAACATCCATCATCGTAATCATCTCGACTGGTTTTCTAAGGCAAACTCTGTATGCAGCATCGACTATTGCCTGCTTCTTTTTTTCAAAATATTCTTCCGATACCTTTGGCATTTCTATCCTCCACATAAAAATGAAACTTGTTTCATTTTTATCATATGTAATATTCTTTGTCAATAGCAAAGGTTAGAAAAAGCCTGTATAGAATCCTTAGATTCCATACAGGCTGACACAATCAAAATATATCTTACTTAACCAAACAGTCGCTTTGCAGCTTCTTCTAATTCTTTTCTCTCTTTGTAATTATCGTAGCCGCTTTCTTTGTCATCTATGCCTTTAACTACATCGATGTAGTATAAACCATCATGATTGCAATAGAAGAAAATCTTCTTTACTCCTCTGATTTTTAATCGCGCCTCTGCATTTCCTTCCGGATATAGCTTAACCAGTTGGATATCATTTGATGTCACTGCTGCAACAAATGAAATGTAATGCGCTTTCGACATGCTGTGTTCAATCCTTGCGTAATACTCATCTTCTACCCGCTCTATAAAGATCATATGATTTTCATCTGTAGGTTCTGCTTCAAGTGGAGTAAGCTGGATTCCATGACAACTGATTACGGACTCCCCCCATGCTGTGAATTACATTTCCACATACCGGACACACATAGAATTTAGAACGTAGCATATTCGCAGATACATTAGCATTAATAACAGTATTCCCTGATATGAGTTCTGTAACCGATATTCCAAATGCTTCTGCGATTGGTTCAAGCAAGGTTATGTCAGGAAAGCCCTTTCCAGTTTCCCATTTTGATACTGTCTTGGCGCTGACTCCAAGTTTATCCGCAAGAACCTGTTGAGTCATTGTGTTCTTTTCACGCAGTTCCTTTATTACCGCACCTGTTACGTATTGATTCATATTTCTTACCTCCGTGAATGTTACTATCACAGATTTTAGAACATAAGCTCTGTAAAAAACACCTACGGAAAGTAGAGTTTCATTTAAATGTCCTGATGTTTACGAACGATTTCCTGTATTTGGTTCCAGTCTAAACACCTGATATAATTGTCATTCTTAAACTCTGTATCCCTGTTCCAGGGCCTGTCATAAACCAAAACCTTTAAATCAGGAAGATGATCAAAAAATCTAAATGCTTTAGGTGAATCTTCAACTGCAAAATCAAACTTCATCTTGTAATAATCTTCAAGTTCAAGACTGAAAGCACTGTATATAAAACTGTCTCTGCCATATTTATTTAAGCAATATAATCTGACATTTTTTAGCCCGTGATTATCCAGCCACTGTCGGGACGGTTCATATGCACTAAAAGGTCGGCCGGTTATAATAAACACTTCATGACCATATGAAATCCATTCATTTATAACATCCGTTGCTCCCGGTGTTTCATCGTACGACAGAAGGACCTCCGGCTCGTGCCCTTTGGTCATAAACTGATCATACTGCTCATTAGTCAGATTAAAGGATTTATCCAGCTCAAAATATTTAATTTTCTCATATGGCACATGGATATCAAACATTTCTACTGCAAGAGTAGAGAAATTCCTTGCCGTTTCACAGATACAATCATCAAAATCAACATAGATTTTCATAGCCATTCCTCTTTAAATTAAAGAAAAAAGTAATTGTCAGCAATAGTTATAATACTCTTATCACTCATCATAAAGCATTTTAAGTATATCAGTTAATTCCTCAAATGTGATTCCACTTATCTTAGCCTTCTGAACTGCTTTCTGCAGATGTTCCTCTGCCTGTCTTAAGTTTTCTTCTTTAAGAAGCTCCGCGTTCTGCGCCTTTACGAAGCTTCCCTTACCTGTGTAGGTTTCTATGAAGCCATCCCGCTCTAGTTCCTCATAGGCACGTTTAGTTGTGATTAGACTTACTCTCATCTGCATAGCCAGATTACGCATCGAAGGGAGAGCCTCCCCAGGGGAAAGCTCTCCGCTCATAATCATAGCCTTTATCTGATTAACGATCTGCATGTAGATCGGGTCATTCGAAGAATTCGAAATAATTATATCCATGTCATTACCTAACCTTTACTATTATCCTTCTAAAACTATCAGTAGATTCTAAACGATCAGTTGTCATCTCTCAGCACCCCCTTCCTGAAAACCTTGCAGGATATGCGGTAAGATATATAATACGCAAAGACCATCAGATGTGTAAAAACAGCCATCTCGATATAGTTCATATATGTAAGTCTTTTGATAAATTGCTGCAACTCATAAGACATGGTTACAGAATCCGCATTATCACTGAATAATCTTATTATAATTTTAATCAGTCCATCTTCTGCCATAAGCCACTCTATATTTCCGAAGAGCAGATAAATAGAAATAATCAATACTATTACAATTGTGATGAATATTCTGATTCCCGCAGCCTTATCCGTTCCAAATCTAAATGCAAGCGGCATCTCGATAGCATTTAAAAACATCTGTAACAGCATAAACATCAAAACCAGGAGAGACATATCAACTGCTTTCCCGAAGAAAAGGCCAATCATCAGATCATTCAGTACACATATTATGTATGATATAAGATACATGATGAATACCGTCATATACTTTGCTCCGACAATCAGCTTTGCGCTGCCGGGAAGAGCCATGCCATAAAATCCCCACTGTTTTTTAGTATCAGCCTTTATTATATAACCATAGCTTAGTACGCCAATATACATAACTATCATGAGATCTGTTATTACAGCAGCCATCTCTGTAGGAAAAAGTACCTTTCCACTAACAGTTGCATATACTACATACATTGATATTATTATAACCAGAATTGACAAAGAACCAGCAATGACCTTACTTTTTATAAGATATAAATCTTTATATATTAGTCCTCTCATACTCGCTTCCCCTCTTTCTTAACTATTTTTACAGAAATCAGGTAGCAGATTACCGTAACCACTAATGATGTTACGATTGGTACGATATATAATACTGTCACATTCTGCATCTTATCAAACAGCGCCAGAAGTAGTCTCTTACTCGCTTCTTCATCCTGTTCCAGGATGAAGAATATTACCATTATAACTATGATAGCCACCATAATCGGAAGGATTTTGATGATATCAGTCTTCTGGTTACTCTTTCCCTTATAAGCATATTCCAATGCAGAAAAATATCCCCCGGTGATAAGAAGTATAGATGTAAACCAGATAATTACGATCATTCCTTCCTGATCAGCAAATGTTCCTTTAATGAGTAATCCCTCACCTGCTCCAGATATAGCTTTCAGGAGCTGACATCCACCTATACCTGTCAGCAAGCATATAATATCTATAATAACCACCATCAGATATTTCACGCCGACTATAGTTTCAGGCTTAACCCCTGAAGACAAAAGGTACTGATGCCACCCGCAGTTATAATCCTTGTTAATAAGATTATATATATGCTCCACGGCAGTTCCGAGTATCACACCTGCTACTATTCCAAAAGCAGTCGAAGTCTGAAGTACATCATTTATCACTCCACTATCAAATGCATATTTCGCAATATTACCATACTTAGCCGATAAAACAGCTAAAAAACCTAACATGAATATACCCACAAATATTCCAAAGGTAATCAGGAGATTTTTTCTTATTAAATATATATCTCTTAGGATTAATTCTTTCATATTTATATCCTTATCAATGTTTTTTCTCCGACCTAACTCCACTGATTCTTATCTCTGTTTACATAGAAAAGCATTATCTCTTCAAGTGTTGTCTTATCTATTACTGCACCAGAGAACTTCTTTCCAGCTTTACTTCGGTCACTAACCATTACCTCTGCTCCAAAGTCAGTAACTCTGGCACTTATATAATCTTCTCTTTCGAAGTCCTTGAAATCCTTCTTAGAGCACTTTACAACTCCGTGGTTTTCCAAAATTTCATCCTTGATACCTGTAAGAAGTATCCTACCTTTATCGATAAATGTAACCATATCCGCTATCTTCTCGAGATCTGATGTGATATGTGATGACATGAGAATCGAGTTATTCTCATCCTGCAGATACTCAAGGAATATATCTAAGATTTCATTTCTTACAACCGGATCAAGTCCTGTTGTAGCCTCGTCCATGATAAGAAGCTTTGCATTATGGGACAGCCCCGCAGCTATCTGAAGCTTCATCTTCATACCTTTGGAAAACTGTCCAAACTTCTTCCTAAAAGGAAGCTGGAATCTTTCCAGGTAGTTAAGAAATGCATCCTCGTTCCACTCCTTCCATATTCCACGCATTATACGTGTAAGCTGTTTTGCCGACAGATCATCATTAAATGGAAGTACATCGAAGATGGCTGAAATCTGTTCCTTTACTTCATATTCATGTTCCGGCATCTCCTGCCCAAGAAGTTTTATCTCGCCACTATCCCAGTTAATGATATTGAGAAGTGAATTAATTGTCGTTGTCTTGCCCGCTCCATTCTGTCCAATGAATCCCATGATGCTCCCTTTAGGCACATCGAAGCTCACATTATCCAGCGTGAAGCCATCGTACTTCTTGGTAAGATTCTTTATTTCTATAGCATTTTCGTAAGTATTTATACTACTCATATTATACACCTCGGTTTATATATTGTATATATCTGATATACACAATATATAATGTGTATATACATTTGTCAATAAAAAAGCAAGATTTCTTTTCAGAATTAAATCAGATAAGAAACCTTGCTATTTATATTATTAAATATCCATATCCATTATTTCATTTTCAGCATCTGTTAAAATCTTTTCCACGTCAGCCCCGACTATATCAAGCCCTAACGCTTTTATATGCCTTACATCTTTAATGCCATAATAGCTTTCTGCCAAGGCTTTTATATATCCAAATCCATATTCTTCCGGCGCATAGAAGCCTCCAGCCGTGGAAACCACCCAAAGCCTTTTTGCCTTACATAGTCCTACAGGGACTCCTTCTTCTGTGTATTTAAATGTAATGCCAACCACATTAACCTGTTCTAAGTATTGCTTCAGCGCCGCCGGAAATGATAGATCCCAATATGGCGCTGCTATCACTATTTCTTCTGCATCTGCAAACTGATTTGCCAGTTTGAACATCGGATTATCAAACTCATTTCCATAAGCCAGCCTATCCCTCTCATGTAGAAACTCTTCATCTACTACCGGAAACTGGATATCCTTAAGGCATATCTCATCATATGTTTTATTTATCTTTTCTAACAGCTTATCCGCAAGCCTCCTGGTTCTTGATTCATCCCTTACACACGCATTTACAAATAATAACCCCATATATGTTTCCCCTTTCTTTATCTTCCATTTCCACGTGCCCTCCTTTAGGGAACATTTGTAATTAAATTCTACACAAAAGTTCCCTAAATTTGTAAGCCATATTCATTTTATTTTTCCATATCAGCCTTGTCTGCTTTTTTGATTTCTGCAAAGCGATCTTTTTCCATAATCTCGTAGATCATTACTTCGCCATCTCCGATATCATGTTTTCTATGTTCTACAGTCCTAAAACCGCGATGCTCATAGAACATCGTTGCCGGAAGTGAGGCATCCAGATTCGCATTTTCATATTCAGAAAAAATCTCTACCTCAAGATGATCCATAATAATTGAGCCATAACCTTTTCCTTCATATTCCGGAAGTACATAAACTCTGGTTATATGATTTTCATCTCTGCTGCCGGTTCCAACTATAGTTCCATCCACCTTTAGTATATCTACCTTCCCATCCTTTATATCCCTGGTAATATTCTCCAGGCTGTGAAGTCTTCCAAAGAAGTCTACTACAGCCTGAGTATAATAATGCGGATAGATTACCGCCTTGGTTCCTCGGACAATATTACAAACAGTCTCAGCATCACTTTCTGTTGCTTTTATATATTCTATTCTACTCATTATTCTTTCACCTTCAAATCTGCAATTGATACATAATGCTTCACCGTAAAGTTCTCCGGTGCATTTTCCATCATCATCTGCATATGTTCCTTATCCCAGGCTTCAATATCTGCTTCTGATAAGGACGCTCCAACCCCTCTACATGCACGTATTCTTCCATGCCATGAATCTCTTGTAAATGGAACATCGACTCTGAACTCATTCTGTGATACAAGATCAAATGTAGTCAAATATTCATCCGGTACCCAAACAGGATGAACTGTATCTCCACAACCATTCCAGGTCGGATTATATTTCAAAACAATCTCTTCACTCTTGCCTGCTATCTCATCTTCGAAAGGAAGCCATCCCATATAGAGAATCAGGAAATGTCCGCCTGGTTTTAACATCTTTGCAAATTGAGGTGCAGTCACTTCATGTTTCAGATACCAGATACACTGGCATGCTGTAATAACATCAAATGTATTATCAGGAAATGATACATCCTCCGCTTTTGCTGCAAAGAATTCGATATTCATTCCTGCTTCAGTAGCAAGGACTTTAGCCTGCTCAATCTGATTCTCAGCTATATCAGTTCCAACCCATGCAGCTCCGTACTTATACATATTTCTTGGAAGAACACCGGTTCCTGTTCCAATATCCAGAACTTTCTGACCATCCTTGCAAAGTCCGAGATTTAATATGTAATCGTAGAATTCCTGTGGATATATATCTCTATACTTTGCATAATCCTTTGAAGTTTTTCCCCAGTCAAAAGCTTTTCCCTTATCTATATCTTTAATAATCATATTCTTAATCCTCCATTCTTGAATTTATTCAGCCTATTTTCATTCTCCTGCCGGGATTTCATCATTCAGACTCTTGTTTCGATAGTTAAGATTTGTCCTAAGTGTATATCCCTGACTTTCCCAAAATGAATTTGCAGGATCATTATCCTTAAATACCAGTCCAAAGATTTTTTGAATTCCTTCTTCCTTTAGCGCTTTCTCTGCAGCGGAAACAAGACTCTCCGCTATACCCATCCTTCGGAAATCCGGATGAACACATAGGTGATGAACTATGGCACGGCGTCCGTCATGCCCTGTAAGGATTACACCTATTATCCTTTCATCTGACACTGCAGCGAAGCAGGTATTAGGATTACGCTTCAGGTATCTCTCAATTCCATCATAGGAATCGTCCACAGGATTTAAAGCCCTTCGACTCTGCTCTGTAGCATTCCATAATGCATATATCGCATCATAGTCCTCTATAGTTATCAGTCTTATATCAAAATCTTTACTCATTTATATACATCTCCATATCTATACATTTCCAATTACCAATCGGCAGCTCACAGTCTCTTTTATTATACTCTTTGAAGCCTACTGCTTCGTAGCAGTGTTTTGCACTTTCATTATTCTCGAATACTCCAAGGTCGATCCTATTTGCACTTAAGTTGTCTTTCACATACTCTACTCCCAGAATAAGCATTTCTTTTCCATAGCCTTTTCCACGAAGCTTTGGATCAACTATTACAAATCCGAATCTAACACTGCTGTCATCATCTTCTCTTGGGTATCTTATAATAAAATGTCCTATAACATTTCCCTCTTCATCCTCTGCTGTGAGCGGGAAGAATCTGCCTGATTCAATCTGTGGCGCATAATTCTCTTCTATGTCATTTTCTTCCAAAGGATACTTATTAAATCTGTCAGCTGACCATTTATACAGTTCTTCCTCAGTTCTCAGCCATGTGGCAATTATGGGGGAATCATCTTTCTTATAATTTCGTAGTACCATATTCATTTCCTCCTTTGTAATCAAAAAACCACCTATCCGAATTAGATAGGTGGTTTGAAAATACTAATATAAAAAATATATCGTATATTACACTTTTCTAATTCCTGAACTTTCACATATCAAATTAAGACCATTCACTAGTCTGACTAGAGATGATCTCATCCACTGATGTGAAGTTGCGGGAACAAATCTACGCATGTAATATAACTCCTTGTATTTTAAAAAAGATGTTCTTAGGGTACTCTCAATTTATTAATCTGTCAACACATTTTATATCCACACTATAGTTTCAACTGTTGTATTTAGCTTTCCTATCTGACATATCAGTCTATTCCCCCTTCTTATCTACCAACGGATCATTTCCTTCAGCTGCTTCCTTCACTAGCCTGCATAATTCATTTTTAGATAGTATCCCCTTATTAATAAGTGCGTCAGTCATTCCATTTTCGATCATATAATCCACACCTACCATCTGCATGATATCTATGGCCTCAATCATCTTTCGTCCACGCCTCTCGGTTATCGAATACTCGACGCGAAGGGGATATCCATCGAAGGACTTCTTCTCCACAAGACCGAATTCAATAAGTTCCTTCAGCTGTTCGAGAAGCATCTTCTGCGTAATGCCTTCTATCTCTCGCTCCAGTTCAGCAAGTCCCTTTGGACCGTCCTTCATCTGATATAAGATTATTGTTTTCCATTTACCTTTTATAATGTCATGAACTATTTCAAGCGGACAGGTATAGTCATCCCTTATTTTCATAGTTTTCCATCCTATTTTTTCCTAATATCCGATAAGTATTTCTCCGTTTTAATTACATTTGCGAATCCGTCAGCAAGCGATGCCATATATACAGCATGTACCGTCTCAGCATCTATCTTTTTCCCATCATGTTTAAGCGACATAGTAGTACAGGCATCATCTATTAAAGTAACATTATATCCATAATCCTGACAAGCTCTAACTGTAGTATCTACACACATGTGGGACATCATTCCAGCTACAACTAAATCTGTTATCTCATTTTCCTGCAAATACTCGCGAAGCTCAGTTCCGAGAAATGAACTCGGGTATTCCTTATGAATTATCTTCTCTCCTTCTATCGGTTTCACAAGACTATGAATTCCTGATAAAACTTTAAAATTATGCTGAACATGAATTACTGTTTTGCCCTCTGATCTGAACTTCTCCAAAACCCGCGCAGCATTCTTGGCTGCACACCTTGGATTATGTAGAAGCATGGGACCGGGTGTGAAATATATATCCTGGATATCAATCAGTAGTAACGCTTCTTTTTTCTTATCATTATTAACTTCCTTTTTATTCATATCTTTCTTCCTCCTAATAAGCCAACGAATCACTTGTAGCTTTTATACAGAAAGAATATAGCAATACTCAGAAAATGAACATTACCCACTTTTTTGTGGGTATATTCACTCTACGTACATTCTACCATTCACAAAGTGAGCCAGCATATGAGCCATTTTCAGATTAAGCATCATAAGAAGAATACTCACAATTATGATAAGAATTGTTACCGTATCAAAAGTCATAATCCTCGTACATCTAAGAAGAATATTCACGCTGACCGGTAGACATATAAGACTCGTAATAAAACTCGGGATATATTTTTTCAGATAAAAAGTTTGTCCAATATGAATTATAAAATGTCCTGCCAACGCAAGGAACAGTCCGTACCACATAGAAATAAGCACCTTATTTGGAAAATAATATGCCAGCAGGCTTACTCCAAAAAATGGAATAAACTCTTCATAAACGGCCGCCGCAAAGCCTTCCGTCTTAAAGTTTCGATATGCTTTCAAAACTCTCGGAAATCTATCATATAGATCCGGATTTCTCCTGAAGAACCATTCAAACCCAACAATTTCCTCCATATCATGAAATATAAATATAATAGGTAAAAGTAAAATGTATTCTTTCATTCAGCACCTCTTCTCCAGATTACCGCAATAAAATTACTCACTTGTGTAATTTCATTCATCATGATACTTTATTTATATGCATGAGTAAATATCTCTGGAGAAAGATACACAATCTTGCATATGTGTGTATATTTTTTTCAAAGCTTGTCTTATATGTTTGAAAAAGAAAGGTAGCATATAGTCATGAACAATTCTCAAAACCCATCTGCAATCAGATCAAAAAAAGAGATCACCGATGCATTACTTAAGCTAATGCAGGATCACCCTTATTCTGAGATATCTGTAAAGCAGATAGTTCTGGAAACACCTCTGGAAAGAAAAACATTTTATAATAACTTTTCTTCGAAAGATGATGTTCTGGATTCAATTATAACTAACGCGATACATGAATATGTAGTTGCTCTGACTTCATCCCCGGACGGGCCCCTTTCAGTAATCTTTAAATTCTGTGATAAGAACAGAAATCTTCTTGGGCTACTTCATAAAAACAATCTACTCTATCTGCTTTTATTAAAATTAAATGTAGAAATTCCGGAGTTAAACTGTTCTCTTGATTTGAGTGGAAATCCATTTGCCCAAATGATTGGAGATCTTGATCCCGACTACCTGATAGCATTTAATATTGGAGCCATATGGAATATCATCTTCAAATGGGTTGACCGCGGAATGACCGATTCTCCCGATGAAATCAAGGCCACACTTGAAGAGTATCTGAAGAGAATAAATTAATAACTACTCTGGCGATTACTTATTTCTGAATATGGTATCCACCATCCGCAAATACACAAGTTCCGTTAACATATTCAGCCATATCGGATAGCAGGAACATTACAACCTTTGAAATATCCTCCGGCATTCCAAGTCTTCCTTCAGGAATGAGCGCTTCAGACTGCATTCTCACTTCTTCATTATCAAAGGATGCCTTTGTCATTCCGGTATATGTAAATCCGGGAGCCACTGAATTTACCTGTATATTATAAGGAGCCAGATCCAATGCCATAGCTGAAGTAAGCGCCGTAACACCACCCTTTGAAGCTGCATAATCAGTCATGTTGTTTCTGAATATCGAAGATCTGATACAACTGATATTCACTATTTTTCCATGCTTCTGCGGAATCATCACACGAGATACATATTTCGATAGTACAAACATTCCAGATAGATTGACTGAGAGAACTTTCTCCCAATCAGCAGTTTCTATTTCATAAAAAGGCTTACTATTTCCCCATCTTCCTGCCGCATTAACAAGTCCATCTATTCTTCCAAACTTTTCTACAACTTCATTTACAACATTTTCAATATCATTTTCATTAGTTATGTCAACTTGATAATGGGTATATAACGGACTTACTTCACTACTCTCTTGTTTATCAATCCCTATTACAATGGCTTCAGATTGGATAAGCATTTCAGAACAGCTTTTTCCAATACCTGATGCAGAGCCGGAGATTATGTAAACCTTATCCTTAAAACTCATCATTTCATCCATTTTCATTAACTCCTGTTCATTATACCTATTTAGCAGCATTTTTTTGTAGATTCATTCTCCGTTGCACCCTTGCAAAGACCGCGAATGAATATACAGAATTCAGTCATAACCTCTTTATTAACTGAATAATAATGCCACTTGCCTTCCTTCCTGTCATTCACAAGACCCGACTCCACAAGAATCTTCATGTGATGAGAAAGTGTTGGCTGAGTGATACTGAACTTCTCCAGAATCTTACATCCACATTTTTCTCCATCTGAGATCATCTTAACTATCTCGAGCCTATTAGAATCTCCAAGTGCCTTACAAACTAAAGCTACATCCATTTCTTTCATATCGTTCACCTCACATTGATATTTATCTATGTATTGTAATATACATCATACATAGATGTTTGTCAATGTGTTTTGCTTGTAATATTGAAAATGTTGACTTAATTACTCTGCTCTGATAGTATTATCAAAGTTAAATAAATATGAAAAATGTTGCCACCGGGTAACAGAATGCTTTTGCATTCGCACAACTGTAAGCGTTAGGTCTTAGAAGCTGCAGTTATGCGGATGTTTTTTACTTTTTTGAACATTTTACGGAGAATCTTTGGATGAATATACTAGAGTCTATAAAACGATTAAAATGGTATGAAATACTCATGTGGTGTTTATGTGTTATCGCCAGTTTGATCTCGTATTTCATATTTACTGAGCGAAATACATACACCCTCGTAGCTTCATTAATAGGCGTCACTGCATTAATCTTTGTGGCAAAAGGAGATGTACTCGGTCAGGTACTAACCGTTGTTTTTTCACTCTTCTACGGTATCGTCTCATATAAATTCAGATACTACGGCGAGATGATAACCTATCTTGGAATGACCGCTCCTATAGCTGCAGGTGCGGTAGTCACATGGATTAGGAATCCATACAAAAATGGAGAAGTACGCGTTAGACATACCTCTCCAAAACTATGGACTATTCTTTCTTCCCTTGCCTTTATTGTTACAGCTATATTTTACTTCATATTGAAGAGGCTTAATACTCCAAATATAGCCCCTTCAACAGTATCAATCACAACTAGCTTCATGGCCTCAGCACTCACCTTGATGAGAAGTCCTTACTACGCTCTTTTTTACGCAGCCAATGACATAATTCTTATCGTCCTGTGGTCACTTGCTTCTATGGAACATATATTCTACCTTCCAATGGTCATATGCTTTATATGCTTCCTGATAAATGATCTATATGGATTTATAAACTGGCAGAAAATGAAGCATAACCAAAAATAAAAAACTAAGTCTCATGCCGTGTCAAAATTCCACTATAAGACCAACATGAAGCTGCTGGAGTCTGTCACCTAATATCTCTTTCATTATTCCATAGGCTCTGTCCTTAGTACAGTGGCCAGTGCATACATAATCGATTCCTGTATCCAGGATATTTCGAGCTACATTTCTTACTTCTTCTTCGGACTTATTAAAAAGATGGAAACCGCCGATCAAGCCATAGATATGTTTATCCGGAAATATCTGCTTCACCTCATTTATTATATTGACAGCTCCTCCGTGAGAGCAGCTATTGATTATCACGAGCCCTTTATCTGTTTCAAAAACAAGACTCTGCTCATGTGAGAAGTTGTCAGGTTTCCAACCATCCTTTGTCTTTTGATACATCATTTCTCGCTGGCCTATTCTTTCAAGACCAGGAGTCTTATGAGGTATAAGATATGCGCCCTCACAGAGCTTATAGTCACCTGATACATACTCTATCCTGTCCGAATAATTCTTGGTCATCTTCTTCGGAATTCCTATATATTTTTTGAAAATGAATTTCTTAGCATAACAGTTCTCGGCAGTAGTTTCTCTCAGATAGAACTTTGCCTTTTTATTCTCTTCGAAAAATCTCGGTATACCATTTGCATGATCATAATGCGCGTGACTTAGAACTCCGTAATCCACATCAGCTATATTTTTACCCAAAGCTTTCATATTCTCGACAAAAAGGTCTGATGCACCTGCATCTACCAGGATATTCTTTCCATCATGTTCCACTAGAATAGACAGTCCCCACTCACCACTTAAGCCATTATATGGTGTATTATCTACTATTACTGTCATCTTGTTATTCAATATCATTTCCACCCTTCTGTCATATTAATTATATCCATATACCGTGTCATTCACTCCAAATGTATTATTTCTTTCTTGGGAACCACATAATACATCTGTTCACCTGTGACTTATATTCCATATACTCCTCTCCGTACAGATTTTCAAGCCACTTCTCTTCTGTATTCTTCAAAACTATGGTCATAATCCCCCAGTTGATAATCTGGATTACTATAAGCCACCAATTATGACACATCAGTCCTATTCCTATGATTGTATACCACACGCCACTATACATTGGATTTCTTACCCAGGCATATATACCACCTGTTTGAAGTCTGTTCTCGATAATGCTGTCGTCCATATCAGATTTCATAGCCCCTATAAACCAGATAGCCAGTCCTGATAATAAAATAAGAGTTCCAATAACTCTGAATAATATAACCCATAATCCACCCAGCATTCCAGATTTTAGTATATTTCCAGATAGCAGCATACCAGCCAATGTAAGAACCCCCAAACTTCCGACGAGATAAGGACCCACTCCAAACATTGGAAGTTTCTGACTATCTTTAACATAGTTTTTCATGTCAAAAACCACCTCTAATCTTTTTCACATTTCGATTCATCATATGTCTGCCATAATATCTAAAGGCAAATTTTTTAATAAATCCCATCTCTTGATGATGTTTTTTTAGAAGTGCATCTGGAGAATCGTAGATTCCGAAATCCTGATTGATTCCTGTACTCTGAATATAAGTGTTATTACGATTGAAATCTATAACCGGATTCTTAAAATCCTCAACCCCAACTCCATATTTACAGAATGCGCCAGTGCAATTACTATTCTTCTGCTGCAGCTTTCCGAGATAATCCTTATCTATAATAAATGCCTCAAGCTCGTACCATTTGCCCTCTAAGTATACCTCTACCCAGCTATGGAATATATTCTTCGGAGCCTGATTATAAACAAAGCCTGTCATAGCTCCTTCCTGCAGTTCCTTTCTTATTGTAAAACCATGAACTCTGCAAGGAATATCAACTGCTCTTAGAAGCGCCATGAAGAGAGTACCTTTAGTATTGCACTGTCCATATCCATCCTTCAATACTTTCGATGCAGGAATACTATCATCCACATTGTATCCAAAGCGGATTTCATCTCTGATATAATTATAAATCGAACGTATCCTTTCAAACTCTGGAAGTTCTCTCCATCCACGCTTTCTTATAAGTTCCTGGATCTTGTAATTATCATAATCTAGCATATGAGTTTGTGACAAATATTCATTATTCATTTCGTTTTCCTCTTCTTTATCACCACTACTTACATCATATTTCTTCAAACTCATCACAAATGTATATTTACATCTGATATTCTTTTCCGCCTTAAACCCGAATCTCGAGAAAAACACCTCCTTATCACTATTAAAATATTCCCTGAAATATTTAGGAGTACATATAGTTTCAGTGATATACATAGGAGCGAATTTTATCTTGTTAGATATACCTTTTTGTCTTTCCCAATCAAGAATTATAAGATGACCATCCTTCTTAAGAAGCCTGTGGGCTTCTGACAGAATCCCATTCCAAAGGTCGGGATTACATTCATGAAGGGCCAGGCCTATGATAATGTAATCAAAAATCTCACTCTTAAGTCCTGTGTCTGTAGCATCTCTACAGATAAGCTTCACATTATTAAGTCCAAGACTATTCACCTTCTGTCTCGCCTTAAGTAGCATAGATTTTGATCTGTCCAGTCCCACAACCGTCACATTTGGATTCTTGATTGCAACATTAATCCCGTTGGATCCGGTTCCACAACACATATCAAGTACCATACTCTTTTCATCTGGAATAAGTTCAGCCAAAACCTCTCTTGGATTCCTCCCATCCTTTCTTCCGTTATTTCTGAAGAAAGTCTTATCTAAAATGTCATAACCTGGTGACATTATCTTATACATATACTTACTTGCTAGCTTACTTGCCATCTCTTTTAACTCCCTTTAGTTGTTTTATATGTTCATTTGTTCATATGTTAATGCATCCTATTTTGTTTGTCAACAAAAAAAAGAAATGTCTTTCGACATTTCTTATAGTTATTTGTCCTTTTGATACTCCTCCAGATAAGCATTCATTTCATTCGCCTGGGTAAGTTCAAAGATATATTCAACTATTAGCGATAATATAAAAACAACGAGCACTCCAACCGCAATACTTATAACGACTTCTATCCTATCTGACGGTATATTCGGCGCTTTGAATACTATCAAAAGTATTGCCGCCTCAACTATAAGTACATAAAGAACATTTCTTATAATAAGTCTTTTCATGCTCATCTCTTTATCTGATTGAAAAAAGAATACCGGAATCACGCCTATAAACGCATAAAATAGTGGCGAAAAAAATGCCTCGTAACTGAAGGTTCTGTCACCATCAAATAACATTCCCACAACCATTAGAAGTATGGTAATCAGAGTTACAAGTATAAAATATAATCTAAAGGCTTCACCTAATCTTTCCTTTATTCCATATTTATTTTTCACTTGTCACCACCACCTTTTAGTGCATTCTTCAATCCAGAAACATATTTTCTGGAAATCACTACCTCTTCATTATTCTTAAGGAGTGCTGTGTATCTGCCGCTAAGCGCAGGTTTTATAGACTTTACCTTCATCAGGTTTAAAAGCATTCCCTTCTGAATCCTGATAAAGGTTTTACCATGCAGCATATCTTCCAACTCATATAGTTTTAGTTTTATCTCATAACTATCTTTCGATGTATAGATAAATAGTCTATTATCCACCGATTCAGCATAGAATACATCCACTATCGGAATCTCTACACGCTGTCCGTCATGCTCCGTACTCAGCTGTCCCTGTCTGGACTTCACAAAGGAAATGATTTCCTGCACGTCCTCCGTTATCTTATGACAGCGAATCTCAAGAACTTCAGATTCATTTATAGGGATTTTTCTAACCCTTAATTCCACTCTAAGTCACACTCCTACTATACATTTTATAATAAAAAAATTATAGCAAGCAGACTGTTTATTATCAAACCTCTATTTCACATCTTCAATGGCACTTGTCCTGAAAGTCTTCCATATCGCTGTGCAGTATATTGAAAGAAGAACAACTGCAATAGTCACCGATATGTAAAGCTCTCTCTCCACGCTGCCGAAAACCTTGAGAGATGCCTCTTCGTTGCTGATTGCTGAGCAAGCGTTATTTATTCCATGGAAGACTATGCAAGGTAACAGACTCTTACCTTTATAGAATAGTGTAACAAGTGTAAATCCAACCACTATAGCAAACACTATCTGAAGGAGCGTCTCCAGCAGATCCTGACCATTAAGAAGATTAACTATATGGCCTATTCCGAAGGTGATTGAAGAAACTATTATCGCGCTCTTTACATTTTTCTTTGCCATACCTACAAAGAGAAAGCCTCTGAATATAATCTCTTCAAGAAATCCTACACATAACATACTCAGTATATAAAATACCGTTTCGGGTATACTGTAATTCAGCTTCACTCCGATAAACACACTTGATAAACCAACAAGCAGAAGTGGTATAAAGAACCATGCTTTTGATAGCTTATATTCCGGCTTCACAATTCCATACTTTTCAAACAGGTCATTCTTCTTAAGCCACGCCAGTAGTATCACAGAAAAAACTATGTGAAAGATCATTGATGGAAGCTTAACTATTCCAACCGTCTCCGCAATCGACTCAGCTATACTCGTTCCCACAACATAGATAACTATACATATTATTGCAAAAGTAACTTCGTTTTTCTTATAGATTTTATTCATCTTATCATTCCTTTCTTTATACAAAAAAGGCTTGGAGACAGCCGTTTTCTTTTTGTTAAAACGACTATAACCAAGCCTTGTAATTCATTCAATATTTGGGAATGTAAGATGCATTTTTTCACTGTAAGATGCACAAACATCACTTTTTTTTCTGAGCTTTAACTATTTCCTTATAATACTTTAACAAACGATTTAACTGAGCCTCATTAAAATCCTTAGCTCCCGTAGTTATTTCATACAAGATTGGTTCATCTTCCTTATACACAAGTGCAGTATTAGCACCATTATCATTGGATTCACCTGTAAGATAATCTACGCTCGTACCTAATATTTGAGCCATCTGAACTATTGTAGCATGCGTCGGCTTCCGATCACCCTTCTCATATCTAACATATGAACTCTGTGGGATATTCATTCTTCGTGCCGCTTCAACTCTTGTAATCCCTAATCTTTCTCTAGCTTCTTTCAACTTTTCCGGAATCAATAATGGTTGCATTGATAATTCTCCATATATTTACAGCAATAAATTGACTATGCTATTGGCATATTGTATAATAAATGACAATAGCATATTTGTATTTTTCTTAACTAGGTAGTTGGGGGACGTGCTCCTTGCCCATTCTGGTATAATCAGAAAGGGGGTGAGGCTTATGCGACTATATGAAGTTATTACTGTAGTACTATCAGCAATCAAGCTAATTGTTGAGCTAGTTAAACTTTATATTGAACATAAGAAAAGCCGTCCTAACCCTAGCAAGTAAGCGACGGCATTTTCTTTACTAAACTAATTTGCTGGATTGGGTGATGTGCACTCACCCTCCGACTATCTAGTTAAGAAAATTATAAATTTATTTATTAATAATGTCAATAGCATAAACATTCAGGGTTATATTTTGATTATTTTTGTAACTCCACCTGCATTACGAAGCAGCTCTCCCAGTTTCCTGGAACTATCGGACATAGTATCAGAACTTGTAATCTTTTCAAACGCCTCCTTTATATGAGGAGCATCAAAATCTTTGAAGTCTATTATGATTCCTGCATTTTTATCTTCGACACTTTTGGCATTATACTTTCGTTCAAATACTTTACCCGGAACCATTATCTGTGGAACTCCATGAATTAATCCATCCACTATACTATTCTGTCCACCATGATTGATATATATAGCCGCATCATCCAGTAGTACTGAAAAATCCCATCTTGGAGCGATATGTATATTACCTATGGTTTCTTCAGGAAGATACGAAGTAGCGAGGTACACTTCATATTTACTTCCCTCAAATGCATCCTTCATCACACTTAAAGTCTTCGTTGCAGAAACAGTTCCATTCCCCATATAAACAAGTATCTTATCTCGCTTCTTATCGCTTATATGTGAATCTGCCACAATACCATCTGAAGCTTCAAATTTCATATCTGAACTAGAACTTTTAATAGCTTTAAATGTACCACAGTAACATATGCTATCTTCTTCACCCTTCAGTTCTTCAATCGGTTCCAGTTCTCGAATGCTTGGGCAAAACCTCTTATCTGCCCAGTCAAAAAGCTGAAGTGCAGAATTTACTGCCGGAAGACCGAGTTCATATAATATTCTGTTTAAACCTTTTGATAACTTCGAATCATGTGCATACTCATGCTGGGTAGGATAGCTGACAGTTGTATATAATATGATTCCCTCTTTTTTTGCTGCAATAATTGCCGATATATTAAACTCTGAATAAACTATATCCGGCTTATATTCATGAATTGCCCGCCTGATCGACTCCACACTTTTCTTCAGATATTTATAGTCCAGATTACCTGTGAACCGAAGCACCTGATCAAAAGAATTAACAGTCTTTTTTGATGTGATACCAAGTTTCTGTGCTATAGGAAAAGTCCTGGTGGCTATAGGCTTCGGAAGTCCCATAGGCATCGGTATATCAAGGAAGTAATTCTTCACGCTATCTATATTCTTATAGTTTACATCCTCTGCTCTGCAGGTAGCTACATTCATCCCAGCAGACATTAGTCCTTCTACAAGTTGCTTACACCTTGAAGATGGACCTGCCGTTTCAGCCATCGCTGCCATAGGTACTATTAAGATTTTGCCTTCTATACTCAAGTGGTGTCACTCCATACATTTTCTTAAAAACTGTTCCAAATTTTCCCTGATTCTCATATCCGGATGCGGCCGCAATCTCTGCAATACTTTGCTTTGTTGTTCGAAGAGACTTTGCAGCAATATCCATTCGATATTTCTGAATATATTTATGTATAGTATCTCCGTACACTATACTAAAATACTTATTAAGTGACACGACACTGATACCATATTTTTCAGAAAAGCTTTCTGCCGTTATCATTTTATCTGGATGTTCCACGATCTCATTTCTAATCTCATTCACTATCTCCCTCTGACCCTTAGTGAGATAAAACTTCTTCTCATCAAATGACACATGTCCGGTTCTGATAAGATTATTAATTCTTAGGATCATCAGAAGAAGCGAGGTATTATCAACTGTATCAGATCTCATCAATCCGGCAAGTTCCTCTTCAGCAAGCTTTAGAGTATCGGATACATTTCCTATGGAAAAGTCCGCATCATCCTCGTATCTTTTCTGCATGGAATCAATATCAAGCCCCAGACTTATCAGGTACTTCTTTTCTTCGTCTCCGATCTCGTCGAGGCGAAATGCTATCTCTACACATTCATACTCTTCGCCATGAAAATCAAAATTCTTTTTCTTATATTTTCTGCTTTCCTGACAGAGTACTCCAGGACGGGAAAATGCGTATCTACCATCATTAGTGTACAGTTCGCACCTACCTTTTCTGCAATAATGATAAACTGAGACCTTCAAATCCTCTTCTCTTCCATTCATATCATCCAGCTTCTCAAGTCCCTTGATATTTCCACACATTACACTGATTCCAGGATATGGTTCTGCAAACGAATATACCCACTCCTCATCTTCCAACCGACCAGTTTTCTTAAGCCTTATTTCAACAACAGTATCAGCTCTGCTCACAATGTCGAAGTTCGATTCAAAGTAGCCAAGAAAAGATTCCAAAAAGTCAGGTGACAGATTAGTTACGTAATTATATAGTCTGGGAATGCCCTTTATCTTATCCAGTATTATTTGAATATCTTTTTCTTTTTCAAATATATCCATACATATACACTTTCTTTACGATTTGCAACACTTCGTATAAATCTGCATAGTCAGTATAACATATGCATTTATCGAATGTACCCTATCCACTCATAAAATTATCATTGAGTATATCCAGGATAATAATGCTGCAAAGATTGGATATCCTATAATCGTACCAACCCATTTTTTATCAATGCTGATTTTGGAATATACGGCATCAGATCTTCTGTTCCCGGAATAAGCCAGGCTTTAGTATGTCCAACCCAATACCAGTCAATAAATATTCGGTCAAAAGCACCACCTATCCAAAAAATAATAGTCAGCTGAATAAATCCTTTCATAAAAGAATCCGCACCATTTATTAGATACACTGCCATAGGCATTAAAAAGATCATATAAATCCATAGTGGAGCTCCCGATAATATTAGGTTCTTCTTAATTTCTTTTTTTGTTATTAGTCCTAATTCTACAACTCGATCCTTTACATCCTGCTCATAAAAATGAACTCCTCCAACCGCGCCATTCTGAATATCAATAACGCAAATCATCAGTAATACAAACGAAAATATCAATCCTTCAAAAATAGTTAATACCATAATGATACTCCTTTTTTATTATAGAATTAGTGTTTGTTATATAACAATTTAAATATGGCATATCCATTTTTATATTTCTTCTCCATTTCTGAAATCTTGCTCCATTTTTAAATGTATTTTTGAGGAATAAAAAAGCACCCCATTACGAGATGCTTATCGAAGTAACTTTGTAGCCTAGATCTGTAACTGCTTTCTTTATCTCACTATCATCAATATCCCTTCCCAGCTTTACAACAGCCACGGCTTTCTCACCATTTACCTTTGCATTTAATCCATCTATAGAATTAAGTGCATTCTGGACTCTTCGATGACAGTTTTCACATCGCATACCTTCTATCTTTACGATCTTTGTGGAAATTATATTTTCCAACTTTGCAGGCTTAATCAGTTTCTCTTTTCCAGAGCCACCGCAACATCCACCCTCTCCTCTAAAATGAGGAATTGAGTTTTTTATAGCAAAGAAAAGAATTACTACTAGTATTATAACTATAATGATTGTTGATACTGTTCCACTCATCTTGTCACCTCTTTAAAATATATTCTACAGTTTCAATTACATTTTTCCTCATAACCTTAAGCTGTTTATCGCTAAGCCTTTTATGCATAAATGTATGGCAATAGTTTTCCATCACACCAATAGCTATATAAAGCTTCTCTAGTGAATCAGGCTTACTTTTTATACTTTCCGGAAGTTTTTCAAACACGCTTTCAATCGCAGTCTTGGTGAATTCATCATATAGCTTTCCGACATCACTATCGCTGTGCCTCAGTCCTTCCAACTCCTCATGAAATGCATAATACTTTATATGTATTTTCTCGAACGCAGAAAGTGTATGTTCCAGATCTTCTCCAAAAAGATCCGTCTCCTTAACCCCCGCCATCTCTTTTATTGTAGTAAACCCATAGGATATTGCTGCCAGAAGCAGATCCTTCTTATTTTTAAAATATCTATATGCAACTCCAGTTGATAGTCCTGCATTCTTTGCTATTTCATCAACAGTAGTTTTGTGATATCCCTTTTCAGTATATAACTCAAGCGCAGACTTAAGAAGCTTCTCTCTTGTCTCTATTGCTCTCGGCTGGACTATTTCCTTGTCAGTTCTTCTTTGCTTCATAACACTTTCCTATAACACTAGCATTACTTACGTTATTTACTCTTTTTTGACTTAAGCACAAAGGGTCTAAAAATATCCGCTCCCATTATCTTTACATTTGCTTTGTCAGCCGCTTCCTCAAGCCTCTTAATCTCACCACTTGTAAGAACAACGCGTGAAGCTTCAGCAAGTTCTTCAACCTGCTCAGGTTTTCTGCAACCACACATAGGAACAACTCCCTTGCTAGCACAAAATGCCATCGCAACCTGTGGCACCTTTATATCATGGCGCTCTGCAACCTTTATCATAACCTTGTACAGTCCGGTTAACTTCTTAACCCTTCTTTTAAATACAAACTTCATAGAAGATTTCTTAGGAATTCTTGGGTCCACGAGAAGCCCTTCTTCTAGAACAGCCCAACCCCAGAATGAAATGCCATTATCCTTGCACCACTGAAGAAGCCCATTTTCTTCCCACTCTCTGCAAATAATACTATAATGATTCTGAACTCCATATAGTGGAATTCCTGCATTATCTAAAATGGCCTTTGACTTCTTACATTCCTCCAGAGTGAAGTTTGAAATACCAATGTACTTTATCTTGCCTTCCCTGTATAGCTCTATTATCTCATTTAAATGATCATCTATATCCGTTGGAAGATGTAACCAATATATATCCACATAGTCTCTTTTAAAATCATCCAGATCCTTCATCAAAGACTTTCTGACACATCCCGGCTTATAATGTGTAAACGGAGTATATTTTGCAGATATTATTATATCATCTGTTCCAAAATCTCCAATCATTTTTTGAGCCTTACCGAGCCCATAATCCCGGGCCAGATCATAGATTGGAATGTCCTTTTCTTGTGCCATCTTCATCGCACTCTTTAGAACATCATCATCCACCGAACTACCCCTCATAGCCTTCTCATAAAGGGCGCTTCCCCATGCATTTGTACCTATAACAGCTGTTGGTTTTAATATATCCATTCTATTTTGTCCTCCTAAAAAAATTAAAAGTGAGATAGTTCTCACTTTTAATATAATTGATTTTTAGAAGATATGTCAAGATTATTTATTTTTCTATCAGATTTGTCATAGACTTCATGCTTATTAATATGGTGGAACCATTGTGGAGGAGTGCAGTCATCGTAGGCTGAAGAATTCCAATAGCTCCGAGCAATATAAGCCCAGCATTAAAGCTAACTATCTTGTGATAATTACCCTTCATTCTTCTCTGAAGCTCTACTCCAAGTTGTCTCAGCACTACTAAACTACTGAGGTCATCTTCAGATATCATTATATCCGCAACCTCTCTCGCTATAGCCGCTCCACTATTTATCGCTATTCCGGCATCAGCCGCAGAAAGGGCCGGCGAATCATTTACTCCATCACCTATCATTATGCAGGAGCGACCAGCCTTATGTTCTTCCTCAACGAATGCAGCCTTATCTTCAGGAAGTACCTGCGCTCTCACTTCATCTACGCCCAGTTCTCTAGCAACACGTTTTGCTACTCTGCTGCTATCACCTGTCAGCATAACAACCCTAAGCCCGAGCGATCTAAGGCTTTGAATAACTTCCTTCGCTTCCGTCTTAACCGGATCATCTATCATAATGGCCGCTTTAACCTTACCACCTATTGCCATATACAAATGAGAATATTCATCGGAGAGATTCTCAAACTTCTCCTTTTCGCTGTCTGCAATCACACAGCCCTCATCCTCAAATACAAAATGATAGCTTCCGATAATAACCTTCTCGCCATCTATAGAACTAGCGATTCCATGTGCAACAACATACTCAACCTTGGAATGCTTTTCTTCGTGGACAAGTCCCTTTTCCTCTGCTGCCTTAACGACCGCATTTGCCATACTATGTGGATAGTGTTCTTCAAGGCATGCTGCAAGTCTAAGCATTTCGTCCTTATCAGCATTATCAAACGTAATTACATCCTTTACTTTTGGACAAGCATAAGTGAGCGTTCCAGTTTTATCGAATACAATCGTATCTGCCTCGGCAACCTTCTCAAGGAACTTTCCACCCTTTACAGATATATGGTGCTGTCCTGCTTCTCTCATAGCAGAAAGAACTGCTATCGGTATAGAAAGCTTGAGTGCGCAGCAGAAATCAACCATAAGTATAGATGTCGCCCTTGTTACATTTCTTGTTAAAAGATATGTAAGCGCGGTGGCACCTAGTGTATATGGTACAAGTCGGTCCGCCATTTTGAATGCATTTTCCTCTGCGGTCGATTTAAGCTTCTCTGACTCTTCTATCATCTGAGTTATACGGTCATACTGTCCAGAACCTTGAGTCTTTTTGACTGATACCTTTAGCTCACCTTCTTCAAGAACTGTACCAGCATAAACATATCCGCCCACTTCCTTATGAACAGGCAGACTCTCTCCAGTAATCGATGCCTGATTTATCTCAGCCACACCGTCTATGATTACCCCATCAAGAGGTACCATATTTCCAGTTCTCACAACGATGGTATCATCCTTATTTATATGATTGATGTCTACAAGGATTTCTTCGCCATCATCATTTACCTGCCATACCTTTTCTACATTTAAAGCCATGGCACTTGCAAGATCTGCAACGGATTTCTTTCTGGTCCATTCATCCATCAGATCTCCGACACTGAGAAGGAAAATGACGCTTCCTGCCGTGTCAAAGTCTCTTCTTAGCATAGAAACTAAAATACTGGTGGCATCAAGAACTGATACTTTTAGTTTTCCCTTAGCAAGACTCTTTACGCCTTCCCAAATATAAGGAATCGATTTAACTACAGTTATCACATTCCTTATTGCCATTGGAAAGAATAGTCTGGATATTGCGCGTCTTGCTACCAAATAAAACATCCTATCCTGATAGCTGTGAACAAGCTCTCTTCCAGTATGTTCCGGAACCGCCACCTCTGTGCTTGTCAGACTAAATGTAGATAACTGTTCTATTAAATCATCTCTGCACTTTTCCTGATATTGAATAGTTGCATCCGATGTTCTCTCGCTGACCTTTACTTCACTCACATATGGAAGACCAAGCAGAAAGTATTCCACCTTATCCGCTTCGTCACATGTCATATATTTTTGAAAGAGATGAACTCTCATTCTGTTTTTTGATTCATGTAAAATCTTGCATTTCATATTATGCTCCAGCTACCGCAACGTCCTCTTCTTTAGCTTCTTTATAATCTGCTTCGAGTTCAGCTATTTTCTCTTCAGCTTCAGCTATAACAGCTTTAGCATCCTCTATTTCCTTCTGTCTCTCTTCCTCACGGCGCTTTTCATTTATCTCCTGAGCATCTGCCTTGATGTCTCCACAGTTTTCTTTGAGAGTAGTTGCCGTCTCCATAACTGAATCTGCACATCTCATAACAGCTGCTGTTACATGAGTATATGCCTTCTTTGCATCCTTACTACTGAGAAGCTTTACTCCTGCTGATCCCAGAAGTGCTCCACCTACAACCATACATAAATGTTTAATTTCGAACATAATTCGTACCTCCTATATTCATTCTATTTATGATGAATTTTTATACTACGTTAATCCTACTATCATGAGGCTCATTGTCGCAATTTAATGTTTGTTCACTAAGTCGCATGTTTTTTAACCAGAGTTAAAAAATAAAAGTTCCTTTAAACTATCTGAATGCATATAAAATATTCATTTAGTACTTATTACAAAGTTTTTTGTTGTGTAACTGTAATTAAACACATCCCAACAATAGTTAGACTTATTATTAAATCCCCTTCCTACTCACATGAAAGTCGCAACAATCATCTCCGTTTGCAAGTGTATGATTTCTGACCAGCTTTGCTCCACCTTTATCAAAACTGATAAAGTCAGTCATACATAGATACTTGATAAGATGAAAACAGTTTTCTCTTTTTCCTAGTTCACAAAGTCCGCATTTTGTGTATGTGAATTCATAGTTATCTTTATCGATTCTCCTGAATGTAGATTTCCAATCCATTTCATAAGAGGATGTCTGTGATTTTCTTGCTGCTTCTTCACGCGTTCTGATATTCTTCTCCGAAAATGAACTTTCATCCTCTTTCTGTCTGCGAATCATTTCGTCACAAAGATATTTGACGAGCCCCTCAAAACATTTTTCATCTATAACATCCGGAGCTGCTTTATAAAATGATATAAGATAACAACCTATATAAAGAATCTTAGTCAGACTGTTTCCTTTACCCAGCGCTGGAGTTCTAGCTACTATTTCCTTATACTCTTTTCTTATCCTCTTCTTTAACTCAGCAGTAACTTCTATCCCGTAATCCCTTAAAAACGCATATACTGCTTTATCCATAATGAGCGGCATAGCCACACCCATAAATCCGTATCTCATTTTTTTTAGTCACCCTTCTCTTATAAGATCGTACATATGAAAGCTTATGATCTTCTGTATATAAACCCGCTTCGTTAGTTGCATCTAATCATATATAGTATCATATAACTCAAAATATTACAAAATAAAAAGGCCGTCATACGAGAGCTGACAGCCATGATTGTAAATTATTTATTCACAGAATAATAGATATCGTGAACATAGAGTTTAAAAAACATTCGATAAAAGCGATATATATATAAAATCAAAAAATGCAAAAAGCGGTATTGATAAAGATAATCCTAAAAGAGTACTAATATCACCTTTTAACCCACTGGTTTCTTTCGGATTATGTGGATTTATCTTTATTGTAGGATTATCACCTTTAGAATATTTACTTCTATCACTATACGTACGAGTCGTATCATACTCTTGACCATTATAATCGTATTTAAAAGTCACTTTATAATAATATCTATATTCAGTTTTACCTGTTTTAGAATCTTCATATCTTCTCTTTTCATCTATTACTGACGTCACTTTTGCAGTTACTTCTTTCGTACATACAATTATACTTTTGATACCTGTGATTATAAAATATAATATAAGCAACTGTATCAACAATAAAATTATACCTACGACAATAAAAAAAATATCTGAAATATCCATGGTTTTATGCCCCCTTATTATTTGTCTGATATATTATACCAACAATCATTATTGCAGTAAAATGCAAAACAAATCGCAAGAAAAAAATGGAATAGCCCTTTCAGATATAAAGAGCTACTCCATTTTAATAATATATATTTTCTATTTACTCTCTGTTTTTAAGCACCTCAGCCGGTATAAATTTATTCAGACGGCTGACAAGAATTGAATTTATTACAAAGTATAATAATAGAATTACTATATAGGTTACGATAAAGAAACTTATCGGCGCTTTTACATTTAAGCCACAAGCTACATTTGAAATCATAAATGGGAACATCTTATTCATGATAATTTTCGCAAGTGGAAGGCATATAAGTGAACCGATTGCAATTATATAGAAGTTACCATCCAGATAAAGTTTCCTTATTTCTTTTCGCTTATAACCAAACACTTTGATGAGAGATATATTGTAAGAGCTTCTATCTATCATTACCTTTATCATCAGGTACAACACCACACAGAAAATAATAGCTGAAGCAAATGATATAACATAAATCATCGGCATCATCAGACTTGTAAAGACTGATGAACCTTTAACTATGTCCTCTCTTGTTGTAACTGAATAAAGTCTGCCTGGATCAATATCTAGTTCCTCATCCGAGAATACAACGTTGTAATAATCATCAGACTCGCCCATCATATCGCGCATCTCATCTATATCCATAAAAATGTAGTAACCTGTTGAATAGTTGGTTATCTCTTTTACAGAAAATGCATACTTAACTTCCTTATCATCATCTGTCACAACAAACTCTTCGCCTTCGCTAAGTCCAAACTTTTCTGCGAATGAAGACGATATAACCACATCCATTCTGCTATCACCAGGATTTATATCAAAATACGGATTGTCATCATCAATACCAAGTATTGTGACATCAAAGTTAAATCCCATAGTTTTTGCCTTACAGCCATAAGCATATGCAGCCTCGCCACCTTCAGGCACTTCTTCTTCTGGATATTTCAGATTGTACATATATTCATACTTGGTATCATTTTCATAGTCTATAGCTATATTCGTACAGAGTACAAAACAGTTAACTGCAATCATGAAAACAAGTAGTGACAGGAACATACCCAGAACCACTGCAAGAGTCGACCTCATTTCGCGAAGCATTTGTCTTATCCTAAATGCAGAAACAAAGTTCATCCCCTTAAGATTGACCTTCTTTATTCCCTTCTGCTTCTGTTCATTTCTGATGAGCGAAAGTGCAGTTCTGTTAAGCTTGCTTCTGATGACGAGTACATTTACGATTACTGCAATGATTGGAGGAACAACCACAGAATATATCCACAGGTATAATGGTATATGGAAGCTGAACACTGGGATTGAAAAATATACATACGAACTTTCTGCAATCATTGGAGCAAGTAGTCCTGTTGATGCGACCAGTACTCCTACGAGTCCGGCGATAAATGTAACGACGACTGGCAGTGTTATATAATGCGTCATTAAATCATTCTTTGTAACACCCATTGAATAAAGCGTTCCTATAATGCTACTCTCACTTTCAATAGAATGAACTACAAATACTGAAATTACATAAGCGAGTAGTATGAATATTACAACTCCGGCAATAATGCCGACTTCTATATCAACTAGCTTATCATTCTTTGTAGCAAAGATTCTTGGGTTATCCGTATACTTTAAGAACATTGTCAGGTTTGATAATTCAAAGTCAAACTCCTCCAGCGCATCCTCAACAGATTCGTCCATATCTGCCACGCCATCAGCCATATCATCCAGACCATCGTAGAGCTCATCAACACCACCCGTGTAATCTGAAAGTCCATCCTTATAGTCTTTCATATCAGATAGTTGTTCCTTAGTATCTTCAAGTGTTAACTTCATAATGGAACTAGAACTTGAATCTATTAATTTGTCCAGCTCTTCCTCATAGTTTACTTCTGTAAGTTCTACATTAACACCATATCCTTTGAGTGCATTTGTTGTCTCTTCTAGATAAGCATCGAACAGTTCTGCTGTAGCGTCATTTATATCATCATTATTATCTGAGAGCTCATCCAGTCCATCCCTTACATCTTCCGTTGCATCGCGCAATTCCTTTACTGCATCTCGAAGCTCATCAGGTACTCCACCAGTTCTGTCCCAATACTCCTGAAACAGTTCATCATCTACTTCGGAAGGATCGATCTTTATGTCCTTCAGATACTTCTTAAGATCAGCATCCGTCTTTCCATTTCCAAGCTTATATGCATAGAGATATGTTTCAGATTTTTGTGCTTTTCCTGATTCCTTGAACTCTTCATATGCCTCATCAGTTAAAAATACAAGGCCAAATGTAATCGAATTGCAGGAAGTATCCGAAATCTCTTTAAAAGGTCCGTCATAATCTGATACAACGCCGATTCCTGACACTTTATAATTCTTTCCTGCAAGATCAAAAGTGCCACCAACACTTAGGTCATGCTCTTCTGCATATCTCTTCTCAATCACGATTTCGTTTGTATCTTTAGGCTCATTACCATCAATGTAATGTATCTTATCAATAGATTCGCGAATCTTGAAAATACGTACTGTACTTTTATCAGTATCGTCCCTTTGATAGTCATAGAAAAAATGCTCTTCCAGATCTATACCCATTTCAGAGATATGATTCTTATCCTTCTTGCTCAGAGGAACAAAAACCTCAAACTCGCCATCTTCAAGATTTGTCTCCTCGGCCATATCCTCTGTTCCCTTCGTCAGAGTTTCTGCAGAACCAACAATCGTAACAACAAGAAAGATTCCCATAGCAATCATAAGACCGAGGGCAAAATATCTGAAGAAGTTCTTCTTTAAATCCCTTAATACTCTTTTTCTCAGTACTTTCTGCATCTTACAGATCCTCCAATTCTGAAGCTGGAATCTTATTCTCATTAATATAGTTCTTTGAGATTTCTCCATCCTTTATGTAGATAACATGGTCCACCATATTCTTGATTGAGTTGTTGTGGGTAACTATAAGCATCGTTGTTCCATATTTCCTGTTAATCTCTTCCATAAGAACCAAAATATCTCTCGAAGTCTTAGAGTCAAGAGCACCTGTTGGCTCATCACATAGAAGAAGTTTCGGATTCTTTATAAGCGCTCTTGCAATGGCACATCTTTGCTGCTGTCCACCGGATAACTGAGATGGAAATTTATTTTGATGCTCAGTAAGTCCGAGTACATCTAAGAGTTCATTCATATCCAGCGGATCATTTGTCAGGTATTCACATACCTGAATGTTTTCTCTTACTGTCAGGTTTGGGATCAGATTATAGAACTGAAAGATAAAACCATGAGTGGCTCTTCTGTAGTCAGAAAGAGTTTCACCCTTAAGTCCAACTATTTCATTTCCGTCTATTTTTATGGATCCGCTATCAACTGTATCAAGACCACCTATGCAGTTAAGAAGTGTGGATTTGCCAGAACCAGATGTTCCCTGGATTACACACATTTCTCCTTTTTCAACTCCTACAGATACTCCCTTTAGAACCTGTACATAGCTTCCCCCTTCTCCATAGCTTTTCTTGATGTTGGATACTTCAACAAACATATTATCTTCCTCCTAGATTTTATATGTATATATGTTCACATAACGGCGTTATGTATAAATATTTTTTATTGGCTTGGATTTCTCCAAGCCAAATTTTTAATGAGTGTTTTTATTTGTTATTTATGACTCCATACCAGCCACCTATCATATAGGCCATCATATTCTCCATTTGCTTCTCGCCTTCTTTAACATTTTTACAATGAGTTGCTAAATGAATGAATATGTCAATCTGATCATGGGACATCCAGTGGATGATGAACTTATCTTCCTTAGTCAGTTCCTTTTTTGACTTATAACCTTTCATGGCTATATACATTTTCGTATAATGCACTTCAACTTTATCCACCATTTGTTCTGGAAGATTTTCGTAGCAGGATCCCTGAGATTTAGTCAGAAGTAATTCAATTACTTCTTTATGTTTGAATAGATAACGGATCACCTCGCGAGCAATCGCCATATCATCGTCAAAGCCCTGAGCTGCTGCAAGAGCCGCAATACTTATTTCCTGACCGGATAGAGCCTCCGTTGCTATAGCTTCTTCCATAAAGTGCTGCTCTATTATATTATTAAGTCCAAATAAAGTCTCCGCTACAAGATTCCCGAACAGGTCTTCCTTGTCCTTAAAAAAGAAGTATAGGGCGCCAGTAGTAACTCCAGCTTCCTTACAAATATTTCTTATAGAAGCCTTCATATATCCCTTTTCAGAGAACTCCTTCATAGCACATTCAAGAAGCTTCTTTTTTGTTTCCTTTTCATTTTCCATGTTACACATCCGATATTTCTATATACAAAACTAAATCTATTTTCCAAAAATAAATAACACTGTTATGTAGTTTTCTAGGATTATATACATAACAGTGTTATCTTGTCAACATTTTTTTGAGTATATAGGGGCGGTTCTTATTTACTCATTTTATTCTGTGGATTGTAAAAACTGTGCAGTCTCCTAAAGTCGAAAGACCTATTATATTCCTGCCATATGAAACAACAGGTGGTATAAATGAGAAGTAATCTATCTTAAGACTTCCGTAGGTATCAGGAATATCCAGCTTAGTAAGATTCGTAATAGAAAGATCCTTTGTTTTCCTGCCATAGCCTAGCATATTCGCAAGACTATTCGAGGTCTTGCTCCTAAATGTACCCGCATGCTCCAGATTGATTGCATCAACAAGTGTTGGCTCAAACGCAGCCATAAAGGGAAGTATGAAGTTACGAGCTCCATCATCCTCAAGCTTATTTGTCATGAGCTTCTGAACCTTCTCAGCATTTTTTCTAAATGACTTGTCATAGTTATAAGAATACTTTATAGATATTCCTGTTGCCTGATTACCCATGGATTTATTGCCATCTTCTCTAGCATCGACCGCATATCCTATATCCAACTTTCGCGCCATCCTTCTCAAAAATGCTGTCGTAAAGTACGCAGTAAAACCTATCTTCCATTCTTTACATTTTTCAAGAACTTTTGTCATTGTTTCTGGAGCAATGACATACTCCTTGAACTCGGACTCCCTATCTTTCCAGTATTCATCATACGCCTCATCAAGATCTGAAAATGTGAATATACGCTTTTCATTCTTACCTGTCTCTTCTTTAGAGTCCATCTCTTTAAGCCACTTTTTATTGTAGATTTTAGGAACCAAGGCAAGCGGTCCAACTCTATCTCTTAAAGCTTTTTCAGAAATGTCCCCTGCTGGAATTGTTCTCATTTCAAGAACACTTACGTCACTATTGTCTAATCCATCTTTATCTGATCCATCACTACTAAGTAACTTCGAACCATCATCTACTAAATAATTCATAAACGTCTCAATGAAATAAACCAGCGACTTTCCATCTCCGCCCAGGTGATGCATCATAAAGAGAATACTCACGCCTTCGCCAGATTCTTCACTACCAGATTCATAAACGAATCCCCTAATGAATTCGCCTTCCTCTATCTTAAATCTCTTCTTCTCTTCTCTATGAATTATGCTTTGCCAATCATTCACCTCAAAGAATATTTTATTACTCGAAGTATTATCTGAGTCTGCTAAATTATTCACTGAATTCTCTTTCTCAGGCTTCTCATAGAAAGCCTTACCCTCTGCATCAATCACTACTTTTGTACTAAGAATCTCATGTGATTCTACAGCTCTTTCAAAGGCATTTCTCAAAGCTTTCTCAGTTACATTTCCACTTATGTGAAAACGCATAGCTATTACGATACTTACATCAAAAAGATCCTGTCTTTCTGTTTCAATATATACTCTATTCATTTCGACCTCCTAAACCTTCAATTTAGGTACTGAGTTTGCCCAATGTTAAATGTAATTTCTAATTCCAAATATCCACTGTCTCATAACCACACTCGTCGGCATTATTTTGGAATAGAATCTGAAATAGTTTGCAAAAAATCCTGGGACTGACATCTCACGTCCCCAACGGCTGTCCCTTAATGCTTTTTTCACAACCTTGTCAACGCTGATCATACCAGGGTATTTAATCCTTTTACCATCATCTCTCGTTCTCGGAAGCATTTCTGTATCAACCCAGTAAGGACAAACACATGTCACAGTTATGCCTCTGGATTTAAGTTCCAAACCAAGTGCTCTGGAAAAGTATGTTAGAAATACTTTGCTTGCCGAATACATCGTGAGATATGGATTCGGTTGAAAAGAAGATGCAGAGGAAATGTTTAGAATCCTTGCATCCTCATGCATATACGGAAGCAAAATAGAAATAATCTCTGACGGCACACTGCAATTTATCTTGCAGAAACGTTCTACCTCTTTCGTACTCATTTTTTCAAACTCACCCATGTACGCAACACCTGCATCATTAACCAGGAGTTTCACATCTATTTTTTCTTCATCATGCACCTGACTGAGTCTGCCCTTAAGAATTTCAACACCATCAGCATTTAGATCCGCTTCAATTGTAACAATTTTAGGGCTAATATATTTGAGACTTTCAAGTTTATTCTTATTCCTTCCAATCGCCCATACTTCGTCGATGTCCTCCATCGCTGCACATTCTTTTACAAATCCTGTACCTATTCCTCCGGTCGCTCCAGTAATAATTGCTACCTTCTTCATATTAGACCTCCAATAATCTGGATAAAGTTTCCTTCGATACCATCTTACAATTAGGTGCAAAAAGCTTCCTAAGAGCGTACATATATACTGTACCCCAATAAAGATCAGCAAGATAAAGTGCGTCCCCTCTGATTACACTCCCTTCCTTCTGGCCCTTTCTAATTATCTTTGCCAGTTCTTTATACAAATCGTCGCTATAAATGTCCTCATATTGTTCAAGCAAAAGCTGAGTTCTTATTGTTATTTTTACTGTATATTCCTCATCAGTTTTCAGTTTCTTTTCCATCTCGGCGGATATCATTTCAATCTTCTTTTTCGCTGGGATTGGAAGTTTAACAAGAGTCTTTAGTTTCTTTATATCATCTACATTTTCTGCCCTCTTCCTGATTTCCTCGAATAGTTCTTCTTTTGATTTGAAATAGAGATAGATAGTTCCCTGGCCTATTCCAATAAGCTTTGCCAGTTCTCCTATCTTAGTATCTCCAAAACCATTTTTAGCAAAATAAAGAGAAGACATCTTAAGAATTTTATCCCTCATGTCTTCTCTCATCTTTTTACATTGTTCTTCTGTCTTAGGCATGATATATCTCCTTGTTTTTGACTGAACGAATATTCATTCATAAAATATCACGCCATAATTTTTTTGTCAATCCCTGATTGTTATCCCAGAGCAACATCCAGAGCCATCATTAGTGTAAATCCAACTGCAAACATTACAACTCCTATGTTAGAATGCTCGCCCTCTGACATTTCCGGTATCAGTTCCTCAACCACAACATAAAGCATCGCCCCTGCTGCAAAGCTGAGAAGATATGGCATTGCTGGAACGATAAATCCTACCGCCAAAATAGTCAGCAGTCCAAAAATAGGTTCGACTGCACCAGATATTACACCATAGATAAATGCCCTCTTCTTACTTCTTCCCTCTGCTGCGAGTGGCATAGAAATTATCGCACCTTCAGGGAAATTCTGTATTGCAATACCAAGAGATAATGCCAAAGCTGCACCTGCGGATATATTAGCGTTTCCGGATTTAAATGCAGCGTATATAACACCCACCGCCATTCCCTCGGGAATATTATGAAGTGTGACTGCCAGCACCATCATTGTCATTTTTTGCAGCTTACTCTTTGGTCCCTCTGCCACATCCGAGTTAAGATGAAGGTGAGGTATTACCGAATCAAGCAATAAGAGAAAGAGTATTCCTGCCCAGAATCCAATGAAGGATGGCAAAAAAGCAAGTCTCTTCATTCCTTCAGACTGTTCCATAGCAGGAACAAGAAGGCTCCATATAGAGGCAGCCACCATCACTCCTGAAGCAAATCCTGTAAGTGCACGCTCCACCATCCTACTCATTTTATTTTTCATAAGGAAAACACATGCGGCTCCCAAACTCGTACCAAGAAATGGAATCATTAAACCACATATTATATTACTGTTCATTAAATCACCGCCCTTTAAAACTTTAGTTAGTCGTCTCTAACTTATAAGCCTAATATATACCACTTAACAAACTTCGTCAAGTGGTATGTCTAATCATTTCAACCGTATCTTCTACAGATGCATCGGTTTCATCTATAATGTAATCAGCATATTTTTTATACAGCGTACTTCGATTATCGTACATTTCATCTAATGTTTCGCCTGGTCGGAGGACTACACCTCTCTGCCTGATGTGATGAAGGCGACCAAATAAATCTTCCTTCTCAACCTTGAGATAAATCACCTTTCCAAGACTCTTCAAATGCTTCATTCCTGCTTCGCTATATACAGCACTTCCGCCCGTTGCTATAACTGTATTTGTCTGATCTACGGAAAGTATCGCGCCCTCTTCTGCTTCAAGGAAACCATCTACTCCTCGGTCTTTTATAATGTCGCTTAAAAGTGCATTCTCTCTCTGCTGAATCACGAGGTCAGTATCTATAAAATTCATTCCAAGAATTTTAGCAAGTATTACACCAACAGTACTTTTTCCTGATGCTGGCATACCGATAAGTGTTATATTATTATTTTCCATTTGCGCAAGTATCTCCTATTGTCGCTATTTTCTATCGTTTCCTGTTATCATTTCAAGTTCCATCATAAACATTTCATAAGCATCATCTTCCCACTGAAGAAGTGGTGCATTCTCACCTCCACCATTTGTACTTCTGCGCATCGCAGCATATGAAGACTCTCCAAATTCAATCATATCCATCTTGTTTAAAGGAACTCCCGCCTCAGTACTTATCTTGCAAAAGTCCGCAAGCGAATTCTCCGAACTCTTAGTAGCAAGCAGTCTTTTTCTCAGATTCTCATCTGTAATTGCCATTTCCTTTAATTTCTCAAGAAGTTCTCCTGTATCCATATCCAAACCTCCCATGATAAAATCAATCGCTATCTACATGCTTTTTTCTTTATTATCTAGATTAACTATAATTATTCCTACACATACTAGCACTAGTGCAATCAAATGAAACAGTCCAAATCCTGTGCCTTCCTTCAGGAGTATTATCGATAGGATAACTCCAAATATCGGAGTTAAGAAACCATAGACGGAAACTCTCGAAACGGGGTTATGTTTCATGAGTATTCCCCATACTGAATATGCAACCGCAGAAACAAAAGCAAGATAAACTATATCTATAACACCACGCGCAGTCACTGACTCAAGACGGCCGCCCATTAGAAAACCTGTAAATGTCATAATCAGGCCACCGGCGATAAACTGGTAACCACTTAGTATAACCGGATCTTCTTTTTTAGTATATTCCTTTAAGAGTACAGAAGAAAATGCATATGCAACTGTCGACAGGAAAATGAAGAGATCACCAAGAATTATATTTCCCTCTCCAAGACCTCCATCAGCTAGGTTAATCAGTACTACTCCAAGAAAGCCTATAATACATCCGAAAGTCTTAGCAAATGAAAGTTTCTCCTGTCTAAATAGTAAGCTTGCAACAACCAGAACAACAAATACATTTGTTCCCTGAACTATAGAAGCTCTGACTCCGGTTGTATGGGCAAGTCCTACATAAAAGAAAAAATACTGACCAACAGTCTGAAACATTGAAAGTTTCAAGATCATTGGGATACTACTTTTCTTTGGAAGAAGAACCTTTCTCCTGATCACACTACCCAATAGTACCGCCAGAATTCCTGCCAATGTAAATCTTATTCCAGCAAACAGTATCTGCGAAGTCATCATATCCGAAGTAATCTTAAACTCCGCGTATCCGAGCTTGATCATAGGATATGCGCTTCCCCACAGAAGACATGATACCATAGCTCCTAGTGTTACGAACACTATACTGGTAAAAATGCTTTTCCTATTAATTTTCTTATTCACTTGTTCTTTATCATAGCTTTTTGTAGTCGCATCTATCATTTTAATGTACCGTACTATCGTTAACTTTTTACACCATCAGTCTTTATTAACTGAATCAGGCCGCTTATTGCCTTATTAATATGCTTATCCTTATGGACAATCAACTGTGAGTATATACGAAATTCGTTTCCTTTCCAAGTAAGTCTTTTCAGCGTCCCCTCACTAATCTCTTTTTCAGCAGCCATATCTGGTATAAATGTAATACCGTGTCCATTCTTTGCAAACTGCTTTAATACTTCCTTGCTACTTGTTTCTACTTCTATCTGTGGTGCGACTCCGCATTCCAAAAGATCAGTAACCAGCATGTTTCTGAAATTACAATCATGACCAGTCAGCAGAAGAGGAACTCCCTCCAGATTGGCTTCGCTTATTCTGCTTTTCACCATAGAAAAATCTGGCGCTACATAGAAGCCCAGAGTTTCTTTCTTCTTGTATATAACATCTAATGATTCATCTTCTATTAGTGGATTAAGTGTATAAACCAGATCCAACTCTCCGCTTGCAAGCTTCGCGGCGATATCCTCATGATTAATAAACTGTATTCTTATTTCCATCTGTGGAAAACTCGTTTTGTACTCCATCAAAACTTTTGGGAGACGGCTTATACATAACGTTTCAGAAACTCCCAGCTTTAAGACCCCAGACGTATTCTCTTCATCTGAAACCTCTAAATGTATCTCCCTTTCAAGCTGCAGAATTCTCTCCGCATAGCTAACAAGCCTTTCACCCGCTGATGTAAGTGTAATAGTTTTTCCAAGCCTTTCGAAAAGTGGACATCCCAGTTCATCCTCTAACTGCTTGATCTGCATCGTTACAGTAGACTGTGCATAACCAAGATTATTTGCTGCCGCTGAAAAACTATCCTGTTTAGCTATTTCCAAAAATGTATTTAACTGCGTAATTGTCATTATCTTCTCCCTTTTATATCAAACAAGTGTTTATCGACATCAAAACACAATTCATTTTTACTGAATGTATCTATCATTTATTTCAATTTTACTGATACAAAGTTTGATGCTATTATACATTTAAATCAAGAGTAACACAACAGGAGAAAATAAGGAGGACTATAAAATGAATGAACTATGTATGATAATCAGAGAAACTGTAAGACCAAACTTTTTAAATATCCGTACTTCTATACAGACATATGACAGAGATGCCCTTTGCTGTGGTGCTCCTTGCTGGAGATGGGCATACCACGCTCTTCATTCAGCAGATAAATGGTTTATAAATCCTTTTGTATATGAAGAACCTTCATTTCACGAAGAAGGAATGGATAACCCGGATAATCCAACCAATGTCGTACTTTCCGACGAGGATCTACTGAGTTACTTGGATCAAATAGAAGAAAAGACTCTAAAATATATAGATTCACTTACTGATGACATGCTTTATGAAAAACCAGAAAACTGTACATATACCAGGATGGAACTGGTACTCCGACAGTTCAGGCACCTTTCCTTCCACACAGGTATGCTGAACGGCCAGACTGCTATAGAGACGGGATCATTTCCAGTATGGGTTTCTGATATGGATAAATTTGTCGATGACGGTATACTCTACGGAAGATATAGAAAAGGACACTCCAATGAGGACCCAACCTTACAATAACTCTAAGGTAGCAAAACCCTTAAATAAATATACTCCCAGAACAGCATTAAAACCGACTGCTGAAAATGTACTAAATCTTTCGAAAATTCCGAAATACTCTGGTGGCACCGCACCACTTCCGATAGCACCGACAAACATAAGTATAAGAGCAATTATTGCCCATATTCCGATGCCTCTCATTTCTTTCTTCTTGCATCCGACTATTATCAAAAGAACAAGGGATACAATAGAAAGAAGCACTACAGCAGCAGTTGTTACCATGTGCATTATCTCCTGGAAGCCTGCAATATCCTTACCTGAATCGCTGAGAGGGAACATCTTATATCCAACATTGGATATCCAGTTCATGATTGTAAAAAGATATACTCCAAGTCTAAATAATTTCGTCGATATTTTCTTATCGGAAACATATAGCGATACACATGTAGCGCATACAACACTTCCAACATTGTAAAAAGCAGACAGCTGATCCCACAAAATTCTCGAAGGAGCATCCATTGCAGATAGGTCGCTGGCAGCCATAGATTTCCAGTCATAACCCGGAAATGCCATTGGAGAAAAAATAATCGCTGCTGTATAGGAAATAAGTTGAATTATTCCTATAAGCCCAAGCCAATTGAGCAGCTTCTTTTTATTATCTTCTTTACTCATCTATTTTCTCCTTTTTTTCCATATATCCTACAAAACTCTTCAATAAAACCACTCATCATTTCCGGCTTATTATCTAAACCTGAGAACTTCAGGTCAGACTCATAATCAAGTATAGCGTGAACTGTCATTGCAAATGAAAATGCTGCTGAATCCGGATCATCAAAGTGTGCTAACTTCTTCACTTCCAGCGCATAGAATAAACTCTTTGTAGCATTTATCATTGTTTCAGTTTCTTTCGCCATTATCTCTGCTGCAACCTTATTAATGGTTCTTTCAGACATGATAACCTTGTAGAACAGAAACATATCCGGATCATTTACCATACTTCGGTAAGAGCTGACTGCTCCCATCAGAATATCCTTCAGAGAAACTTGCGCGCCCAACTTATCGTAATCTATGTCGCCCACAGATGCTTTCTTTTTTGATATATCCCTGAGGACAACATACATTTCTTCAACTATCTCATCCCGCGAAGAAAAATGATTATAGAGAGATGCCTTTGTGATACCAACCTTACTTGCTATCTGCTGCATAGAAACTGTACCAAGACCATTTTCTGCAGCAAGCTCAAGTGTCGCCTTAATTATTTCGTTCTTTCTATCATTCATGATATTTTACCTTATTTTTTGATATAATCATCTGAAGCATATATTACCACTTGTTTGGAATATTACTACCGTTCGGTAGTTTTGTCAATAAAAAACCACTTCCGCATGTCTAATAATGACTACCCTCAATAGATTTTCTCCCTATATATACTTCTCAATTCCACACTGCTCTACAACCTTTTTCCCAAGAAGAGTAAGTGCCTGCTCGGGACATTTATTGATACAACGATAGCACATGGTACACCGGTCACATGAAACTGCTTTATGCTCCTTAATTGTAATGTTTTTCATCGGGCACAGCTTTGCGCATAGTCCGCATCCGATACATTTATCATTATCAATCTTAAGCTTTGAGGAATAGCTCCCTGTCTTATGGCCAAAGTACGCTCGCTGTCCAAAGTAACCGGCCAGCCTATACAAAACACCTATACCTTCCTGAGTTGGATCACCGGCTTTTAACCGCTTTACAGATTCTTTTATCTTCTGATCCGCCTGTTTTACAAGTTCTCTGTTCTTTTCAAGTGGACGCTTTAATGCCTTCTCATCTGCTATACTGTCCGGCATCTTAAGATGGAGTCCGCCTATTACTTCAGCGCCACATTTTTTCAAAAGGCGACCGAGCATCCCTGAGCCATCACCGCTGAAAAGTCCCATCGTAGCGATAATAAAAACCTTCTTGTTCATCCATAGTTCATTATGATCCATAATATAATCTCGCAAAATTTTTGGAACTGTACTATACTGAACCGGATATGCAATTATGATAAGAGTCGCATCTTTTACAGCTGATAAAGCATAAGCATCCTCTATAGAATATGCACCGGATTCTTTGTCATACTCTTTACAAAATAACTCAGCAGCATATTTAGAATTGCCTGTTCCACTAAAATAAAGTCCTACCATGTTTATCACATCCTATATCTATTATTCTGAACGGAAATGAAGAAGTGACAGTATCCCAATTGGCAGAAAATAAACACACCACGCAACAAGAGCAAGCCTTCCGCCGAGTCCGTTACCACCAGAGGACATTTTCACGAACATTCCCGTAATTGGCATAAACGTACAACTAAAGTAAAACACTCCGTGTATCATCATTAGTGCTCTGAGCCACTTATCTATCTTGTTCTTAGGCTTCATTGATAGTCCCGTAAAGAAGGTAGAAAGCGCCATTACACCGTAGCCAAGCAGATCATAGTTAAAAATAAGTCCAAACTTATTAAATTCTAATAGCTTTGACGCTTGTTCATTCAATTGTTCGTTATTTACCGTAGTCAGCTGTGAAAAATAAACAAGCATTATAAACGTACCATACACCGCCGCCAGAATCAAACCTATATTAGCAGCAACTTTGCGGTCACCTTCGCACTCGTTATTCAGACCTGCCGTCATCATGATAAAACCTATCGGTAGGATAAGGCAGACAAAATATCCACCCATAGAAAAATTGATCAGAAGAAATATTGCAAATAGAAATACTGTCACTGTTACAATTGCTGAACCAGCTTTAGAAATCATCTTGTTCATCTCAATCTACTCTCCTATAAATACCATTTGTTTGTTTTATTAATATACATTATAGACTTGTGACATTCTTCTTTGTAGTGAATAAAGATATAACTACAATATGACTAAAGTCACATTCTTTAGAAGTAAACAAAAAAGGAGCTCATAAAAAGCTCCTTTAATACCTGTTTAGATATCTTCCGGGATAATCTGTAAAAGGGGATTTTAGAAAACATCCCAATGAATTCTATCCTTGATATCAATATCTTTCTGCTTAGGAATTAATGCTTTTTCTTTCGGTCTTCCCATCCCAATAAAACACGGCATATAGTATTTCTCTGGATAACCAAGTACTTCCCTTGCGTGTTCGCTCTCATTTCCAAGTGGGATACGAAGATTACATCCATATCCTTCAGCCGTTGCAGCAAGAAATATATTTTCAATGCTGCACCAAATTGATGCAAACCCGTTAAGATGAGATATATTCTCAGGATGTAAAATATCCGTTTTTTGCTTCAAAAGTGGCAAAATGATTGCGGACGCATCAAAAAGCATTCGATACTGCTTGGGTACTGCATTACGATAACACTCCTGCTGCAGACTGTCATTCAGATTCCAATCTTTAATTAACTGATTCATATCCTCATCAGATATTCCCTTTGGAACTATGTCAAGTAGTCGTGCGGCAGTCTCACGATCTTTAACAATAATGAAATGCCAATCACGCATATGATCATTGGTAGGAGCTTTCATCGCAGCAGCAATGACTCTTTCGATAACCTCCTTCGGTATTTCCTCGGACTCAAAGTCACGGATAGTTCTTCTTTTCTCTATAACTTCATAAAACTCCATACAGTCTCTCCTCCCTGAACATATAAACTGTAATATTACGCTTTACCTACTATCTCAAATCCATTTTTCTCATATAAACTAATAGCTCTTTTATTCCATGCGGCCACACGCAGTATTATCCGCTTACTGTTTATATTTTCCAGTGCCCATAAAAGAATCTGTCTTCCATATCCCCTTCCTTGATACTTAGAATTCACGATAAGATCATCTATTTCTTCACCTTTCAGCGCGACACTTCCGATAATATCATTTCCATTTATCAGTATATAAACATCTTTCAATCCGGAATCGAAGAATGAATCATTCTGGATATAATCATAAGGCTTTATATTCAATGTTTCCCGCATCTCATGATAACAGTCATTGTATAATTCTTTATATCGTTCCTGATATTCTGGTAAAAATGGAATCAACCTGACAGAAGGTGATTCATCGACCGGATTTTTATATTCCATAGTGTAAGCTAAGATCAACTGCATAAATACATTGGCATGAACATTATCATTATAACGATCGATATCTGTAAAGCCGTAATGTCTATAAAGTCTTTCTGCATCTTTATAATGTGACATAGAATCAAGCACTACCCTGGAAAAACCGTTTTCTCTAGCAAAAGATACAGCTTCATCCAAAAGCTTATATCCCCATCCAAAACCTCGGAGTGGACTGTCAAGATACAAAGCCTTTAGTTCAACAGTGATATCATCTAGTCTTGCAATTGCTACTGTACCTTTAACTTTATCCTCATCAACAAGGCACCAGAACCGTTCAAAGTAATTATCTATTTCATTATAAAAACTGTGTCTGCCATAAGGTTCAAAAGATTTTCCTAATTCAGCAAAACACTCAGTGGTAAAGCGAAACAGTTCACTTTTAAGATTTCCATTGTATTTTACCAATTCCATAATTATCTAATCCGTATATATTTTTTCTCAATTCTATTCCGAGATAACGCTCTATCGTTCATCCCGGCGAATTTGAATTTGTCAATGTTTATTCTAAATCAAGAAAATCAATCGCCCATTCGAGCTCGTAATCTTTACCGTTATCAAAGTTTTCTTCATTAAAGATTTTAAGAGCCGCTTCCTTTGTCAATGGGATTTTTACATCGAGCGGAGTTCGGCTTTGTCTTGAATCATCAACGTCGATATTCGGGTTTGCTTCCTCGTCCATCACAAGTCCCACGGGGAAATTAACAACTATACCTTTCGGCATAAATATCGAACCGCCCGATTCCTGATTGCAGCCCGCGGGGCAGGACAAGCCAGCAACCGTAACGTTGTCAAGCCTTGACAGATAAAGAACCATTCCGTCTCCCGCAGATGCGCAGCGCATATTGGTAAGCACGAGTACTTCAATATCACTGAATTCGCCGTCTGCCAAAACATATCTGTCGGCAGTTTTAATGTACTCGCCGTTCTTTCTGATTCCGAGCGAATAGGCGTACATTTTTTCTTTTGTAAACAGACTTGCAAAAGCGGTTGCAACCTCGTCATAACCGCCGCCGTTGTTTCTTATGTCAACGACCAGCTTTGTCATTCCCTGATTTTTCAGTTCCCGCAGGTCGTTCCTGAACATTTCCCTTGCGTAATTATGGTTGCCGGTGCAATAGGCAAGATAATCGTGAAACCTGTCGGTTTCTTCAGAAGTGATTTTCATATATCCCGTATTGCCGTTAAGCATTTTATAAGAATATGCCTCGTCCGTGTTATGCCAGAACAGACGTCTTGCCTTCAATGCTCTGGGCATTTCAGAATCAAGCTTATCGAGAGTAAGCGTTTTTTCCTCGTTATCCGAATTAATATAGCTAACCTCAACACTCTCGCCTCCCGTACACGCCAGCCAGAACGCTTTATCAATCCTGTCGTTTTCGGATACGGGCTCGGGCATCGGGACGTGCACGCTTTCAATGGCTTGGTCAATCGGAACGCCGTTCCATTTTGTAACAGTGTCTCCGTTTTTTATTTCAAGTCCGTCTTCAACGTCAACGGCTATCGTTGTTCCGTCGTCAAGTGTAATCAAAGACAGTCCGTAGTCGTTGAATTGCTTTATCCTTGTTATCAGGTAATCGTTTCCGTCATAGAAGGATATGCCCATATGTCCGTCATAAAAGCTGTTTGTGAATTCATCAACCGCTTCGTAGTATTTCGTAATATCGCCTGTCTTTTCGGCTTCGTCAATCAGCTTTAAGCCGTCCGCTTTGATTCTTTCGTAATCGGGCTTTTTCCACTCATTCATTATATAGTTTTCTTCAAAATAATCGCACAGTGAAATGTATGCGCTCTTCAAATCCCTGTTCGAGTAATTGACCGACACCGACTTATTGATATTGAAGAAAAGCGAAAGAAGACATACTGCGCCGGTAACCACAGCGCCGATTATTTTTACGGGTTTTTTGCTCTTTTTTATAAAAAACAACGGGAGCAGAGTCGTTAGAACAGCCGATGCATAAATGAACCCATATTCCTCCAGTAAGGGCAGAACCGCATCACCGAATGAAAAAACAAAGAAATGAATTATTGCTACCGCAAGCGGAACAAGGCACAGACATTTCCAGGCTTTTGCTTTTGCGGGGATGTTTCCGACTTTTTTACACACAATCAGAAGAATGATAAACCAGATAATAAACACAAGACAAAAAGTCATTATAATATTATCCTGCGAATACAATAAATGTTTTAACATTTCACTGTTACCTCTCTATTCTTTGTTCAGGAAAAACTGAAGATAAGGGAATAGCAATCTTTTGCAGATTAAAATCATCTTCAATATGTATAATAATTGTTTAATTACAATCCGAAACTGGAAATAATCTTACAAATCAACCGCCACTTCCACTGCTATCTTAAATGTTTCTCTTTGAAGATCAAATTCTTCTTCATTTCCCAAAGTCGCCTTATCCCAGGCATCACCATTAAGCAGGTCCGCCCCAAAGAAAAATATATATAATTCATATCCATAGTAATTGCACATAGCCTGGAGCCCTGCAGATTCCATCTCTACACAAATACAACCTTCATTTTTTCTGGCATCCGCCTTGTTTTTGGTTTCCATGTATATAGCATCGGTAGTCCATGTCTTACCTTTAACATAAGGGTATTCATATTTCTTAAATATCTCAGCTAATTTATCTGAATTTTTAATATTAACATAATCAGATACTTCCATATAATGATACGATAATCCTTCATCACGATATGCCGAATTCGGTACTATCAGATTCCCTTTGCATTTCTCCACATCCAGTATCCCGCAGGATCCATACACAATAAACTTACTAGCCCCTGTAACGTAATGGATTTCATGCATGACACAAGCTGCGCACGCAGATCCTATCGGACTCATGTAAAACAATATTGTTTTTCCATTTACAATAAAGCTGTAAACATCTATGTTTCCATTTGCTGTTTTAGTAAACCCCACATGCTTGCAATTGTATTGTTTTAGCACCATTTCTTTAACCTGTATCGAAAATGTAACTATACAAATATCCGCAATATGATTGGGGGCTTTGAATATGTCATCTAAATCAATGATTGACTTGGATTCGTTGTCAAATGAACTAACTATGCTCATTATATTTATTACCTCCTGTTCCCTATTCCTATCTTCCCCATATAGCTTTTAATCAAATAATAGGTTTCAGAAACAAATTCTCAGTTTGTTATCGTCTATAAAACTGGAATTTAATTACTTAGTGTTTCTTACTTTTTTCTAATTACTGTATTCACTCTATCATTAGTGAATCCAACACCTAGCGCAGTATATTTCGAACCTTCATTTGTTATAGCATGAGCCCATACAGGCTTCTTCCCCTGAGTTATTATCTCCCTGCACATTCTGTCAGCAACTACCTTCGCAAGTCCCTGATTCCGGTAGTTTTCATCCGTCTCAACACCTATATCTACCTCATCAGAACTAACTGCAGCTGAAAATGCAACTGCTATAACTTTGTCTCCATCAAGTGCGACAAATCCGAATCCATTTTTGAGGAACTGTTCTTTACTCGCCCAAGAAAATGTGGGAATAATATTTCCATGTATCCTGTCATAATTATTTGCAGATATTGGCTCTACTTTGTATTTACATTCCGGAACACTCTGCGGCAAATCTACGAAACGATACTCCACTCTTTTATCAATCACAATATCATCTTTATCGGAGAAGAATTCTATCGCCTTCGAATTATCTGTTATGAGAACAAATCTTCTATCCTGTTTTTTCACAAAATAATCCTGATATATTTTCTCAAGAAATGAATCCTCTACGCTACCTGATAAATACGCAAAACCACAGTAATGCCAGAACAACGCAGTCTTGGAGTCATCAGAAAAGATTACATTTCCATCCTGCAAACCTTCCGTTATAGAAAGAGGATAGACGACATTGCTCGTGCAATTTCTTGCAAATATTTCATCTTTATATTTCTCAAGCAATTCACGCGAATACTCTTTGGGCTTATCAGACTCTCTCACTATTTTCCATAGAGCCGCCGCAGCCTTAAGGCGTTCATTAAAAACTAAAGTCGCTTCATCTGCACAGAAATCGTGCACGAACTTATTCCACTGCAGCATCGACTTATCATACTTTGCATAAGTCTTCTTTCCGTAGTAAATATCCAGAAGATCACCTAATGTAAATGACTCATTACTCGTTTCTTTAACTGCCTTTGCAGTTGCCACCATATCTACATTGAACTTGAATCTTTCTTCTCCTGTCTGCTTAGAGAAGAAATCCCTGAATCTCGGGCCAAATGTAAAACCACATTCTATAAGTCCGGTATCCAAAGTAAGTTCCGTTACAACCTTCTTTCGACCGACTCCTGGCTTCTTATTCTTCTTACTCTGTGGCAGTATCCTCTCTCCGGCAAAATATGATTCTATCACTTGATATAATTCAATCTTGCCGCCATCAGCTTTAAGACCATGAGCCTTACATATCTTTATAAGTTCCTCGCGATACCAGTAATATTTATTAAATTCCTCAAAATCCTTGATGCTGTCAAATTCTGGTCTTTCCATTCCAGGCACTCCTCATGAAAACTATAAGCCCCGTATCTATAACTCTTTTTTGAACTTATTATAGCAATCCCAAAATCTATACTTTAATCTACTTTATTTTGAGAGTTTTGAGATACTCCTTCTGCTCCGGTGTTATACGATAACTCTCCACAGACTTTTGAATAGCTTTATTGTGAGTCCATTTATCAAGTTTCTTTTCTTCAATGAATGGAAGTACTGCATCATACTGTTTAGCAAGAGCTGTGGCAAAATACCATGCAATCATCATATTAATGTAGTACTCATCCGAACGAACCTTCGCCACCATTTCGGGATACTTTATGTCGAAATCCTCATCAAGAAAATGTTCCATCAGCATCCCAACAGCAAAACGAACTGTATATGTTTCTTTCGATTTGATCCATTTCTTTATCTTCTTTAATAGTTCAGGACGGTGCTTCTTAAAAACCTTAGGTGAAAGCTGGTCACAGGTAGCCCAGTTATCCACATATGGTAAGAACTTATCAACTTCTTCCATACATTTTTCATAGTCCTTTATTCCAGAAATGATAAATGCGTGAAGCTGGTATTCATCAAAAAATTCATGAGGAAGAATCTCAAGGAACTCTCCAACATCTTCTCTTTTCAGAAGTTCCTTCGCATATTTTCTTAGTTCCGGCGTTCTGACTCCGATCATATCATCCACTGTTTTAGGTGGGATGAGTTTTCCCTGAAAATCTCTGTATTTTATATCCTGCTTTTTATATAGTTCATTTAATATTTCATCACGAAGCATTCCTTATACCCCCACTCGTTAAACAGTTTCATCCGGATAATCATAGAATCCACCCTTGTGGAAGTTCTCATTTCCAAGCGGCTTTGCTGTCAGTCTGAATATTACACAACCGTCCGGACATACAACTGTTTTTGTATACTTTCCGTCTCCTCCGATGTTTTCCAGATCACCACCGCTCCTCACAGCTTCCATTATCGGATATAGCATCATCATAACCTTCGAACAGATTCCGTATCCATCCTGGTTTACTGGACATCCATATGTGCATTTATAGATATCACCTATCTCTTCTCCGTTACGGCAATATCTCTCTGTCTTATCTCCATGTAGAAAGCCTATTACTTCTACAGTAAATTCATACTCTTCGTCATACCACTTCTTCATTTGCGAATCCCCCTCTCGTATATTACCTTTTATTTTTCCATGCTTATCCACTGTATAAATGCAGTCTTATCACTACTGTTATATCCCGCATTTTCATAA
>CAMVKW010000001.1:0-266966 GCA_947168155.1 uncultured Lachnospiraceae bacterium | reverse complement strand
TATTAAGTTATCAAGGTACATTTATTGTATTTAAAAGATATTATACGAGGGAGGAAAGAATATGCCACCTGTAAAGGGAAAAGCAGTTAAGTTTGTCAATTTTGAATCACCATTAGTTGGATTCCATTTAAATAGCTGGGAGTTTAACAAAGCATTAGAATCTTATAACAATATAATGCTTAATTTTCATGGTAATATACGTGGAAATGGAGCTGCCATCAAGGAGATTAGTAATTTATATTCTAACAAGATAGGCAGTAAATCTTATATAGATGTTATGGCAAAGCCATTTTTAGATGCTTTGGGAATAGACTCTACAATCAGACCATCAGTTAAAGAGATGATGGATATAGCTAATAATATAAATATTGTTGAGCCTGACGGCAAGGTGGTTACCTATGCTGAGAAGTATTTCGATAATAGTACAATTGATGTTTTGCTCGACAATGAGAAATCAGGTAAGTATTTTGGTAGTCTACTGGCTGTTCATATGGGATCATTCTTATCTATGAAAAGTATGAATGAAATGGATAGTTATAAGACTGCATTTCTGGCTAATAAAATAACTCCAGGCGTTTCAAGAGCAGACCAGCCACCTAGAGTGTTTATCACGATGCCTAATGAAGCTCCGATTGCTGTTGTAGGCTCGAATTTTATTAATACAGAGAAGGATCTTGATCATCCACAAGTAACGCTTAATAATATAGATAGAGAACTTCTTGAGTATGACAATAAAATATTTAAATGGAATCAGGAGGTAATGAGTCTCCTCGCTGCTGCAGATAGAAATGAAAAAGAATATAATGAAAAACTTAAGGAATTGGAAGACAAGGTAAAACTCCAGGAAACAGCATATGATACTTGGAAGAAGGACAGGAATATTGTATCAGATAATACTATCAGAGAAGAATATAAAGCTTCCGAAAGAGCAAAACTGGAAGAAAACTATAAAAAATGGGAAGAAGAAGTTAATAATACATATGAGGATGAGTTTAATGAGAGAAGAAAACGAGTAACTTCAAATCAGGAAGCAATTGATAGAAAAACAAATAATGAACCACATATTCCGGATCCACCAGTTGAAACTAATATCTTCCGTAAGATATGGGTGGCTTTGGGTGGAGGACATTCTAAAAGCTATAGGGCTCGTGAAGATATTCGTAATCAGAGAATAAACGATCACCAGATCTGGGAATCTGAATTAGATCATCTTAAGAAGAATCAGATATCCTATAAGAATAGCGTGGATGAACTAACAAAGCAGATTGAAGATATGAAGAGAGAAGAGCACGCTAAGATAGAGATGGATGTTGAGAAGATACCATCTGGCGCTGAATTACGTGCCAAGGAGGATGCAGATCGAAAGAAGAACATTGAGGATGCGAGAAAAGCAGTAAGTGATCATATCAAGGTAGAAAAACCTAAAATGGAGAAAAATGTTGCGGATCTAAAAAAATATGCTAAACAGTATAAGGATAGGGTTGTAGCGGCTGAGAGAATTAAGGATGAGAAACAGAATCGTCAGGAGACTATTTTCGGTGCTATTTCAGATATTGATAAGGCTAAAGCGACATTCAATACATTTAAAAGTAATTATAAAAAGGCGTCAGAAGCTATACTAAAGCAGATAGTAAAGCCTCCGGTGCAGGAGAAGAAAGAATTAGATGTAGATTCTATCAATAGATTATTAAGAAATCCAGAGGTTAAAGATAAGTTTTTGGATGATCCGGAGATCGGAACCCTTGGTAAGAATGCTACTTATAAAATGATGGAAATGATTAATCATAAGACTATGAGTAAAGCGCCTGAAGAAACTGAGGTTGCTCTGGCTCATAGTATAATTGGCTGCCTTGATCCTGAAAAAGCAAATGAATTAGGTAAAAAAGTACAAAAACATCAAAAAGTAAGTTTTTCCAGTTCTTCAAAGCCGTATGCTTATAGGATAGGTCAGGAAGCATATAAGAAGATGCAGGATAACGCTGCGAAAAAGTTTAAAGAGGTTTTTGGAGTTGAGTGTACACCTACTAACGTAGAGAAAGTATCAAATGCAATAGGTCTCGACAAAGCTGTAAATTATCGAATTACTATGGTTGAATCGAATGCCGATGAATACTCTTTACCGCTCATTACTGAAAAGAATTATAAGGATGTAAATCTTCTTCTGATAACTGGTATAAAAACCGCTATGGGGCTGGATCCACTTAAAAAGGATAACACAAAAAAGGCTGAGTCTGTTAATGCTAAGGAACAGGCTATCGTGGTCCGAAAAGCAACTAAGCCTGCAGGGATGAACATGTAAAAAAACTGCAGTAATGAGTATGTAAAAACCCCTTGACTTGTAACTATATACTATGTTATTCTAACCATTGCGTTTCTATACGCACTTCTTTTAGTGTGCATTTTACAGTTATCCCAGCTGGTACACTAGAGTTTACCCTATGTACGTGTAGATAGACTTAGATGTATGAAGTAGATGAATACTTCTAATGATTTTGAATAATTTATGGAGGTGACATCATGCGTGTCAAGATAACTCTCGCTTGTACAGAATGCAAGCAGCGTAATTATAATATGATGAAAGAAAAGAAGCTTCATCCAGATAGAATGGAGACAAAGAAGTATTGTAAGTTCTGCAAGAAGCACACAATGCACAAGGAGACTAAGTAATTTAGTTCGTTTAGAGAGGTAGATATTATGTCAGAGAAAAAGGATACATCACCTGCTCTTAAGAGAAGTTGGTTCCAGGAGTTAAAGGCTGAGTTCAGTAAGATAACATGGCCTGGAAAGTCACAGCTTGCAAGAGAAACAGCAGTTGTTCTCGTTTCAGCAATTTTGCTGGGCGGTATTATTGTAGTTGTTGATTGGTTACTTAACCTTGGTCTTCAATATTTGTGGTAGGCGGTGATAATATGGCAGAAGAAAAGAATTTAGATATAGAAGAAACTCCAGAGGTAACAGAAGCTGAAAACACAGCAGAGGTTACAGAGGAGACTGTAGAAGAAACTGCAGTAGAAGAGACTGCAACTGAAGAGCCTGTACGTCAGAAGTCTGCCAACATCAAGCAACAGGGTGACGATGAACCTCACTGGTATGTAGTTCATACATATTCTGGCTACGAAGAGAAGGTCAAGAAGGATATCATGAAGACTATCGAAAATCGTAGATTAGAGGATCAGATGTTCGAAGTAATGGTACCTGTTCAGGATGTTACAGATATCAAGAAGGGCGTTAAGAAAACAGTTTCTAAGAAGATGTTCCCTGGCTATGTTCTGGTCCATATGATAAAGAACGATGTAACATGGTACGTTGTAAGAAATACACGTGGTGTTACTGGTTTCGTAGGTCCTGGATCTGAGCCTGTTCCACTTACAGATGCTGAGATGGTAAGACTTGGTGTCAGAGTTAATGACATTGAGATTGACGTTGAAGTTGGCGATGCTATTAAGGTTATCGCTGGTCCTTGGGATGGAACAGTTGGAAACATCAAGACTATAAATCGTACTAAGCAGACAGTTACAATCGATATAGATCTTTTTGGTAGATCAACAGATGTGGAAATCAGCCTCGCTGAAATCCAGAAGATGTAATTAATGATATAACCGCCTTAAACCTGGGCGTTATATATAGTGGAAGGGGAAAATCCCCGCGATATACCACGAGAGGAGGAAATCAAAATGGCTAAGAAAGTCAAAGGTTACATTAAGTTACAGATACCTGCAGGAAAGGCAACTCCAGCACCACCTGTTGGACCAGCACTTGGTCAGCACGGTGTTAATATCGTAGACTTCACAAAGCAGTTTAACGATAGAACAGCTGATAAGGGAGATATGATCATCCCTGTAGTTATCACAGTTTACGCAGACAGTAGTTTCAGCTTTATTACTAAAACTCCACCTGCAGCAGTTCTTATTAAGAAGGCAGCTGGTCTTGCTAAGGCTTCTGGTGAGCCTAACAAGAAGAAGGTTGGAAAGATTACAAAGGCACAGGTTGAGGAAATCGCTAATACAAAGATGCCAGACCTGAATGCTGCATCACTTGAAGCTGCAATGAGCATGATCGCTGGTACAGCACGCTCAATGGGCATTGAAGTAGTTGACTAATTTCGGAGGTAATGAAGATGAAAAAAGGTAAGAGATATGAAGAGGCTGCAAAGCTTGTAGACAAGACAAAGCTCTATGATCTTGCTGAAGCAGCTGAGTTAATTAAGAAGACAGCAAACTCTAAGTTTGATGAGACTATCGAAGCTCACCTTAAGCTTGGTGTTGATGGACGTCATGCAGATCAGCAGGTTCGTGGTGCGGTTGTACTTCCTCACGGAACAGGTAAGACTGTAAAGGTTCTTGTTTTTGCTAAGGGTGACAAGGTAGACGAGGCACTTGCAGCAGGCGCTGATTATGCTGGTGGTGATGAGTTAGTACCAAAGATCCAGAACGAAGGATGGCTTGATTTCGACGTAGTTATCGCTACACCTGATATGATGGGTGTTGTTGGACGTCTTGGTCGTGTACTTGGACCTAAGGGTCTCATGCCAAATCCAAAGGCTGGTACAGTTACACCTGACGTAGTTAAGGCTATTGAGGATGTTAAGGCTGGTAAGATTGAGTACAGACTTGATAAGGCTAACATTATTCACGTTCCAGTAGGTAAGGCTTCATTTACAGCTGAGCAGATTGCAGACAACTACAAGGCTCTTATGGATGCAGTAGTTAAGGCTAAGCCATCAAGTGCTAAGGGTACATACCTTAAGAGTGTTACAATCACTTCTACAATGGGCCCTGGTATCAAGCTTAACCCAATCAAGTTCTCAGGTCAGTCACAGGCTGAGTAATAGAAATTAGATAGTCATATATCTTATGAAATGATAAAGGTCGGTTCTTACGAACCGACCTTTTTTGATAATTCAAGGGATCTAATCATTCTAAATATTTGTTCACTTGTGGAAGAAATGTTAACTCTTGCAGTGGCAGGATCCATAGCTTCCTTTAATGTGCTTACTCGTCTGATGACAGGGAAGTATGCATCTACGTCAGGAAGTTCATCACCATCAAATCCTGGTGCAACGGAGCCTACAAGTGCAATGACAGGTTTGTCAAATACTTTGGCAATATGCGCTATTCCAATAGGGGCCTTGCCCATCTTAGTCTGAATATCCAGAAGTCCTTCACCAGTTACAACAAGATCTGCATCACTGATATAGTTCTTTAGATTGGTTTCTTCAATAACTATCTTGTTACCTGCTTCAAGCTGGCCTGCAAGGAAGTTTTTAAAGGCAAATCCCAGACCGCCGGCTGCTCCTGAACCAGGGAAGGTCGGATCTATCTTCTCGTGCATAGCCTCGCTTGCTACAACAACGAAATGTTTCATCCACTCATCGGCAAGTTCTATTTCAGAATCAAATAGTCCTTTTTGTGGACCGAAGATTCTTGACGCTCCGGTTGGGCCATACAGAGGATTATTTACATCACAAGCTACACGGAAGGTGCATTCTGAAAGAGCAGGGTTGAAGTTTTCTGGAGTAATCTTATTTATGAATTCCAGGTCGCCTCCAGTAAGATAACCATTTTCTCCCTTTAATATTGCGCCGCGTGAGTCATAGAATATAGCGCCTAATGCCTGAAGCATTCCGATTCCAGCATCGTTTGTAGCGCTTCCGCCCAGTCCTATAATAAAGTGCCTACAGCCTTTATTAATAGCGTCTATGATCATTTCTCCAACGCCATACGTTGTTGTTTTGAAAGGATCCATTTCTACAGGGGATACAAGAGTGAGCCCTGCAGCAGCTGACATTTCAATAATAGCTGTTTTATTTGGGTTTTCTATTATGCCATATTTGGCTTTTACTTTCTTCCCAAGTGGTCCCGTGACCGAAATCTCTTCGAATGTACCGCCACATCCAACGGTTACTGCTTCGACAGTTCCTTCTCCTCCATCTGCCAGAGGGCGTACCTCGTATTCGGCATCCGGAATGGCTCTCATAAGGCCTTTTGCTGCGGCCTCGCCACATTCAAGAGATGTGAGTGAGCCTTTCATTGAATCAATAGCAAATACTACTTTCATACTTCTGCGCTCCATTAATTAGTTTTAGATTTATAACAGTAATTGCTCAACAAATGTATTATATCAAATTCGACTTGTGGTTGCCACAATGCGTTAAAAAAGTGTGTAATTTAGATGGGTTGAGGGATATTTGGGGTTGAAAAACAAGTTAATATAAGGTATTATATAGCTTTAATTGTTTACATAAGAGTTATAGTAATATGATAAAACATAAATGGAGCGTGATATTATGAGAAAAGCAATTTCAGGTGTTTTAGTCATCGCTATGATGATGAGTACATTTGGGGCATCTAATGTCCAGGCCGCATCAAATAATAGTGGTTCGAATTATGTGGAGGAGAATGGGGTTATAGTTGAGGCATCAGTGACTGATGCTGAGGATATAGAAGACGATACTCAGGAGGTTACTACTGAGGAACGTAATCAGACAAAAGGAAATTTGGATTCATTGGATACTGTTCCAACTGATCCTTATGATTTTATCAGAGAAGATAAAGCAAGTGATCCTGTTACAGAATTAGATACAACAATAAGTCCTAATCCTAAATACGATTATGTGAATGAGGATAGAGCGACTGCTGACAGGATTCATTATTTAAATCTGAATGATGGAAATCCTAGTCATACTAGTGATGCGATAGTTATAGAGAGTAATGGTCATTATGGTCTTATAGATGCGTCAAATAAAGACGGTGATTCTAGATTTGGTATCGGTAATGATTCATCTGCTTCAGGAGCGGCTGTTCTTAAGTACCTGGCTGCTATAGGTGTAGATCATCTTGATTTTGTTCTTGCTACACATTCGCATTCAGATCATTTAGGTGGTGTTCCTGATATAGTGAAGACAGTTGCAAGTATGAATAGCGAAACACTTAATTCATGGAATTACACTATGGACAAGTCGTATATAGATACTAAGGGTGATGAAATTGTTGATGAGTCAATAAAAAATGCAATCGATGCAGCTAGTGTTGATCCAGAAAAAAAGGATGATGGTCAGGATCCACAACCTACACCAGGTACATTTTCGTTAGTTGATGAAAATACAACCTACATTTATAAGAGTTATACATCAAACTATAGAGAAGATTCATGGGGATGGGCTAATGGAGTTTACTATAGCGATGCAGAGACGGCTATGTTGAAAGCGAAGAAGCTTAAGGTGGATGTTCGTACAGCTGAAGGAATGAATCAGCTTGGTGCTTCATATGCTGCACATGGTTCTGATACCTATGACGATACTATTAGCTTCAAGTTTGGTGATTTTAATATTTCATTATATAATCTTTATTCTCGTGCTAATACAGATGAGAATGCAAATTCTATAATCACATATATAGAAAAGAGTGGAAATAAAACAGTACTTCTTGCTGACTTAGATTTATATGACAATCTTGAAAACAAGATTGCAAATTCTATTGTTGCTCAGCATGGTAAGGTTAATGTAATGAAGGTTGCCCATCATGGTAACACTCAGACTGATACACCTGCATCAACAAGCAAGCAGCTTGTTGATACATTAGGTGCACAGACAGCGATTATATGTACATCGAATGTTTCTATCTCAGGTTATTCACCTTTCTATGGTTATATGAAGGATAAGGGAATGTCTGTTTATAGAACCATGGATGTGAATGGAAAAGCTATTGTACAGGATGTTACTGGTGCAATGAGCATTAAATCCAGTTCTATTTCGAATTGTGCTGAAACACCAGTTGTAACAATTACAACAGTTTATAATGTTACGACTACTCAAAATAAGTATTACGGAACAAAAGGTGACGAAGCTACTAATACTGCAGAGGTTGTAAGAGCTGTTAAGACATTAACGGAAACAAAACATGTAACAGAAACAAAGGTAATCAATCAGACTACAAAGCTTACTCTTGGTGCAGCTCCATCTCAGTGGACACCTAGTGGTACAGGTACAAATGATTGGCAGAAGTGGTACAAGAGTTCTAGTGATTATGATTGGGTTCATCTTAATGGTAACGGTACTCACAAGAAGGGTTGGCAGCAGATTTACAGTTCTCCTCGTGGAAAGAGTTATACATATTATTTCGGTACAGACGGAATAATGAAGATGGGATGGACTACTATCGGTGGTAAGAGAGCTTACCTTCGTACAGCCGATAACAGTAATGGTCCTCAGGGATCTCTGGCTACTGGCTGGGAGAAGATAAGTGGCACCTGGTATTACTTCAATGCTGACGGTAAGGGCCATGAAGGCTGGATGCAGAACAATGCTGATTGGTATTACATTGATAATGGTTTAATGTATACTGGTGGACTTAGAAATATCAGTGGTGTTAATTATTTCTTTGGATCAGATGGTAAGATGAAGAGCGGATGGCAGAAATCTGGCGGTAATAATTATTACTTCGATTCAAACGGTAAAGCACACAGTGGCTGGCTTCAGAGTAATAATAAGTGGTATTATACTGAATCCAGTGGTAAGATGGTGACTAGTCAGTGGATTGATGATTATTGGATTGGTTCAAACGGTGTTTGGTCATACCAGTACAAGGGCTCATGGAAGTTAAATTCTAAGGGCTGGTGGTATGAGGATGCATCTGGATGGTATCCAAAGTCTTGCTGGCAGAAGATAAATGGTGAGTTATACTACTTTGGTTCAGACGGATATATGGCAGCTAATGAGTGGATAGACGGTAAGTGGATTAACGGAAGTGGTTACTCAGGAAGATATAAGTATACTGGTTCATGGAAGTCAAATTCCAAGGGCTGGTGGTTTACAGACACATCGGGATGGTACCCAGTAAACAAGTGGCAGAAGATTAATGGCAAGTGGTATTATTTTGAAGGTGATGGTTACATGGCTTCTAATAAGTACATCGGCGGCTATTGGGTAAATAGCAGCGGTGCGTGGGAATAAGAGTAGGTTTTGAATATGATACTTAGTGAATCATGGTTTCAACATCAATGGGAAATATTTGAAAAATGTTTTCTGAGAGATGACAGGTACAAGCTCCTCATCAGTGGTGTGGGAGTGACAATTAAGGTTTCTATACTGGCAGCCCTCATGGGACTTGTTATAGGATTTCTTATAGCGCTTTGTAATCTGTCTAAGAAAAAAGGTCTTAATTTATTTGGAAAGATTTATACGGATATCATCAGAGGTACACCTTCTGTTACGCAGCTGATGATTATATATTTCGTTGTATTTAGAACAGTAGACTGGCCAAAATGGATTATCGCGGCGATAGCATTTTCCATTAACTCTGGTGCTTATGTTTCTGAGATTATCAGAGCGGGTATACTTTCCATAGAGAAAGGACAGTCGGAGGCTGGTCGTTCTCTTGGACTTAGTAAAGCACAGACTATGATGTACATTATTGTACCTCAGGCTGTTAAAAATATTTTCCCTGCTATGTGTAATGAGTTTATTACACTTATCAAGGAGACGGCTATTGTAGGTTACGTTGGTCTTGTTGATATTCAGAAGGCCGGTGACTTTATAAAGAGTGCTACATATGAGGCATTTATGCCACTTATTGCAACTGCTATTATTTACTTTATTATGATCAAGGTTCTCACACTTCTCCTTGGAAAAGTTGAGAAGAGATTAAGAAAGTCTGATAAGCGTTAAGCGGAGAATAGATATGATTAATGTTAAAGACCTTCATAAGAGTTTCAACGGAGTTGAAGTTCTTAAAGGAATAGATGAAAGCGTTGAGGAGGGCGAGGTTGTTGTTGTTATCGGTCCATCAGGTTCCGGTAAGAGCACATTCTTAAGATGCCTGAATCTGCTGGAGAAACCTGATTCAGGTGAGGTGTGGGTAGATGACCAGCAGATCAATGCACACGGCGTGAATAAAAACCAGGTTAGACAGAAGATGGGAATGGTATTTCAGCATTTTAATCTTTTCCCTCATCTGACAGTCAAGAAGAATATTACTCTTGCTCCAGTTAAGCTAAAGAAGATGACTAAGGAAGAGGCTGACAAGAAGGCTATGGAGCTACTTAAGATCGTAGGTCTTGAGGACAAGGCTGATGAGTATCCAAGATCTCTTTCTGGTGGACAGCAGCAGAGAATAGCTATAGCCAGAGCGCTGGCTATGGAGCCTGAAATAATGCTCTTTGATGAGCCTACATCTGCGCTTGATCCAGAGATGGTTGGAGAGGTTCTTGAAGTTATGAAGAGCCTGGCAAAGAGTGGTATGACCATGGTTGTTGTAACACATGAGATGGGATTTGCCCGCGAGGTTGGAACGAGGATACTTTTCATGGATGGAGGAGTGATACTCGAAAAGGGTACACCTTCAGATATTTTCGATAATCCTCAGAATGACCGTACGAGAGAATTCTTAAGTAAAGTACTATAAAAAAATATTTACATACACTATCAAAAAGTAAAAAGGAGTAAAAATTATGAAGAAGATGAAAAAGATACTTGCACTCGCACTTGCAGGAGCTATGGTGCTTTCATTTGCAGCATGCGGAAGTAAGGATGAAGCAGCAAAGGATTCAGGTTCAAAGGAAACAATTACATTTGGTACAAATGCAGAGTTCCCTCCATTTGAGTATGTAACATCAAGTGGTACAATCGGTGAGTTTGATGGTATTGATATGGCCATTGCTAAGCAGATTGGTGATGACATGGGTAAGGAAGCAAAGATCAACAACATGGAGTTCGATTCACTGCTTCTTGCACTTGATAATGGACAGGTTGATGCAGTTATCGCTGGTATGACAGTAACTGATGAGAGAAAAGAGTCTTATGACTTCTCAACTCCATACTACACAGCTACACAGGTTATGATCGTTAAGGAAGACAGCGACATCCAGAAGGCTTCAGATATGAAGGACAAGAAGATCGTTGTAATCCAGGGTTATACAGGTGAGACATGTGTACAGGATCTTGGATATGAGTATGAGGCATTCAAGAAGGGTACAGAGGCTGTTATGGAGCTTGTTAACGGTAAGTGCGATGTTGTAGTTATCGATTCAGCTACAGCTGAGAAGTTCGTTGGCGATAACGAAGGTCTTAAGATTGTTGAGGATCCAGATACATTCGAAGCTGAGGAATATGCTATCGCAGTTAAGAAGGGTAACACAGAGCTTCTTAACGAGATCAACGCTTCAATCCAGAAGATGCTTGATAACGGTACAGTATCAGAGCTTTCAGCTAAGTATCTTGATGTTGATACAGAGGAAGATGCATCAGGTTCAGATGCTGAATAATCATTACAGGATAAGTTTATAAATGATATTTACCACCAGCTTGCTGTATGTAAGCTGGTGGTTTTATGTTATAATGGAGAATGTTGGAGGTGAACATTCGTGAATGATTCATATGCATTAGTGACAGGTGCCAGCAGTGGACTTGGATTTGAGTTTGCGAAGCAGTTGTCGGCAAGAGGATATAAACTGATACTTGTAGCAAGAAGGCGGGATAAGCTTGAGCAGGTTCAGAAGTCAATAAAAACAGAAAGCATTATTATAGCAGCAGATTTGAGTGAACGTGATGAATGCGTTAGGGTTATTACTGAAACCCTTGGACTTAATATAGATGTATTTATAAACAATGCAGGCTTTGGCGACTGTGGAAGGTTCTATGAAACAGATGCAAACAAAGATCTTCAGATGATAGATGTAAACGTAACTGCTATGCATCTTCTCCTGAAGATGATGCTTCAGAGGATGAAATCCTCCAAGGTTACTGGCGGATATATTTTGAACGTTGCATCTTCTGCAGGACTTTTTCCTGCAGGTCCTTATATGGCAACTTACTATGCAACTAAGGCCTACGTCACAAGTATTACCCAGGCTATAGCAAGAGAACTGAAGGAAGAAGATAGCGAGATATATGTTGGAGCTTTATGCCCTGGACCTGTAGATACTGAATTTAACGATGTAGCAAATGTGGAATTTGCACTTAAAGGAATATCTGCCGGATACTGTGTATCCTATGCGCTAAAGCAGATGTTTGACAGACGAAAAGTTTTAATTGTTCCAACACTCAGAATGAAGCTGGCGGTACTTGGAACAAGATTTCTTTCTAGAGATCAGGTTGTTGCATTAACAGCTGATCAGCAAAAGAAAAAACGAGACTTGTAAATAAAATAAAACTTTACTTTAAAAGTATTAAGTTGTATCATATAAAGAACTGTTGAAGAGGACATGTTCGTTGACTAAGAAGGAGTCGACAGAGAGAGGTGTCATGGCTGAGAACACCTTAGGCTTTAAGTTTCGGATACTACCTCGGAGGGATTCTTAGTAAGGAAGTTACAGGAGCGAAGGCTTGGGTGACTGCTTGAAAGGAATACGTTGATTACGAAATAATCATTTGAGAGGTCGTGCAGATTGTACGGCAATAAGGGTGGAACCGCGTAGATACTACGTCCCTGTACTACTTATGTAGTGCAGGGATTTTTTATTACCAATAAAGAAACGTTATAAAACTATTTTTAGGAGGAACGATAATGAGCGATAAAGATGAAAAGAGAGAGTATTTCCTGAGTGTATACAGACACTCAATGGCACACGTAATGGCTAAGGCTGTTATGGAGATTTTTGGAAAGGAAAATGTTCAGATTGCCATCGGCCCACAGATTGACGATGGATTCTATTATGATTTCATGCTTCCAAGAACAATCACAAATGAGGACCACAAGACTATCGAGGACAAGATGCGCGAGATCCTTAAACGTCGTGAGGATTGGACATGTAAGGAAGTTACAAAGGATGAGGCTCTTGAGATTTTCAAGGATCAGAAGTATAAGGTTGAACTCATTAACGACCTTCCTGCTGATGAGAAGATCACTATCTACTATACAGGTGATGATTTTGTGGATCTTTGTCGTGGACCACACATCGCAAATTCTCAGGAACTTATGAATGTTTCATACAAGGTTAAGTCTGTATCTGGTTCATACTGGAGAGGTAACGAGAAGAACGACCAGCTCCAACGTATTTATATGTACTGCTTCCCATCAAAGCAGGAGATGAAGGCTCACCTTGATTTCGTCAAGGAAGCTATGGAGCGTGACCACAAGAAGATAGGACCAGAGCAGGAGCTCTTTATGTTCGATGAGTCTGCACCTGGTATGCCATACTGGCTTCCACGTGGATTCAAGATGTACAATGCTATCCTGGATTTCTGGCGTAAGCTTCATGATGAGTACGGTTATCAGGAAATCCTTGCTCCAGTTATTAATCACAAGAATCTTTGGGAGACATCAGGTCACTGGGGACATTACAAAGAGAATATGTTCCTCGTTACGAATGCATCTTCTGATGAAGAGACAGGTGAAGAGGTTATAGATACAGATATCCAGTATGCTATTAAGCCTATGAACTGTCCAAATGCTATCAACGTTTATAAGAATGGACTTCACAGCTACAAAGAGCTTCCACTTCGTTATAGCGAGACTCAGGTTATTCACCGTCGTGAGAAGAGTGGTGAGTTAAATGGACTCTTCCGTGTTCAGATGTTCCATCAGGATGATGATCATACATTCCTTACAGAGGAAATGATTGAGGACGAGATTGGCGATATCATGGATATTGCTAAGTATATTTATGAGACATTTGGTCTTACATATGAGGCCGAGCTTTCAACAAGACCAGATGACTTTATGGGTGCACCAGAGCTCTGGGATGCTGCAGAGGCTTCTCTTAAGAGAATACTTGATAAGAAGTATGGTGAAGGTGGATACGAGATAAATGAAGGTGATGGTGCGTTCTACGGACCAAAGATCGACCTTAAGATGAAGGACTGCATTGGCCGTGAGTGGCAGATGGGTACTATTCAGCTTGACTTCCAGCTCCCACTTAACTTCGACCTTAGATATGTAGCAGCTGACGGAACTCAGAAGAGGCCTGTTATGATCCATAGAGCTATCTTCGGATCATTTGAGAGATTCATCGGAATCCTTATTGAGAACTTCAAGGGTGTATTCCCATTCTGGATGTCACCATATCAGGTAGGTATTGTGCCAATCAGACCTGAGCATAATGAATATGCAAAGAAGGTTGAGAAGACTCTCAGAAAGGCTGGAGTCAGAGTTGAGGCTGATTATTCCGACGAAAATATGAAGACAAAGATTAAAGGTTTCAAGAAGTATAAGGAACCATACATTCTGATCCTTGGTGATAAGGAAGCTGAGGAAGGAACTGTATCTGTAAATGTTCGTGGAAACAAGCAGATGAATGGTATTAAGTTAGATGATTTTGTAAATCTTTGTAAGATACAGATTGAAGAGCATACACTGGACCTTATAGATAGCGTTCAGTAGTTTTGATGTGCTCTAAATGAGCGGTATATCCCTTGAATTTTAAGGGAAATTATTATATCATAGACAGTGATTGTGCTAGTGATTTTTAAAGTGCACAAATATGTTGTTATTAAGTGTCAAAAGTGGAGTCATTTAGATGATAGATGAAGAAAAAGTAAAACTTATGACCAAGATTTCCATATACGAGAAGAATGAGGAATTTGATGGTCTTTCACTTAGCCAGTTCTATAAAGAGGACTATGTTAAGTATGGCTGTCTAAAAACTCTGGTTGCAGCAACCTTCGCGTATTGGCTTTGTGTTGCCGTCTATGCGGTAATTAACTTTGAGAAGATTCTTGGTGATCTGAATCATGTTGATTACTTCAAGATGATAAGAGTACTGATGCTGGGTTATGTTTCCGTCATGGCTCTTTTCTACATCTATGCATTTATCGTTTATAACTATAAGTACAGTAAAAAACGTAGAGGCCTGGTTAAGTACAACAGAATGCTTAAAAAGCTTATAAAGCTTTATGAGTCAGATGAAAGACACAATGATGTACTTACAGGTAAGGTTAAAGTATATTCAGGAATTGGTGGAGATTTTGAAGATGATTTTCTTCCACCACCAGAGCAGAAGACTGATATGTTGATTCAGGAGGAAAGGAGTTTAGAGAATGGAGTCGATACTCAAGCTGAAGAATTCAATTCGTGACATTTGTAGAAAACAGGATGAAATTATTACTCCTATTCTCAGATTCATCTGGTCACTTATAGTTTTCATGTCAATACAGAAAATATTTGGATATAACGATCTGGCTAGCAAACCAGAGGTTACTATCCTTCTTGCCGTTATGGCAGCACTTCTTCCTGATGGATTTATGTTTTTTATGGCAGGAGTGGTTATGGCCCTTCATTCATTCTCAGTATCACTTGAGGTTGGAGCGGTCTTTATAGTTCTGTTCGTAATCATTTATTGTGTTTACATCAGATTTTTCCCTAAGTATGCATATGCAGTCTTAATGGTTCCGGTATTCTATGTACTGCACATTCCATTTGCTGCACCTATAGTGATCGCACTTGTAGCAGGTCTTGGTGGAGTTGTTCCAGCTGTTTGTGGAGTGGCTTTATATTACTTCTCTCAGTGTGCAGCTGAGATTAATCATCTCCTTGCTACTAAGTCAAACGAAAATGAAATTGAGGCTGTAAAGCAGCTTTCATCTGTACTTATCGGAAATAGGGATATGTACACTACAATGATCGCATTTGCTGTAACAGTTCTTACAATTGCAATCCTTGCTAAGCTTACATTTAACTATGCTATCTATGTTGCTATGGGAGCGGGCATTGTTGTAAATATTATCGGAGCAATCCTTGCTGGTTTTATTATGAGCGAGGATGTTCCTATGGATATGGTAGTTATCGGAAGTATAGTTGGTCTTGTTCTTGCCTTCATCCTTAGATTTGGACAGGGTATTCTGGATTATAAGCATACCGAGAGGGTTCAGTTCGAGGACGACGACTATTATTACTATGTAAAAGCAGTTCCAAAGATTGATTCAGAAAAGAAGAAACACGTAGCAGAGTAACTCACAAAAGGGAACGGTGAATTTCCATGGATGTAATATGGACCTTCATTCAGTCCACCCTTAGCAGGTTTTATTTTCCGGACCTGAAGTGGACTGACATTCTGGACATACTTATAATTGCATATATTGTTTATCACATTATTGTGTGGGTGAATTCGAGTCGAGCAAAGACCCTGATAAGGGGTATAATTGTTGTGGCTCTTTTTCTACTTTTTGCGGTAATTGCCAGACTGAATACCATCCTGTGGATTGCCAAGAACTTGATAAATGTAATCATGCTGGCAATAGTAATCCTGTTCCAGCCAGAGCTGAGACGTGCCCTTGATGAACTGGGAAGAAAGAACTATATTTCAAACTTCTTCAAGTCATTTAATCCAAAAGCCATGGTAGAGAAGAGTCTGGATGATAGAACTATCTATGAGCTGGTTAAAACATCCATACAGCTTTCAAAGGATAAGACAGGAGCGCTCATCGTAATAGAGCGCGATACTCCACTGGGAGAGTACATTAATACAGGTATCAGTATTGATGCGGTTGTTTCACAGCAGCTTCTTGTAAATATATTTGAGAAAAATACACCACTTCATGATGGTGCTGTAATAATCCGTAAGGACAGAGTTGTAGCTGCAACATGCTATCTGCCACTTACAGATGCTAAAGACATTACCAAGGAACTTGGTACAAGACACAGAGCAGGCATTGGTATCAGTGAGGTTTCTGACAGTCTTACAATTATTATTTCTGAAGAAACTGGAAGTATTTCTGTTGCATCCAAAGGTAAGCTTTATCAGAATCTTGATGAGGATGCTCTTAGAAAACAGTTATCAAAGTTCCAGGTTGTTGGAAATGAAAGGTCTTCCATGACAAAGATTCTAAAGAAGGGAGACCAGACAAATGGGTAAAAAGATAAAGAGTGTTCTTTTTGATAATTTTCATTTTAAACTCCTTGCTCTGATGATTGCATTTCTTATGTGGTTTGTTGTCATGAACATGGAAGATAGCATTGTATCTAAGAATATTTCCGACATCCCAGTTGAAATGATCAACGGAGAGACAATCCTGGAAAATGGAAATCTTTATAATGTAACTGACGGTGACAAGGTTGATATTGTTGTAAGAGGACCTAGATCAATAGTTGAGGATCTTGAAAGCTATGATTTTGAGGCAACAGCTGATTTATCACACCTTTCAGTTACAAATTCAACCACCATTAAGGTAGTTACAAATTCAAACGTTAGTGCTTCTAAAGCAAAGAAGATTACAATAACACCTATTAATCAGTATGTGACACTCAGTATCGAAGAAGAGGCTGAGAAGAGTGTACCGGTAAGAGTCATTACAACCGGCGAGGTTGCTGAGGGCTATGCACCAGGTACTGGAGTTTCAACTCCAAATATGATTACTGTGAAGGGACCTGAATCAGTTCTCTCTACAATCGTGGAGGCCAGAGCTGTAGTTGATATTTCAGGGGCTGATAAAGAGGTAGTTAAAGATGCAAATGTAGGATGTATTGACGGATACGGTTCGGCTGTCGAAAAGGATAACATTACCCTTTCTGCTGGAACTGTAAGCGTGAGTATTCCGGTTTATAAAACAAAGGAAGTTCCTGTTAATGTGTCTACAGCTGGCGCGGTAAGAGATGGCTATGGTGTTAAGGAAGTTAACTTTGAACCATCTACTATAACGATTGCTGGAGATGCAAAATTACTTGAAGACGTAGAGTCTATAGATATTTCTGATGTTGTCATCACGGACGCAACAGAAAGTATTGAGAAGAATGTTGAGATTGCAGGTTATCTTCCTGCAGATGTAATAGTTGCAGATGATACTGTAGATATTGCTGTAAGTGTTACTATTGAGCAGATGGCTGAGAGTGAGATTACAATTAACAAATCTGATATTAAAGTTTTTGGACAAAATAAAGACTACAGTTATACAATCATTTCTCCAGATTCACTTAAGGTTAAGATTAGTGGATTCTCTGAGGATATAGATGGAAAGAATGCAAGCGATCTTGATGCAAAAGTAAATGTAAGCGAGATCGGGCCTGGAGAACGTGATGTAGAAGTATCATTCAATGAGTCAGATGTTTACACCATTAAGGATTCGTATTCGGTAAAAGTAGAGGTGAAAAAGACAGAATGACAGAGATGATAGAAAAGCTGCAGGCAGCTATAAATGAATCGAACTATATAGTTTTCTTTGGTGGAGCTGGTGTTTCTACTGAAAGTGGAATACCTGATTTCAGAAGTCAGGATGGCCTTTATAATCAGAAGTATAAATATCCACCAGAAGAGATAGTAAGTCATACATTCCTGGTTCATAAGACTGAGGAATTTTATGAGTTTTATAAAGACAAAATGCTTGCTCCAGATGCTAAGCCAAATGCAGCTCACTACAAGTTAGCTGAGCTTGAGAAGGCTGGTAAGCTGAAGGCTGTTATAACGCAGAATATCGACGGTCTTCACCAGGCAGCTGGAAGTAAAGAAGTGCTTGAGCTTCACGGTTCAGTGCTTAGGAATTATTGCACTAATTGTGGTAAGGAGTTCAGCAGTACTGCGGAAGATGTTCATGCAGGTGTTAAATACATCCTTGCATCTGATGGCGTTCCAAAGTGTGATGAATGTGGTGGCACAGTAAGACCAGATGTAGTCCTCTATGAAGAGGGACTGGATAACTATGTTATCAGTCGTGCCATTGAGCATATTTCTAAAGCGGATATGCTTATCATCGGTGGAACATCCCTTGTGGTTTACCCTGCAGCCAGCTTCGTTAATTACTTTAACGGAAAGCATTTGGCAGTGCTTAATATGGCATCTACAGGCAGAGATTCACAGGCGGATATAGTTATCCACGACAAGATAGGACAGGTCCTGTCTCAAATAACAGTGTAAATTATTTTATGGAGGAAATATAAATGTTTGATTTTGAAGAAATCGTAAAAGTTGACCCTGAAGTGGCAGCAGCCATGACTGACGAGTGGAATCGTCAGAACGACAACCTGGAGCTTATTGCTTCAGAGAATATTGCTTCTAAAGCAGTTATGGCTGCAATGGGAAGCCACCTTACAAATAAGTATGCTGAGGGATATCCAGGTAAGAGATACTATGGCGGATGTCAGTATGTTGACGTTGTTGAAGATCTTGCAAGAGAAAGAGCAAAAGAGCTTTTCGGTGCTGAGTATGCAAACGTTCAGCCTCATTCAGGAGCTCAGGCTAATATGGCTGTATTCTTTGCAGTAATGAACCCTGGCGATACATTCATGGGAATGAACCTTGATCACGGCGGACACCTTACACATGGTTCACCTGTAAATATGTCTGGTAAATATTTCAACTGTGTTCCTTATGGTGTTAATGATGAGGGACGTATTGATTATGATAACGTTCTCGCAATTGCTAAGGAAGCTCGTCCAAAGCTTATCGTAGCTGGTGCTTCTGCATATGCAAGGGAGATAGATTTCAAGAAGATGCGTGAGATTGCTGATGAAGTTGGCGCTGTACTCATGGTAGATATGGCTCACATTGCTGGTCTTGTTGCTGCAGGATATCATATGAGCCCAATTCCATATGCTGACATCACAACAACTACAACACATAAGACACTTCGTGGACCAAGAGGTGGTATGATCCTCTGCAGCGAAGAAGTTAATGCTAAGTATAACTTCAATAAGGCTATTTTCCCTGGAATTCAGGGTGGCCCTCTTATGCATGTTATCGCTGGTAAGGCTGTTTGCTTCAAGGAAGCACTTTCACAGGATTACAAGGATTACATGGGTAGAGTAGTAGAGAATGCAGCTACACTTGCTGCAGCTCTTCAGGACAGAGGATTCGACATCGTTTCTGGCGGTACAGACAATCACCTTATGCTTGTTGATCTTAAGAAACTTGGTCTTACAGGTAAGGAAGTTGAGAAGGCTCTCGATGAGGTTCGTATCACAGTTAATAAGAACACAGTTCCTAACGATCCACAGTCACCATTCGTAACAAGTGGTATCAGAGTTGGTACACCTGCAGTTACAACACGTGGTGCTGTTAAGGAAGATATGTTTACTATTGCGGACGCATTTAAGGCTGCTATCCTTGATAAGGACAGTGCTAAGGCTGAGGAGCTTGTTAAGAGTATTACAGACAAGTATCCACTTTATAAATAATTAGGTTTTAAGTTTACGGACTATTAGTGAAATGGAAGAAAATAATAACAATCAGAACAATCAAAATAATAATGACAACAAAAAACGTCCGGGAGGCCCAAATAGCATCCTGGGCGCAATCGTTGTAGCGGTAATTCTTTCCATCGTATTTATTATGGCATTTAATAATTACAGATCTGCTGGGGAAGAGGAAAGAACCTACGACGAGTTCATACAGATGCTGGAAGACGGCGAAGTAAAAGATGTTGAGATTTACGAAAAGAAGATTAAGTTCACACCTACATTCAAAGATAAGAACGTAGAAAATGTTACTTACTATGTAATTCGAACAGACGATTATCAGCTGGTAGACAGACTTGAGAAAGCAGATGTTAAGTTCACTGCAATCGATGAGGGTGGCAATGCAATCCTCAGTCAGATTCTTTACTATGTTGTTCTTATAGCTGTAATGTACTTCCTGACTATGCTCATTATGAGAAGAATAGCAGGTGGTTCAGGCGGCATTATGAATGTAGGTAAGTCAAATGCCAAGCTGTATGATATGACAAAGAATACCGGTGTTACATTTGCTGATGTTGCCGGTGAGGAAGAGGCAAAGGAATCTCTTACAGAAATGGTAGACTTCCTGAAAGAGCCTAAGAAGTATTTGGAGATCGGTGCGAGACTCCCTAAGGGTGCACTTCTCGTTGGTCCTCCGGGAACAGGTAAAACACTTCTTGCCAAGGCTGTTGCAGGTGAGGCTGGAGTTCCATTCTTCTCAATGTCAGGTTCAGAATTCGTAGAAATGTACGTTGGTGTTGGTGCATCACGTGTTAGAGATCTTTTCAAGCAGGCTACTGCAAAGGCGCCATGTATCATATTCATTGATGAGATAGATGCTATTGGTAGAAGCCGTGATACAAGACATATGGGCGGCGACTCTGAACGTGAGCAGACTCTTAACCAGCTGCTTTCAGAGATGGACGGATTTGATTCCGAAAAGGGTATTATCATTCTGGCTGCTACTAACAGACCAGAAGTACTTGATAAGGCGCTTCTCAGACCTGGTCGTTTTGACAGACGTGTAGTAGTTGAACGTCCTGACCTTAAAGGTCGTGAAGATATACTTAAGGTTCATTCTAAGGAAGTTAAACTCGATGAGACAGTTGATCTTCATGAGATTGCAAATGTTACCAGCGGTTCGGTTGGTGCTGACCTTGAGAATATCATCAACGAGGCTGCACTTACAGCTGTAAGAAAGGGAAGAAGCCTGGTTTGCCAGACTGATATCCTTGAATCTATAGAGGTTGTATTTGCAGGTAAAGAGAAGAAGAATAACATTCTTTCGGCTGATGAAAAGAGTGTTGTTGCTTATCACGAGGCTGGACACGCACTTCTTACAATGCTTCAGAAGAACACAATGCCAGTTCAGAAGATTACAATCATTCCAAGAACCAAGGGTTCTCTTGGATATGTATGGCAGGCTCCTGAAGAGGAGAAGAATCTTGAAACTAAGGCTGAGATGGAAGCAGACATTGTAATTGCAGTTGGTGGACGTGCCGCAGAGGCTATAAAATTCCCATCGGTTACAAATGGTGCATCTAATGATATACAGCAAGCTACTCAGAAGGCAAGAACCATGGTTACTATGTACGGAATGTCAGACAGACTTGGTATGGTTCAGCTGGAAGGTATTACAGGTGAGTACCTTGATAGAAGAAGAGTGCTTGAGTGCTCAGATGAGACAGCTACTATAGTTGATGAAGAAGTTAAGATGATCATCAACAATGCTTACGCTGTAGCATATAAGCTTCTTTCAGACAATGTGGCTATACTGGATGCAGTTGCTACTTATCTGATTGATCATGAGTCTATTACTGGTAAAGAGTTTATGGAAATCTTTGATCAGGTTACAGGTGGCATTCGCCCTAAGACTCCTGACTATGGCTCGCTTACATCTGGCGATATAACAAAGGGACTTAAGATTAAGCCACTTATCGCTAAGGGTAAGGAAAAGATTAAAGCTAAGAAGCTTAAAGATAAGAGCAAGAATAAAGATAAGACAGCTTCGTCAGCTGATGCAAAGGAGAAAAAGAAGAAGGATAAGGATAAATACAGAGTATTTGCCAGTCCTGAATTTGAAGCTCGCCGAGATCAGCTTCTACAGGAAGCAGAAGATGATTTGCTGGAAGAAATTGACGAAGAAGTTAAAACAGAAGTAAAAGAAGAAGTTAAATCTGAGGTTAAAGCTGAAGCTAAAGAAGAGGCTGAGGCAGAAACAAAGACTGTTGGAGAAACAAAACCAGAATCAGCTTCAGAGGTAAATGAAGAAAAATCTACAGAACCTCCTAAGCCTTGGGAAACAACAGATTCAGAGTAAAAATTGATTCGGAAAATAGATTCAGTGTAAAATAAAATGGCGGCCAAGATTAAATCTTGGCTGCCATTTCTTTTTTATGACAATTCGTCTAATGTTTTTCCATATGGTGGGAGGAATTCTTCCACGAAATCTTTGACTTCAGGGAGTTCTTCCTGAAGTTTTTTTATTGCATTTCCTACTGACTGTTTTGCAGTTGAGAATTCAGTGTTGCCGGCTTTTTCTTCTTCGATACATTTGATGTATGCGGAGAGTTTGTCGGCTGCTTTTACAAGTCGACGCAAGTACTTATCATCAGCGGAGTTATCTGATTTGTAAATTTCTTCAAATGCAGGTCTGAGATCTGATGGAAGCTTCTCAAGAAGCTTATATTCAGCAATAGTTTCAACCTGTTTATATGCATCCTTGATTTCAGGATTGTAGTACTTAACAGGCGTAGGCATATCTCCAGTAATGATCTCGGAAGAATCATGATAGAGACCGATAAGTGCAGCTCTATCAGCGTTAAGGTTCTTCTCATATCGTACATTTCCGATAACACAAAGAGCATGGGCTATCATTGCAACCTCGAGGCTATGTTCACTCAGATTTTCATTGCGGGAGTTACGCATTAGTGCCCATCTATCTATATATTTCATTCTTGATACTGTGGCAAAAAAATTATATTCCATAAAACATTTCTCCTGATTTAGCCATACAAAACGATAAGTAAAATAAAAAGCCTAAGATCGGACTCGAACCGACGACCTACTGATTACGAATCAGTTGCGCTACCAACTGCGCCACTTAGGCATACAAGCGATACTATACCATAATTGGTAGTTTTCCTCAATGATTTTGTATTACAAAATAGGATGATTTTGCATTTCAAAACTGAAAGATTTTGCAACTAAAAAAGCTGAATAATTATCTTTCTAACAGACCTTGTATATGGTAAAATAATTATCAGTTGTGATGAAAGATTATTCGATTTACAACATATATATTTTTTATTTTTTTCGTACAAAGGAGGATTACAAAATGAAGGTATTTAAGTGTACAAAGTGCGGTAATATGATCACATATCTTAACAAGGATGCATGCGACGTTAAGTGTTGTGGTGAGACAATGGTTGAGATTGTTCCTAACACAACAGACGCAGCAGGAGAGAAGCATGTTCCAGTGATTGAGATTGATGGAAACATCGTTACAGTTAAGGTTGGTTCAGTTGCTCATCCAATGCTTGAGGAGCATTCTATTCAGTGGATCGTTCTTGAGACAGAGCAGGGAAGACAGAGGAAAATTCTTTCTCCTGGAGAAGAGCCAGTTGCAAAGTTTGCTATCGTTGATGGTGACAAGGTTACAGCTGCTTATGAGTATTGCAACCTTCACGGACTTTGGAAAGCTGAAGTATAAAAAAGTATTGTGGACGAGGTCATTTGACCTCGTCTTTTTTTGTAAAATTATGAATGAAAGAATACCTATGAAGTGTTATAATAACTTTGTATGTGCAGTTTTTTTAATTAGAAAGAATTCAGGGATGATGAGGATCAGGTAAAGAAAATTAGAAGAAACGGAATAATTAATGATCAAAGAAACTATTAACGATTTACTAAACAAAATCAAACAGGAGAAATGGTATAAGCATCTTTGCACCATAAACAAGCATAAGCTTGAGGTGGGAAAGAATTGTTTTAGATGCGGTCTTTATAAGCAGGGGATTCTTCATGATCTTTCTAAGTATTCGTGGACAGAATTTTCGGTTGGTGCGAAGTATTTCCAAGGAAACAGAAGCCCTAATGACGCAGAAAGAGAAGATAAGGGATATACCTCTTCTTGGCTTCATCACAAGGGTCGTAACAAGCACCATCTTGAGTACTGGATAGATTATGACCTTGTGAAGCGTGATGGAAGCATGATCGGAATGAAGATGCCTGATAACTATATCGTAGAAATGTTCTGCGATAGGGTTGCTGCCAGCAAGATTTATCATGAGGAGAAGGGTGACTACACGGATAGCACAGCTCTTGGATATTTCTTAAATGGTAAGGCAAAGGGCATTATGCATCCTTATTCAAGAAAGCGTCTGGAGATGCTTCTTAGAATGCTGGCAGAGAAGGGAGAAGATGAGACCTTCGCCTATGCCAGAAGGTATATGGATGGCTATAAAAGATACCTTAAGAGACAGAAATATAAAAAGAAACTGGAGAAGAAACTTGAAAAGAAATTTTCAGATAGACTCATTTCTAGTTTAGACAAGAAATATAATAGAAAACGTAAACAAGACATTAAAAGAAATCATATTCAAAAAGATAAATATTTGAGACAGAAATAAAAGTTATTACCTGGAGAAACAAATGGCATTCACACATTTACACGTACATACTGTATACAGCTTGCTGGATGGCTTTGCTAAGATTCCTGACCTTGTAGGTCGTGCAAAGGAGCTTGGCTTTGATAGTCTTGCAATAACTGATCACGGCGTTATGTATGGCGTAATTGAATTTTATAAAGAGTGCAAAGCCCAGGGTGTTAAGCCTATCCTTGGATGTGAGGTTTATGTGGCTCCTGAAAGTCGTTTTGACAGAGAGGTTGGAGCAAATGATGAAAGGTACTATCATCTGATCCTCCTGGCTGAAAATGAGACTGGATACAAGAATCTTACGAAGATTGTATCTCAGGGATTTACAGAAGGGTTTTATTATAAGCCTCGTGTTGATAAGGAAGTTCTTAGAGAACATCATGAAGGTATAATCTGTCTTTCAGCCTGTCTTCAGGGTGAGGTGGCATTTTATCTGAGAAGACGTCTCTATGATGAGGCAAAGAAGGTTGCACTGGAATACAGAGATATTTTCGGTGAAGGAAATTACTTCCTGGAAATGCAGGATCATAGTCTGAGTGACGATACTATCGTTAATACGGACCTTCTTCGTATGTCTCAGGAAACTGGAATAGAACTGGTCTGCACAAATGATTCTCACTATGTTCGTGCTGAGGATTGGGAGGCGCATGATATCCTCCTCTGTATGCAGACTGGTACAACTATAAATGATGAAAACCGTATGCGCTACGAGGGTGGACAGTATTATCTAAAGTCTGAGCAGGAGATGGCAGATCTTTTTCCATACGCAAGACAGGCACTGGAAAACACTCACAAGATTGCTGAGCGTTGTAATGTTGAGATAATCTTTGGCGAGCAGAAGCTTCCTAAGTATGATGTGCCATCAGAATATCCGGACGCATTTTCTTACCTCACATATCTTTGTGAGGAAGGACTTAAGGAGAGATATCCAGATACACCTCAGGAATTAAAGGAGAGACTGGACTATGAGCTGGGCGTTATCAGGGATATGGGATTCGTAGATTACTTCCTGATTGTCTGGGATTATGTAAACTACGCAAAGAGCCACGGAATAGCAGTAGGACCGGGACGTGGTTCTGCTGCAGGAAGTATAGTTTCATATTGTCTCAAGATAACTAATATTGATCCTATCAGATATAGTCTTATCTTCGAAAGATTCCTCAATCCTGAAAGAGTAAGTATGCCTGATATAGATATTGACTTCGCGCCAGAAGGTCGCCAGGAAATGATTCGTTACGTATCTGAAAAGTATGGTCATGATAAGGTTGTTCAGATTATATCTTTTGGTACACTTGCTGCAAGAAATGCTGTGCGAAATGTAGGCCGTGTTCTGGATATCAATCGTGGACTTGTGGACAAGGTTGCAAAGTCCATTCCAAATGGTGCCAATTCAATGACACTTAAGCAGGCTCTTAAAGAGAGTCCTGATTTTATAGAATATTACAACACAAATAGTGATGTTAAATACATGGTTGATATGGCCATCAAGCTTGAGGGCGTACCAAGTCACCCATCCAAGCACGCCGCCGGCGTAGTTATCGGCCGTGAGCCAATTGTTGAATATGTTCCACTTTGTAAGAACAGTGGTGAAGATGCAATCTCCACTCAGTTTGAGAAGGACACTCTGGAGCAGCTTGGACTTCTCAAGATGGACTTCCTGGGTCTTAGAAACCTGACGGTTATCGAGGATGCGCTGAAGAACATCAAAGAGAGAACGGGTGAAGAGATTGACATCGATAATATCGATATGGCGGATCCAAATGTATTCGAGCTCATTTCTTCTGGCGAATGTGCTGGTGTGTTCCAGCTGGAGAGTACTGGAATGCAGTCCTTCATGAAGGAACTGAAACCAAACAGCCTCGAGGATGTTGTGGCCGGCATTTCGCTTTACAGACCGGGTCCTATGGATTTCATCCCTCAGTATATTAAGGGAAAGAACAGCACCGGTCCTATTCAATATGATACGCCAGAACTTGAACCTATCCTGGAGCCAACCTATGGTTGTATTGTTTACCAGGAACAGGTTATGCAGATAGTTATGTCACTGGCTGGATATAGCATGGGTAAGTCCGACGAGGTTCGTCGTGCCATGTCCAAGAAGAAAGCCGGAGTAATGGAGAAGGAACGTGAGTACTTCGTTTATGGAAATGAAGAGCTGGGTGTTCCGGGATGTATAAAAAATGGAATCAAGGAAGATGTGGCCAATAAGATTTTCGATGAGATGACTGACTTCGCCAGCTATGCATTTAACAAATCCCATGCGGCTGCATACTGTGTGGTTACTTATCAGACGGCATATCTGAAACGCTACTACCCACTTGATTATATGGCAGCACTTCTTACTTCTGTTCGAGATAAGGCGCCAAAGCTTAGAACTTATATCGAGGCAGTAAGGAGAATGGGCATTAAGATTCTTCCTCCAGATATCAATGAAGGCTACGGCAAATTTACAGTGGCTGACGGTGGAATTAGATATGGAATGTCAGCTATCAAGTCCGTTGGTGATGCAGTGGTAGATGCAATCATAGAGGAACGTGAGAAGAACGGTCCATTCAAGGATCTTCAGGATTACATTACCCGCCTATCCGGAAAAGAGGCAAATAAGCGTACTATAGAAAGCTTTATCATGACGGGCGCATTTGACTGCTTTGGACTTAACCGTAAGCAGATGATGACAGCTTATTCGGACATTGCTACGGCAGTTAACAATGAGAAAAAGAAAAATGCAAGTGGTCAGATGTCACTTATAGACTTTATGTCAGAAGAGGATACAAGTCAGTTTACAGCAGACTATCCTGATGTGCCGGAGTTCTCAAAGGATATAATCCTCAGTGGTGAAAAGCAGATGCTTGGTCTTTATATCAGTGGACATCCGCTGGACAGTATGAGAGATATCATAGAGAAGAGAACAGATATCAAGTCTACTGACTTTGAACTGGATGAGGAGACCGGACTTGCAAGTGCGGTTGATGGAAAGAATTATTCTCTTGGTGGAATTATAGAAAGCATTACTCCTCGCGTGACTAAGCGAGGCGAAAATATGGCAACGATGACAGTGGAGGATCTTTACGGAACAGTAGAAGTTATAGTCTTCCCTAAGTCGTTTGAAAAATACAGATCACTGCTTGAGGTTAATGAGCCGATCATCATAAGCGGCCGGGCTCAGATTTCTGATGACGAGAGCAAATTCATTGCATCTGACATCTATTCCATGAACTCATATGTGGAGCAGGATGAGGCCGAGAAGAAGGAACTTTGGGTTCTCTTTGATGATATGGACGATCTGAACAGTCATATGAAGGACTTCAATTCAGTCCTTAATGAACATAGGGGTTATACACCGGTTTATGTGCAGCTGATGAAAGAAAACAAAGCTATGATGAATAGCATTAAGGTTGATGTTAAATCCGGTGTTGAAGAAGCACTGGTTTTGGAATACGGTAGAGACAGGGTGTTAGTTAGAGATAAGAAGTAATGTTGCTCTAAGTGTAAGATCATTTAGTGGAGGATGTTTTTATGGAGAAGATTACATCTGTTAATAACGACAGGGTTAAACGTGTAGTAAAGATAATGAGTAGTCCAAAGGAGAGGAAGTACTCAGGTAAGTACATGGTTGAAGGTCTCAGAATGGTGAGAGAAGTCAAGATAGACAGGCTTGATACACTGTTCATGACTCAGCAATTCTTTGATAAATATGTAGTCAAGGATCCAGCTCTCCTTAAGCTTGTAAATAAAGCTGTGGATAATCAGAAGAGCTTTATAGTTTCTGAACTGGTTCTTAGAAAGCTGGCTGACACCGAGAATCCACAGGGTGTAGTTGCTCTTGTAAATATGAAAGAGTACACGCTGGATGACATTATCAAAGTAAAGGATGGTAAGCCACTCATCCTGATAGTTGAGAGACTGCAGGATCCAGGCAATATGGGGACCATCATCAGAACAGCTGAGGGCGCTGGTGTTACAGGAATTCTCGTAAGCTACGATTCGGTTGATATTTACAGTCCTAAGGTTGTCAGATCAACAATGGGTTCCATCTTCCGCAGTAAGATATGTATTACTTATGACCTTAAAGGCGATATAGAAAAACTGAAGAAGGCAGGCATTACCATTTTCGGAATGCATTTGGATGGACGTTCTATCTATGATGAGGACCTAACCGCTGCGTGCGCATTCCTTATTGGAAATGAAGGTGCCGGGCTTACAGAAGAGACAAGCGCACAGACAGACAAGCTTCTCAGAATCCCAATGCTGGGAAAAGTTGAGAGTCTGAATGCGGCAGCATCTGCAACCATTGTTTCGTACGAAGCATTGCGTCAGAGAATCGCCAGCAGCGAAATGTTCTTCTTATAAAAATAAGGGCTTGTAGGGTTATTATTTACTTGAATTATATATGTATAAGTGTTATAGTGGTTTAGATTTGTAGAGGACGCGATGATTATCAGTAGCGTATCTGATGAAGCTGGATCAGATGATGATACGTGAAAGGATGAATCGCCGAAGTCATGTAGTACCAGCGGCTATGTGGTCTGGGACTTAGATTAAGAGTCTAAGGACTGTCATCTTGAATTCAGGATGGAGTGCTACGGTATAGAGGATATTCTATGGACCGAAACTCCGTTTTGGTCCATTTTCTTGTATATCGAAAATTCGAAATGGACTAAACGATTAGTCAAAGGGAGGATTAAAAAATGGCTATTTTCAAAGGATCAGGAGTTGCATTAGTTACACCTTTCACAGAGAGCATGGAGGTGGATTACGAACAGCTTAGAAAGCTGGTTGATTATCATGTAGAGCATAAGACAGATGCTATCATCGTTTGTGGTACATCTGGTGAATCTGCTACACAGACAGTTGAGGAACATCTTGAGTGCATCAGCGTAGTTGCTGAGCAGGCAAATGGACGTATTCCTGTAATTGCAGGTACAGGCTCAAATGATACTGTTACTGCTGTAGAGCTTTCACAGGAGGCTGCTAAGTGTGGAGTTGATGGACTTCTCATGGTAACACCTTACTATAACAAGTGTACACAGAATGGTCTTATCAAGCATTATTCAACAGTTGCTGAGAAGGTAAGCACACCTATTATTATGTACAATGTTCCAAGTAGAACAGGATGCAACATTCTTCCTGCTACAGCAGTTAAGCTTGCTAAGGAAGTTGAGAGCATCGTTGCTATAAAGGAAGCTTCAGGAAATATTTCACAGGTTGCTGAGCTTGCACATCTTGCAGATGGATGCATCGACATTTATTCAGGAAATGATGATCAGATTCTTCCACTCATGTCACTTGGTGGAATTGGAGTTATTTCTGTAACAGCTAACATTATTCCTGATGATACACATGATCTTTGCCAGAAGTTCTTTGATGGAGACTTTGAAGGTGCAAGAGAGCTTCAGCTGAAGGCTATTGATCTTTGCAAGGCACTTTTCTGTGAGGTTAATCCTATTCCAGTTAAGAAGGCAACAGAGCTTATGGGACTTACTAATGGAGTTGTGAGACTGCCACTTACTGAGATGGAGGATGAACATACTGAGATGCTTATCAAAGCAATGAAGGACTATGGAATCGATTTTTAAGAAAGTAATATAGCCGCTAGGGCATAATATATGTTTTTCTCGACATCGCTTTCGCTCGGTGCGGGCTACCCCTAGCGGATGCTAAGCTCTCACTTCGCACTTTGTGCTCGTGAATCGCTAAGCACCGAGACCCGCAACGGTCTCGAAAAAAGATATTATGCCCTAGCGGCATTAACGTTTTCGTAAGGAGTGAACAAATATGACTAGGATTATAATGAGTGGTTGTAGTGGACGTATGGGTCGGATGATCACTGGACTGGTTAAGGATGGTGAGGGTGCTGAGATAGTTGCCGGAGTTGATGTGTTTGATGATGGTACACTTGGTTATCCTGTATATAAGAGTATTACTGAGGTACAGGAGGAGGCCGATGCCATAATCGATTTTTCAAATCCTGCAACTTTGGACGCTACTCTTGAATATGCGATAGAGAAAAATGTTCCAGTAGTGCTTTGTACTACAGGTTATTCTGATGAGCAACTGGCTCAGATAAATGCAGCAAGTGAGAAGGTTGCGCTTCTTAAGTCTGCTAACATGAGTCTTGGTATCAATACTATTATGGAGCTTCTTAAGACAGCTACTAATGTATTTGGTGAGGCTGGTTTTGATATTGAGATAGTTGAGCAGCATCATCACAACAAGCTGGATGCTCCTTCGGGAACAGCTCTTGCCCTTGCAGATGCTATCAATGAAGCTGCAGATGGTAAGTATGAATATGTTTATGACAGAAGTCAGAAGAGAGAGAAAAGAGATGCTAAGGAGCTTGGTATTTCAGCAGTGAGAGCTGGTTCAATACCTGGTATTCACGATGTCATCTTCGCTGGACCTGATGAAGTTATAGAAATCAAGCATACAGTTTATTCAAGAGCAGTATTCGGAAATGGTGCTATAAGCGCAGCTAAGTTCCTTGCTGGTAAGGCTGCTGGAATGTACGGCATGAAGGATGTTATTGCTGCACAGCTTGGAAATAATTAATGCTATCCTGAATTAACGAAAAGATTTTATCGGAGTTTATTTATGACTGAAGAACAAATACTCTGTAGTGCTTCAAAGTATACTGAGAAGTTCTACCTCAATCCTAAATACTCGAATCTTCCTAAGAAGATACAGGACGAGCTTAAGATTGCTCTTGTAATCTTTACAGAGGAGATTGGCGGAGAGATTTTCCTCTACTTTGATGATGAAGGTGGACTCTCAATCGCGACTGACTATAAAGAAAATGATTTTCTTTATGATGAGATTGGAAGCGGCCTCAAAGTAAATCAGCTTAGGAATGAGAAACGCGAACTCTTTGAACAACTAGAAGAGTATTACGAGTTACTGGACATGTTAAACAAAAAATAAGTCAGTGGGACCAGATCTGGTGACTTATTAAGGAGATTGAAAATGTTATTTGCAATAGATGTTGGAAATACAAATATTACTGTTGGACTTTTTGATGGAGAGAAGCTGTTAAAACAGTTCCGTATGATAACACAGACATCACGCACATCTGATGAGTACGGCGTATTCCTCAGACAGTGGCTGGATATCAATGCATCACCAGAAACAAAGATAGATGCAGTTATCATTTCATCAGTTGTTCCTAATATAATGCATTCTCTTACAAGTGCAATCATCAAATATTTCGATGTTAATCCACTTATAGTTGCTCCAGGAATCAAGTCAGGAATCCGACTTGCAATTCCTAATCCAAAGGAACTTGGTGCTGACAGACTTGTAGATGCAGTTGCAGCTTATGAGATGTATGGCGGTCCGGTTATTGTAGTTGATTTCGGAACAGCAACAACTCACGATCTCGTTCTTGCAGATGGAACATTTTCAGCAGGAGTTACATCTCCTGGAATAAGGCTTGCGGCAAATGCCCTCTGGACAGGAACTGCAAAGCTGCCTGAGGTTGAAATCCGTAAGGTTGATACTGTTCTTGGAAAAGATACTGTATCAAGTATGCAGGCAGGTATTTACTATGGATACATTGGACAGACAGAATACATAGTAAAGACAATGAAGAAGGAATCTGGTCTTTCAGATATAAAGGTTGTTGCAACAGGTGGTCTTGGAAAGATGATCTCCGAAGCAACAGACGAGATTGATATCTACAATCCAGAGCTTACTCTTCATGGACTTAGAATTATCTACGATAAGCAATAATAGTTTATAAATTTATGATGTGAAATATATGTCTAAAGAAATGTTTAAAAACAAAATATTCCTTGGACCAATGGCAGGTGTAACAGACCTGCCTTTTCGCATTTTATGTAAGGAACAGGGAGCGGATGTAATGGTAACGGAAATGGTATCCGCTAAGGGGCTTTTTTATAAGAGCCCAAAGACTCCAATACTGCTTAGTACAGATGAAAGAGAAAAGCCAGTGGGACTTCAGCTTTTCGGAAGTGAGCCGGAAATAATGGCTGGCGAGGCAGTGAAGCTCCTGGATAGAGGTTTTGACTTTATAGATATCAATATGGGATGTCCTGTTCCAAAGATCGTAAATAATGGAGAAGGTTCAGCTCTTATGAAAAATCCAAAATTAGTTGAAGAAATTGTGTATGCTATTGCAACAGCTGTGCCTATTCCTGTAACTATAAAGATAAGGGCTGGTTTCAGCGCTGATTCTATTAACGCGCCTGAAATTGCTGAGGCAGCTGAACGTGGAGGGGCAGCTGCGGTTGCAGTTCATGCAAGAACCAGAGAACAGTACTACAGCGGGAAGGCTGACTGGTCAATCATAAAGAAGGTTAAAGAGGCAGTCAGTATTCCTGTAATAGGAAATGGTGATCTTAAGTCTGCAGAGGACATTCTCCGTATGAAAGAGGAGACTGGATGTGACAGCTTTATGGTGGCGAGAGCTGCCAAGGGTAATCCATGGGTATTCAGGGAAATCAAGGCCGGACTTGAAAAGGGACTGGACCAGGTTCCACCTCGACCAGAGCTGGATGAAATTAGAGATATGATGCTGAGGCATATAGATCTGATGATCAAGGAAAAAGGGGAGTACATCGGCGTCCGCGAAATGCGTAAGCATGTTGCATGGTACACCGAAGGAATATATAATAGTGCAAGACTTCGCAAACAGGTTTGCGAGATCGAGCACGAGGAAGAGTTAATAAGTATTATAAAGGAATTAGGGAAATGAGTAAAAAAAGAATAGGTTTAATAATCGCCGGAATCGTTGCAATGTGTCTACTTATTATAGGCGCAAGCGTTGGTACTGTTCTGTTAATTCGTGGAAGGAACACGGACAGAGCCAAAGATGGAAATGAAGTAAAGGATGTTAACAGCAGCGTAGGTGCAGCTCTTACGGGGGACGGAGTTGAGATTGAAAAGAGTGATTCTTTTGGGAAAGTCGCTGATGATAACACAGTCATGATTTATATGGTAGGTTCGGACCTTGAAAGTAAGGCCGGAGCTGCAACATTTGATATTTCAGAAATGATGGCTAGTGGAGTGGACACTTCTAAGACAAATGTAGTCATCTTTACAGGTGGTTGCAGCCAGTGGATGTCTGACATTTCCAGCGATAAGAACTATGTTATGAGACTTGATAAGAGTGGTCTTATAGAGGATGGTGCCACAAGCAGCATTAATAACATGGGTGATCCCAATACACTTCTTGGATTCCTGAATTTCTGTACAGAAAATTATAAGTCTGATCACTATACGCTTATCTTCTGGGATCATGGTTGCGGTCCTGTTTATGGATACGGAGTAGATGAGCTTCATAGTAACGATACACTTACTTACCCAGAGATGGAGGCGGCTCTTGTTGCTTCCGATTTTGACAGCAAGAACAAGATGGACCTTGTTGGTTTCGATGCTTGTCTAATGGCTTCTATTGAGTATGCAGATCTTTTCTCATCATATGCTGATTACATGGTTGCATCTCAGGAGGTTGAGCCAGGACTTGGATGGGATTATTCATTCCTAAATACATATAATTCAACAAGTGATCCAAAGAAGATAGGAACAGCAGTAGTAGATGCTTTTGGTGATTTCTATTCAAGTCACATAAGTATGATGAGTAACCCTCTTTACACACTTTCTGTTATGGACCTTTCAAAAACAAATAAGGTTATAGAGGCGAGCAATGACCTCTTTAGTGATATGTATAAAGGTCTCGGAAAAGAAGATTATGCCGAGATCGTAAAGGCACGAGATAATACAGTCAACCTTGGTTCTACTGCATACGGTTCAAAGGGAGATGCAATCGATGAAGTTGACCTTGGTTCAGTTGCAGATGAGTTTGGTGACCTTTATAAAGGTTCCTCCAAGGACCTGAGTGATGCAATTGATGACCTCGTAATTAAACAGGCATCAAATGTGGATGGTACATCAGGTATATCCATTTACTTCCCATATAATAACCAGATGTTCTATCAGTACTATGGTGAGAAAAGTATTGAAAGCATTTCTATTGGTGAAGAGTATTCAACCTTTGTTGAGTCATTCGCAACAGCATGGGAAAGTGATGGACAGAATGTATCGGACTTTTACACAGAGCTCGATACTGATGAAGAGGAATCTACTGAAGAAGAAACAACAGAAGAGACGACTGAGGAGTCCACAGAAGCTTCTACTGAAGAAGCTACAGAAGCTACCACAGAAGAAACAACTGAGGAAACTACTGAGGAGCCAGCAGAACCAGTTGAGGATGCATCTTCTACAGATGCTGAATATATCGGTTCAAAGAAGACGCTTAGTGTAAAGCTTTCCAAGGAACAGCAGAAAAATATGGCTCAGGCAACTTATTCTGTATTTATGAAGAATTCAAGTGATGATACAACTGAGGCATATCTTCCAATATTTACAAATATAAAGATAAAACCTGATGAGAACGGGGTACTTTCAGTTCCTTATGATCCAGAGATTCTTGTTGCTTCATCCTATGATGGAGATACACCATGGCCTTTCAAGCAGGTAGAGGATAACCTGGCTGGAAAAACTATTTACCGTTCAAATGGTCAGTATCTTATAAGTTCAATCAAGGACTTCCCAGATACATCAACAGAGCAGGTTGTTTGTAATGTATCCATGCAGGATGGCGAACAGCCTAAGATCCTCAGCTTTGATGCAGTTTCAGATTCAGAGCTTGTCGGAAAGAATGATATGACTCCTGAGGGCTGGGGCTATATGGCATACTATGCACCTACATATCTTCCTGTTACCAGTGTAGATGGTAAGATGCTTCCTTACTCAGAGTGGGATAGAGATGGCATTTTCCATATGGTATACATTTCACTTGGAGAAAACTTTACATTTGCTACTAAAAAGCTTTCTGAAATTGACGCAGAGTTTGCGGTTCAGATTACTATCAAGGATGTAAAGGGAAATGTACACGCCACAAGTCTTGTAGATTTCACAAGAAATGCAAGAACAAATACAAGTATCGGAACTGAAGAAGGAAAGATAGATGTTTCTGTTTTCTCAGACCATGTAGTTATTAATTCCTATGAGGGAACGGACACAGAGCTTGTTATACCTGATTCTGTTCAAGGTGTTCCAGTAACTGCTATAGGACAGGAAGCTTTCAAGAATGCAGGGATGACAAGTGTAGTAATTCCTGAGGGCGTAACAAATATTGGTCCGGAAGCCTTTAATAGGTGCGAAAATCTTGAAACCGTTGAGCTACCTTCAACTGTTGAGTATATAGGTATGGACTCATTTGCTTACTCAGAAAAGCTTAGTTCGATTAATCTTCCGGAGGGTCTGAAGACGATAGATGATTTTGCATTTGATCAATGTTCTAGTCTTACAGAGGTGACAATTCCTTCTACTGTTGACTATTATGGACCTGGGGCATTTGCATATACTACTAAAATTACACTGGAAGGAAATGAGAATTACCAGTATCTGGCAGATTCAATCTTTACTGCCGATGGTAAGACACTTGTTCAATGCTTCTCGACAGAGGAAAACTACTCTATACCAAGTGGAACTGAAGTGATAGGAGCATATTCCTTCAGAGATAATCTTGATATTAAGACAGTTGATATCCCTGAGGGAGTACGACTTATTGATGATGGCGCTTTCTTCCAGGCTGAAAATCTTTCTGATATAAAATTGCCGGATTCAGTAGAAGAGATTGGTGACTCTGCATTTGGATGCATAGTATTCACAGAAAAGAAGAAGATAGATAAAATAAGCTTTGGTTCAAAGCTTACCAAGCTTGGTAATAAAGTGTTCAGAGGATTTGAAGTAGGAAGCTTTGAGGTATCAAAAGATAACCAGTACTTCAGTACAGTTGACGGATATCTGACTAATAAGTCAAAGGATGGCCTCATACTTGCACCTACTACATCTGATAATGAAGTGAAGATTCCAGATGGAATAATCAGTGTTTATTCAGATGATTTTATGTCACAAAATGAGGGCGTTGAAAAGGTTACACTTTCTGACTCAGTCAGAGTGCTTAATGCCGATTCAATGTACTCAGTTAAGGAACTTCATATTGGAAAGAAACTGAGATTCATTCTTTCCATGAATATGATGGGCAGCATTCAGAAGTTGACTATCAATGAGAAGAATAAGTACTTTACTATTAAGGATGATGTTCTTTATTCTCATGATATGAAGGAACTCTACATTTATCCTCAGGAAAAGAAGGATAAGAAGTTCGAGGTGCCTGAGGGAGTAGAGAAGCTGGAGATGGGAGTTTTCAGCGACAATACCTACCTGACAAGCATCAAGCTTCCATCAACACTTAAGGATGTTGGTCAGCGTGTTGGTTCTTACGAGGCAAATGCACTCAGTGAGATTACTACACTTACAAAGATAACAGTAAGCAAGAAGAATAAGAAGTATACATCTGCAGATGGCATTCTCTATACCAAGGATGGTGACGAGGTAGTAGCTATCCCAGCTGCCATTAAGGGAGATGTAAAGATCAGATCCAGTGCTAAGACAATAGGTAAGGGCGCTGTTCAGAGTCTGAAGAATATAAATTCGATTACTCTTCCTGATGGTATGACAACTATCCGTTCCGGAAACTTCTACACTGTTTCGGGAGAAGTACATATTCCTGAGAGTGTGAATTATATCTCAGAACGTTCATTTATTGACGCTGGAGAAGCTACAATTTATGGTAAGAAGGGTTCAGTTGCAGAGAGTTTTGCCCAGAGCAAGGGACTGAAGTTCGAGGAGGAATAACCTTGACCATAAAGTCGCTAGGTGTTATAGTTACGCTTATCTATGCGCCAGTGTTTAACTAAGTTTATAGACATTTGGAGAGATTATGTTTAAGAAGATAATAAATATCTTTAAAGACAACTTCAAACTGATTGGTTATATATTTGTTGTGGCTGCGCTTTTAGTGGCTTGTGTTTCTACTTTGATACAGCAGAATTTCCACAAGACCAAGGATATGGGACGACTTGTTTCCATCAATCCACTTTATGACGAGCCGCCACTTACACCAAGTTATACCAAGACCAACTATTCTACTATTAATAGCACAGCCGTTGACGATGGCAGCGGTGTCATTCGTGATGAGGTTGGTGCTTATAGTGATGAAAAGAACCTGACGGAACAGCAGAAGAAAGATAAGGCTGCTCTTGAAGCACTTCTGGCAAGTAATGACAGAAGTGATGATGCCAGAACTACTTCTGAGAATAGAAAGAAAAAGTATAAGCTCAATAATATTGTTGAGGTTAATAACAATATTTCTGTTACTATTTCGGGAAGTTCAGGATCAAGTGGCAATTCAGCTGTAGGTACGGCTCAGTATGCAACAGGTTCAAGCGGTAACTATCTTGGACAGTTCCTTCTGACTGGTTATTGTCCTTGTGCTATTTGTTGTGGTAAGACTAATGGTATTACTGCCAGTGGTAAACTGGCTACCTCAAACCATACTATTGCCGCTGATAGCAGATATTCATTTGGTACACAGATGGTTATCAATGGACAGGTTTATACAGTTGAGGACCGTGGTGGTGCCATTACTGGTAACCATATAGATGTATTCTTCAATACACATTCAGAGGCGCTGGCATTTGGTAAGAAATACGCCGATGTTTATCTATATGATGGAACAAACGGTACTGATAATTCTGATTCTTCAAATGATTCATCAAGTGAGTCCAGTGAAGATGACGATGATTCAGAAGACGATGAGGAAAATAATGATTAAACCGGGACTTAGTCCTGAGGAAAGGATATAGAAATGGGATTCTTATATAGAAGTACTAGAAATGAAAATGAAACTGCAACAGCTAGTGAGGCTATCTTAAAGGGACTTGCCGAGAATGGTGGACTCTTTGTACCAGACGAGATACCTGAGCTGGATGTGCCTTTTGAAGAGCTTGCAAAGATGGACTACAAAGAGGTGGCTTATGAAGTAATGAGCCGTATGCTTACAGACTTTACAGAGGAAGAGCTTAAGGCTTGTATTAATGGCGCTTATGACAGTAAGTTTGATACAGAACTTATTGCTCCAGTTAAGTATCATCATGGAGCATACATCTTAGAGCTGTTCCATGGTAAGACTATTGCATTTAAGGATATGGCACTTTCAATTCTGCCTTATCTTCTCACAACAGCTGCAAAGAAAAATAACATAGATAAAGAAATAGTAATCCTTACTGCTACATCTGGAGATACAGGTAAGGCTGCTCTTGCAGGTTTTGCTGATGTTCCTGGAACAAAGATCGCAGTGTTCTATCCTAAGAATGGTGTAAGTCCAATTCAGGAAAAGCAGATGGTAACAGAAAAGGGTAAGAATACATTTGTTGCCGGTATTACAGGTAACTTTGATGATGCACAGACAGGTGTTAAGAAGATGTTCTCTGATAAGGCACTGGCTGAGTACCTGGATGAAAAGGGATTCCAGTTCTCATCTGCAAATTCTATCAACATCGGACGTCTTGTTCCTCAGATGGTTTATTATGTATATTCTTATACAAGACTTGTGGCTGCAGGAACGATCAAGGCTGGAGATGAGATTAATATTGTAGTTCCAACAGGTAACTTTGGAAATATCCTGGCTGCATATTATGCATCAGTTATGGGACTTCCAGTTCATAAGTTTATTTGTGCTTCAAATGATAACAAGGTTCTCTATGATTTCTTCACAACAGGAGAGTACGATAGAAACCGTGAGTTCATTCTTACAACTTCTCCATCTATGGATATTCTTATTTCAAGTAACCTTGAGAGACTTATTTATAGAATTGCAGGAAATGATGCTGCTAAGAATGCAGAGCTGATGAAGAGTCTTAACGAGACTGGTAAGTACGAGATTACAGAAGAGATGAAGAAGAATCTTTATCAATTCTATGGAAACTATGCGACTACAGATGAAGTTGCCGAAACAATCAGAAAGGTATACGATGAGGACGGCTATGTGCTTGATACACATACATCTGTTGCAGTTGCTGTTTATGATAAGTATAAGGAGGAGACTGGCGACAGTGCTCCAACAATTATTGCATCTACAGCAAGTCCATATAAGTTTACTAGAAGTGTTATCACAGCTATCGAGCCAGAGCTTGATTCTAAAGAGGATTTTGAACTTGTAGATGAGCTTGAGAAGATTTCTCAGGTTAAGGTTCCGCAGGCAATCGAAGAAATTAGAACTGCTCCTGTAGTTCATGATACTGTTTGTGATAAAGAGGATATGGAGAAGGTTGTTAAAAACTTTCTTGGTATCTAGTAAGTATTTGTAGTATTATATTAATCAATTTAAATCATAGCTGTTCATTGGTACCATCCAGCTGATCAAAACTAGGACCGTTAAGATGTTTTTAACGCGGATTCTGGATGTACCATGTTCAGAATCCGTTTTTTTATGGCTTCCCAAAGGGAGAGTTGTCGATGAGGTCGACTGAAGAGGTGTTACAATGTATATATTAAAAACAAAATCTGAATTTGATAGTGCGCATTTCTTAAAGGATTATAATGGCAGATGCGCAAATATCCATGGACATAGATGGGTAGTAGCCATTGAGGTTGGTTCCGAAACAGTTCTTGAGGAAGGCCTAAACCGTGGAATGGTTGTGGACTTTGGAAAACTGAAGGATGATCTTAAAGAAGAGACTGCTAAGCTTGATCATACTTTTATCATAGAAAAGGGAAGCATTAAGGATACTACAAAGGCTGCTCTGGAAGATGAAGGCTTTAGCATGTTTGAGCTGGATTTTCGCCCTACAGCAGAGAATCTGGCAAAATACTTCTATGATATTATGTCAACTAAAGGCTATGACGTGATACTTGCAAGAGTCTGGGAGACTCCAGAGAATTGTGCGGAATATAGAGCCTAGAGGATAATCTAATGTTTAGAGTAGCCGAGAAGTTTGTCAGTATCAATGGTGAGAGTAGACGGGCTGGTGAGCTGGCAGTATTCATCCGCTTCACCGGATGCAATCTGAATTGTAACTATTGCGATACGGCATGGGCAATACCAGAGGATTCGCCCCATGAAGAACTGACAAAGGAAGAAATAATAGAATATATTAAATCTACCGGTGTAGATAACATTACCCTTACAGGTGGGGAGCCAATGCTTCAGTCAGAGATAAATGATCTGATAGTCGATTGCATTTCACTTAATAAGAGAGTAGAGATTGAGACAAATGGAGCGGTTTCGCTAAAGGACTTGTATGAGGAAATTCAAAAGCTTTCATTAAGAGATGAAGTTTCTGTTACACTGGATTACAAGTGCCCTGGCAGTGGAATGGAAGAATTCATGGTCATGGAGAATTATGATTTTCTACGTGAATATGATACGGTGAAGTTTGTTGTTTCAGACGTGGCTGATTTGGACAGGGCGCGGGAAATTATTGAGAGTCATAAGCTGGTTGAAAGAAAAGTTTCGGTTTATCTAAGTCCGGTATTCGGAAGGATAGAGCCTAAAACAATAGTTGAATATATGATAGAACACAAGATGAATGGCGTGACAAACCAGCTTCAGCAGCATAAATTTATCTGGCCTCCTGAAATGAGAGGCGTATAATCTTAGTATTTAGATGAAACATGAAAGTTTGTTTAAGGATACAATGAATGTAATTAGAATAAGGAGAATTTAGATGGCAGTAGATCAGGCAAAAATCAGAGAGCATATAAGAGGAATACTCGAAGCGATTGGAGAGGACCCAGATAGAGAGGGACTTAGAGAAACTCCAGACAGAGTTGCAAGAATGTATGGCGAAATCTTCGAAGGAATTGGTTATACTAATGATGAGATTGCAAATATGTTCAATAAAACCTTTGAGGCACCTATAAATAATGACATGGTGCTTGTTAAGGATATTGAGATATTTAGTTATTGTGAGCATCATATGGCGCTGATGTACGATATGAAAGTTTCTGTTGCATACATTCCACGTGACAGAGTGCTTGGACTTAGTAAAATCGCACGTATCGCAGATATGGTTGGAAAGAGGCTTCAGCTTCAGGAGAAGATTGGAAGCGACATTGCTTACATCATGGAGAAAGCAACCCTTTCACCTGATGTGGCTGTTGTTATTACTGGAAAACATAGCTGCATGACAGCTCGTGGAATCAAAAACACCCCTGCAGTCACCCTGACTACTACATTCAGAGGTGCATTTAAGGATGATTTGGATTTACAGGAAAGAGTATTACGATTAATAGACTTACGCGTATCACGAGAAGATTTTTAAGGTTTACATAATGTTAAGTCAGTAGGGACAGATCTTGGAGTCAGTGGGACCCAGGGCTCGATTCCAACGGAATCGACACGACTCGTACCGAGTCGAGCCCCGTCTCATTGACTTATTTGGAGGTAATATGAAGAATAAGAAGGAAGCGGTTGTTGTGTTTAGTGGAGGACAGGATAGTACAACCTGCCTCGTTTGGGCAACTAAGATATATGAAAAGGTTTATGCGGTGTCTTTTGATTATGGTCAGAGACACAAGAAGGAGCTGGAGTGCGCAGCTGATATAGCGAAGGAGCTTGGAGTAGAGCATGTTGTTCTTGACCTTAAGGAGTTAAATGCCCTCGCCCCAAATTCTCTTACAAGGGAGGATATTGAGGTTGATAAGGATGCTCCTGAGGAGGGGCCACCAAATTCATTCGTAGAGGGAAGGAATCTTTTATTCCTTACATATGCTGCCATTTTTGCAAAGACTCACGGAGTGACAGATATAATCACTGGTGTTTCGCAGAGTGATTTCTCAGGTTACCCTGATTGTAGAGATGTATTCATCAAGTCTCTCAATTCAACGCTGGATCTTGCTATGGATTATACCTTCTGTCTTATCACACCACTTATGTGGATTGATAAGGAGGAGACCTGGGAGCTGGCTGACAGCCTGGGTGCATTTGATTTAGTACGCGAAAAGACATTAACGTGTTATAATGGTATTGTCGGTGACGGATGTGGCGACTGCCCATCCTGTAAACTCAGAAAAAGAGGACTGGATAATTATCTGGCAAGAAGAGGTGAAACTAAAGAATGAAAAATCTTTTATTCGTTGTAAATCCGAAGGCAGGTAGAACGGTCATCAAGTCGGATCTTATAAATATAATAGAGATATTTTCAAATGCAGGCTACGCGGTTGAGGTTTATCCAACCAAGGGTCAGGAACAAACAGAGCAGTACGTTTACGAAAATGCAGAACGTTTTGACCTGGTAGTATGTGCAGGTGGTGATGGTACCCTGGATAATACGGTTGGAGGAATAATGATGCTGGAGCGCAAGATTAAAAAGCGTATCCATATGGGATACATTCCTTGCGGCAGCACAAATGATTATGCCCGAAGCCTGAAGATAAGTCTGGATCCTGTTCAGGCTGCAAAGGATATAGTTGAAGGTGACATCTGTCATGTGGATGTAGGAAAGCTGGAGAATACATTTTTCATTTATGTTGCAGCATTCGGTGCATTTACAGAAATTTCTTATTCTACACCTCAGAACTTAAAGAACGCGCTGGGACATGCGGCCTACGTTATGGAGGCTGGTAAATCCGTTCTGAATATGAAGAGCTATAACATGAAGGTTCTTTTTGATGATGATGAAGTGGAAGGTAATTTTGTATATGGACAGATTACTAACTCCCTTTCAATCGGTGGCTTTAAGAATTTTGGTTCGAAGAATATGTCTTTCTCAGATGGTAAGTTTGAAACGGTTCTGATAAAGACACCGGAAAATCCTCTGGAGCTTCAAAGAATAATAAACAGTCTTCTGATGGATGACCTTTCAGATGAAATGATAGTCTTTAAAAAATCTTCCCGAGTAGTTATAAAATCTAAGGAAGAGGTTCCTTGGACTGTAGACGGAGAATATGGTGGAAGCTTTAAGACCACAAGAGTTTCTAATATAAGAAAAGCGGTTTCTATGACGCTAAAAGATAAGAGTGCATTCCTGGGATAATATCCCAGGAATCTTTATTTTTAGGGCTTTTTCGCGGTTTCTCTTTTGATAACGAAATACTTTAAAATAATACGGAAATATGCTATAGTATCAATATCTATGGGCTGAAATAATAAGCACATTGATAATGGAGTGAAAAAGATGAAGAAGCAGCTAAAGGAACAGCTGAGACAGTGTGAGAATTTAATAGTTCTGCTGTTTAAAATAATTTTATATTTTCTCGTCTTCTGGACATTCTACAGACTATATGCCATTGAGAACTGGCAGCTGCTAAGTATATCCAGAACTGCTGCGGTAACTATTCTCAGTTACCTTATTTCGGGTTACCTTTTTCTCAAGATTTATGGCGGTTATGATATTGGTAAGAGAAAGAGTAAACCGATTATCATTTCTATAAGTCTTGCAGCTGTAATGACTGATCTTGTAGCGTACATCATGCTCTGCGTCATGAACACCAACGATGCTAATAATAAAACATTTACGCTGGAACAACCATGGCTCCTTTTGATTATTTTTGCGTTACAGATTTTGATTATAGATATTTCTGTTTATGGTGGTAACTGGATATTCTTCAAGATTTATGATCCTGAAAGATGTCTGATTGTCACCTCGTCACAGAGGTCTCTAAATGAAATCAGCAAGAGTGTGCGTAAATACAGATTGCAGTATAAGATATGCAGAAACATAGATTACCGTAACGAGACACTTCGAGATATCATTCAGAAGTACGATACGATTTTTATTTACGATGTTCCAATTAAAGAGAGAACCCAGATAGTAGAGTTCTGCTATCAGAATATGAAGAATGTTTACATCAATCCTGAGATGGCAGATGTGGTTGAGCTGAATTCTCATCACGTAATGCTGGATGATGTTTCTCTCTTCGAGCTTTCGTCGCTGGGACTTACAGCTGAACAGAGATTCCTGAAGAGGACATTTGATATTATTATTTCAGTGCTGGCACTGGTGATAACATCTCCATTACTTCTTATCTCTGCAATTGCAATTAAGAGTTATGATCACGGTTCAATCTTCTTTAAGCAGAACAGAGCGACCCGAGGCGGAAAGATATTCTCGGTTTATAAGCTGAGAACCATGAAAGAAAATGTAGATAATTATCTTTCGGTTATTGATGATGACAGAGTTACTCCTGTGGGTAGGATTTTGAGGAGATTCAGAATAGATGAGATTCCTCAGTTCCTAAATGTAATCAGGGGCGAAATGTCAGTAGTAGGTCCAAGACCTGAAATGCTGGCGAATATATTTAACTACACAAACGATCTTCCTGAGTTTGAATACAGACTCAGAGTTAAGGCTGGTATTACTGGATATGCTCAGATAGCCGGTAAGTATAATACTTCTCCAAAGGACAAGCTGGTGCTTGACCTGATGTATATAGAGGAGTACAGCTTCTGGCTTGATATTAAGCTTATCTTCCAGACCTTGATTGTTATCTTTAAAAAGGATTCGACTGAGGGCTTCTCAGCTGAAACAGAATCCACATATGAAAAGTATTATGAAAGTGTTTATCCGGGGGAATACGAATGATAGATATTTTACTTGCGACTTATAACGGAGAAAAGTTTATTGATAAACAGCTTAAATCTCTTCTGACTCAGAGCAGAGATGAACTGGATGATGACCTGAGACTTGTTATAAGAGATGATGGATCCACAGATAATACTGTAAATATCATCAAGAAGAGACTTGAATACTACAGGGCTAAGAGAGAGGACCCAATGGAGGTTCATATCATCGAGGATGATAACAACACAGGTTCTCCTTCAGCGAATTTTATGAAGCTTCTTACAGTTTCCAAGGCGGATTACATTATGTTTTCTGATCAGGACGATATGTGGTATCGCCGCAAGACTGAAGAAACTTACAGAAAGATGAAGAAGCTTGAGAGGATTTATGGAACTGATAAACCTCTCATGGTTCATTCGGATCTTTCACTTATGGATGAGAATGGAAAGAAGATAACTGAGTCATTCTATGAGTATCAGAATCTTCCTAAAAAAGATAAGCTCAGCAGCCTCATGATCCAGAATACAGTTACAGGATGTACTGTGATGATGAACAGAGCTGCGGCAGACCTTGTATCCCAGGCGCCTGCATCAGAGATGCTTCTTATGTATGACCACTACGCAGCTATACTTGTTGCTGCTACAGGACACATTGGATTTGTTGATGAGCCGCTAATCAGATACAGACAGCATAGCGGCAATCAGGTTGGGGCTCATGCCACTGGTAGCAAGGATGAATACAAGATGCGTTTCAATATGGGACGTGATAAGTTCCTGAAAGATATGGACCTTAGCTATAGACAGGTTGGCTTTATCCTTAAAAGATACGGTGATCTAATAAAGAAGGCCAAGGGTGAGGAAGTTTACGAGATGATGAAGGAATACTCTAATCTCGTTATGGCCGGCAAGATTGAGAAGATTGAATTCTTCCAGAAGTACGGCGTTTATAAAAATGGAGCCATTAAAAAGATGGTTCAGATGATTTGGTGCTAGTTTAGTGGCTGGCGCCGTGGAGATTTTATGAAGATAACCGGAAGCGTTGTTACATACAATAACGATAAGACAATTGAAAGATGCCTTCGTTCAGTTCTCAAGGAAACGGCTGATAAGGATTATGAGTTTGAACTCTATGTTTATGACAATGGTTCTTCAGATAAGACAGTCAGCATAATTGAGGAACAGTTCCCTCAGGTTAATCTGGTTAAGGATACTGAGAATAAAGGCTTTGGAGCGGGACACAATGCCATCATAAAGAGAGTTAAGTCAGATTATCACTTTGTTATCAATCCTGACATTTATCTCGATATGGATACCATTGGTGGTCTTACAGCTTATCTGGAAGAACATAGAGAGGCTGGACTCATCACTCCAAGGATTCTTAATAACGATGGAACAGAACAGTTCCTTCCAAAGTATTGTCCGACTATCAGATATGTAATCATCAGTAAATTTCCGGGATTTAAATATTTAAGAAGAAGATATACAAGGCAGGATGAAAACCTGTCAGAACCTACAGAGATTGAATTCTGTACAGGATGCTTCTTCGGAGCGAGAACAAAATATCTCAAATCCAAGAAGGGATTTAGTAATAGATATTTTATGTATTGTGAAGACTCTGATCTTTCAAAGAGAGTGAGAGATGAGGGTAAGAAGATAATCTTTTATCCTGACTACACAGCTTATCATAACTGGCAGAGGGATAATACAGGGAATATAAAAGGTGTGATCAGATTCCTGAAATCACTGGTTGTATTCTTTAACAAATGGGGTTGGAGATTTTAATGGATATTAAGAAGCTACTAAAAGCTAATATGGTAAATCTTCTGATTCTTGGACTTATAGTTGGATTCTTTATAGTGGGTAATATAATGTTCCCAGATCATAACAAAGATTATCAAACAATGAATTCAGTTATAAAAGTCGTTACTCTTTTGATGGGTACAGGCTGGGCTGGTTATACCATCTATTCAAATGTCACTGTAATAAAAGAAGGAGACAATGAAAAAGTAACAGAGGTCAGAGATAGACTTATAAGAGCTGGTAATAAAAGATTCTTTGTAAAAGAAAGAACACATCTTCTAAATATGCTTGAAAGTTTGGAAAGCAGAAAGAAGTATTTCAGCAATATAGAAGATGGCAAACTCAAAGATCTTTACTATATGACAAGAAGTCAGATGATGAGAAACATTACTAATGTTTCGGAATATATAGAATCATTTGATTATATTTCCGGAGTTGATTCGGGTTACGCTAAGGAAATGTGTGACAACTCACAGGATTTACTTAATAGGTTTAATAAGCTTGTTGAGTTAAGTGTAACTTATGATGATACGACACTGGATTATGATACAAGAGAAATAGATGACATGATCGAAGCTCTTCAAGAGATGAGAGATACAGGAAAGGCAAGGTTAGGTTCATGAAAAAAAGTAGTGTTGCGTTAATAATAGGTATTATATTTGCGGTAGTAATAGTATTGCTATTAGGTATCTTTGCTATCGTAAGGGGTGGAATGAAAGGTAAAACAACAGATTCTATGCTCAAGCATATCAAGGTTTATGAGAGTGACCCAGTTAAGGCGTCAATTTCCCTTGATGATAATACTCTGTATGATGAGTTACCTGAGATTTCAAAGTATCCTCTTGCAGTAACAGGTAATGCTGATATCAATATCGAGATAATGACATCTCCTGAGAAGGCTGGAGAGAATTATGAGTCATGGCTTATTGATGTTGCTCGTGATTTCAATGCATCAGGAGCTACTACAGAAAATGGTAAGACTATAGGATTATCAGTAAGATCAGTTTCATCAGGTCTTGCTGCAGATTACATCATTTCAAATAAGCACACGCCACAGCTCTTTACTCCATCAAATGCTCTTTGGGGTGAGTACATCAATGCTAATGGTGGTAACGTTACTGTTTATAACGAGAGACTTGTTGGAAATACAGCTGGTCTTCTTATAGATAAGACTAGTGAATATAAGACTGCTGAGGATATTATTGCTGCAGTTCAGGAAGGTAAGATCAATATCGGTTATACAAACCCACAGACAAGTTCATCCGGTATGAACCTGCTTCTTACAATCCTTCACAATGGTGATGCTGAGAACATGTTTAGTGATCAGGCAATCGAGTCATTCACTAAGTTCCAGAACAATATTCCTTTCGTTGCATATAATACTATGCAGATGAGAGATAGTGCTCAGAAGGGTACTCTTGATGGAATGATCCTTGAGTATCAGACATATATCAATGAGCCAAATATTAATAAGATGTACAACTTTGTTCCATTTGGTATTCGTCATGATAATCCACTTTATGTTGTAAATGAGGATTACCTTTCAGATGATGAGATGGAAGCTATCAAACAGATTAATGATTACTGCATGAGTTCAGACTGTCAGTCAATTGCAACAAAGTATGGTTTCAATGCAAACGATGACTATAAGACTGATATGCAGTTTACTGGTGCTGAGGTAAACAAGGCACTTGAGATGTACAAGGCTAACAAGGATAATGGACAGGATATCATTGCAGTATTCGTTGCAGACTGCAGCGGAAGTATGTACGGTGATCCAATGATTCAGCTGAAGGAATCTCTTTCAAATGGTATGCAGTATATCAACGAGAATAATTATGTTGGACTTGTAAGCTACAGCGACGATGTAACAATCGAGGTTCCAATAGCTAAGTTCGATATGAACCAGAAGGCTTACTTCCAGGGTGGTATCAATGGACTTACAGCTAATGGATCAACAGCAAGTTATGATGCGGTTGTAGTTGCAATGGATATGATAGAGAAAGCTAAGAAAGATCATCCAGATGCAAAGGCCATGATATTCCTTCTTAGTGATGGTTATCAGAACGTTGGTTATAGTCTTAGTACTGTAGAGCCAGCACTTAAAGAATCACAGATTCCTGTTTATACAATCAGCTACACAGCTGACGCTGATACAGATGCTATGAGAAAGCTTTCAGAAGTAAACGAAGCTGCAACAATCAACGCCGACAGCGAAGATATCGTTTATAAGATTAAGAGTCTGTTTAATTCACAGATGTAATAAAATGTTAGTGTTAATATTTAAAACAAGAAGAAGTTCGAGAGGAGATAGAGCGGGGCTGTTGTCCCGCTCTATTTTGAGTTGACAAAAGTTATAAAAAGTTATAAAGAGTTATAAAAGATTATAAAAGTTATAAAAAGTTATAAAAGAAATTATGGGTTAAAAGGAATTATGATTAAAAAGGGTAGAAGATTTATTTTTAAAAGAGAGCTATTTGCGGCGTTACTCATCATAGTGATGCTTCTAAGTCTCACATCATGTATGCCTCAGTGGTACACAGATGCCGACATAGCAAAGTTTGAAAGAGAAGGAAAAATAGAAGTTTCTAAGTGGTTGGAAAAGAACATTCCAGATGCTGAGCTGGATGAAAGTTCAGTTACCATTTCCTATGATGCTTTCGGACTTGATGATTTAGTCTTTGGGGAATATGTACTAGATGGTGACACTAAGAGCTTTATGTTTGTTCGCGGAAGCGAAGACATGTATACAAACGAAATGTACCATACAGCAGATGATGCAGTTGCTGAAATGTATGCTAAGGGATTTGGACTAAAAAACTACAGCATTAAGCATACAGAGGATTCTTATGACGTTTCATTTTATGTGGAATATAAGAAGTATGCAGATAAAAAAGGTGATGGTAATTTCGAGGTATCAGACGAAAATGGCTTTTACAGATATTTACCATATGACCTAACTGAAGATGAACTAGGAGATTATCTGGAGACAGAAAGTAAAAGGTGTAGCAGGTTCCATGGCTCTGGATGTGAGTATGTTCTCGATTCAGATACTATTACAGTGCAAAGATTCGCTTTAGAATATTTGAGGGACCATCCATTCTTTGACAGCTTTGAAATCTATAATAAGAAGATGGATAGTAGTATCATGCTTAAAGTGGGTTATAATGATGAGAATGATGCGCCAGATACAATAGAGGTTTGGTATTACTATAAGAAAACGTCAACTGCGACAGCAAGTGATGGAGAACCGATATCATATTTAGAACGAGATTATAATAAAACTAAAGTTTATGATTTCGATACACTTACCCTAAAACAGGATTAAATAAATATAGCACTGTCCAGGTTTTAGTGTTAGAATATGGGCGGTGCTTTTATTATGAATATTATGAAAAGAGGAAAAATGAAATGAGTCACGATAAGTATGAAAGTCCTTTATCACAAAGATATGCCAGCAAGGAAATGCAGTATATCTTCTCACCTGATAAGAAATTCAAGACATGGAGAAAACTCTGGATTGCACTTGCTGAAACTGAGATGGAGCTGAATCTTCTTGGAGAAGATGGTCAGCCACGTATCAACCAGGAAATGATTGATGAATTAAAGGCAAATGCTGACTATATAGATTATGATATGGCAAAAGCTGAAGAGGCAAAGGTTCGCCACGATGTTATGGCTCACGTTCATACATACGGCGCTTCTTGTCCTAAGGCTGCAGGAATTATCCACCTGGGAGCAACAAGCTGCTACGTAGGTGATAATACAGATGTAATCATTATGACAGAAGGTCTTAAGCTGGTTCGTAAAAAACTCCTTAATGTTTTAAACGAGCTTTCAAAATTTGCTATGGAATATAAAGATCTTCCAACTATAGCATTTACTCATTTCCAGCCAGCTCAGCCAACTACTGTTGGTAAGAGAGCAACTCTCTGGATGAATGAATTCTTTATGGATCTTCAGGATATAGATTATATGATCTCCCAGCAGAAGCTCCTTGGTTCCAAGGGAACAACAGGAACTCAGGCTTCATTCCTTGAGCTCTTTAATGGAGACCATGATAAGGTTAAGAAGTTAGATAAGATGATAGCTGAAAAGATGGGCTTCGATGATGTTTATCCAGTATCAGGACAGACATATTCACGTAAGGTAGATTCACGTGTTCTGAATGTCCTCTCAGGTATTGCTCAGTCAGCTCACAAGTTCTCAAATGACATCCGTCTTCTTCAGCATCTGAAGCAGATTGAAGAGCCATTCGAGAAGAACCAGATCGGCTCATCAGCTATGGCATACAAGAGAAATCCTATGAGAAGTGAGAGAATTGCTTCACTTGCAAACTATGTAATCTGCGATGCACTTAACCCAGCCATCGTAGCTTCAACACAGTGGTTTGAAAGAACTCTTGATGATTCAGCTAACAAGAGAATCTCAGTTCCAGAAGCATTCCTTGCAGTAGATGGAATTCTTGATCTTTGCCTTAATGTTGTAGACGGCTTAGTTGTATATGACAAGGTTATAGAGAAGAAGTTTATGGAAGAGATTCCATTTATGGCTACAGAAAATATTATGATGGACGCTACTAAGGCTGGTGGAGACCGTCAGGAGCTTCATGAGAAGATTCGTCAGTACTCCATGGAAGCAGGTGCAAACGTTAAGAAAGAAGGCAAGGAAAATAACCTTCTTGATCTTATAGCAGCTGACCCAGCATTTGGCAAAACTCTCGACGAGCTTAAAGCTCTTATGGAGCCAAGCCTCTACGTAGGACGTGCTCCACAGCAGACAGAGGAATATATAAACGAAGTTATCAAGCCAGTCCTCGATGCAAACGCATCCGAACTTGGTCTTACTGCTGAAATTAATGTTTAGTAAGTCAGGCACAAAGTTTTAGAAAGGAAGCAAACGAATATGAAATATTTCGTAACGGGAGTTTGTGGCCAGCTTGGTCACGACGTAATGAATAATCTTGCAGAGAGAGGCTATGATGGAGTTGGAAGTGATATCCAGCCACAGTACAGCGGAGCTGATGATGGAACAGCTGTAACGAAAATGCCTTACATCCCTATGGATATTACAGATGCCGAAGCGGTAAAAAGAGTAATTAGAGTTGTTCAGCCAGATGTTGTTATCCACTGCGCAGCATGGACAGCAGTAGATGCGGCTGAGGATGAAGAGAATCAGCCAAAGGTCAGAGCTATTAATGTAGACGGTACTCAGAACATAGCTGATGCATGTAAAGAACTGGATTGTAAGATGTTCTATATCTCTACAGACTATGTATTTAATGGTCAGGGTGAAAAGCCTTGGGAACCTGATTGCAAGGATTATGCTCCACTTTGCGTTTATGGTCAGACAAAGCTGGACGGCGAGCTTGCAGTAGCAAATACATTGGATAAGTATTTCATAGTTCGTATAGCCTGGGTGTTTGGAACAAACGGAAAGAACTTTATAAAGACAATGCTGAACGTTGGAAAAACTCATGACAGAGTAACAGTAGTAAGTGACCAGATAGGTACTCCTACTTATACATACGACCTTGCAAGACTTCTTGTGGATATGAGTGAAACTGATAAATATGGTTACTATCATGCAACAAATGAAGGTGGGTTTATTTCATGGTATGATTTCACTTGTGAGATATATAAGCAGGCGGGACTCACTACAGAGGTTGTACCGGTTACAACGGCTGAATATGGAATTTCAAAAGCAACCAGACCTTTCAATTCGAGACTTGATAAATCAAAGCTTGTGGAGGCAGGTTTTGAACCACTTCCAACATGGCAGGATGCTCTTTCGAGATATCTAAAAGTATTAGAAGAACAGAATTAGTTAATAAGCGAGGAAACACCTAAAATGATTGCATTTTCGGCGTTTCCTCGTTATAATTTATAGGATGCAAAAGGTTTTTAAGTAAATAAATAATTTTAAAGAAGGGGAGTTTATTTATGGATAATAACATGAATCCTAATCAAATGGGTCCAGATCCTAGTTTGATGTCAGGTCCTCAACAGCCACAGGCACCACAGCAGGATTTTGGTCAGCAGCCACAGGCACCACAGCAATTCGGTGGACAGCCACAGGCACCACAGCAGTTTGGTGGACAGCCACAGGCACCACAGCAGTTCGGTGGACAGCCACAGGCACCACAGCAGTTTGGCGGACAGCCACAGCAGCAGTTTGGTGGACAGCCACAGCAGCAGTTCGGCGGACAGCCACAGCAGCAGTTCGGCGGACAGCCACAGCAGCAGTTTGGTGGACAGCCACAGCAGCAGTTTGGTGGACAGCCACAGCAGTTTGGTGGACAGCCACAGAACCAGTATGGTCAGCCACAGATGGGCGCTCAGCCAGGTATGGTTTATAATGATCAGCCAGCACAGCAGCCAGGCGGACCTGGAATGGGTGGACCAAAGCAGCCACCTAAGCCACCAAAGGAAGGCGGAAGCAAAACTGGTCTTATCATCGGAATAGTTGCTGGTGCAGTTGTTCTTATAGGACTTATTATTACAGCAATTGTTATGCTTGGTGGAAAGAACATTAAGGGTGCTGAAGAAGTATCAGTTAAGTTTATGGAGTCATTCGGTGAACTTGATTTCGATACAATGAAGGAATGCATTCCTGAAGTCCTTCTTGATGAGGATGATTTTGATTTTGTAGAAGAAGATGCTGAAACTATCGAAATGATGCAAGGCTTCAATTTCAAGATAGAAGATATTGAAGTAGTAAGCTCTGAGAGACTTAATCCTAAGGAAGTTGCAGAAGAGTTTAATTCTGAGCATGATACAGAGATTAAACTTAAGAATGCTGCTTCAGTAGATGTTACAGCTAAAATGTCTATGTCAATTTTAGGCGAAGAAGAATCAGAAGACCTTGATTACACATTTACTTGTGGAAAGATCAAGGGTAAGTGGTATATTATCGATCTTGATGATCACGGCGAAGGCCTTGATGATGAAGAGGAAATGATAGAAGAGGATACTGAGGAAGAAGTCGAAGTCGAAGATGAGGAAGAAGATGAGGCATCTGTAGACGAAGCTGATGAAGAAGCTGAAGACGAAGGTGACGGCGAAGGCGAGGACGAAGGCGATAAGATTGCAAGCATCGAAGAAGTTCTTGATAAGTCAACAGCTTCATCTAAAATCGTAGATGTTCCAAGTGGAGTTCCAGAAGAGATTTCAGATATGACATTCTCATTCGATGGAAAGGTACTTACAATTCCTTGTAAGGTAACTGAGCTCGGTGATGACTGGACATATGATTCAGAACGTTTCTATGTAGATGATCAGGAAATTGAGTCAAAGGAAACATCTTCTATTTATGAGTTTACAAATGATTCAATGGACGATTACTTCTATATGTACATTGGTACATGTAATCCTGGCGACGAAACAGTTGCATATGATGATTCTTCAATAAGATCTCTTGATGCTGATATTGCTTGGTGTGATTCAGAAGATTATCCAGAGATTATCCTTCCAAAGGGTATTACATGGGGATCATCACTTCAGGATGTTTTTGACAAATATGGCGAAGCCGACAGTGTATATGAGGGATATGATGGCGAGTACCTCTACGTATACTATTACTTCGATAAAGGCGATGAGCTGTGTCTGACAGTTGATTACTCAAAGGGTGTTACAGGCATTGAGTGGTATTGCTGGAGTTGGAATTACTAAAAACTTGTAACTAAGAATATCAGAGACCTTTGTGGCGAAAACTGCAAAGGTCTCTTTTTATGGCTAAGGAAGAATAATGCTGGAAAAAAGAGAGCTTAGAAAAAGAATAATAGCGCTTAGAAGTGAAATGCAATCTGAAGAGGCACATTTTCTTTCCAATCAGATTTGCGAAAAAATCCAAAGTCTTCAGGAGTATAAACAGGCTGAAAACATCCTGGCTTATATGAGTATTAACAATGAGGTTGAACTTAAAGGTGTAATTGATAATGCTTTAAAATCAGGAAAAAAGGTTTATATACCAAAGGTGGTTTCCAAAACAGAAATGAAGTTCTATCAGTATGACGAATCATTTTCAGAAGGCTCCTTTGGAATTCTGGAGCCAGAGAAATGTAACGAGGAAACGCTATATACTTATAAAGAAAAATCGAATACCTTGGTGATAATACCAGGAGTTGCATTTGATAAGAATAGAAACAGACTTGGATACGGTGGAGGATTCTACGATAGTTTTCTAGGCGGACTAAAGGGCACTGGCATAAGCAAAGTTGCTGTAGCTTATGAGCTTCAGATAGTGGATGAGGTCCCTTCTGAACAGCATGATCTAAAGCCGGATGCTATCATTACTGAAAAAAGAATTATAATGTAATGCTTTTATTATAAGAGGAGTTGTGGTAGAATAGCCTTTGGCTGTTTTGGAACAGCCGGTAAAAAGTTTATTAAATGAGAAAGAATTTATGGGAGGCAATAAATGGTAACTGCAGTAGTAGGTGCTAACTGGGGAGACGAAGGTAAAGGAAAAATCACCGATATGCTGGCTGAAAAAGCCGATATCATTATTAGATTCCAGGGAGGAGCAAACGCTGGTCATACAATTATAAATGACTATGGTAGATTTGCACTTCACACACTTCCTTCGGGTGTTTTCTACGATCATACAACAAGCATCATTGGTAATGGTGTAGCTCTTGATATTCCTAAGCTTTTCAAAGAAGTAAAGGCTATTGAGGAGGGTGGAGTTCCAACTCCAAAGATCCTCGTTTCTGATAGAGCTCAGATGGTAATGCCATACCATATACTTTTTGATACATATGAAGAGGAGAGACTCGCTGGTGCATCCTTCGGTTCTACAAAGTCAGGTATCGCTCCATTCTATTCAGATAAATATGCAAAGATTGGATTCCAGGTTTCAGAGCTTTTTGATGATGAGCAGTCTCTTAAGGACAAGATTGCCAGAGTTATAGTTCAGAAAAATGCACTCCTTGAGAATCTTTATCATAAGCCACTTCTTACAGTTGAAGGTGTTTATGAAACTCTTATGGAATATAAAGAGATGGTTGAGCCATTTGTTTGTGATGTATCTTCATTCCTTTACAATGCAATTAAGGAAGGAAAGAACATTCTTCTTGAGGGTCAGCTTGGTTCAATGAAGGATCCTGATCATGGTATTTATCCAATGGTTACATCTTCATCTACTCTTGCTGGATACGGTGCCATCGGTGCTGGAATTCCACCATATGAGATTAAGAAGATAGTTACTGTTTGTAAGGCTTACTCAAGTGCCGTTGGTGCTGGAGAATTCGTAAGTGAAATAGAGGGTGAAGAGGCAGATACACTCAGAACTCACGGTGGTGACAAGGGTGAATTCGGTGCTACAACAGGTCGCCCACGTCGTATGGGTTGGTTTGACTGCGTTGCTTCTAAGTACGGATGTAGACTTCAGGGAACAACTGATGTTGCATTTACAGTTCTGGATGCCCTCGGATATCTTGATGAAATTCCAGTATGTGTTGGATACGAAATAGATGGTGAAGTTACAACAGACTTCCCTGTAACAACAAAGCTTAAGAAGGCTAAGCCAGTTTATAAAGTACTTCCAGGTTGGAAGAGTGATATCAGAGGAATTACAAAGTACGAAGATCTCCCAGAGAACTGCCGTAATTACATTGAATTCATTGAGAAAGAAATTGGATTCCCAATCACAATGGTTTCTAACGGACCAGGAAGACACGAAATAATCTATAGATAATATTTATCCCCGTGACTGCTTGCAGTTGCGGGGTCTTTTTTGTATATTTATATATGGGTTGTTTTAATGCAACAGCTCGCTAATAAAATGATACTTATTATTTGGAGGCAATGCTCATGCATCAATTTAAATTACCATATCACCTTATTGTAGATGACGGAATATTTGGAAGAATCCCAGCTGTTATGGAGGATGTTCTTCCTGGAATAGAAGAGAAGAAAACAATAATAGTTACTGAAGAAAATCTGAAGGGAATCTTTGGCGGGATTATTGAAGGGATAGAGAAGAGTTTTCCAAACAGCGAACTCTATCTTATTCAGTCAGCAAGCTATGATAATGCAGTTGCCTTGGCAAAGTACATCACAATGAATGATATCCAGACTGTTATTGGGTTTGGTGGTGGAACGGTTCTTGATCTTGCCAAGTTTGCAGCCTTTGTCAGCAAGGCAAAACTTATCTCACTTCCTACAACTATCAGTAATGATAGTCTTGCTTCACCGGTTTCTGTGCTCGGTACAGAGGGCAAGGCTCGTAAGACATTTAAATGTACTATTCCACATGCAATCCTTGTGGATGCATCCGTTATAATGAGTGCTCCTGAAAGACAGCTTCTGGCAGGAATAGGTGATACAGTTAGTAAGTATACAGCACTTAATGATTGGAAGATTGCGCATATAGCTGGAAAAGACTATGTTGACGATTTTGCATATATGATATCGAAGATGGCATTTAACTCTATTGCTTATAATGATATGAAGGAGCTTAAGAGTGTGGACTTTATTAAACGTCTTACTCAGGCGCTTGTTATGGGGGGACTTGCAATGGAAATTGCCGGAACATCACGCCCAAGTAGTGGTTCGGAGCATCTTTTCTGTCATGCGCTTGAGGAAAATTTCGCAGAACATGTAAATGTGCCTCATGGTATTGCAGTTGCAATGGGCAGCTACGGTGCATGCAAGTTCCAGGAGAGAAATATTGCGAAGATTACTCGCATAATTAAGGAGTATAAAATTCCAGTTGCTCCATCAAGCTGGAACATCACTGAAGAAATCTTTATTGGTGCTTGGCAGAGTGCTGCGGCAACACGCGCTGATAGATATACAATTCTTAATGAAACAGATCTTTCCACAGAGAGACTCAGCAAGCTCTATTACGAGATGGAAGATGTATTTGCAGATATGTAAGACATAAGGGTCATAAGTCAAAAACGTTCTTGCTTGCAAGAAAAGTTTTTTGACTTTATGACCCGGTGAAACATGAGGAAATAGCAATTTTCGAAGAAAATTAGCGGTTTCCGAATGTTTCTAGGATTGCGAGAATTGCGTAAGCAATGGAGCAATCCGTATGTCTTATAAATGTAAAAGAAATAAGGGGAAATGATATGTCAGAAATTAGTGAGTTAGAAGTAAAACTAGAAGAGAGTCAAAAGAAGCTTAGTGAACTTCAATATGAGATTAATTCCATAAAAATGGAAATGGTTAAGATGAAGGGTGCATATACACCGGCTCAGAATCAACAACAGGCATCGCCATATAGACAGGCTCTTCAACAACAACCGGCACAACAGCAACGTCCAGTACAGCAGCAACCATATGCACAGGGACAGCCGGTTCAACAACAGCGTCCAGTGCAGCAACAACCATACGCACAGGGACAGCCAGTTCAGAATCAGTACGTTCCACAACAGGCTGTTCAGAATCAGTACATGCCACAACAGGCTGCACAGAACAGACCTGTGCCTCAGCGTCAGAAATCTGCAAAGGATACAGAGACAATAGTAGGAATCAAGGTTATGGCTATTGTGGCTTCAGTCCTTGTATTCATCAGCTTTGTTCTTTTTGCAATGTACTTAATTCCTGGTCTTACAGACGAGATTAAGATGGCGCTTATGTTCATAGTAAGTTTTGCACTTACAGGTATTGGCCTTGGACTTTGGTCAAAGAAAAGAGATAACATTTTCCTTCTGGCTCTCGGAGCCTGCGGAATAGGCGCTATTTATATATCCCTATTTGTAAGTAATATTTATTTCCATATGATAGATCAGATACCACTTTACATCCTGCTTCTTATCTGGGCGGCATGTGTTCTGTTCCTATCAAGGATTAAGCCACTTCTTTTCGAAATAATTGGACTTACAGGAATAGTTATTTCAATACTTTTCGGAACCATACAATGTGTATCAGATAAGGATTCATTATTGCTCGGTATTCTTTCAATCTATATGGTTATTGGTATCCTGGCATTTATGATCTTTAGAATAAAAGATAATATTCATTTCGTTGTTTCCAATTTAGCTGCTGCATTTGGTGCATTTATTATAGTATGTGGAACCAGCTTTTTTAATGGTAATGGTTATTTCCCTGCAGGCGTAATGGTGCTCTTTTCTATCGGTCTTATGATTGCATGCCTAATGCTTATCAATGAAAAGAATTATCATTATCTTCCAATATTTGGTGCGGTTTATTTTATTATTATGACCATAGGAATCGCATCAATGATTGCGGAATCAGGAACAGAATCAAGTACTGAGCTTCTGCTTACACTTTTAGTTTCAGTCATACTTTATGTTGGAATAGAAGTTTATTATAAAAAAGAAATACAAGGTAATTTGCCAGGAATAACTACCAAGAGTGGTGGACTTATTGCATGGGAGATTGTGATTCTCTTTGCGGCTACAATGTGCCTGATCATGCATGAACCACTTAATGAATATATTGGAGTAGTGGCTCTTATTATACCGCTTGTCGTTTATGGCTTTATCTGTGAAGACAGGCAGTCTCAGATAAGTGCGGTTGTTCTCTATTTCATTGCGGCGATAGAGATAACTATTAATCCATGGGCAGGACTTTTCTATATAATTCTTGTATTTGCGCTATTCGTTATTATGATGTGTGTAAATAAGAATTCATATAGCGGAATAATAAAGATGCTTGCCTATATAGTGTTTATGATCGGCATTAATATTTGGACCATTTATCTGATGAGCGAAAATGACTGGGACCCAGAGGTCACTTCTACAATACTACTTATGGTAAACGGTGGTCTCAACTTTGCAGCTGTTAAAACTCCTTTCGGAAGGAACTGGCTGACAGAGGACGAAGAAAAATTTATAACGATTACATCTTACGTGATAAATGCATTCCTTATGTTTGTATCATTACTTATGATGAATGATTCTGATTACGCAGTAACACACGTGCTGATCGTTTTGGTGGCAATTCTGCTATTTACCATTAATTCATTTACGCTACTAAAGTCAGAGAACGCTCCAAAGGTTATTTATGTTGGACTTAAATTTACAATACTGCTCATATGCATACTTGCATCCTTCGATGCTGTAAATTATGTAATAAGTATTTCAGTATTTATAATGGCTATCCTTCTTATCCTGCTTGGCTTCAAGTTGAAACTGAAGAGTCTCAGAGTTTATGGCCTTGTGACTACCATGATCTTTGCGGTCAAGCTGGTAATGATTGATATAACTTATGATAATGTTCTTGGAAATGCACTCAGCTTCTTTATTAGTGGACTTATCTGCTTTGGTATCAGTGCACTGTACAGTATTGCTGATAAAAAGCTTGCTGCTGGTTCTAACGAACAGAAGAATCTTTCCAATATGCAGTAAATTTGGTATAATTAAATAGTTGAGGGTTTTTACAGAGGACAATAAAGCTAGGAGGATGAGGCATTGCCGAATCTTGTTAAAATTGGTTACGATCAGAAAATAGTAGATATAATATATGAATATGGCAAGGATATTATAGAGAGCGAAAGCTTTCAGCTTGAGAAAAAACATATTCAGCATGGTACCACTACCACATATGCTCATTCACTTTGTGTAACGTATATGAGTGTGTGGATGGCTCTTAAGAGCAAAAAAGAAGTAAGTATGAGAAGTGTAGTAAGAGGCGCACTTCTTCATGATTATTTTCTTTATGACTGGCATGAAAAAAATGAGTTCCACAGAGCTCATGGATATACCCATGCAAAACGTGCTATGGTGAACGCTCATCGCGATTTCGGTATTACTTCAAAAGAAGCTGAAATTATTTATTGCCATATGTTTCCGCTTAATATTAGCAGGTTTCCTCATTCAAAAGAGGCCAAGATTGTCTGTATAGCTGACAAGCTTGTGGCAGGAAGCGAAACTATCATGATTATGAAATACAGCCGTGCTATGGCAGGCGCTACAGTATAGGAGTAAATAGATGTCTGAAATGACAGCAAATACAGCGGCCAGAGAAATCCATAAACTGGCAAAGCTGTGCGAAGAACACAATCACATAGATGCAGATCTTTACGATAAATATCAGGTAAAAAGAGGTCTTAGAGAACAAAACGGAAAAGGCGTCCTTACTGGACTGACTGAGATTTCAACTGTTAATGGTTCGAAGGAAATAGATGGAGTCATTACACCTATTGAAGGACAGCTCAGCTACCGCGGAATTGATATAAATGATCTTGTGAATGGCTTTATGAATGGCCATAGATTTGGATACGAGGAAACAGTTTATCTGCTCCTGTTTGGAACACTTCCAAATGCGCAGGAGATGGAACGCTTTAACAAGCTTATTGGCTTTAACAGAAAGCTTCCAGCTGACTTTGTTGAAGATGTAATCCTCAAGGCGCCAAATAAAGATGTAATGAATGCTATGGCTCAGTCTATCCTTGCATTAAATGCATACGACAAACGTTCGGATGATATAGATATACCAAATGTACTCCGTCAGAGTATCAGCCTCATAGCAACACTTCCAATGATAGCTGCATATTCTTATCTAGCATATAGACATTATATGCAGAGACGAGGACTTTATCTGCATAATCCAAAACCTGAGCTTTCTACAGCAGAAAATATTCTCAGAATGCTGAGACAGGATAAAAAGTATGATGAAGCTGAGGCCAGAGTTCTGGACCTTGCACTTGTACTTCATGCGGAGCATGGTGGTGGTAACAATTCTACTTTCACAACTCATGTTGTTACATCATCCGGTACAGACACATATTCCTCAATGGCTGCATCTCTTTGTTCACTTAAGGGACCAAAGCATGGTGGTGCAAACATTAAGGTTATCAAGATGTTTGATGAAATAAAAGCAAACGTTAAGGATTGGTATGATGATGACGAGATAGCTAAGTACCTTAATAAAATCCTTGATAAGAAAGCATTTGATAAATCAGGTCTTATTTATGGGATGGGTCATGCGGTTTATTCTCTTTCAGATCCTAGAGCAGTTATTCTTAAGAAGTATACTTTGGACCTGGCTGAGAGAAAGGGACGCGAGTCCGAGGCTCATCTTTATAAGACAGTTGAAAGATTGGCTCCACAGGTTATTGCCGAGCATAGAAAGATATATAAGGGTGTTTGTACCAATATAGATTTTTACAGTGGATTTGCATACGATATGCTTAATATTCCAGAAGAGTTTATTACACCTCTATTTGCAATAGGAAGAATAGCAGGATGGAGTGCTCATAGAATTGAGGAACTGACATGTGCTAATAAGATAATAAGACCTGCATATATGTCAGTGGCAGAAAATACTGAATATGTACCAATCAATGAAAGATAAAAAAAGGGGCTTGCAAAAGCAAGTCCCTGATTTTTTATTTACATAGATTCAAGAGTTGTACGGATAGCCTTAATGAAGTCCTGAGTGTTAAGTGTTGTTACATTCTCAAGCTCTGTAATAAGTGCTAAGTCCTTAGTCATTGTTCCACTCTCAATAGTAGCAATAGTTGCTTTCTCAAGCTTATCTGCGAATGCCATAAGATCAGCATTTCCATCCAGTTCTCCACGCTTTCTAAGAGCTCCTGTCCAAGCGAAGATTGTTGCTACAGGGTTTGTAGATGTTTCCTCGCCCTTAAGATGCTTGTAGTAATGTCTCTGAACTGTTCCGTGAGCAGCTTCGTATTCGTATACTCCCTTTGGAGAAACAAGAACTGAAGTCATCATTGCAAGTGAACCGAATGCAGAAGAGAGCATGTCGCTCATTACGTCTCCATCGTAGTTCTTGCAAGCCCAGATGAATCCACCCTTTGACTTCATAACACGTGCTACTGCGTCATCAATAAGTGTATAGAAGTACTCAATGCCAGCTGCATCAAATTTCTCTTTATATTCTGCATCGAATATCTCCTGGAAGATATCCTTGAATGTGTGGTCATACTTCTTTGAGATAGTATCCTTTGTTGCAAACCAGATACTCTGCTTTGTATCAAGCGCATATGTGAAGCAGCTTCTTGCAAAGCTTTCGATAGATGGGTTGAGGTTGTGCATTCCCTGAACAACTCCTGGTCCATCAAACTCATGGACAACGACTGATTCCTTTGTTCCATCCGCTGCTGTGTAAACAAGCTCAACCTTTCCTGGTCCAGGAATCTTCATTTCACTTGCCTTATAAACATCACCATATGCATGTCTTGCGATAGTGATTGGCTGCTCCCAGTTTCTTACACATGGAGTGATTCCCTTAACCTGAATAGGTGCTCTGAAAACTGTACCATCGAGGATTGCTCTGATAGTTCCGTTAGGGCTCTTCCACATTTCCTTAAGATTGTATTCCTCAACTCTTGCCGCGTTAGGAGTGATAGTAGCGCATTTAACAGCTACCTTGTACTTCTCTGTGGCATAAGCTGAGTCCTTTGTTACCTGATCGTCAGTCTCGTTACGATGCTCAAGTCCGAGATCATAGTATTCTGTGTTAAGCTCGATAAATGGATTCAGGAGTTCATCCTTGATGAGCTGCCACAGAATTCTTGTCATCTCATCTCCATCCATCTCAACAAGTGGGGTAGTCATTTTAATCTTATCCATAATGTTTCCTCCTTGGATTTATCTATGATGATTTAATTATTTACTTATTTGCATCAAGCTTTTCCAAAAGCTTAAGAAGAACTTCTGTTTCTCCGTTTTCTTTAAGAGGTGGAGCAACGTGCTTTGCAGCAGCCTTTACTTCATCCCTTGCACTTCCGATAGCATAGCTTTCTTCTGCGGCAGCAAGAAGTCCAAGATCATTCAGATTATCGCCAAATGCCATGGTTTCCTCTTTAGTAATTCCAAGCTGCTTTTGAAGTGCCTGAAGAGAGCTTCCTTTATCAGCAGTAAGTCCGGTTACATCCATCCACATAATTCCGGCACTTGCTATCTTGAATTTATCCTTCCATTTATCAGTGAACCATTCATTGACGATGGCTTCTGCATTATCTTTATGATAGATAGATAACTTAACAATTTCATCAGTAATGTGAGTTTCAAAATCTCCAACTACTTCGATATTGAATCTATATGAATCTCTCATCCAGTAGAACATTTCACTTTTATCTTCGCAGTATGCTGTATCAAGACCGCTTAGCATGATATCGCAATCCTTCAGCTTCTTAACATCTGCAATCATTTCGAAGAGCTGTTCTCTATCGATAACGTGCATGTCATAAATATGACGGGTATCGCGAACAACAGTTCCGCCTTCAGTGATATAGTAGATATCTTCGCTGACAGGAGCGAAAAGTCTGGCCATGCTGGCAAACTGTCTGCCGCTGGCGCCCACAAATATTATGCCGTGTTCTTTAAGTCTGCGGATAACATCAAATATTCTTTTGTCAATTTCAGCTGTGCCATCTGGAACCAGAGTTCCATCAATGTCGCTGGCTATAAGTTTAATCATAATAAAATCCTTTCTGCCCTGCAGAAATACAATATAACCTCGCAGAATTATAACACAAAAATCTTATGCAGGCTATAAATATATGTGTTATCATTAAGTGTAGTGCGTGCTTCCGCGGCGCCCTATATTTCTAAGAGGTTTATGTATGTATAATTATCACGTTAGAAAAAGAAGAAGAACAAGATATACTTATAGATTTGCTGGAATAGTGATCATGATGGTTTGCATATCCCAGGTTGTTATGTTTTTGATGGGATACGGACATGCTTATAAGATTGGAACCATACTTGCATTTGGCTTTGCGCTTTATGGATTTTATTTATTCATTAATTCTTTTAGAGCTGGAGCTTATGATATTGATTATGAATTCCGTGATGAGGATTTTATAGTTCATACTAAGTGGGGCGACAGGCATTATACGTATGGTGACGTTAATGACATTTCTCAGGTCATACCTGAAAATGAAAACATATATAGCCTGATACATATAAGTGTAAAAAGGGCGGACTATGTATTACCATTCTCGTATAAGAAGGAAGTTGCTGACAAGATTTATACCTATGTTAACGACAGAGTTATGGCAGAAAAATTAGAAAACATGGAGAACGATCAAAGTGAACATTAATAAGCTGAATGGACTTAAGGAAAATGGAATCATAACTGACCTTCATTTATATGAAGAGGTCGGCTCAACAAATGATATGGCCAGAGAATTTGCGAAAAACTGTTTGGCGAAAGAGGATAGGCTTCAGATAAATGAACTTTTTATATCTGAACTGCAGTCTTCAGGAAAAGGAAGACTAGGTAGAAAATGGACCTCTCCAGCAGGTACTGGAATATGGATGTCTCTTGCAACCAGAGTGGACCTTGAAGGAGACAAGATTCCGGGGATTACTTTACTTGCAGCTATGTGTGTAGCAAGAGCAATACGAAGCATTGCTCTTCAGATAGGAATTCATAATCTGGATGTAAAGATTAAATGGCCAAATGATATTGTGATAAATAAGAAGAAGGTATGTGGTATCCTTACGGAGCTCATAACAGATCCGAAGGGTGGTGGATATGTGGTATGTGGAATAGGTATAAATGTCAATACTACATATTTCCCAAATGAGATCAGAGATAAGGCTGCATCACTTCAGAGTGAATCTGGAGTTGAGTGGGACAGAGAATCCATAGTAGCTTCTGTTATCTCTGAACTGACTTCTTTCATTCGTCGTTATGAAACAGAAAAGAGTCTTGGGTTCATAAAGGATGAATACAATAACCTGCTTGTTAGTTTAGATAAGGAGGTTGTTCTTGTAGAAAATGGAGAGCGTGGAGAAGAGACATTTATCTCCAGAGGAATTGATGAAACCGGAGCTCTTCTGGTAGAGGATTCTGAGGGTGAGATTAAACGCATCATAAGTGGCGAAGTTTCAGTAAGAGGAGTTCTCGGATACGTCTGATATAAAGTTGAAGAAAAAAGTTGATTTTGTTATAATATCTAGCAACTGTGTTCAGAAATACATAGCCGGAGGCATATATGATTGATAATGGAATAATGATGCAGTACTTCGAGTGGTACATGAAAGAAGATCCTGCACTATGGACTGTTGTTAAGAAGGAAGCAGAAAAACTTAAAAAGCTTGGTGTAACATCCATGTGGCTGCCACCTGCATATAAGGGTGCAAATGGAGCTCAGGATGTTGGATATGCTGTTTACGACCTTTATGATCTTGGTGAGTTTAATCAGAAGGGTTCAGTAAGAACTAAGTATGGAACCAAGAAAGAATATCTGGAAGCTATTGAGGCTCTTCAGAAGGCTGGTATAAATGCTTACGCTGATATAGTACTTAATCATAAGATGGGTGCTGATGAAGTTGAGGAAGTTCCAGCTCAGGAGTTTAATGAAGTAAACAGATATCAGATGGTTGGTGAAGGCAAAACTATCGGAGCCTGGACTAAATTTACATTCCCTGGCAGAAAGGGAAAGTATTCTGACTTTACATGGAACTGGACACATTTCGATGGAATAGATTGGGACCAGGAACATTTCAAAAAGTCGTTATATAAGTTTGCTGGTAAAGAATGGAATCAGGGAGTTGATGAACAGTACGATAATTATGATTATCTTATGGGTGCTGACATTGACTTTGATAATAGAGAAGTATTTGAAGAGCTGGTTAAGTGGGCAGTATGGTATGTTGATATAACAGGTGTAGATGGACTTAGACTGGATGCCATTAAGCACATACCTGCATCTTTCTATAGAGATTTCCTCTATATGGTAAGAGAGCAGACTGGTAAAGAGCTCTTCACAGTTGGAGAGTATTGGAGCGGAGATGTTAAGAGACTTGGAAAGTATCTTGAAGACATCCATTCTGAGGCTTCTCTATTTGACGTGCCACTTCATTATAATCTATATCATTGTTCTAAGTCTGGTGGTGCTTATGACCTCAGAACAATTCTTGATAATACTTTAATGAAGACAAACCCTGTTAAGGCGGTTACATTTGTAGATAATCATGATACACAGCCTGGTCAGGCTCTTGAATCATTTGTTGAGGATTGGTTTAAGCCAATGGCCTATGCAATCATTCTTCTTAGACGGGAAGGATATCCATGTGTATTCTATGGAGATTATAAGGGTATATCTCACGATAAGATTAAATCCAAGAAGCAGATGCTGGATAAGCTAATGAAGCTTCGTAAGGATAAAGCTTATGGTGAGCAGCATGATTACTTTGATCATCCAAACTGCATAGGTTGGACTAGAGAAGGAGATGCAGATCATAAGGATTCAGGACTTGCAGTAGTTATTTCTGATGGTGAAGGTGGAACAAAGAGAATGTATGTGGGAACGCATTTTGCTGGAGCACATTTCTCTGATGTTATGGGTAATGCAAAATACAATATTAAGATTGATGAGTATGGCTTCGGTGAGTTCTATGTAAATAGAGGTGCGGTTGCTGTATGGGTTCGAAAGGAACCATCTTCAAGATAAGGGGGAGTACCAAATGGCGAAAACCATTAATACTGAAGCGGTAGATGATCTGTTTGCTGCAATAATGACACTTGAGAACAAAGAAGAGTTTTATAGCTTCTTTGAGGATATATGCACAACAAATGAAATCCTTTCAATTGCTGAAAGATTCGAAGTTGCCAAGCTGCTGTACCAGAATAATACATATATAGAGATAGCGAAGAAGACAGGTGCTTCTACAGCTACTATCAGCAGAGTTAACAGATTCCTTGGAAATGGAAATGGCAGCTGTGATTTTATATTTGAACGTATGGGTGTAAAGAAAGATAAGGAGTGATAAGATAGTGGACCCGAGTGACATATTAGAGTTTGCTATACTAGTTATTTTACTTTTGTTGTCCGGCTTTTTCTCGTCGGCAGAAACTGCCCTGACAACAGTCAGTGTTAATAAGCTAAAAACTTTAGTTGATGAAGGTGGAAAGAAGGCGAAGGCTGCGGCCAGAGTTCTCAAAATGAAAGAGGATTCTTCAAAGCTTCTTTCTACTATTCTGATTGGAAATAATGTGGTAAATATATCTGCGTCTGCACTAGCCACAGTTATAGTTACTAATGTATTTGGAAGTAGGTTTGTTGGACTAGCCACAGGTCTACTTACATTTTTTGTTTTGATATTTGGTGAGATCACACCAAAATCACTGGCTGCTCTGAATAATCTGAGCATATCACTTTTATTCTCAGGACCAATCTATATTCTGATGATCATTCTTACTCCGATCATCTGGATAATGAACAAAATATGCAGAGGCATCTTCTTTATCCTGAGAGTCGATCCAGATAAGGATCCAAATCAGATAACAGAAAGCGAGCTGCTTAAGATTGTTGATGTGAGTAGTGAAGAAGGCGTTATCGAGAATTCTGAAAAAGAGATGATCAATAACGTGGTGGACTTCGGAGATGCGGTTGCCAAGGATGTAATGGTTCCAAGAGCAGACATGGTCTGCGTTGAACAAAATGCAAGCTATGATGAAATGCTTGATATCATAAGAGAGGAAAACTACACAAGAGTTCCAATCTATGATGAGTCAAAAGACCATATAGTCGGAATACTTAATGTAAAGGACCTTCTCTTTGCTGGAATAAATGATGAGAAAGAAAAATTCTCAATAAAAGAAATAATGAGAGAACCTCATTTTGTATATGAATATCAGAGAAGTGCTGAAATCTTTGCAGAAATGAAAAGCTCTTCTGTGGCTATGAGCATCGTGCTGGATGAGTATGGTGTAGCCGCAGGTCTCATCACCATGGAAGACCTTGTTGAGGAAATTGTTGGTGAGATAAGAGATGAGTTTGACGAATACGAAGATGAACTTCTCATTGATAAGGGTAATGGCATTTATGATATAGATGGCTCCATGAAGCTGGATGACATCAACGATGCAATAGGATGCAACCTAGAATCAGATGATTACGATTCAATAGGTGGTCTTATGATCGAACTTCTGGACAGACTTCCGGAAGAAGGCGACGAGGTTATGGCCGGAGACATCAAACTTAAATGTACTCATGTTGAAAAGAACAGAGTTGAAAGAGTAGAACTATCGGGAGAAAACTATGGAGAAGAGTCTACAGGAACTGAGACGAGAGATTCGTGAAAAACTGAAGCTGGATTTTATAGTGCCGGAAGATATACCTGATGAAGAAATGTTCATGGAGCAGGTAACTACTTTTATGGAGGAACATCTTCGTAACAACCTCAGAAACGAAGATGAAAAAACTCTTACGAAGGCAATGATCAACAATTACACTAAGAACAAACTTATGCCTCCTCCAGTAAAGAAAAGATATTCCAGAGAGCATTTAATTTTCCTCATATACATTTACTATATGAAGAGTGTGCTTTCTATAAATGATATTCAAAAGATGATGGAACCGCTGCTTAGTGAAGATATGACAGAAGAGAAACTCTATGAGCTTTATGAGAAGACATTTGAGATGGAAAAAGCTCAGTACTTTAATATTGAGCAGAGCGTAGCAAAAACAAAAGCTATTACAGAGAAGAAGCTTCCTGAATCAGAAGATGAATATCTTAACAAGATGCTTTACATCTTTTTGTTGGGCTATGATATTTACAGCAAGAAGCGACTGATAGAAAAACTAATCGATGAATTAGATTAAAGGAGAAAAATTATGATAAGCGCAAACAATGTGTCACTTCGTTTTGGAAAGAAGGCACTCTTTGAAGAGGTTAATATTACCTTTACCCCAGGTAACTGCTATGGCCTCATCGGAGCAAACGGTGCTGGTAAATCAACATTCTTAAAGATTCTTTCTGGTGAACTTGAATCTACAACTGGTGATGTAACAATGGATCCCGGCGAAAGACTTTCTGTTCTGGAACAGGACCACTTCAAGTATGATGAGTTCAGCGTTATCGATACAGTAATCATGGGTAATCAGAGACTGTACGATATCATGAAAGAAAAAGATGCAATCTATGCAAAGGAAGATTTTAGCGATGCTGATGGAGAAAAGGCCGCAGAGCTTGAGGCTGAATTTGCAGAGATGGATGGTTGGAATGCAGAGGCTGATGCTGCAACACTCCTTAATGGACTTGGTGTTGAAACAGAGTATCACTACATGCAGATGGGCGAACTTGAGGACAGCCTGAAGGTCAAGGTGCTTCTTGCTAAGGCTCTCTTTGGTAATCCAGATGTCCTTCTTCTCGACGAGCCTACCAACCACTTGGATATGGATGCTATAGCATGGCTTGAAGAGTTCCTTATCAACTTTGAGAACACTGTAATAGTTGTCAGCCATGATAGATATTTCCTGAATCAGGTATGTACACATACTGCCGATCTTGATTATGGTAAGATTCAGATATATGCAGGAAACTATGACTTCTGGTATGAGTCCAGTCAGCTGATGATTCGTCAGAAGCAGGAAGCTAACAAGAAGAAGGAAGAGCAGATTAAAGAACTTAAAGAATTCATCGCTCGTTTCTCGGCGAATGCTTCAAAGTCAAAGCAGGCTACATCTCGTAAGAAGGCTCTTGAAAAAATCGAACTTGAAGAAATCAAACCTTCAAGCCGTAAATATCCATTTATCGACTTTAGACCTAATCGCGAGATTGGAAATGAGGTTCTTACCGTTTCACATATCTCGAAGACAGTTGATGGTGTAAAGTTACTTGATGATATTTCATTTACTGTTGGTAGAGAAGACAAGATAGCATTTGTAGGACCTAAGACACAGGCTACAACAATGCTGTTCAAGATACTTGCCGGTGAAGAAGAGCCAGATGAAGGCGACTACAAGTGGGGTGTAACCACATCTCAGGGTTACTTCCCTAAGGATAATACTAAGGAGTTTGATAACGACCTTGTTATCGTAGACTGGCTTACACAGTTTTCTGAAGAGAAGGATGCTACATATGTTCGTGGCTTCCTCGGAAGAATGCTTTTTAGAGGAGAGGACGGAATTAAAAAGGTTAAGGTTCTTTCCGGAGGAGAGAAGGTTAGATGTCTTCTTTCAAAACTTATGATAATGGGAACAAATGTTCTTATACTTGATGAGCCTACAAACCACCTGGATATGGAAGCTATCACTTCCCTCAACAATGGACTTATAAAGTTCCCTGGTGTTGTACTCTTTGCGTGTCAGGATCATCAGTTCATTCAGACTACAGCAAATCGTATTATGGAGCTTACAGACACAGGACTCATCGATAAGCAGTGTACATACGATGAATACCTGGAGAACGATGAGCTTGCTCGTAAACGTCAGGTTATGAATTACGATACAACTAATTAGTCAGACGCAAATGCAGTTCTATCATATTTGACGAAAATTGAGACTAATCGATGCAAATGTAATAGAATTGCATTTTGCTGTCTGTCGAATGATGTTAGTTTGGAAATAAGTAATCAATAAAGTCATTTACTCGGTCGTGGTTGTCCTGCTGGTCACCAGCGAATCCTACATATACTTTGTCATATCCAACGTTAAGTGATTTGGCAAGTTCAGTATCTGATATATCCAGCATGTATTCGCCCATCTTACCATCCATTCCTTTGGCGGTAACAATCCTATCTTTAACTCTGTTGTAGCGATCCTGATCTAAGTATTTATCAAGTGGATAGAAGACATCTGTGGAGCTACAGTAGATGCCACCCTCCATATCGGTGAAGACTACATCGTAATAATGTGCTGTTGCCATGGTAGTGAAGTTTATATACTTTTGACTGTTAGCGTTGTGTTCGTAGTCTTTAGTATATTCATCCTTCTTTATCTCAATACTGGTATCTGCTTTAATCTGATAGCCGTTGTATTTGTCGATTGCTTTTGCATAATCATCTATAGCTTTTGAATTAAAGTTAAGAGCGTCTTTGCAATTTAGTACAACGTATGAAATGGTGATTGGTCTTGTTCCTCTATATACGTTATAACCTATGTAGGATACTGCTATGATTGCGATGATGGTTATAATGATCGCTTCCTTGTAGTAGTAGAGGAGATAGCTCCGTTTTTCTTTAGGAGTCATATCCTTAATGGTTTCTTCCAGCTTCTCCTTTTTACGCTTCCTTCTATCTTTTCTGGACATAGAACGGAGGTCTAAGCGGTCGTCCTCCTCTTTTTCGATTGGTTTTTCTTCCAGGTCTTTGGTCATTTGTCTCATAAAAAGCCCACCTTTTCTGCTTGTTTTTGGTACATTTATTCAATGGGAATTTTAACATAAATTGCTATTTATTTGCAAACTTGGTTAATATGTACAAAATCACTCATAAAATATAAAAAAAATGCTTGCATAATTGTTCATTATGACCTATAATACACCTATGTTGTGGCTAAAATACTGCGACGACAATAATCTTTCAAGGTTTTCGGACCTTGAGAGTATGCCAAAAAGATACAAAATATAACGAGTATTTCTCGGAATTGGCTTTAAGAGTTTCGGACTCTTGATTAAAAGGAAGCGAATTATGAGTTGTAGGATGTATCGAGGACACACACAAATACATAAAGGAGGGTTTTTTTGTGAAAAAGTTCAAAAAGGCAATGGCTTTATCACTTGCACTCGCTATGGGTCTTTCACTTGTAGCATGTGGCGATAAGGCAGAGGAAACAACAGAGGCAACTACAGAAGCAACAACAGAGGCTGCTGTAGACGACGCAACAGATGATGCATCAGAGGATGAGGCTGAGGTAGTAACTGAGGAAGCTGATCTCTCTAACGATGGTAAGGTTCTCAACATCCAGTGCTGGAATGATGAGTTCGCTCGTAGACTTAGAGATCACTATCCAGGATTCGAAGCTAACGATCCTGACGATGCTACAGCAGGTGGAAAGATTGGCGACATCGAAGTTAAGTTCACTGTAACTCCTTCAGATGACAACGCTTATCAGAACAACCTCGACGCAGTTCTTCCAGAGAACGCTGATGCTGCTGACGATGACAAGGTTGACCTTTTCCTCGTAGAAGCAGACTATGCTCTTAAGTATGTAAACACAGATCTTACAATGCCAATTGCAGATCTTGGTATCGATGTTGACGCTGAGCTTGCTGATCAGTATCAGTATACAAAGGATATCGTAACAGACGCTGATGGAAACCTTAAGGGTGTTTCATGGCAGGGATGTCCTGGTGTACTTATCTACAACAGAGAAGCAGCTAAGGAAGTTCTTGGTTCAGATGATCCTGATACAGTTCAGGAAGCAGTTAAGGATTGGGATACATACAATGCTACTGCTAAGACAATGAACGAGAAGGGCTACAAGATGACAGCTACTGCAAACGATACATTCCGTGTATTCTCAGATAACGTTTCAGCTCCATGGGTAACTGATGGAAAGATTCAGATCGATGACAACATCAAGGCATGGGTTGATATGTCAAAAGAGCAGGTAGATGCTGGTTACACAGGTACAGCTGATCTTTGGTCAGATGACTGGTCAGCAGGTTTCTATCCAGATGGTAAGGTATTCTGCTACTTTGGACCAGCTTGGCTGATCGACTTCTGTATGGCAGCTGATGACGAAGAGTCAATCGCTCATGCAGGTGGTTGGGGAGCAACAACAGGACCTCAGGGATTCTCATGGGGTGGTACATGGATCTGTGCAGCTAACGGTACAGATAACCCAGCACTTGTTGCTGATATCATCAGAAAGCTTACAACTGACGAAGAGATCATGACAGGTATCGTTAAGGATGATAACGATTTCGTTAACAACAAGCCAGCTATGGAAGCTATGGCTGCAGATACAAGCTATGGCGATGATGTACTTGGCGGACAGAACGCACTTTCAATGTTCTGCGAAGGCGCTGACAAGATCGACAAGTCAAACATCTGTGAGTATGATCAGGGATGTACAGAGTCATTCCAGGCAGCTATGAAGGATTACTTCGAAGGCAATACAGAGACATATGAAGATGCACTTGATGCATTCTATCAGTCAGTAACAGAGAAGTATCCAGAGCTTACATACTAAGATTCATTCTAAGCTATTGCTTAATAGGGCCGTCACTGGCCTAATCTAAAAATTAAATGCGTGCCTGCTTGGGCATTTGTCCGAGAGGCACGCTTTAATTAACTTTTTTATACACTATCAAATATTGGTTTAGCGGAGGTAGCAGAATGAATAAGAAAAAGAATGGAAATGTTGTACGCTTTAACCGTTGGGGGTATTACTTCCTAATTCCGTTTGTCGTAGTGTTTATTGCATTCCAGCTTGTTCCATTAGTATCAACTATTTACAACAGTTTCTTTGAACATTATTTTAAAAATGGTCTTACAGAAGTTGGACCAACACTTATTGGATTTGAAAATTATAAGACACTGTTCCAGAACGGTGACTTGATTAAATATTTTGGAAACACAATGTTGATGTGGATCATGGGATTTGTTCCACAGATTATTGTTTCTCTTTTACTGGCAGCTTGGTTCTCAGACCCATCACTTAGACTTAAGGGTAGACCTTTCTTCCAGTCAGTTATCTATTTACCAAACCTTATTATGGCATCTGCATTTGCAATGTTATTCTTTGCATTATTCTCAGATGGTGGTCCTATTAACTCAATGTTAATGAATATGCACCTTATTGATAAGCCATATAAGTTCTTATCACATACAAGTAGTGCAAGATGGCTCGTAGCCTTCATGAACTTCATTATGTGGTTTGGTAATACAACTATTCTGCTTCTTGCAGGTATGCTTGGTATTGATACAACATACTATGAGGCAGCAGAGGTTGATGGCGCAACATCTACTCAGATATTCTTTAGAATAACTCTTCCAATCTTAAGACCAATCCTGATTTTTGTTATGATTACATCACTTATCGGTGGTCTTCAGATGTTCGATGTACCTCAGATTCTTACAAACGGTGAAGGTTCACCTGTTAGAACTACAATGACACTTATTATGTATCTTAATAAGCATCTGTACAGTAAGAACTATGGTATGGGTGGCGCCCTTTCAGTTATGTTGTTTATTATTACCGGTATCTTGAGTCTTATAGTATTCAAGTTTAACCAGCAGACAGATAAGTAAGGAGGGCAGTTATGGAAGAAAGAAATCAGCATGGATTAGGTATCCATACAAGACGTATTGTTGCATATGTTGTCCTTATATTAGTAACAGTTATGTGTCTTTTCTGGTTCTATGTACTTTTCATTAACGCAACCAGATCTAATGCGGCACTTAAGAGAGGATTTACGCTTATTCCTGGTGGTTACTTAGGAAAGAACCTTTATAGTCTGTTCCACAATAGTAACCTTCCTATTATAAGAGGTCTTCTTAACAGTTTGATCATTGCTCTTTGCACAGCTGGTCTTAGTACATATTTCTCAACTATGACAGCTTTCGCAATTCATGCATATGACTTCAAACTTAAAAAATTCATGTTTACATTTATTCTTGCAATCATGATGATTCCTACACAGGTAACTGCTCTTGGTTTCATCAATATGTTAAGAAGGATTGGACTTATGGATTCATTTATTCCACTTATCGTTCCAGCAATTGCTGCACCAGCTGTATTCTTCTACATGAAGCAGTACATGGAAGCAAACATTCCTCTGGAGCTTATGGAATCAGCACGTATCGATGGTGCTGGTGAGTTCAGAATCTTCAATTCAATAGCTCTTCCTCTTATGAAGCCAGCTATTGCTGTACAGGCTATCTTCTCATTCGTTACAAGCTGGAATAACTACTTCACTCCAGCACTTGTACTTAAGTCAGATAGCAAGAAGACACTTCCTATTCTTATAGCAACACTTCGTTCAGCAGACTTCCTTAAGTTTGATATGGGCCAGGTGTACATGTTTATTGCTTTAGCTATTCTGCCAGTTATCGTTGTTTATATCTTTATGGCTAAAAACATTGTTGCTGGTATGACAGTAGGAGCTGTAAAAGGATAATAATTATATGCTAATTAAAGAGCCTAGACAAATGAGATTTTCTCATATGTCTAGGCCTTTTTTTATTTGAAAAATGGCTATCTTTGAAGTATAATTACCACGTTATGGATAAGAATAAAGAGAATATAAAAGAAGAATTTAATAAAACTGAAGAGTCTAATGAGGCGATTGAGAAACCCACTAAAGCTCAGAGATTCTTCAATGTGATGGATAAGGGAGGCGATTTGTTCTTCCTGAATATCTATTTTACGATTACATGTATTCCTATAATTACTATCGGTGCTGCGATAACAGCTCTTTACACAGTTACTAATAAGATGGTAAATGATAAGGAAGCAAATGTAAAAGAACAGTATTTTGAGGCATTTAAATCAAATTTCAAGCAGAGTACTACCATCTGGATTGTTGATCTGATCTATATAGCGATAATGTATCTTCAATATTGCTATGTTGTAACAGGTAGTAATGATGCGGCAAGATACTTAATGGTATTTCTGGGATTTGAATTCGTTTTAGCAGCTTTTGCGATTCCGCTTCAGTTTCCGCTGGTTGCGAGATATGAGAATACGACCTGGAATCTTTTAAAAAATGCTCTGGTTTTTTCTTTGGCATATCTTGGTACATGGTTCAGAATGTTTTTTATATGGGTATTTCCGGCGGTTTTGTATTGGCTGAATCCTAAGATATTTATTTATACATGGTTCATATGGGCTCTGTTTTTAACAGCATTCTTTGCATATGCATGTTCTGTATTCCTTGTAAAATTCTATGAAAAACTAGAAACACCAAAGGAATAGTTTAAAATTAAAAAAATTGTTTTATAAAAAAGGATTATCTAAATTAATGAATAATAATTAATTTGGGTGACCTTTTTTATTTTGGAGGGGTTAGGATATGAATATCAGGGAAATGTTTGAACAGGAGGAGCACCAGAGACTCAGTGAATATGCGTCTTTCAGCGATGAATCCCGTGGCAGGGATGTTCCCGAAGAGGAAAGCGACATCCGTACTGTTTATCAGAGGGATAGAGACCGCATAATACATAGCAAATCCTTCAGACGTTTAAAACATAAAACACAGGTTTTCCTTGCTCCAGAGGGAGACCATTATAGAACGAGGCTTACTCATACTCTTGAGGTGTCTCAGATAGCCAGAACTATTGCTAAAGCAGTTAGATGCAATGAGGATCTTACAGAGGCTATTGCTCTGGCTCATGATATTGGACATACTCCTTTTGGCCATGTAGGCGAGAGAGCACTTAGCAGTATAAGTGGTCGTCCATTTTCTCATAATGAGAATGGTGTAAGAGTAGTTGAAAAGATAGAAAAGGATGGAGAGGGCCTGAATCTTACCTGGGAGGTAAGGGATGGCATTCTGAATCACAAAACAAGCTGCAGTCCTGCGACTCTTGAGGGAGATATTGTGAGGATTTCAGATAAGATAGCATATATCAGTCATGATATTGATGATGGAATCAGGGCTGGTGTTCTCAGTGAGGATGCTCTTCCGGCTGAGTGTACTAGTGTCCTTGGACATTCCACCAGGGATCGAATAGATAAAATGATCCATAATGTAGTTGAGCATACACTGGATAGTCCGCGGGTTAAGTTGTCAGATGAATTCTGGACAAGCCTGATGGAACTAAGAAAATATATGTTCGAGACTCTTTATACAAATCCTGTGGTTAAGAAGGAAGAGGAAAAGGCTAGTGATATCATTCAGTTTTTATATGATTATTATATGCAGAATACAGATGCGCTTCCAGATGAGTTTACTCATATGATTTCTGAAGGCGAGGATGTTTCAACTGTTGTATGTGATTATATAGCAGGTATGACGGATAATTACGCGGTGGAAGTCTTCCAGGGTCTCTTTATACCAAGTAGTTGGAACAAAATGTAAAAATTATTTAGGAAAAAGATAAAACACTTTTTAGGTGGGGTTATAGATGTATTATTCTGATGAAATAGTGGAGGAGGTACGTTCACAAAATGATATTGTGGATGTAATCTCCGAATACACTGGTCTAAAAAGGGCAGGCAATTCGTATAAATGCTGTTGCCCTTTTCATAACGAAAAAACACCGTCCTTTGTGGTAAGCCGTGAGAAGCAGATGTATCACTGCTTTGGTTGCGGCGTCGGGGGAAATGTTTACACATTTGTAATGAAATATGAGGGCATGACCTTTCCAGAGGCTATTCAATATCTTGCTAAGAGAGCGGGGATTGAACTTCCTGAGGAAGAGCTTTCAGAAGAGGATAAGAAAAGGAAATCCTGGCGTTCAAAGCTGTATGAAATAAACTTGGATGCTGCGGGGTATTTCCATTATCTGCTTACAAAGACTGAGCGTGGAAAGGTTGGATACAAATATTATAAAGATCGTGGTTTTACAGATGAAACCATAAACAAGTTCGGACTTGGTTATGCAGACATCTACAGAGATGATCTTTATAAGTATCTGAAAAGTAAGGACTATTCGGATGAACTTATGAAGGCAGCAGGCCTTGTAAAGTTCGATGAAAGGGACGGCCCTACAGATCAATTCTGGAACCGAGTCATTGTTCCTATCACCGACATTGGAGGTAAGGTTATAGCTTTCGGTGGACGTGTTCTGGGAGATGCAAAGCCGAAGTATCTGAATACAAAAGAAACAGATATCTTTAATAAGAGCCGAAACCTTTTTGCCATGGATACGGCAAAGCATAGCAGGAAGAAGGGCGTTATTATCTGTGAGGGATACATGGATGTAATAGCCATGCATCAGGCAGGTTATGATAATGCTACAGCTTCTCTGGGAACTGCATTTACAGAGGGGCAGGCTGGTCTTATAAAAAGATATACCACAGATGTTTATCTGGCATATGACAGTGATGGAGCTGGAACCAATGCGGCGATGAGGGCTATAGGAATCCTGAGAAAACTTGGCCTGTCCCAGAAGGTCATTAATCTATCGCCTTACAAGGATCCAGATGAATTTATAAAGAATGAAGGTGTGGAAGCCTTTGATGTCCGGGTAAGAGATGCTCTTAACGGAAGGCTCTTTGAGATAGATTTCAAGTCTAAGAATTATGATTTGAATGATCCGGAAGAGAAGACCAAATTTATGAAGGACGCTGGAAGACTTCTGGCGGGAATAACGGATAAAACGGAACGAGATAATTATATTGAGTCAGTTTCATCCAAGTATTTCCTGAATAAAGATACTTTGTCAGGAGTTGTTTCGGACATAGGAATGGCAGGGCTCGGAGAGACCAGTATAAGCGTGGAGATGCAGTCAGATACCATTGATAATACTGACAGGCGAAAACGCCAGGTTGAGAAGAAACAGAGTAGTCCGGCGGAGGATAATGAAAAGTATCTCCTTACAATGATGGTTAATGAGCAGTATTTGTTCAAGAAGCTGAAAGGAATCATATCTGCTGAGGACTTTACTGAGGATATTATCAGTGATGTGGCAAAGAAGATATTTGATCAATATAACGAAACAGGCAAGGTTGTTCCGGCAACTATACTTAATAGTTTTGATGATGCAGAGTCACAGGAAAAGGTCAGTGAAATATTTACAAAGGAGTTTGAATTTGATACCACTCCATCCATTATGGAAAGAATACTTACAGATGTGATTATCAAGATCAAAACTAATAACATAGATAAGACACTAAGAAATAATTCCAATGTCAGCTACATTCAGCTGGCAAAGGAAAAGGCTGAAATTAAGAAAATCAAAATCAGATTATAGAGAGGTTAAATTATGGCAACAAAGAAAGCTAAAGCAGCTGAAGAAGTAAAAGAAGAAAAGAAGACAACTGCTAAAAAGACAGCAAAGAAGGAAACAACAAAAAAAGAGACTGAAAAGAAAGAGGCTGAAAAGAAAACATCTGCGAAGAAAACTACCAGATCCAGAAAGAAGAAAGTTGAGCCAGAAGAGGTAGTTGAAGAAGTAGTTCAGGATGAAACAGAAGAGGTGGCTGAAGATACTGCTGAAGCTGCTGATGTTGATGAAGGCACTGAAGAAGAGGAAGAGATGGATGCAAGCGATAACATGACAGAAGAAGAGCTTGATAAACTGTTCCAGTCAAAGATTGATGAGCTTCTTAAGGTTGCAAAGAAAAATAATAACATCCTAAAAGATGAAGTTATTATCGATGCATTTAAGGATGCACATGCACTTCTTACAGCTGACTATTTTGCAAAGGCACTTGGTTTCTTTGAGAGTAAGAAGATTGAAGTTCTCTCTATAACTGAAGATGAAGCTGATATTGATGATGAGGATATTGAATTTGATCTTTCCGAGGAAGAAGAGATTGATCTTGAGAAGATTGAGCTCTCAGTTCCAGAAGGAGTTAGTCTTGAAGATCCTGTAAGAATGTACCTTAAGGAAATTGGTAAGGTTCAGCTTCTTACAGCAGAGGAAGAGATTGAACTTGCTCAGAGAATGGAAGAAGGAGACGAGGTAGCAAAGAAGATGCTTGCTGAGGCAAACCTTCGTCTTGTAGTTAGTATAGCTAAAAGATATGTAGGCCGTGGAATGCTTTTCCTTGATCTTATTCAGGAAGGTAATATGGGTCTTATTAAGGCTGTTGAAAAGTTTGATTACAGAAAGGGATATAAGTTCTCTACATATGCAACATGGTGGATCAGACAGGCTATTACAAGAGCTATAGCTGATCAGGCAAGAACTATCAGAATCCCTGTACATATGGTTGAAACAATCAATAAGCTGACCAGAGTATCCAGACAGCTTCTTCAGGAATTAGGACGTGAGCCTAGTCCAGAAGAGATTGCTGAGGAAATGGATATTCCAGTTGAGAGAGTTAGAGAAATTCAGAAGATTTCACAGGAGCCTGTTTCACTTGAGACACCTATTGGTGAAGAGGAAGACAGTCACTTAGGAGACTTCCTTCCAGATGAGGATATTCCTGCACCATCAGAGGCTGCTGCATCTACTATCCTTAAGGAACAGCTTGTTGAGGTTCTTGGAACTCTTACAGAAAGAGAGCAGAAGGTTCTTCGTCTCAGATTTGGTCTTGATGACGGAAGAGCAAGAACTCTTGAAGAGGTTGGTAGAGAATTTAATGTAACTCGTGAGCGTATAAGACAGATTGAGGCAAAGGCTCTTAGAAAGCTGAGACATCCGAGCCGTTCACGTAAGCTTAAGGAGTTCTTAGAGTAATGAAACCATCTTTATCAAAAAGGATGATGTGTCTGGCCAATATGGTAACTCCCGGGAAGAGAATTGCTGATATTGGTTGTGACCATGCTCTTGTATCTATTTATCTTGTTTCTGAGGGCATTTCGCCTAAGGTTCTTGCTATGGATATAGGAGAAGGGCCTCTTGAGGCTGCAAAAGCAAATATTGAAAAGTATGGATTATCTGAAAGTATTGAAACCAGATTGTCTGATGGGATGAGTGAATTAAAACCAGGGGAAACCGATGGGGCGGTAATTGCCGGAATGGGTGGACTTACTATTGTTGGTATCCTTGAAAGAGGTTTGCATAATATTAGCTCTGGATATGAACTTGTTCTTTCTCCGCAATCTGAAATTACAGAGGTGAGGGCATTTCTCAGAACTCATGGGATAAAGATTATCGATGAAGAAATGATAATTGAAGATGATAAATACTACAATATTATCAAAGCTGTTGCAACAGATGAGGAGCTTATTGACACTAATGAATTATATGATGCTTACAGTCAGTTTCTCATAGAAAAAAAATCACCGATATATCTAAGGTATCTTGAGGAAAATCTTGAAAAGATGAATGGCATCTACTGCAGACTGTCAAAACAGGATGGGGATAAGGTTATTGACAGGATGGCAGAAATTAGAGACGAAGTAGATGACATTGCCAGGATACTGGATATGATGAAATAGATTTTTATTTATTGGTTATGGGTTTCTAAGAAGGAGAAGTATATGACATTATTAGAACTATATAAAGAACAACATGGGGACGATACGAAGCAGGTAGTAGCAGCATATGTTAATGGAAAGCTGCGTGAGCTTCGTGTTGAGGTAGATCCAGAGGACAAGGTTGAATTTATTCCTTACTTCAGTTCTATTGGATACGATTTTTACAAAAGAAGTATTATTCTTCTTTTAATGAAAGCTGCAAGAGATGTTATTGGAAAAGAAGACGGAGAATACAAGATCAATGTGATGTATTCAATGCGTCATGGATTTTTCTGTCAGCTCCTTAGTGATGCTGTTACTCTTACTGATGAACTTTTAGAGGGCTTTAAAAACCGTATGAAAGAATTGGTAGAGGCTGACATTACCATTGAAAAAACTGTTTGCAATACAGCAGATATGAGAGAAGATTTTGCAAAACGTGCACTTCCTGGAAAGGCTAGTCTGCTTAAGTTTAGAAAATCTTCTAAGATCAATATTTATTCTCTTGATGGATATAGAGATTACTATTATGGATATATGGTTCCATCTACGGGCTATTTAAAAGAGTTTGATCTGGTACGTTATGATGATGGATTTGTTGTAGTGATTCCAGAAAAATCAACAGGAAAGCTGCCGACGGAGTATTCATTCCCTAATAAGCTGTATCAGACTCTCAGACAATCTGAGGACTGGGGCAGAAAGCTAAATGCAAACTACGTTGGTGACATTAATAATGCCATCGTTAACGGCGGCGTGAACAATATGATTCTTGTTCAGGAAGCCCTGATGGAAAAACAGATAGGTGATATTGCTAAGGAAATAATTGATGGAGATAAGAAGCTTGTTCTTATAGCTGGTCCTTCCTCTTCAGGGAAGACAACCTTCTCCAACAGACTTAGCATTCAGCTTATGACATATGGAGTACATCCACATCCAATTGCAATGGATAACTTCTTTAAGGAAAGAAGTGAAACTCCTGTGGATGAAAATGGAGATTATGATTTTGAATGCCTGGAGGCTCTTGATCTGGATCTTCTTGAAAACACAATGGAGAATCTTCTAAATGGAGAAGAAGTTCAAATGCCAACCTTCGACTTCACAGTAGGTAAGAAGGTATTTGACGGAACCACACTTAAGCTTGGAAGTGATGATGTTATAGTCATGGAAGGCATTCACGCACTTAATCCGGAGGCGACAAAAACTTTATCGAAGGATAGCTGTTATAAGATTTACATTAGTGCTCTTACACAGCTCAATATAGACGAACATAATAGGATTTCTACGACTGATACAAGGCTTCTTCGTAGAATAGTCAGAGATGCCAGAACCAGGGGACATTCGGCAACGAGGACTATTAAGATGTGGCCTTCAGTAAGACGTGGAGAAGAAAAGTACATCTTCCCGTTCCAGGAAGAGGCAGATGCAATGTTCAACTCAGCTCTGCTTTACGAGTTGTCTGCAATTAAAACATTTGCAGAACCACTTCTTTATGGAGTACCTGAGGATTCAGAAGAATTCTTTGAAGCAAAAAGATTGCTTAAGTTCCTGGGATATTTCCTTGGAATAGATGTTCAGAGCGTACCACAGAATTCTCTTATGAGAGAATTTATTGGTGGGGGATGTTTTAAGGTGTGAAGGTTTGAAGGTTTGTCATGCAATTGCATGAACTTATAAATCAAATAAAAAAAAGACGAGCAGGACTGTAAGCCGGGTTCTGTCTAGGATGATCATCTATCTAGACTCTGTGTTGCCACAGAGTTCAAGCAACCTACCTGAAGCTCGGCGGGCAGCGTCTACGCTTCGTCTTGGTCTTGCATCGGATGGGGTTTACAATGCCCTGTCTGTCACCAGCCAGGCGGTGAGCTCTTACCTCGCCATTTCACCCTTACCTTAATCAAAATTGAAAAAGGCGGTATACTTTCTGCTGCACTTTCCTGTGAGTCACCTCAACTGGACGTTATCCAGCATCCTGCCCTGCGATGCCCGGACTTTCCTCACGATCACCAGGTGATCCCGCGATCATCTATCCTACTCGCAGGATGAAATATAGCATATTATTATGAAGGTGTCAAAGTAATGACAAGGAGGAACATAATGAAGAAGAGAAGACTGATAACGGTCATACTAGCTTTTGTTCTGTGTACAGGACTCGTTATCCCTTTAGCAAATGTGGATACATTTGCGGCTGGAAGTGATTTTGACATTGAGGTAAACGGTTCTCCGTCCAATGGTGGAGACAGCTATACCATTGATGTTGATATAACAAATAATGATGATAACTTTGCGGGTAGTATGAGAGTATGTGTTTCATATGATAGCTACGCTGTTGGTTATGATGTGGATATTTCTATTCCAAAGGGAAGCACTAAAACTTATACGGTGACGGTTCCGGCTAAAAATCTGGCTGGATTAAATGATATTGTTGTTGTAAAAATCAATAATTTAAAAGGGAAACAAGTTTATAAAGAAAAATTTAGTTCAGTTTTTAATGACGCAGGAAGTAACTTCAATCTGGGGATTCTTTCTGATCATCCTGATAGACTTTCAAACCTGGATAATGATGGCGATACAATTAATTACAATGGTAACAAGTCCTATGTAAAACTCGTTGAGGTAGATGATACCAAATTAACCAGTGAACTAAGTAATCTTAATGGTCTTATAATCAATGATTATGATACATCAACCCTTTCAGATGAAACAGTTGTAGATATCATGAACTGGGTTAGTGATGGAGGAGTTCTTGTTCTCGGCCTTGGAAAAAATGGAGAACGTGTTTTATCCGGTTTGGAACTACTTATTGATGTTCAAATCGATGGGGATTATGAAGTTGAGTATACGGATAGTGTAAATAATAAGCTTGGTGGATCATATACAGTTTCAAACATAACATATGGCGCGGATTTCATTTACGCTTCTTCACTTAATGAATATGCATTTTCAGGTAGTGGACTGGTGGATGTCTATGCATTTGATCTGGATGAGTATAACCCAGATGATTATGATACTAATTTTGCTGTAAATGACCTTTTCAATAATAGAATTCAGCAGCTTGGATCTAACATAAATGGAGGAAGTCAACTTTATTATAATTCTCTTAACCAATACAATTTAGAGAACTATCAGGGATATATGGAAAAGCCTGTTAAATCAGGGACTGGAGTTCTTGCCCTTATAATGATCGTTTATATAGCTCTTATAGGTCCGATTATTTATCTTATACTTAAGGCTGTTAAAAAACAGGAAATGATATGGATTGCTATTCCAGCGCTTTCAGTATTATTTGTTGGATTTGTATTCCTTGTAAGTCTTGGCGTAAGAGTAAGGGGAATATCATTAAAATCCATTACAGCCACTGACTTAGGTTCTGGATCAACCTGCTCTTATATTGTCGGTTATGCTCCGGATCCAGATGAATGGACTATTGAGACTAAAGATAATTACCTATATGGAGACGTGATAGGCTCTTATTCTTACAGTGAAGAGGACGTAGATGCAGCTATAAAAACCACAAATGGTAGTGAACAACTGACTTACTATCCAGATTCAGCATTTGCTACTGGATGTTTCGAAATGTATTCAAAGAAAAAAGTAACTGGTGGCTTTGAAATAGATGAAGATGAGCTTTTAGATGACATTTCGGGTTACAGTGGAAGTAGTTATGTCAGTGTAAAAAATAATACAGGTTACGATTTTGACTTTGTACTTGTTATTTGTAATTCAAACTTTTATGTGAATGAGAATGTTGATAATGGCGAGATTTTTAATGCAAACATATCTACTGGTTCGGGTTCAAACTATTATTCATCAGAGTATCTTTTGTCGAATGAGGCAAGACCTTATTATCAAAATAAAGAATATGAAAAATCCGGAGCCATTGCTTCTATGGCGCTTGTAGGACAGGCTGTTCAAGGTGGTTATGGTTATGATGCAGTAATATTGGGAGTAAGAAAATCCCAAAGCATTACAAAAGAAAATGAGACAGCCTGGGAAGTTTATTATCAGACATATTAAACAGGAGGGAATGAAATGTTATATATAAATAATTTATTTAAATATTACGGCCGTTTCCCTGCTGTTCAGGGATTAACGCTCAGAGTTCCAAAGGGTGACCTCTTTGGATTCGTCGGACCTAATGGTGCTGGTAAAACAACAACTATCAGAATAGTCTGTGGTTTGCTCCAGGCCTCTTCAGGAAGTGTAACAGTTAATGGAGTTACCGCTGTTAATAGTGGAGGAAAGCCTGCTTCTTCTAAAGAGATGAAAGAGCTGAAGAGGAACATAGGTTATGTTCCAGATTTCTTCGGCGTTTATGATAATCTGAAGGTTACAGAATATCTGGAGTTCTATGGTTCTCTTAATGGCATGAGCTATAGGGATATAAATGCAACTTCAAACGATCTTCTAGATTTGGTAAATCTTCAGGATAAGAAGGATTTCTATGTTGATACGTTGTCACGTGGTATGAAGCAGAGACTCTGTGTTGCAAGAGCTCTTCTGCATAATCCAAATCTTCTTGTGATGGATGAGCCTTCATCCGGTCTTGATCCTGTGGCAAGAGTAGAGATGAAAGAGCTGCTCATGAATCTTCAGTCCATGGGTAAGACTATTATTATCAGTTCTCATATTCTTGCTGATATATCTGAGATGTGTAATGCCATCGGCGTTATGAACCAGGGACGTCTTATAAGAGCTGGAAAGATGGAAGATATTATGAAGACTGGTACGGATGCCAGCCGACTCATCATAGATTTTTCGGGTGGAACTGAAATGGCATCTAAGATATTCTCGGAAAATCCATATATCAAGGTTGAGTCTATCAGAGAGAATCAGATAATCATCACTGGTGTGAATGATGATGAGTATGCAGATAGATTAATTGTAGATCTCATCAATAGAGGAGTTATAGTTTCAGGCTTCCATAGAGAAGAGAGAAGTCTGGAAAGAATTTTCATGGATATGACAGGAGGTGCTGCTTAATGAATACAAAAGTCAGAGTAAATCCGATTGTCAAAAAAGATCTTAAAGTTATTTCAAGAAGCATGAAATTCTCCTGGGGACTCTTTGCATACGAATGTATTCTCGGCATTATTTTCTTTTTTGTAATGCTTGCAATGGGTGCTTTTACAACCCTCACTGGAAGCCAGAAAAATACCGATATTTATGAAGGCTTTGTAGCATTCTTCCCTATTATAGGTGTAGCACAGCTTTGTATGATATCACTTATTGTTCCGATATTCACAGCATCCGCTATTTCGGGAGAAAGAGAAAGACAGACTATGGATGTTATGTTAACCACAACCATATCCCCTGTTTCTATAATCATCGGAAAAATATCATCTGCCGTTATAAGAGTTATGATCTTCATAATTGCAAGTATCCCTCTTATGGCTGTTTCGTTCGTTATGGGTGGTTTATCATGGCTTACGCTTTTTGAATATCTGATTCTGGCATTTGTTTATGCTGTTTACGCTGGAAGTATTGGAACCTTCTGTTCGGCAGTATTTAAAAAGTCTATTCCTGCCATAATAATGTCATATGTTATCTATGGGGTAATCTATGGTGTTACCTATATACCTGCGCTTCTTATAAGCATTATAGGAAATCATCAAGATTATCTGCCGCTTTTCTTATGTACATTAGTTAATCCTGTTCAGCTGTTTATTATGTTCTTCTATACAAAGATATCTGGTGAGGATCTGTTCGAGTATATGATAAATAATAGTAATTATCCGGATTTTGTTACCTGGATATTTAAGACAAATGCATGGATTATCGCATCTTGTATAGCACTCCTTGCAGTTACTGCATTATTCGTATGGCTTGCATCCAGAAGAATCAGACCTGGTAAGAAGTAGAAATTTATAGTATTTGATTCTGAGGTATTCTTATGGAATTTATAAGAGGATTCGTTGGAAGGATCAGAATTAAACTTAATAGAAATATCATGAGAAAGTCCATGGTCACGTCGCTTATGTACGGCGTGATCCTTGGGCTTCTTGTTGTTGTGCTTAGTCTCTTTATTCCTATCTATGAAGGAGCGGTTATCATAGCTGCGCTTACTCCGATTGCTATTTCCATTCCTGTTGGATTTATGCAGGGAGTGAAAAAAAGAAAAGGTGACAGAGATGCGGCACTATTTATAGATTCATTTGGATTTAAAGAAAAAATTGTTACAGCTCTCGAAAATGAAAAATATAAAGATGATGTTTGTATACTTCAAAGAAATGATGCGGAGGCACATTTGAAGGCAGAAGGTCATAAGGTAAAAGTGAAGTTTGAACTACCTTGGCTAAAGCTTGCTGTCACTATGCTTACATTTATCCTGGCTTTGGTTCTTTTTATGATTCCTACTCCTGCAAAGAAAACAGCAGCGGATAAGCATGAGGCAAAGGTTCAGGCAAAAGAGACAAAGGAAGAAATTGAGGAAATGATGGAGGCTCTGGAAAAGATAGATCAGGGCGAATTGACAGACGAAGAATTAGCCGAGCTACAGCAGATGATGGAATCTCTTGAGACCTCCAAGCAGGAATTCCAGAATGTAAACAGCATGGATGAGTTTGAGAAGGCCAGAGATAAATATGATTATAAGCTGGGAGATGTATCAGAAAAGCTGGGTTCTATATCAAATGGTAAATCCGGTAATGCAGAGAAGCAGATAAAGAAGGCTCAGGAAATTGCAGATAACCAGAATAAAACACCTAAGCAGACTGCATCTAATTCTCAAAATGGTGAAAATGGTCAGAACGGACAAAATGGTCAAAATGGTGAAAATGGCCAAAACGGACAAAATGGCCAAAACGGTGAGAACGGTCAGAGTGGCGAGAATGGCCAAAATGGTGAAGGACAGAGTGGTGAAGGCCAAAACAGCGAGAACGGTCAGAGTGGTCAGAATGGAGAAGGTTCCGGAGAAGGACAGAGTGGCGAGGGCCAGAATGGCGAAGGTCAGAGTGGTCAGGGTCAGAATGATGAAGGCCAGGGAGAAGGCGAAGGTCAGTCTGGTGAAAACGAAAGTGGAACCGGCGGAAATGGACAAAGCTCGGGAGGCGGTTCAGGAGAAACTCATAAAGACCATAATCATGACTACGTTAGTGTTAATGAGAACATTACAGGAAATTATAACGACAACAGTACATCTCAGTATGCCCATGAGCAGAATGGTCTGGTATGGGAAGGAACTCAGGTTCCATATGATACTGTGGTAGGTCAGTATAGCCAGCAGGCTTATGACGGAATTGATAAAGGAAAATATCCAGGCACTATGTCTGGTGTAATAAAGGATTATTTTTCGGGATTATCCGATTAGACTAGGGAGGTTAAGATGCAGGATTATAATCAGGCAGTAGGAGTTGTAAATCAGATCAGACAGGAAATACATAAAGAAATAATAGGACAGGAAAAAACTGTAGAGAGTCTTCTTATGGCACTCCTCACAGGAGGAAATGTTCTCCTCGAGGGTATGCCAGGGCTTGGAAAGACCAGACTGGTTCAGACAATCAGTCATGTTTTTGAGATGTCATTTAAGCGTATACAGTTTACTCCAGACCTTATGCCGGCAGATATAACAGGAACAAATATTATGGTCAGAGATGATCAGGGGAGTAGCTTTAAATTCGAGGCAGGACCTATCTTTGCAAATGTAGTTCTTGCAGATGAGATTAACCGTGCAACACCTAAAACTCAGTCTGCTCTTCTTGAGGCAATGCAGGAGCATACTGTAACTGTAGGTGATATAACTTATGCACTCCCAGATCCATTCTTTGTAATAGCAACTCAGAATCCAATCGAGCAGGAGGGAACTTATCCTCTTCCAGAAGCTCAGTTAGATAGATTTGCCATGAAGCTTCTTGTGGAGTATCCAACAAAGGAGGAGCTAGCTGCTATAGTAAACCTTACTGAAGGATTTGGTACTCAGCCGGCTCGACCAATCATTAATCCACAGACACTGATTGAGATAAGAAAGATGATACAGCAGGTTCCTATAGCTGAGCCTGTTATGGATAGAGCCCTTACGCTTGTTATGAGTACTCATGAAGAAAATAAATATATTCGTGAAGGCGCCAGCCCTCGTGCTGCACAGTATATAGTTCGCTGTGCCAAGGCAAGAGCATTTATGCAGGGCAGACTTAATGTTGCATTTGAGGATGTTGATTATGTGGCACCTGCTGTTCTTCGTCACAGAATTATTCTCAGCTTTGATGCTGTTGCAGACAACGTTTCAGCGGACGTTATTATAAAAGACATGATCAATCAGTAAGACGATCATTTAAGTGATCAGTAGGAAAACCGATATGAAAACTATAGATCTTAGAGAGCTTGAAAAACTGAATATGTTAAAGCTGAACATAAGACGAAGCATGTCTCAGAGTGAAGGTCTCAGAAGATCGTCAGCAAAGGGTCGCTCAGCTGAGTTTTCCGGTTATAGAGAATATATACCAGGAGACGATATGCGCTACGTTGACTGGAATGCCTATGCCCGTCTGGATAAGCTTTACATCAAAGAGTTTATGGAAGAAAAAGAAGGCAGAGTGAACATCTTTCTGGATACCAGCCAGTCCATGGAGTTTGGCGAGAAGCTAAAAAGTACTCTGATGGCTGAACTCGCAGAGTCAATAAGTTACATTGCTGGACTGGGGAGAGACTCAGTGTTTGTAACAGATCTTGGGAACCCGGCTAATACACTTAAGGTTCCAACAGGAACGAATGGGGTGGCTGTTCTTAAGAAGTGGTTGGAAGGCATTCAGCCTCAGGGCAGGATAGATATTATGAAGTCTCTGAGAAGTGCAATTAAAGGTAATGGTGGAGTTGCTTTTATCCTATCAGATTTTATGGACGAAGGTTTTCTGGGCGACGAAGAAGAAGTGTTAAAGCTATTTGCTTATCACAATATGAAGGTTACTTTGCTTCAAATCCTTTCGAAGGAAGAACTAGAAATAGAAGAGGATGGTGCCTTTCAGTTTATAGATTCTGAAGATGAGATGAAGAACGTAAAACTTACGCTTGATAAATATTCTATTCGGGACTACAAAAGAAGTCTTGGGGAGTTTATGAGGCAGATTAATGAAAAGGCTAAGTCAGTGGGAGCGGATTATATTCTATGTTCCACAGGTGACAGCCTAAACAAGATGATATTTGAGGATATGAAACTACTGTTTTTGTAGGAGTGAGATATGACATTCGCCAGTCTTCTTCCACTGGTTCTATTAGTGGGAGTTCCTATTATAATAATTTTATACCTGATGAAACCGAAGGGTACACGTAAAGTAGTACCTTCTGTTTTGTTGTGGAAAAATGCAGAACGCAATGAGAAGAGTACTACATTTTCCAAGAAACTGATAAAGAATATTCTTATGTTTTTGGAAATACTGGCTCTTCTTTTTCTTATATTTTCAGCTATGTCACCTGCAATTAAAAGGGGAATGTCTGGTTCGGCTAAGTCAACAATTATTCTTATAGATGTATCAGGTAGTATGCAATTTGAAGACGAGGGTGGAAAGACCAGACTGGAGCAGGCAATAGCAGATGCAAAGGACCTGGTGGACACATCTTCTGGTGAAATAACTATTGTTACCAGTGGAAGAAATATTGAAGTCCTTGCAAATGGAAGTAAAGATAAGCAGAAACTTAAAAGGATTCTTTCGGACATAGAACCTACAGATACGGCAGGTGATATAACAAGGGCTGAAGGAATTCTGGAATCTCTTGATAAGGAAAATATCTTCGTCTTTACAGATGGTAATGGAGCGGCTGGACTTGAAAATATGGCTGCTCAGTTTTCTATGGATATTAATGTTTATGGTAGTGCATCCAACAATGCGGGTATTACTCAGATGTCTATGAAAAAGAACTCTGAAGGTAAATACGATATAGCAGTTGGTTATCAGACCAGAGGCGCAGGAGAGACACAGTTTGACATTTCTCTTTATGATGCTGAGGGTAATCTCTTGGAAGTCCGCAGTATAAGTGAAGTTGGAAATACTAACAATACAATCCTTTCTATGAACAAGGATGTAAAGGGTGAATATGTCAGAGCAGAGCTCAGTGGATTTGATGATGATGCACTGAGTCGTGATGATGTTGCATATGCAGTTAAGAACGATGCATCGGATATGCCTGGTTACCTTGTTGGAGTTGGTAATACATATTTCGAAAAGGCTTATCAGGCAGCAAAGGGAGAGACTGTCGTTAAGGTTTCTTCTGATTCAGATATAAAAGATGAGAAGGCGGTTGTTATTTATGATCAGGCTTCTTTAGTTAGCGAAAATAAAAACAGACTTGTTCAGGATATGGAATCAGGTACAGGAGAACAGATTAGTGGTGCCATTGTCACAGTCAGAACCGGTGAACTGATAAATGATATGTCTGATTATACTTTTGGTGCATCAAACCTGAATGTGCTGGAGTGTCCGGAGTGGGCGGAACCTCTTATGGTTGTGAGTGATGACAAAGAAGAAAAGGTTGTTGCTTACTATGGCGAGCAGGATGGTATTCGACAGGTAGTTCTGGGATTTGATATAAGAGATTCTGAATATCCTCTTATGGCTGAATTCCCTATTTTTGTTGCTGACAGTCTCACTTATCTTTCGGATGAAAGTCTGGTTCAAAGTAAATATATAGAAGCTGGAGAGCTTGTAGACCTCAGTCCTTCTGTAAGTGAATCAGCGAAGATCCAGGTTGAAGGAAGTGAGAAGAATAGTAAAAGCATAGCAGATACTAATATAAGTACTGCCAACTTATGTAAACTAACTGGCGATGGGATCAAGGATGAATATTTTGTTGTGAGATATCCTGTTTCTGAGGGGGATGGCTCCATAGAAACAGAATCCATGAGTTATATTTCCGAGACAGGATATGGCGTTAGATTTGGTTCCATCAAGAGAATCTGTCTTATCATTGCACTCCTTATAATCATCCTTGATTGGATTATTTATTTCAGAAGAAGAGTAAAGGTTCCGAGATTAGAATTAGTATGGAGATGCATTCTTACATTTTTAGTTCTTCTGGCTATTATTGGAATAAACCTTCCGGGACGTAAACACAAGGTTGTTACTATTTATGCTGTAGATATGTCTGATAGTAATATATCTAACCTGGAAGATATGGAGAAGTATCTGAGTAGTAAGGTGGAGGCGCTTCCACATGGTGAAAGCTATGGAATAGTTACATTTGGAAGGAATGCAACTACAGATCAGTTTATTAATTCAGAGAAGAACTTTATGGGAATCGCTACTGATCCAGATGGCTCGGCTACGGATATTGAGGAGGCAGTTGATTATTCCATTTCTCTTATTCCTGATAACCGTTTGGGCAGAATAGTTATTCTTACAGATGGTAAGGAGACTGTAGGTGATATTAATGCCTGCAGGGATAAGCTGGAAGATAATGATATAGAACTTTGTGCAACTCTCTTTGATGGTGAGTATGGAAAGGATGTTTACATCCAGAATATCGATATGCCAGAGAAGATTGCAGGTGGTGATGCTTACGATATAAAGGCTACAGTTTATAGTACTTATGAGACATCCGCGGTTCTTAAGTTATGGGACGGAAGTGAAGTTATAGATGAGATGAATGTAAAGCTCACAAAGGGTGAGAATACATTTATCTTAACAGAGGTTGCAGGCGAGGATCAGATTGAAAAAAGAAAGCTTACTGTAGAAGCAGAGGGAGATACTGTAGAGCAAAATAACTTTATGGTGGCAGCCGCCATAGTTGAAGCACCTAAGAAAACTCTGCTTATTTCAGGACTGAATGAAGACAGTGCAGGACTTGAAAAACTGCTTGAAAGTGTAAATAAGGATGTTACTGTGGTATCTGCAGTAAATGCACCTGAGGATATAACAGGTGTACTAAATTATCAGACTATTATTCTGGATAATTGTTATATTGGAGATCTGCCTGAATCATTCCCGGCTGTTCTGGAGACGTATGTAAAGGATTACGGTGGAGGAGTTATTTGTACAGGTGGTAAGGAGAGCTATGCACCAGGTGGATACAGGGATACTGTAATCGAAGATCTCCTTCCTGTTGATATGACTCCAAAGGGGTTGGATGAGGCTCCTTCCCTTGCTCTTGTCATGGTAATCGACTGTTCAGGTTCTATGGATTCAGCAGGATTTGATCCTAATACAGGACAGTCAGTTGGACGCAGCAAGCTGGATGTGGCTATAGATGCGGCAATGGAGGCGGTTGATAGTCTGAATAAGACAGACTATGTTGGTGTGCTTGCATTTAGCGATGATTATGAGTGGAGACAGACCATTGTCCAGGCAGAAGATAAGGATAAGATAAAAGAAAATATTGAGGGGCTTGGAATCATGGGTGGTACAGTAATTAAGCCAGCTGTGAAGGAGGCTACGAAAAAGATAGCAAAGCAGGATGTGGGAATTAAGCATATAATCCTGCTTACCGATGGTGAAGGCGAAACTAAGGATTTTAGTGATGCCATAGATGAGATAAATGATAATAATATAACCATGTCGACTATTGCTGTAGGAACTGATTCGGATCAGACGCTTCTTGAAAATCTGGCAGAGGAGTGTAATGGTAGATATTATTATTCAGATTCTTCAAGTGATGTGCCTAAGATCTTTGCTGAAGAAGTTTATCTTTCTGGAGAAACATATTTTAAGGATGGTGATTTTTCACTTAGTGTCAGTGCTAATAACGAATTAGTTGAGAATCTTTATTCCAAGGGAATTCCTAATATATCTGGTTATGTGGCAACATCAACAAAGAATGGAGCCAGGGAAGTTATAACTACAAGTGAGGATGATCCGCTTCTTTCATGCTGGCAGTATGGACTGGGTCATTCAGTTGCATGGATGACAAATGCATCTGGTACCTGGAATGAGGCGCTGGTTGCTGAGCAGGACTATGCCCAAATGTGGAAGAGAATGCTTGATTATGCAAGCATGGAAAGTGATATTGGACAGGATAGTGTTTCTATTTATAAGAGACGTGGCAAGGTTGAGATTGATTATATAGCCAGTGATTATTCAGAGAATACATCTGTCACAGGTATTTATACATCTCCTTCAGGAGTCACAGAAGAATTGTCTCTTGAACCTGGAGAACCGGGTACTTACTATGCAAGCTTTGAACCATCTGAGATGGGTGTTTATAGTATTAACGTTAGAAGAAGTGAGGGTGATACTGTTGTTGCTTCTACTACGGCTATTGAAACCCTTCAGTTCTCTGATGAATACAGAAGAGATATTTCAAATGCAAATTTTGTAAGCTTTGTTGAAAGCTTTGGTAAGGTACTGGAAACAGATGCAAACGTTTATACAAAGCTAAAGAGCAGTAATAAGAATAAAAGAGACATAACGGATATTATTATTGTGATATCTATCTTTATGCTGCTTATTGATATAGTTATCAGAAGGTTTGATATGAGCCGGGTTTTCGCGAGTTTTTGGGTGAAAAAGAAGGAAAGAAAAGAGACAGAGGGAAAGAAAGAAAAGAAGAACGGTAAGACACAAAAAACGGATAAAAAAGAAGAAAATGATGGGGATAATGGAAGTGTAATAAATGATTTGCAAAATACCTCATCTATGATACAATCAGCTTGGACTGAGCCGCCTAAGAGTGAGCAAAAAGAAGCGGCAAAATCTGATCAGCCAGCAGCCCCTTCTGGTCCTGCAGGACTTGATACAAAAGCTCTTCTTAAGAAGAAGCGAGACAGAAATATGAACTAAGAGGAAACTATGTTAAAACTAGTTGAATTATTCGGAGGAGTTGGTCTTTTCCTTTTTGGAATGAACCTGATGGGTTCATCTCTTGAAAAGCTTGCCGGCTCAGGACTTGAAAAAATACTTCAGACCCTTACAACAAGTAAGCGTAAGGGTGTGGGTGCACTTAAAGGATGGGGACTCGGGCTTGGCGTAACAGGTATAATCCAAAGCTCGGCAGCCACCACTATAATGCTTATAGGTTTTGTAAATGCAGGGATTATGACGCTGACACAGGCTATCCCTGTTGTTTATGGTGCAAATGTAGGTAGCACAGTTACAGCACAGATTCTTAGACTTGGTGATCTGGGATCCGGTAATCTTGTGCTGAAGCTATTAAAACCATCATCCTTTGCTCCTATGCTTGTGGCTGTGGGAGCGGCTATGCATCTTTTTTCAAAGAAACTGAAAGTAAAGGATGTAGCCGGAATACTTGTGGGTCTCGGAACTCTTTTCTATGGAATGACGATGATGGAAGAGGTTTTTGCTCCTCTTAAAGAATCAGCAAAATTCCAGCAGTTTTTCTTATCTTTTAACAATCCATTTTTAGGAATACTAACTGGTCTTGTACTTACCGCACTTATTCAAAGTTCAAGTGCGTCGGTAGGTATTCTTCAAGCGCTTTCCGCAACTGGAAGTGTAACCTATGGAACAGCTATTCCAATCATAATTGGACAGAATATTGGAAAGTGTATGACTATAATCCTTGGTAGTGTTGGAGCCAATAAGAAGGCGAAGAGGGTTGCTCTCAGCTACCTGTTCTTCAATATTGTTGGAGCGATTTTCTTCACTGTGATCATCGAATCAATATATTATACAGTAGGAATTCCATTCTTCTCCAAGGTTGTAAATCGTGGTGATATAGCAAATGTTCATCTTGCATTTAACCTGATAATGAGTGTTATTCTGCTTCCATTCTCAAAGCAGATGGCTGCATTTACAGGAAAAGTACTTAAGGATACAGATGAGGTTTATGGTGATGAAGAGCTTCGCCGCCTTGACGATATGCTGCTTAAGACTCCTGGTATTGCCCTTAGTCAGTGTAAGATTCTTATGGAGTCCATGGGTGATAAGATACTTGAAAACCTGACTATTGCAACAGGACTTCTTAAAGAATATGACAAGAATGCATTTAACAGGCTTAATGACAACGAGGGATTTATTGATAGGTGCGAGACTGTTCTTTCTGCCTATATAGTTCGTATAGATAAAAAACGTCTTACAATTGATAATAACAATATGATAATTGAAATTCTTAACTCCATAGGTGACTATGAGAGAATAGGTGATTATTGTATGAACATTGCTTATGTTGCTCAGGAGATAAATGAGAACAAGCTGAAGTTTTCTCCTAAGGGACAGGCTGAACTGGATACTATTTCAGATGCTTCAAGACATCTTGTTAAGATGACATTTGATGCCTTCAATGAAGATAAGCAGAGTGAAGCTTATAAGGTTTATCCGCTTTCAAAGGCTATAGATAAGATGTCGGATATTATAGAGTCACACCATGTTGAGAGACTCCGTGTTGGCGATTGTGGAGTAGCTGGTGGCGTTGCACTTTATGATTTAACTAATTGCTTTGACAGGATTGCGGTTCATACTAAGAGTATTTCTCGTCATATAATCAAGAGACTTGGAAGAGACGATGAAATGGATGCTTTGCATGGTAGTATTATGGACAAAGAGAGTGAGGAATATATTGCACTCGAGAGTTATTATTATGAGAAGTACATTAAGGATATAGAACAGGGTACACTTAAACCTAAGTCAAATGAAGATGCTAAGGAAATAAGTGAGAAGACTGAGAAGGCTGAAAAGTCCGGTAAGAATAAGACTAACACAAAGGCGGATAAGAAGAAAGAAAGTAAGCTGGAAAAGAAAGAAGAACCAAAGAAAAAAGACAAGAAGGACGAAAAAAAGGAAGAAAAGAAAAAAGATAAAAAAGACGAAAAGATAAAGCCAGAGAAGAAAGAAGATAAGAAAAATAAAGACAGTAAGGGCAAGAAAAATTCTGACAAAAAATAATTTAGCGGTTGACAGACCGGAAAATATTTGTTAGTTTTTAGGAACAGTAAGGGAGTAGCTGTCGGACATTTGTCCGTTTCGTATAATCGTCACCACAAGCATTCGTGCTTCGGTTTATGAGTAATTAGCGAGACTTATTTGCAGATAATTAATAGTGATTGTTTTAATCACTAATGATTTTCTGCAAATGGGTCTCGCTTTTTTTGTAGAAAATTGATTACAGGGGTTGACATTTCATGTAATTTCATATATATTGAACGAGTGAATATATGAACGAACGTTCATATATCAAAAAAGGAGGTCAAAGATGACAGAATTTGAAAGAAAGTTTCTTGAAATCGTAGATTTAAAGAAGGGCTTTGGTTCTGGTGAATCCAGACAGGAAGTATTAAGAGGTATGAACTTCACCGTTGCTAAAGGTGAGTTTTGTGTTTTGCTTGGACCATCTGGTTCGGGTAAATCCACGCTATTAAATATAATTGGAGGAATAGATAATCCTGATTCAGGTTATATCTCGATCAGTGGAGATAAGCTTGAGGATATGGGAGAGAAGGGGCTCACACAGTACAGGAGAAAGCATCTTGGCTATGTATTCCAGATGTATAATCTAATCCCTAATTTAAACGTGAAGGAAAATATAGAGGTTGGTGCTTATCTATCTGACAACCCATTGGATATTGACGATCTGCTTAATACACTTGGACTTTACAAGCATCGTCATAAGCTTCCAAACCAGTTGTCAGGTGGACAGCAGCAACGAGTTTCAATCGGTCGTGCCATTGTAAAGAATCCGGATATTCTTCTTTGTGATGAGCCAACAGGTGCGCTTGACTATAACACTTCCAAAGAAATACTGAAACTTATCGAGGATGTTAATCAGAAGTACGGTAATACAATCATTATGGTTACTCATAATGAAGCCATTAAAAATATGGCTGATCATGTTATCAAACTTCGCGACGGAGTTGTTCGTCACAACAATATTAACGAAGCTAAGATTTCTGCAGTAGACCTTGATTGGTAAAAGAGGAAGGAAAGATGAAAAAAATTAACAATCCACTTAAGAGACGAGTTTTTAGGGAGCTTCTTGGAGAGTGGCATAAATATTTAGTAATTGCACTTTTTCTTATCATAATGATCGGATTTGTTTCAGGTATGTTTGTAGCAAATAACAGTATGCTCACATCTGCTGAAAACAAGAAGAAGGAATACAATCTTGAGGATGGTTCCTTTGAAATCAGCGAGAAGGCAAGTTCTGAGATGATTGAATCTCTTGAGAAGGGTGAGAAGGCTGATGTAAAACAGTACTACCTTGATAAAGGATATGAAGAAGCTGACAAGGAAGTTGTCAAGGCTGTTAACGAAGCTATTCCGGAAGAGATAGAAAAAGCTGTAAAGGATGGAATTGAAGAGGAAGTCAGAACTCAGGCAACTGAAGGTGTAGAGGCTCAGATAAGTCAGTACTCTGCAATGGGAGTTACGGTTTCTGACGAAGAAAAAGAGTCGATGATTCAGGGAATCGTAGATGAGAATCTGGATGCAGCTATTGATGAATATTATGATGATGCTTATGAAGAAGCGTATGAAGAATTCATGAATAGCGATGATTATGATAAAGCTATCGAAGATGCAAAGGAAGAGGCATATAAGGAAGTTGAAGAAACTGTAGATGAGGAATATGAGAAGGCCGCAGATAAGTATGATCTGGATAATCCTGATTACGAATCAGTGCCAATAACTATCTACGAAAACTTCTTTAAGGATACTGGTGAGGATAGAGATGGCGATGGTGAAAAGGATGGAAATATCCGTGTTTTCAAGGATAGAACCGATGTAGATATGTATAGTATCCATGAAGGTAAAATGCCTCAGAATGAAAATGAAATTGCCATCGACAGAATGCATGCTGATAACGTTAATATTAAAATAGGTGATACAATTAACGTTGGTGGTGAGGACTTTAAAGTCACTGCATTTGTTGCACTTGTTAACTATAGTACGCTTTATGAGAAGCCAACTGATAGTATGTTTGATGCTCTTTATTTCGATGTTGCTTTAGTAACAAATGAAGGCTTTGACAGAATTCATAAAAATACACATTTCAATTATGCCTGGACTTATAATAATAAGCCGGAAGATGTAGTAATGGAAAAGGAGTTTTCTGAAAATGTTATGGCGGCTCTCATTTCTCAGTCAGTAGTTGAGGATGTTGAGATAGAAGGTTATCTTCCAAACTTTTCCAATAATGCAATCCATTTCGCTACTGATGATATGGGCGGTGACCGTGCGATTGCCGGAGTAATGCTTTATATTCTTGTGGCAGTGCTTGCATTTATCTTCGCAATTACGATAAGCAATACAATAACTAAAGAGGCTTCTGTAATCGGAACACTGCGTGCATCAGGATATACCAAGAAAGAACTCATAGTTCATTATATGACAATGCCTGTTCTGGTAACACTCATTGCGGCAATCATTGGAAATATTCTTGGATACACTGTATTAAAGAAGGTTGTAATAGGTATGTATTACAATTCTTACAGCCTTCCAACTTATGAGACATACTGGACACCAGATGCATTCGTTAAGACAACAATTGTTCCAGTGGTACTGATGTTTGTAATAAACCTTTTTGTAATAGTAAGAATAATGAGATTCTCACCTCTTAAGTTCCTTAGACATGATCTTAAGACTTCAAAGAGAAAGAAGGCCATCAGACTTCCAAAGTGGAAATTCCTGAGCCGATTCCGTACAAGAATTCTTATTCAGAATATTCCTAACTATCTGGTCCTTTTGGTGGGCATATGCTTTGTAATGCTAATGCTTTCTATGGCGGTTGGTTTCCCAGAATCTCTGAATGCATATAAAGACAATGTTACTGATATGATGTTTGCAAAGTATCAGACAGTTCTCAAGAGTACTGAAGATGATGATGAGAATCCAATAGAAACAACAACTGCTTCAGCAGAAAAGTTTGCAATGACTGGTCTTGAGTATATTTACGAAGATCATAAAGAAAGCATTTCTGTATATGGTATAGAAGATAATAGTAAATATATTGATATACCTTCAGAAATGGCTGAAGACGAGGCTTATATATCAACCACATTTGCAGATAAATACAAATTGGAAGTAGGCGATAACTTTACTCTTGATGAAAAATTTGATAATGAAACTTATGACCTTAAGGTAAAAGGTATTTACGATTACGAAGGTGCACTTACAGTGTTCATGCCAATAGATAATTACCGTGCACTCTTCGATGAGGATAAGGATTACTTTACAGGCTTCATGGCAAATGAAGAGATTGAAGGAATAGACGATAAGTATATAGCAACAACTATCACTGAAGATGACATTTTAAAAATATCAAGACAGCTGGATCACTCCATTGGTTCTTACATGGTTTACTTCCAGTATGTTTGTATAATCCTTTCAGTAGTTCTCATTTACCTTCTTACCAAGATAATCATTGAGAAAAATGAAAATGCAATCTCCATGGTGAAGATTCTTGGTTATGAGAATAAAGAGATAAGTGGTCTTTATATGACATCTACAACATTCGTTGTAATATTCTCATGTATAGTTGGTATTCTGGCTGGTTTCTTTGGAATGAATGCAGTATTCAAAATCTATCTTATGAGCATGGAAGGCTGGTTTAATTTCGTGATCACTCCAGTCGGTTTTGCAAAGATGTTTGCATTTGTATTCGTTGCATATCTTTTGGTAATGGCTATTGATTATCGACGCATTAAGAAGATACCTATGGACGAAGCACTTAAACATGTAGATTAGAAAAATGAATAAACCTCGGAGCTAATATGTTATAATTAGCTTCGAGGTATTTTTTTATGAAGAAAAAACAAGAAAGTAAAATTAGTTTAAAAGATAACATCAGGTTCACTATAGTCTTTCTGGTAATGGTGCTCAGCCTGGTTGGTTTCTATATTGAAGGTAAATATGGAGACAACAAAAAGGATGGTTACATCATTCATGCGTTGGGTGGAATGGACAGTGAGAGTGATTACATCAATTCTATAGACTGTCTTAGAACATGCTATGATGCCGGATACAGATATTTTGAAGGAGATGTTTCCTTTACCAGTGATGGCATTCTGGTTATGGCTCATAGTGGCGAAAACAATGTTTGGAGCGAGAGTGACTGGAACGATAGACTGGGACAGCCTTATCCTTTTGGAGAGGGAGCAGAGATTCCTGAAGGGTATGACGCCGAAAAGCATCTGGCGACATACAGAGATTTTATGTCATTCAAGATACAGGGAAAATATAGGGCTACAAGCTTTGATGACATTCTGGATTTTATGGAGACACATACAGATATGTATCTTATGGTAGATGCAGGCTACAGGAGCTATGAGGATACACAGGTTTTTTATCAGGAGGTCGTAAAAGAGGCTGCTGGAAGAACAGATGTTCTTGATAGGCTTATTGTTGGTGGCCAGTCTACAGATATGGTGAAGGCTGCGAAAGAAGCATATGATTTTCCGCTGGTTAATCTGTATTATATAAAGGATTCAAAAAGAGAAGATATCATTTCTACTCCAGAAAAGTTTGTTCAATACTGTAAGCGTTATGGTATAAAGAGTTTTAGTATTTCCAGCGAAATATATACGGAAGAGGTAGCTAGAGAGCTGGAGAGTGAAGGACTTAAATCCTATGTCTTCACAGTGAATGATAAGAAAGAAGAAAAGAAGCTCAGAAAGTACGGTGCTGATGTTATTGGAACGGATACTTTGTGGGAACACTAGCAGGCTATAAATTATGACGAAGGTAGATCTTATAACCGGATTCCTTGGATCTGGCAAGACAACATTTATAAAAGAATATGCAGACTATCTTGTGCGCCGCGGTGAAAATGTTGCAATCATTGTAAATGATTACGGCGCAATAAATGTGGATCGGCTTCTTTTAGGAGAAGCTCTTGGAGATAAATGTCATCTCGAAATGGTAATTGGTGGAGATGCTGACTGCACGAGACGAAGGCTTAAGACAAAACTCATTTCTATGGCCATGAATAAATACTCTTATGTGATAGTTGAACCATCAGGCGTATTTGATGTGGATGACTTTCTTGATATGCTCTACGAGGAGCCGCTGGAGAGATGGTATGAAATGAGTAATATCATCACACTTGTGGAAGCAGATCTGGATAAAGGAATGTCAGACAAAGCCAGATATGTTATGACTTCAGAAGTGGCAAAGGCTGGAGCCGTAGTACTGAGTAAGGTTGAGCCAGTCTGTCAGGAAAGAAAAATAGATGAACTAAGTCTACAAAATGAAATAGTAGACTACCTTAATGAAGGGCTCGAAATGTTTAATTCGAGACGTAGACTTAAGGATGCTTATTTGTGGAAATCAGGGAAGATAAGTGATGATGACTTCAAGGCTATCGCTGCTTCAAGATATAGTTCTGGAGAGATGACGAAGCTACCTCTTTCGGAGGGGGATTTTGATAGTTATTTTTATTTCCATGTTGAGATAGATTTCAGTAATATTGAAGAAACAATTGCTCGTATTTTTAATGATCCAAATGTAGGAAATGTTATCCGTATCAAGGGATTTCTTCAGCAGGATAATGGGGAGTGGCTGGAGGTAAATGCTACTAAAAACAGCATTCGCCTAGAACCTATTTCGACTGGTCAGGAGTTATTTATCGTTATTGGTGAAAATATTAATTTTGAAAAGCTTGGAGAATATTGGAAGTCCTACCGTAATGGCCTCTAAAAGCTTGTTATATAAGGTTTTATCGGTTATAATTAAGAGAAGGTTAAGTGTTCGGGGAAATACTTAAAGGGGTGTTACAATGAAGGAGATAGGGCAACGTATATATTTTGACGGATATAGTCCTGTTGCAGACATGGTTGTTATCGCTGTCTGTATTGTTATGGTTGTTTTAGTTGCGACTTCATATGTAACCAAAACAAAGGCATACAAGATATTTTTAAGTATTGTTTTTGTACTTTTCTTAGCAGCATTAACTGATATTATTTATCACGATACTTATGTTCATGCTGTAAATGGAGTTTATACATGGGTATATATCTTCCGTAATCTTTATCATATCTTTCTTTATACTATTTTCCTATTATATATTTATTATATTGTCACGCTTCAGCGTTTGGAAAAAGATAAAACAATCCCGATTATGATCGTTTCTTTGGGTATTTTCGTAGGAGTGGTCGTAACGGATATTATTACAACTATTTCCGGTAGAGGATTCAGATTTGATCAAAACGGTGTAGCCATTACAGGAATGAATGTATTTATGTATGGTTATATGGCATTTGTATGTGTAGTCATTTTCCTTATGTTTGAATTTAGAGCCAGACTATATAGACAGGTTATGAATGGCTTCTATGGAACCATGATCGTTTCCTTCCTTGTTTTGTTATTACAGTCACGCCGAGGACAGAATTCACTTACTGTCGCAAGCTTCCTTTTCCCAGTTATTGCAATGCTTTATTTGATACATTCAAATCCTTATGATATTGAGCTTGGCGCTGTTGATTCCAGAGCTCTGGAGGATATGATCAGGTATAACTATGAAAGAAAGAATGAACTTGTTTTCATGAGTTTATTCCTTCCGGATTTTAATGTTGAAGGAAGAACTATTCCAAAAGAAATGTCAGAAGTTATTAGAACCTTTGCGGCTAATTTCTTCAGAGGTGGAGTTTTATTCCAGATCAATAATGGACATGTTATTCTTATTGCGAGAAAAAAAGCAAATCCAGATTATGAAAATAAAATTAATAAGATAATAAATGCTTTCTATGTAGAATATGAAAAGTTCCAGTATGATTACAAAATTGTAATGGGTGAATCTATAGAGGAGATAAGCAGGAAGAACGAATATATAAGCTTTATTAATAGTATTCATAGACGTATGGAAATGAATTCGGTACATCTTATGGATTATGAAGATGTGGAAGAGTTTAATAAGTTCGAATACATCTTGTCTGAACTCGGAGATATTTATAGAAGATGTGATTTAAGAGATTCCAGAGTACTTGCATATTGTCAGCCTGTATACAATCTTAAGACTGGAAAATATGATACGGCAGAGGCGCTTATGAGGCTTAAGCTTCAGGACATAGGAATGGTATTTCCGGATCAGTTTATTCCTCTTGCTGAGGAGAATGGTTACATTCATGTACTCACCGAAATTATGCTTCAGAAGACTTGTGATGAGATTAAATATCTTATGAAGGAAGGCTATGAGGTAAATCGTATTTCTGTTAACGTATCTGTTCTTGAGATGAGGGATGAGTCCTTTACTGAAGATTTTAGTAAGATAATAAAAGATAATGAAATTCCAGATGAGAAGATTGCTATTGAGATTACTGAGTCCCAGAGTGAAAATGACTTCATGGTTATGAAGAATATGATCAATGACCTAAAGGGTAATGGTATTAAGTTCTACCTGGATGACTTTGGTACTGGATATTCAAATATGGAACGTATTATGGAACTTCCTTTTGATATCATAAAGTTTGACAGGTCTCTTGTTATTGCAAGCGACCATGATCCAAGATCCAGAAAGATGGTTGACAGTCTTGCAAATATGTTTGATGAACTGAATTATTCGGTTCTTTATGAGGGTGTTGAAACAGATTCTGATGAGGAAAGATGTAAGAACATGTCAGCATCTTATCTTCAGGGTTACAAGTATTCACGCCCTATACCTATTATAGAACTTAAAAAATTCTTCTCGAAGGTGGGGGAGTAAAATATGAGCAAATTTATAATGGCACTTGATGCCGGAACAACTAGTAATAGAGCTATACTCTTTGATCATGATGGAAAGATTGTTTCTGTTGCTCAAAGAGAATTTACACAGATATATCCTCAGCCAGGCTGGGTTGAACATGATGCAAATGAAATCTGGTCATCTATGCTTGGTGTGGCAGTTGAAACAATGGCAAAGGCTGGAGTTGCTGCAGAAGATGTTGCAGGAATTGGTATTACCAACCAGCGAGAGACAACTATCGTATGGGATAAGGAAACTGGTGAGCCGGTTTACAATGCGATCGTATGGCAATGCCGAAGAACTGCTGAGTATTGTGACAGTTTAAAAGAAAAAGGTTTAGAAGATAAGATTCGTCAGAAAACTGGTCTTGTTATAGATGCATATTTTTCAGCTACAAAGCTTCGCTGGATATTAGAAAATGTTGAGGGAGTAAGAGAGAGAGCTGAGAGGGGAGAACTCCTTTTTGGAACAGTTGATACATGGCTTATTTGGAAACTTACACATGGTCGTGTTCATGTAACTGATTATTCCAATGCATCTCGTACCATGATGTACAATATTAATGATCTAAAGTGGGATGAGGATATCCTCGCTGAACTTGGTATACCTGTTTCTATGCTTCCTGAGGTTAAGGATAGCAGCTGCGTATATGGAAATGCCAGCAAGCATATTCTTGGTCGCGAAATTCCAATCGCAGGTATTGCAGGTGATCAGCAGGCTGCACTCTTTGGACAGCAATGCTGGGAAAAAGGAAACGCTAAGAATACATATGGAACTGGATGCTTCCTTCTTATGAATACAGGCGATAAACCGGTATTCTCAAAGAATGGTCTGGTTACAACTCTTGCCTGGGGAATTGATGGTAAGGTAACTTATGCACTGGAAGGCTCTGTATTTATTGCCGGTGCGTCTGTTCAGTGGCTGAGGGATGAGATGAGACTTATCGATAGTGCTGAAGATTCAGAATATATGGCTACAAAAGTTAAGGATACAAATGGTTGCTATGTGGTGCCTGCATTTACAGGCCTTGGTGCTCCATATTGGAACCAGTATGCAAGAGGAACAATTGTTGGTATTACGAGAGGCGTTAATAAGTATCATATTATCAGAGCAACTCTTGAATCCATAGCTTATGAAACAAGTGATGTTCTTTCTGCGATGGAGAAGGATTCGGAAGTTAAGCTTAGTGAACTTAAGGTTGACGGTGGTGCTTCTGCTAATAACTTCCTAATGCAGACACAGGCTGATATTATAAATGCCACTGTTGTAAGACCAAGCTGTGTTGAGAGTACTGCAATGGGTGCAGCATTCCTAGCAGGTCTTGCTGTAGGTTACTGGAAGTCCAGAGACGAACTAAGAACTGTTATAAGTATTGACAGAGTTTATAAACCAGAAATCAGTAGTGAAGAAAGAAGTGAGCGTCTGGCTGGCTGGCAGAAAGCTGTGGGTCGAAGCTTTGACTGGGTAGATTAATAAGCTGCAGACTAGTATTGAGGGATTTATATGGGGTTATTTAGTAAAAAAGATAAAGAACTTGAATCTGTAATTAATCAGATTAGAGTTGATCTTAGTAATAATTATAAAGATAATGCTGTAGAGAATATTAAGAAGCTTGAACAGCTTCTTGAGGAAAAATCTTCAGGTGGGAAAATGAAGGAAAAGGATTATCTTTCATACAAATCTCAGCTGGATGACTTTAAGCGTGATGTTGCACATTTCAAGAGGACATATTAAGAAGTAGTATATAAGAAAAGTCAGTCGTGAGACTGACTTTTTCTTATGATTATATATTTAATTCTTAGGTAGATTCCCACGGATTATCCAGTCGATTATTCGGTCACATGCATGAGTATCCGTGAATTCAAAATTATTATCTATATATTCTTCAACCTTTTCATATTCAAAGTCTTTCTTTTCGATGGCTTGAATCATATCATCAAAGGTTTCGACTATCTTTCCTGGAACATTCGTTCTATAGTCTCTGTGGAAGCCTCTCGTTTTAGTATATTCATCAATATCAAATGCATAGAAGAGTATTGGTTTTCTCATAAGTGAGAATTCATATATATTAGAAGAGTAGTCCGTAATAAGAAGGTCTGTTATATAGAAAAGATCGTTGATATTTGGATACTTAACCAGATCAAGCATTCTATCTTTATATTCTTCAGGAATTGGAACCTGCTTTTCAACAAATGGATGCATCTTAAATATGATCACAGAATCTGTTTCTTCGCACAGTTTATAAAGCCTGTCTAAATCCAGCTTGTCATATGGGTAGAAGGCATGCTTTTTATTTTCCCCTCGATATGTAGGAGCAAACAGAATTATATTATCCCTTTTTCTGTCCTTCCATGATTCAGATGTAGTTGAAACTGACTTGGCTGAATCGAATGATGGTTTACATAATAAAGGATAGTTATTCAATAACCTGTTAGCAGTTTCTTCTATATAATTCTCATCCAGATATTCATCCAGCCTAGGCATTCCTGTTGGAAGTACCATCTCATCATTAATTCCCCAGACCTCTGAGAAGAAATGTCTTATTTTCTTTGAGCCGGATATTCCGTAAGTGTACTGTCTGTGGCCGGATTTTGGTGCCGGACTTGCTGGCATTCCAAAACGACTATAACCTGTGGATTTAAAGCCTGCACCTGCGTGCCAGAGCTGAGTTATCACGGCTCCCTTGATAGTGAGCCAGTCAGTAGTCTGACTGTGATCATCCAGGAAAATATAATCTGCCCAGGCTATCTTCTTAAGTGTTTTCATCCAGTGAAGAATGCTGTAATGCTTTGTTGTGATAGCACGGAGTGCTTCTTTAGGGTTAAGGCCTTCTCTAATAAGAGCGTTCTTAAGAGCTACCATGTTAGACCCCATTTCTTCGCTTTGATCCGACATGAGCAAAATTCTAGGGTCTTTTATTTTGTGAATATCTTTTCCTCTTAACTTTCTGTGGAAGAGGATATAGTCGAAGTTATAAATTGCTCTAAGAATAGTCTTGGCAGTATTGTTCTTTGTTCTTCTAATAATAGATAGTAGGTTTTTTACAGTACCCTGACCCTTTAGCTGAACATCTGATGCTTTAAATTTAAATCCATTCTTATCAGTGAACTCTATTCTGTAGGCTCTTTCATTATGGAAGTAAATGAATTGTTTGCTGAGAGTCTTTACTTCTATAGAAGGATTATTCCAGTTTATATTATAAGAAGCTCCAGGAGGTTCCTGATCAATAGAATTATAGAATAATTCGTAGATTTCTGTAGGAAGCATTTTGCAGTCGCCTGGGTTTGTGATGTTGAGTTTATATTCGTCAGGTGCATCTCCTTTTTTTAGGCTAAAACTATAGGTGCGTTTGGAATTGGAAATAAAAACATTCGAGGTTTCATCTAATCCCTCGATAAAAAATGAAATCCAGATGCGGTCCCATTCTATGTTTTTAATAAAAACCTTTTCAGCCATTAGAATTACTCCCGTAACTTAGTTTCTTAATTACGATACAAGTATAGCATTCGATGGCTTCTCCAACAAGGTGGAGATTAGAATGTAATTGTGGTACTATAATGAATTGGAAAATGAAAACTATTAAAAACATTTTTTAATCTTATTTTAATCTTTCTTAAAAGATGAATTAAAAAATTAAGGCTATTATAAGAACTGTCAAAAGCAAATAGCCAAAGAAAATTTGGTAAATAAATCATTTTAAGAAAGAAGAGGAAAATATCATGAATGAATTTGAGAAGGTTGAAAAATTAGTACAGAAGGCAAACGTATCTTACGAGGATGCTAAGAAAGCACTTGAGGAAGCAAATGGCGATATGCTGGATGCAATGATCGCTCTTGAGAAGGCAGGAAAGGTTAACGGACCTAGTCAGACAACATACTCAACAAATACTCAGCAGCAGTCAATTTACAGAGATGTTCCTACAGTAATAGAACAGTCAAATCAGCAGAAGGAAGGCAAGAGCTTCTTTAAGGATCTGGGAGCTGCTATAAAGAGAGGTTTCCAGTATACAGTTGATAATTCAGTGAAGGTTGTTAAAAATGGTCAGGAGATCATTAAACTTCCACTTTGGATTTCAATCATTTTGATGCTTGCAGCATGGGAGCTTTTAATAATCGTCATCATCATCTCACTTTTCCTTGATTGCAGATATTCAATCGTTGGAAAGGATGATACAAACGAGGTTAACAGAGTTATGGACCAAGCTTCACAGTTTGCTGGTAAGGTAAAGGAAAGCTGGAACGAGAGCTTCGGCAGCGAGCAGACAGCTCCTGCAGCAGATAACACACAGTCAACTGTAGTTGAAGGAACTGTAGAAGATAACAACGCTTAAGTATCTTTGGAGGTAATAATGGGAGCATACATATTAGTAGTAGAAGATGAGGAAAAATTAGCTAGATTCGTAGAGCTCGAGTTAAAACATGAGGACTACAAGGTGGACAAGGCTCTTGATGGGCGTACTGCACTTGAAATGGCTCTGGCAAATAATTACGATCTCATTCTCTTGGATATTATGCTCCCTGAGCTAAGTGGTATGGAGGTGCTAAGAAGACTGCATAGAGAGAAGCAGATTCCGGTTATCCTCCTCACAGCTCGAGATGCCGTAATGGATAAAGTGTCCGGTCTGGATGCTGGTGCGGTTGATTATATAACAAAACCATTTGCTATAGAGGAACTTCTGGCCAGGATCAGAGTTGCTCTTAAGCTGCATGGTGGAGCGGCGAGTACATCTGTTAATACTGCTGTTGAAAACAGTGATGCAACTGCTGGTGTAGAATCAGATAAGAATGGCAAGGTGGACGAGGACCATTTCAAATGGAACGCTCTTACAATGGATATACCAAAGCATAGTGTTCGTTATGATGGACATGAGATAGAACTTACTAATAGGGAGTTTATTATGCTCAGAGTCCTCCTGGAAAATATGGATATAGTTCTATCCCGTGACACATTGCTTGAAAAGGTTTGTGGATATGAATATCTGGGAGAGACGAACGTAATTGATGTTTACGTTCGTCATCTCAGAACTAAGATAGATGAAGCTTATAATGTAAAGATGATTCAGACAGTTCGTGGCGTAGGCTACGTTATTAAATCAGAATAGTTTTGTAGGAGCGGATATGGCAAAAACTAAAGAACAAAAGAATATGTCTTCTATAGCTCTACGCTTACATGGCAAATTTATTTGGACAAAAGTAGGGCTATTTTTTAGTGCAAATTTGTTTTTGTTCATAGCATTATCCTTTCTATGGTTATACAGTATTGAGTCCAGAACATTTGGAGATGAACTATATAAGTATTTAGTTGAGTGGAAGGACGGAGATGTTTCCAGATATTTTACTACTAGAGGCGAGGATTTAAGCAATCTTACTTATGTAGTGAAGTCGGGAAAAGATGTCCTTATTAATGAAAATGTTTTTCAACCATTCATCATTATAATTTCAATGATCGTATTAGCTATCATCTTCCAGTCTATAAATATTATCTTCTCATATTATGGGGAGCATAAGAGTATAAAGAAAACGCTGAAGCCGATTAATGATATGGCATTAAAAGCTGAAGAAATCAGCAATATGTCCTTCGATGAGGCTAAGTTCCATACTATAGAGAATGCTATCGAACATATTTCGCCAGAACAGACTACGGAGCTTTCTCTGGGAGATAATGACCTTCAGGGAATAGAAGCAGCTATGAATAACATGCTGACCAGAATGCATGATACATATTTACAGCAGGCCAGATTTGTTAATGATGCATCCCATGAGCTTAGAACCCCTATTTCCGTTATACAGGGTTATGCAAATATGCTGGATCGCTGGGGTAAGGAGGATGAAGAAATACTGGAAGAATCCATTGCTGCCATAAAGAATGAATCTGACCACATGAATCATCTTGTTGAACAGCTTTTATTCCTTGCAAGAGGTGATGCAGGAAGAAATCCAATGACCTTTGAGGATGTAAGCTTAAATGAAGTGATGCGTGAGATTTATGAAGAGTCCCTTATGATAGATGAGGATCATGTTTATAAATATGATGAGAAGGCTCAGGATGTTCATTTGAATGCAGATGCTTCCATGATAAAACAGGCTATGCGAATATTGGTTGATAATGCGGCCAAATATACTTCAAAAGGTGACGATATAGTTCTCTCCGTAGGATTTGAAGCGGTTGAATCAGAGGATAATGGACGAAAAGAGACAAAGTATAAGCCGTACATTCAGGTACAGGATAGCGGGATAGGTATGGCAGAAGTAGATGTAAAGCATATGTTTGAGCGCTTCTACAGGGCAGATGATACAAGAAAGGTTCAGGGAACAGGTCTTGGTTTATCCATAGCAAAGTGGATAGTTGATAAGCATAATGGTCATTTTGAAATAGTATCCAGGAAAGAAATCGGTACCAGAATACGTATAGTTTTTACAACTTAAAACAGAATAAAGACAACTTTATGTTAATTAAACATTAAAAACTTAATAAAAATATCAAAAAACTTAATTTTCTTATTTACAACGCATATGAAATAGTATATAATTCTGCTTTAGTTGGATAAAGTAAAACTAAGGCAATTAAGAAATTAGACCGTTCGTGCTTGCACGAAAAGGTATAATGTCTTAATGGCCGCAAAAACATGAGGAAGTAGCAATTTGCTTGAAAAGCAAATTAGCGGATTCCGAATGTTTTTAGGATTGCGAGAGTTGCGAAGCAACGTAGCAATCCGTTAGTTTCCCAAAATCATATAAAAAAAAGGAGAAAACGCTATGTCATACGTTGATGAGGTACTTGAGAAGGTACAGAAAAGAGACGCAGATCAGCCTGAGTTCATTCAGGCAGTAACAGAGGTGCTTAGTACACTTCGTCCAGTTATCGAGCAGGATGAGGAGAAATATCGTAAGCTCGCTATCCTTGAGAGAATTACAGAGCCAGATCGTCAGATCATGTTCAGAGTTCCATGGGTAGATGATAATGGACAGGTTCAGGTTAACAGAGGTTTCCGTGTACAGTTCAATAACGCAATCGGACCTTACAAGGGAGGTCTTAGACTTCATCCATCAGTAAACCTTGGTATCATCAAGTTCCTCGGTTTCGAGCAGATTTTCAAGAATTCACTTACAACACTTCCAATCGGTGGTGGTAAGGGTGGTTCTGACTTCGATCCTAAGGGTAAGTCAGACAACGAGATCATGAAGTTCTGCCAGAGCTTTATGACAGAGCTTTCAAAATATATCGGAGCTGACGAGGATGTTCCTGCTGGTGATATCGGTACAGGTGCTCGTGAGATCGGTTTCATGTTTGGTCAGTATAAGAGAATTAAGGGACTCTATGAAGGAGTTCTTACAGGTAAGGGTCTTACATATGGTGGATCACTTGCTCGTACAGAGGCTACAGGTTATGGTCTTCTTTACCTCACAGAGGAAATGGTTAAGTGCCATGGCGATAAGATGGAAGGCAAGACAGTTGCTATCTCAGGATCAGGTAACGTTGCTATCTATGCTACAGAGAAGGCTCAGCAGCTTGGAGCTAAGGTTGTTACAGTTTCAGATTCAACAGGTTGGATTTATGATCCAGAAGGAATCGATGTAGCACTTCTTAAGGAAGTTAAGGAAGTGAAACGTGCACGTCTTACAGAGTACGCTGCAGCTCGTTCTTCAGCTGAGTATCATGCTAAGGAGAATGGTGAACACGGTGTATGGCAGTACAAGGTAGATATCGCTCTTCCATGTGCTACACAGAACGAGCTTGATATCGAGGATGCTAAGATGCTCGTTGCTAACGGCGTTCAGTATGTAGCTGAGGGTGCTAACATGCCTACAACTATCGAGGCTACAGAGTACTTCCAGGCGAGTGGCGTACCTTTCGTTTGTGGTAAGGCTGCTAACGCAGGTGGTGTTGCTACATCAGCACTTGAGATGAGCCAGAACAGCGAGAGACTTTCATGGAGCTTTGAAGAGGTTGATGCTAAGCTTAAGGGTATCATGGTTGGTATCTATCACAACATCGATGATGCTGCTAAGGAGTACGGTATGGAAGGCAACTATGTTGCAGGTGCTAACATTGCCGGCTTCAAGAAGGTAGTTGAAGCAATGATTGCTCAGGGTGTTTGCTAATTACAAACCTCAGTCAATATGATTGATTTAGAATCCCGTAAGCTGATGCTTACGGGATTTTTTGTATTTATTGAACAAAATAAAACACTTGATTAAAAGCTGCTTTGTTGGTATGGTTTTCATATATAAAGTGGCTTTTTTATTTGGTTTCGTTATTCCGGTGAGAGATAAGTTTATGATATTGGAAAACCTAAAAAAACTGACATATATTGTTAATACTGTGATTCTTATCTTGGTATTTGGCTTGATGGGATTTTTTTATATCATCAAGGCTACTTTTCTTGTGTATTTCAGTATTCCGACGGCGCTGGTCTATCTAATCGGTTATGTTATGATCTCCCGTAATCATCTATATGGCTATGTTTGTTTTGTGTATATGTGGCTGACCTTATACATGGGAGTAACTACAATCTGCCTGGGGTATGGTTATGGCTTTCATCTTTATGGCATGTCCATGATTCCGATAATCTTTTACTCTGGCTATTTGGGACGCCGAATAAGTTCAAAACATATAAAGGCTCTGTATGTCAGTGTTGGAATCGTGATCGTTTATCTTATTTCTACTTTAATCCCTTCTTTTAGAGGTCCAATCTATGTATCCAATCTTGGGGATGATGTTGTATTTTGGATTATTAATTCCATCACTGTATTTGGTTTCCTGATTTTCTATACAAATCTTATGATCGGAATCATTATTGATTCTGAGGAACGCTTGAAGAAACTTGCTTTGGAGGATAATCTGACCGGACTGAATAACAGGCATTATATGCTGTCCCACCTTGAAGTTATATCTGGAGAAGATAAAGACTATTATCTTGCGATGGCAGATATAGATGACTTTAAAAAGATCAACGACATTTACGGCCATAATGCTGGTGATTATATTCTTAAGACTATTGCAGAGATCATGAAGGCGACCTGCAAGGATTCACTCATTTGCAGATGGGGCGGTGAGGAATTTTTAATTCTTGGAAAGGATAAGAATAAGGCAGTCAGCGAGCTGGAGAAGCTTAGGAAGAATGTTAGTGATAAAAGGTACGAGTTTGAGGGGAAGCAGATAAAAGTAACAATTACCATCGGTGTTGCTGAAAGGAGAGAATCAGAAAATATAGATAAATGGATTCAAAGGGCTGATGAAAAATTGTATGAAGGAAAGAATTCCGGAAAGGACAAAGTATTGGCATAATGTATCTTTTTCATATTCTTATTTTTTGCGCTTGTGGCAAGATTTTTAAACACCTTCTAAATTTTTTGATGATAATTGCCTAGAAGGTTACAGTGTGGTAGACTAACATAGATATTTTGATTAGTAACAGACGGCCTTGAGAGGAGAATAATTAAATGCCTGTATTTGATTTTAATGAGAAGAAGGAAGAAGAAGTAAAGGCTGAGAGAAGCTATAAGCTGGTTTATTCCAGTGAGAGAACCACCAGTGTTGAGCGTCCAATAATGGTTCTTGAAGACAGCGGTTCTAAGCTTGTGCATCATTCAAATGGTATGTTTGAAGCTCCAACTGTAGGATCAGCTTTTATATATGACACAGATGAGAAGTCAACTCATAATATCCTTGAAATCGATGCGAGATTTGAGAATCTTCTAAAGTGGCTTGGTGAAAATCATATAATGGTACGTCTCTCGGGTCAGACTACTGAAAGAGGTTACGCTGTATACAAGATTCTTGAAACTGGAGTTGCTGTAAGAGGTTCAAAGTTATCTGGTGAAAATGGATTCTTACAGTTTATGATTGACCGACTTCTTCAAAGTGATGCACCATCGGAAGAGACAGTCGATCCAGATGATATAGAAGATGCGGATGATATGCGACTTACAAGTATTCAGAGCATAACTGATTATCTTATGTGTGCAGGAAGTACGCTTCCGGATAATATAAGACTCTGGGCAAGACGTAATCTTGCAGTTGCGAAGTCTTCGGAAGTGACTCCGGAAGAGAGAAGACATGCACAGAGAGCACTTTCAATCATGCTCAGCATTCAGTGGAAGAATACGGATTTTCAGCCAATAGATCCGGTGGAGGCAAGACGAATTCTTGATGAAGAACTCTATGGACTGGAGAGTGTAAAACAGCGAATAATTGAAACTATAATTCAGATAAATCGTACACATACTTTGCCGGCATATGGAATACTCCTGATAGGTCCTGCGGGAACAGGTAAGTCACAGATCGCATATGCAGTAGCGAAAATACTTAAAATGTCCTGGACAACCCTTGAGATGAGTTCAATAAATGATCCGGAGCAGCTGACTGGTAGTTCACGAATATATGCAAACGCAAAACCGGGACTTATCATGGAAGCTTTTGCAAATGCAGAAAGTTCTAATTTAGTATTTATCATTAATGAGCTGGACAAAGCTACGTCAGGTAAGGGAAATGGAAATCCTGCAGATGTTCTTCTGACACTGCTTGATAATCTGGGATTTACAGATAACTACGTAGAATGTAATATACCGACAACGGGTGTTTATCCAATAGCAACTGCAAACAACAAAGCAGATATAAGTGCACCGCTTATGTCGAGATTTGCAGTTATAGAGCTTCCGGATTACACGCCGGATGAAAAGAGAGTAATATTCACACGCTTTGCTATGCCTAAAGTCCTAAAGAGAATTGGACTTAGAAGTGAAGAAATCATAATAACAGAAGAAGCGTTAGATACGGTGATGGATATCTTTAAGGATACATCAGGTATTAGAGATATAGAACAGGCAGCTGAGCATATAGCTGCAAATGCATTATATAGAATAGAAGTTGAAAAACTGGATTCAGTTACCTATGATGCAGAAATGATTCGTAATCTATTATAGAATATTATAGAAAAGAGTGTCACTTGCAATATATATTAAAACGCCCTCTGGCATAGAGCCAGCGGGCGTTTGCTTCATTATGAGAAAACTTTATAATACATTTTCTGTATATATTATTTCTTGTTCTCTTTCTTAAGCTCATTCATCTTCATTGCACGAACCTTAAGTGGAAGTCCCCAAAGTGTGATGAAGCCTTCTGCATCATGATGATCATACATATCACCTGTTGTAAAGGATGCAAGTGATTCGCTGTAAAGTGAATATGGAGAAGTAGTACCGGCTTTGATGATATTTCCTTTATATAGACGAAGCTTAACTTCACCTGTAACGTACTGCTGAGTTACATCAACAAAAGCTGAGATAGCCTCACGTACTGGAGTGAACCATTTTCCTTCATATACGATGCTTGCAAGCTTGCTTCCAAGATCCTTCTTAAGAGCAATAGTGTCACGGTCAAGAACAAGCTCTTCAAGCTGCTGATGAGCTTCCATAAGAATTGTTCCACCTGGAGTCTCGTATACTCCACGGCTCTTCATACCAACAACTCTGTTTTCAACGATATCAACGATTCCGATACCATGCTTTCCGCCGATTGCATTTAGCTCGCGGATGATATCAGCAACCTTCATTTTCTCACCATTAAGAGATACAGGCATACCTTTTTCAAAGTTGATTGTAAGCTCTACATCTTCATCAGGTGCTTTCTCAGGAGTTACTCCAAGAACAAGCATATGATCGTAATTAGGAGCCTGTGCAGGATCTTCAAGTTCAAGTCCTTCATGACTGATATGCCATATATTTCTGTCACGGCTGTAGGACTGATCTGTTCCAAAAGGAAGATCAATACCATGAGCCTTACAATAATCTATCTCGGCCTGACGTGAATCCATCTGCCATCTGTCATCTCTCCATGGAGCAATAACCTTAATATCAGGAGCAAGAGCCTTGATGCCGAGCTCGAATCTTATCTGATCATTTCCCTTACCTGTAGCACCGTGACATATAGCGACTGCATCTTCCTTACGAGCAATCTCTACAAGCTTAGCAGCGATAGTAGGTCTTGCCATAGCAGTACCCATGAGGTACTTATGCTCATATACAGCGCCAGCCTGGACGCATGGCATAATATAATTCTCGCAAAGATCATCAACGACATCCTCTATATAAAGCTTAGCAGCACCTGAGAGGCGTGCGCGCTCTTCAAGACCATCAAGCTCCTCGCCCTGACCACAATCTATACAGCAGCATATAACTTCGTAACCGTATGTTTCCTTTAACCAAGGGATTACCGCAGTTGTATCAAGTCCGCCTGAATAGGCTAAAACAACTTTCTCCATGTTTACTGACCTCTTTTCTAAAATATATAAATTTTATAGGCTGTTAAAAAATGCCATCCCCAATAATACCTTATATTATGCAAAAAGAAAAGTCCTAAAATATAAATTGAATTATGTTGAAATTGAGTTTAATCAGATAAATAACAAACAAAATACTAGCAAATGCTATACCAGCGGGATAGGCTATAGTAGCGCTTAGTCCGAATCCCTCATTAGCCATAAGAATATAAGTCAGTGACACTGCAGACATAAATGTCGCTGGCAGAGATGTTATAATAGAAAAAATTCTATGCTTACTATTTTTAATTAGATATACAGTTGCAACCCAAAGAGATATCATAGCAAGGGTTTGATTACTCCAGGAGAAATATCTCCACAAAACATTAAAATCAAGTTGTGTTAACACTGCGCCTATACCAAGTAAGGGCAGTGTTATTATTAATCTATTCTTTATCTTTTTCTGATCCAGCTTAGTCCATTCGGCAAGTATGAGACGCGCACTTCTAAAAGCGGTATCACCCGATGTGATAGGACATACAACAACACCGATTATGGCTAGCGCACCTCCGATATTTCCAAGCATGGTTTTACTGATTTCATATACTGTTCCGGACTGTCCAAGATTAGTTAGTGCGTCATTTAATAAGCCAGTGCCATTATAGAAGGCAACTCCGGCAGCTGCCCAGACGAGGGCTATTACGGATTCGATTATCATAGCTCCATAGAAAACCTTACGGCCTGCTTTCTCACTAGTGATGCACTTGGCTATCATAGGAGATTGTGTAGCATGGAAACCAGATATAGCTCCACATGCGACTGTGATAAACATAAATGGCCATATAGGCAGATTATCTGGATGAAGATCTTTTAGGGTGATTTCCGGTATGTTGTAGTCAGGAAGGAATATTATGGCACCAGCTATACTGAGGGCCATAACTATAAGAATGATTCCGAACACGGGATACAGTTTTCCTATCAGTTTATCTATAGGTAACAGAGTTGCGAGTATATAGTAAAAAAGGATAACAATTATCCAGAAAGTGACAGATAGTTTGTTTGGCGTAAGTTTTGCTATAAGCGCTGCAGGACTTGTCACAAAGACAGTTCCTGTTAGCAGTAGGAGTAGAACAGAGAATGCTCTCATCAGATATAGAGCTGGTTTTCCGAGGTAGATTCCAGAGAGCTGTGCGATAGAGGCACCTCCATTTCTTTCGGATATCATACCACTCATATAATCATGTACAGCACCACCAAGAATAGAGCCGAAAATAATCCATAAGAAGACAACAGGACCGAAGCAGGCGCCCATAAGTGCTCCAAATATAGGACCTGTTCCTGCTATATTAAGTAGCTGTATAAGGACAGCCTTCCATGTTTTCATGGGGATACAGTCCACGCCATCATTTATTGCTATGGCAGGTGTCTCACGGTCGTCAGGCCCGAAAATCTTTTCGACCAATCTGCCATATGTCATAAAACCAACAAATAGAACTAATAGTGAAACGATGAATGATATCATATGTTTTCTCCGTATTTTATATTTATACTAAAATTGGCTTCAGATTTAACCTTATTCTACCAATTGAAAACCTTATTTTCAACAAGCCCTTTTTTTCATTTTTTGGAAATGATTGACAAAAATAGGTAGCAGGAATAGAATTAGTCACGAAACTAAATAAAGTCAGAAATGATAGTAATATCATTGGGGAGCTAGTGAACTGGCTGAGAGGAAGTAAAAACTTCGACCCGTAAACCTGATTTGGATAATGCCAACGTAGGGAAGAGTCAAAGAATTTATTCTTATAGAGAATGAAGGGACAGCTGATATACCTGATGGTATATCAGCTGTTTTTATGTCTCGATATAATATTTTTAAGATGACAAGGAGGATGAATATGGTCAAGGTAAATGGTGAGAGCTATGACTATGCTGGACTTTCAGTGTTAGAAATGCTTGAAAGCTTAGGCTTTTCTACTGAACGAATAGCAGTAGAAATTAATATGGAAATAGTACCTAAGGCAAGTTATAGTGCGACTACTTTAAAAGACGAAGATACAGTTGAGGTTGTAAGCTTCGTGGGAGGTGGCTGATATGATCCCTTCTAGAGAAGAGTGGATAAATGCATTAGTTGAGAGGCATGGAAAGGAACGCCAGAATGCATTCTTAAATGCAACTGTTGCAATATGTGGACTTGGAGGACTAGGGTCCAACATAGCAATTGCTCTTGCTCGTGCGGGCGTAGGCAAGCTGATACTTATAGATTTTGATAAGGTTGATATCACGAATCTTAATCGTCAGCAATATAAGATGAGCCAGCTTGGAAAGTATAAGACAGAGAGTTGTCTGGAGAATCTACGAGATATTTCTCCATATACCGAGACTATAATACATACGGTTAAGCTTACTGAAGAAAATATACCAGAGCTGCTTATTACAGCTGACATCATTTGCGAAGCGTTTGACAAAGCAGATCAGAAGGCAATGCTGGTTAATACCGTGCTTGAAACATTTCCAGATAAGTATATGCTGTCAGGCACTGGAATGGCAGGTTTTGGAAGTGCAAATACTATACAGAGTCGAAGGGTATTTGGAAAGTTCTATCTTTGCGGTGATGAAAAGAGTGACGTGAATGATGGCATCGGTCTAGTGGCATCCAGAGTTATGGTGTGTGCGGCACACGAAGCGCATATGGTGCTAAGAATTCTTTCTGGAGAGATGGATGTGTAAGCTTAATTTAATAAACAGAATTATAAACAGAAAATGAAAGAAGGAAATATGATGGAAGATATTAAAACAGAAGATAAGTTAGTAATCGGTGGAAAGGAATTCACTTCCCGCTTTATATTAGGTTCAGGAAAGTATTCTATGAAGCTTATTGAAGCGGCAATTCGTGATGCAGGAGCTGAGCTTATCACTCTTGCTGTTAGAAGAACTAATACTAAGGATAATGAGAACATTCTTGACTATATCCCTGAAGGAGTAACACTTCTTCCTAATACAAGCGGTGCAAGAAATGCTGAGGAGGCTGTAAGGATCGCTCGTCTCGCAAGAGAACTTGGATGCGGTAACTTCGTGAAGATTGAGATTATGAGAGATACTAAGTATCTTCTACCAGATAATACAGAAACTATCAAGGCAACTGAAATTCTTGCAAAGGAAGGCTTCGTGGTAATGCCTTATATGTATCCGGATCTAAATGCAGCTAGAGACCTTGCAAATGCAGGTGCAGCTTCTATCATGCCACTTGCTTCTCCAATTGGTTCCAATAAGGGACTTGCTACAAAAGAGTTTGTTCAGATACTTATAGATGAGATAGATCTTCCGATTATTGTTGATGCAGGAATTGGCCGTCCTTCACAGGCTTGTGAAGCTATGGAAATGGGATGTGCAGCAGTTATGGCAAATACTGCTCTTGCAACTGCTGGTGATCTTCCGCTTATGGCCTCTGCATTTAAGGATGCAATAAATGCAGGACGTAAGGCTTATCTTTCAGGACTTGGAAGAGTACTTACCAGAGGCGCATCTGCATCAGATCCTCTGACAGGATTCCTTAGAGATTAAGGATTTCAAAAAGGAGGAATGGAGAAATGAAAAATAACTTTTTAGTAGATTCAGATGAACTTTCACCAGAGGCGTTAGAGAAGAAACACCGTCTGGAAAATGATCCCTCTTGCAGAACTAACCATATGGAGTATATGCCGGGAATGGATATCATAGAGTCAGACATCTGTGATAAGGTTCTTGGTGAAATGAATAGCTATGACTATTCAAAGTATACTGCAAAGGATGTTGTGGCTGCGCTTAACCATGATCACTGTTCTATAGAGGATTTCAAGGCACTTCTGTCACCAGCTGCAGAACCACTTCTTGAGAAGATGGCAGAGAGAGCAAGACTTGAAACCAGCAAGCACTTTGGAAATACAGTATATCTCTTTACACCATTATATATAGCCAATTATTGCGAGAACTACTGTGTATACTGTGGCTTCAACTGCTATAACAAGATTCGTAGAATGAAGCTTACCATGGAGCAGATAGAACATGAGATGAAGGTTATAGCTGATAGCGGAATGGAAGAAATCCTGATACTTACAGGAGAAAGCCGAGCTGCCAGTGATGTTGAATATATAGGAGAAGCTTGCAAACTTGCAAGAAAGTATTTTCGACTAGTTGGTCTTGAGGTATATCCTGTAAATGTGGACGAGTATAAGTATCTTCACGAATGTGGTGCTGACTATGTAACTGTATTTCAGGAAAGCTATGATACAGATAAGTATGAAACACTTCATCTGATGGGACATAAGAGAGTATGGCCTTATAGATTTGATGCTCAGGAGCGTGCGCTTATGGGTGGAATGCGAGGTGTTGCATTTTCTGCACTGCTTGGTCTTTCTGATTTCAGAAAGGATGCTCTTGCAACTGCACTTCATGCATACTTCCTTCAGAAGAAGTATCCGCATGCAGAGATTTCGCTTTCTTGTCCAAGGCTTCGTCCTATTATAAATAATGATAAGATAAATCCATTGGATGTACATGAGAAACAGCTTTGCCAGGTGCTCTGTGCATATAGAATATTCCTTCCATTTGCAGGAATCACTGTTTCTTCAAGAGAGACTGCTCAGTTTAGAAATGGAATCGTTAAGATAGCAGCTACTAAGGTGTCAGCTGGTGTATCTACAGGAATCGGAGATCACGAGTCTAAGTATACAGGAAAAGAAGATGAGTACGATCAGGGCGATGAACAGTTTGAAATCAGCGATAGCAGAAGTCTTGATAAGATGTATCAGGATATCGAGGGTGAAGGACTTCAGCCTGTATTAAATGATTATCTCTTCGTGTAGTATTATATAAGTTGCATTGTGGCTGGTAGAGAGCTACATAAGAGGTTATTTGTTCACGGATGAAATGATGAATTAGAGGATAGGTTATGGCTACATCCGACATTATATGTGTTACTAACAAAAGTATATGTGAGAAGAATGGCGTATTATTCTTAGAGCAAATTAAGAATGTGGCTGAAGCAAGACCTCTTGCTATAGTTCTTCGTGAAAAAGACTTAAGCCTAGAGGAATATAGAGAGCTTGCGGGTAAGGTATCTAAGATGTGTAGAGAGGTAGAAGGTTCAAGGCTTATAATTCATAACTTCTATGAGCTTATTCTTGAGGATGAAACTGACTTGGCAAATGAACTTTCATATCTGCATATGCTGTTATGGAAGCTGGAAGAACTATATAATAATCAGCCAGATGAATATGCAAGATTACGTGAGAAGCTTGTCGGACTTGGTGCATCCTGTCATAGTGTAGAGGATGCGAAGCTTGCCGAGAAGCTGGGATGTACATATATAATTGCAGGTCATATATATAATACAGATTGTAAGAAGGGACTAGAAGGACGCGGACTTGGATTTCTGAGAGATGTCGTAGAAGCAGTCAGTATTCCTGTTTATGCTATAGGTGGAATTACACCGGAGAATATCAACGATGTTAGAAATATTGGGGCTTCTGGGGCATGCATAATGAGTTCTTCCATGACTTGTAAAAGTCCCAAAGACCTGATAATGGCATTCAAAAAATGAGTCAATCTTTCAAACATGAAAGATTTTAGAAACGATCTGGAAAGATTTATGAGTTATCCTATCTTTTGTAAGAATAAATACAAAAGGTAGGATTTTTATATGGCAAATACAAGTAAAAAAACGGTAAAGAAACTTGCTTCCAGGTCAATAAAGACAAACAGAGGAAAGTATTCGGTGATGACATTTTCAGTCATACTGACAACAGTTCTGTTTTCTTCGTTTTTTACAGTGGTGGGAAGCCTGCTCAGTGAGTTTAGAGATTCATCAATGGGACAGTATAATTACATGGATCCGGTGGCATCTCTGGTATGTGTAGTAGCATTAGTGTTATTCATCTTTTCTGGCTATCTTATTATCTATAATATTTTTGATCTGAATATGATAGCAGAAATGAAGGAATATGGACTTCTCAAAACCATTGGAACTTCTGAACGGCAAATACGTAATATGGTAAAACATAGAACAAGACGAATTTGTTGTGTGGCAATTCCTATAGGCTTAGCTATAGGATACGGAGTAGGAGCGTGGCTTCTTCCAATGATTGGTAAATTTATCAACACTGCATGCGCCAATAAAGGCCAGGTTCATATGAATATATGGATAATCTTATTCACTATTTTATTTTCATATTTTACGGTGGCGATAAGTTCTAGAAGACCTTGCAAAAAGGCGGCTAAAATATCTCCTGTTGAAGCTTCACGCTTTACAGGAAGACTTAAGAAAAATGGCAAACCTAAGAAGAAGATTATTTCGGTTGTTATGTCGCTGACATTATCACTTGTACTTCTTAACAGTGCATATACTATTGTGAATAGTTTTAGCGCAACAGCCTATGCAGAAGATTTTATAGCCAGTGATTTCTGTGTTCAGGATTCGCTTCTTGATAACGCTGGAGTTAATGAGAAAAATGTAAATGCTGTTGATGTTTCTTTTATCACAGTAGCAAATAAACAGAAGGGCGTTCAGGAAATTGGTAATTTATATCTGAATCATGGTGAGCATGAATTTTCTCCTGACGTGTGGAGTGAGATTGAAGATTATTTCTACTCGGACGAGATAGTAAAAATGCAGATAGAATCTTTCTATACAGATGAGGGATATTCCGTAAATGATTATCTTAATGAACTGCATAACAAACGTACCATCGAAGGTAATACATATGGTATAGGTGAACTTGTAGCTGAAAAGTTAGAAGACGTTAAGACTATGGATGGAACAACCAGTATCGATTGGAGTAAATTTAGTTCGGGAAATTATGTACTTGCTGAGAGATGGCAGTATGCCAGTGATGGATTCCTGAATATTGTAAATCCAGGAGATAAGATTGAAATAGAAGGAAGAGAATATACGGTATATGCATTGGTAGATATACCTATGGTGATAGAGTATCCGGTATATGCTCCAATCGAATGCAATTTTATACTTCCTGAGAATGAGTATCTGAATATATATGGTGAGTGTTGTCCAATGCGTACACTTATAGATGTGGACGACGAAGAAGAAAAATCTTTCGAGGAATGGATAAGTAACTATACCAAGAATACATCTCTTAGTTATACTTCAAAGCAAAGTGTGATAGAGGATAATAAAGAATTTGGAGAGCTCTTTGCGATAGGCGGAATACTGGTAGCTGTGATACTGGGTGTTATCGGAGTTATGAACTTTGGTAATACTATGATAGCTTCTATTATCACGAGAAGTCGTGAGTTTGCTATGCTCGAGGCGGTAGGTATGACTACTAAACAACAGAAGAAAAGCCTCAGAAGAGAAGGGCTTAGATATTTCACTTATACTTCAGTGATTACAATGCTTTTATCCAGTATCTTAAATGTAACAGCAATAAAGATATTTGTTAATAATCTTCCTATGTTTTCGTGGAACTTCAGTCTTACTTCAATTATTATATGCCTGCCAGTGATATTGGTAATCGTTCTTATAATCCCAGCAGTAGCATATAAAAGGATTAGTAGAAGAAGTGTGGTGGAGAGACTTAGGACAGAGTAAATAATCTTAATCTGTCTCAAGTTTTTTCTTACACCAATAATATGCAGGGATGAGGAATGCATCTGCAAAAATCCACGCAAGTGGACTGGAGAAGCATGCACCTGTGAAACCGAGGAGAGGGATAAGAACCAGACCGGCTAAAGATCTTGCAATCATTTCCATAAGGCCGGCTATCATTGCAAAATTCGAGAATCCCATTCCCTGAATTGTAAAACGAACTGTATTTACTATCGCGACAAGGAAATCGAAAGCAGTAACTGTGATTAGATACTGTCGCGATAATTTTATTATGACTGGCGCTTCATCGGCCAGTTTATCTTTATCTAAGAATAAGGTCGCAGCGTGTCCGCCAAATAGAAGTACCACAATCATTAATACCGCACATATCACTGCTGAAATAATTAGTGCATCACGTAATCCCTGGCCTACTCTGTCAAGCTTTTTGGCGCCCACATTTTGACCGGTATATGGGGCCATGGATTGACCAAGACCATCTAGTGGGCAGGAGAGAAGTATATGTACCTTTAAGGCTGTTGTCATAGCGGCAACGCTTACATCTCCCAGACCATTGACTGAGTACTGAAGAATAACTGAACCAATTCCTGTAATGGAATACTGGAGTCCCATAGGTATTCCTATATCAACCAGTACCATCATCATTTTCATATCAAGGCGCATTTCGCCTTTTTTCATTCTAAGAATATCAAAACGTTTTCTAATAAATACAACACAGCAGGCTCCGGAGATTCCCTGTGCGAGAACCGTTGCATAGGCGGCGCCTTCTACATTCATTCCCAGACCACCAATAAAAAGTATATCAAGACCGATATTTAGTACTGCTGCGATTGCAAGGAAAATAATAGGTGAACGGCTGTCACCTAGTGCACGGATTATAGCTGCGGAAAGGTTATAAAGAATAATGCATGGTATACCTGCAAATATTATAAAAATGTAGGTGGATGCATAGTCATATATGTTTTCCGGAGTATTCATTAGATGAAGAATAGGCTTGCAGAATATGCATGTAAGCGCGGTTACAATACAGCCGAGTATTATTGCCAGCCAAATGCTGTTTGCAACTGCTTTCCTAAGATTAACTTCATCCTTTGCACCGAAGTATTGTGCAACAATAACTGCAAAGCCGTTACATATTCCCATACAGAATCCAAGAACAATGAAGTTAAGAGATCCTGTGGAACCTACTCCGGCCAGTGGCTCTTTGCCGAGATATTGCCCTACTATCATGGTATCCACCAGACCATAAAACTGCTGAAGAAGAATGCCAAGTATCATTGGGGTGGCAAACCTGATTAGCAGCTTCATAGGGGAACCAGTGGTCAAATCTTTTGTTAAATTCTTACTATTCATAAAAACACCTAAATCTTAAAAAATTATGACTTATATAATACAACATACCTTTATATATGCAATAGAAGAATATTTTTATTAATATAAAGATTTTGTTGCTCTTTTGTTGCACATTTTGTGTTATACTAGCATTTAGGTGTAGCATGAAATAACTATGTCCTGACAAATAGAATGCGAGAATAAGAATGTTGGATAAGATTTTTTCAAAAGAGATTTGCAATACTGGTCGCCAGATTGAGATAGACGTATTAAGGACCTGGCTTCTTATAGATCTGATTCTCTGTCATTGCTTTATTTATTGCAGTAGTGATGAGAGACTTCTTACTGGAATACCTTATGCTTATGATTCAGTTATAGGTGGACCTTTATGCGCACCTTGTTTCATGCTCTGCATGGGAATTGGAATGGTCTATACAAAACATAATACTGCCAGAGATTTTGCAAAACGTGGGCTGCTACTGGCTCCAGTTGCATTTTTGCTCAATATTTGTAGATTCACAATTCCAGGACTTATTGGATATGCAATCACAGGAGAAAAAGAAACTTATTTACCAACAGTTTTTTATGAAACATTTGAAAATGATATTTTGATGTTTGCTTCGTTGTCATTTTTGACAATGGCGCTTTTCAAACATTTTAATTTAAAGCCATGGATAATCGTGATAATAGGACTTGTTATGTCAGGTATCACAACTCTTATTGGTGGAATAGACCTAGGAAGTCCAGTGGCAAATATAATAGTTGGACATTTCATAGGTACAGAAGATGCAGCTGAGCTGGTATGCTCATACTTCACTTTGTTTAACTGGTTTGCAATAACAGCAATTGGTTATTTATATGGTACTTATTATCAAAGAGTTAAGGATAAAAAGCTTTTCCATCTGGTAATTGGTGTTCCAGCGCTTATATTAGCAATTACATACTTTGCTATAAGAATTCCGGCAAGAGTTGGAGTTTTTGGTGAAGGTCAGATTTGCTATTATCATGCATCAACGGTAGATATGCTTGGCTCTGCAATTTCAGCAATTGCTCGTCTGGCTATTTGTTACTTTATTTCGCTTATACTTCCTAATGCTTTGAAGGAGTTTATGAAGAAAACATCTTCAAATGTTACAGCATCATATTGTATACAGTGGGTATTAGTTATAGTTATCTCAACTCTATTCCTTTATATTATTAGAGGAACCTCTGAGCTGAGTGATTTTATGATAATTATTTTGGGAATTTGCATTTGTGTAGTTTCTATAGTAGGCGCTCGTTGTTATAAAGCGTTTTTACTAAGCAGGAGAAAGACTGATGAAAAAGAATAAAACACTGACAGGTAAGGTAATCCGTGGTGTTATCTTGGTTGTTGAGTTTATGATGGTAATTCTCTGTATTGGTATTACAATACGTTATTACTTTGAAACAAAGTCCACTTATAAGAAGAATGCATTCGGACTTACGCGTACTGCGGCAGAGTATATAGACGGTGATACCATTCAGAAGTACCTCGATACAAATGAAAAAGATGAGTATTACGAGAATGTTCTAAAATATCTTCGATCTGCTCAAAATGGAGCTAATCTTAAGTACTACTATGTTTTTGTACCAACTGAGGATGATGTTATCTATGTTTGGGATGCAGATAATAATCCTGGATATTGTGAGCTCGGTCAGCATGAAAAGTATATGGACGAAGATAGTAAGGAAACATGTAAGAGAGCATTTAAGCAGGATCCAGAAGAAAGAATCATTATCAATAAAGATGAAAAATATGGTTTCATTGCATCTGCCTGGTCTCCTATATTTGATAGTAGCGGAAACCCGGTTGCGCTGGTTGCAGTGGATATGGCCATGGAAGGTTTTCTTGCAAACCTGATTACATTCCTCGCCATCACTATAGTGATTATCCTGATTGCAAGTGTATCTGGTGCGATTGTTTTGTATAGATATATGGAGCAATATATTATAGATCCTATAGATAATATAAATGCTGCTGCTAAAGAGATGGTAAAGGGACTGGAATCTGAAGAATCGGTTCAGATAGAGGTTAATACCGGCGACGAGTTGGAGGAGCTTGCGGATTCCTTTAATCAGATGGATACCGAAGTCCGAGACTATATCGAAAAGCTGAAAGTTGCAACGGCTGAGAAACAGCGTATAGGAGCTGAGCTGGATATGGCTAAGGAAATTCAGGCGAGTCAGCTGCCTAGTATTTTCCCTGCGTACCCAGAGCGAAAAGAGTTTGATATATATGCCGTGATGGACCCGGCGAAAGAGGTCGGTGGAGATTTCTACGATTTCTTCTTTGTAGATGATGATCATCTTGCAATGGTTATGGCGGATGTTTCTGGTAAGGGAGTTCCTGCCGCACTGTTTATGATGATGTCAAAACTGCATATCAGCAACTATGCACGAATGGGTCTGCCTCCTCATGAGGTTTTGGAAAAAGCAAATAAAGCAATATTTGAAAATAATAAACGTAAGATGTTTGTTACAGTCTGGTTAGGAATCCTTGAGATTTCTACTGGAAAAATAGTAGCATCGAATGCGGGACATGAGTATCCAGTTATCAGACAGCCTGGTGGCGAATTTGAAATCCTGAAGGATAAACATGGATTTGTAGTCGGAGCCATGAAGGGGAGCAAATATACTGATTACGAATTTACTCTTCAGAAGGGTGGTACATTCTTCATCTATACAGATGGTGCACCTGAGGCTAAAGCCGAGAGCAAAGAAATGTTTGGTATGGACAGGCTTGTGGAAGCGCTCAATAAAAATGCGGATGCCAGTCCAAAAGAACTTCTTGGGAATGTACGAAGTGCTGTTGATGAATTTGTGGGCGATGAACCACAATTTGATGATCTCACAATGATGGGAATAAAGTTGTTATAATTTTAGGAGGTTACTACAATGAAGATCACAATGACAAAAAACGAGAAGGAACTTACAGTAGCGCTTGAAGGCAGTCTGGATACTATCACATCACCAGAGCTTGAGGAGCAGTTAACACCAGCGCTTGAAGGTGTTGAAAAGCTTATATTTGAGCTTAAAGATCTTGAGTATATGTCAAGTGCAGGTCTTAGAGTTCTACTTACTGCAATGCAGACTATGGATGAACAGGGTGAGATGGTAGTTAGAAACGTATGCCCAACTGTAATGGAAGTTTTTGAGATTACAGGTTTTGCAGAGGCTCTTAATATCGAATAGGGGGACTGCATATGAGAGAACTTGATATTCAGGCTGTTACAGAGAATCTCCCTCAGGTGATAAAGTTCATCAATGAACAGCTGGAAGAGTTTGATTGCGAAATGAAAACCATTACGCAGATTGATCTGGCAGTAGAAGAGATTTATGTTAATATTTCCAGTTATGCTTATAATCCAGAGGTTGGTCCTGCTACTATTAGAGTTGAAATAACAGAGGAACCTATTTCAGTTGTTATCAGCTTTATTGATAATGGTGTTCCTTATGATCCTCTTGCTAAACCAGATCCAAAGCTGGATATTCCTCTTCAGGAACGTAAGAGAGGTGGATTTGGTATCTTCCTGGTAAAGAAGACTATGGATGATGTAGTATATGAATATAAGAATGGTCAGAATATACTGACTATAAAGAAAACCTTAGTACAGAAATAGATATTTTATATAACAATTTAAAAACCTATTGACTTAGTAGGTGAATAGTGATAATATATCCTCGTTCAAAGATTATTTTAGAAAGTGTACGTGGATATGACAAACATTTACAGACAAAACAATAATATGTGTTGCTGTTGCATGTTAAAATTAACGGGCTACGAGATGGCCGGTGTTTTGGCGTGCCGATGTTTGTCGTGTAAATAAAACACTTGGTTAATAGTTGATTCTTAGGCCCGAGATAATAATGTCTCGGGTCTTTTTATATGCAAAAAAGGAGAGAAAAAATGAGTATTAAGATTAATTCACTACTAATTCATGGAGGAATAGATGGAGATGAGACAACGGGAGCAGTTAATGTTCCAGTATATCAGACATCTACATATAAACAGGATGGACTTGGCGAAGACAGAGGCTGGGAGTATTCAAGAACAGGAAATCCAACAAGGGCAGCACTTGAAAAACTTGTTGCTGACCTTGAAGAAGGAGAGTATGGACTGGCATTTGCTTCAGGACTTGCTGCAATTTCTACAGTTCTTTCACTTTTTAAATCAGGTGACAGATTAATCGTTTCAGATAACATTTACGGAGGAACCTTCAGAGTTCTGGATAATGTATTTAAAAACTTTGGAATTGATTACACAATAGTTGATACATCGAATCTGGATGAGGTTGAAAGAGTACTTAAGGAAGATGGTGAAACAACTAATAACATCAAGGCGGTATATATTGAAAGTCCTGCAAATCCACTTCTTACAGTTACAGATATTGAAAAGGTTTCTGAACTTTCGAAAATATATGGAAAGAAGGTTATTGTTGATAATACCTTCCTCACACCATATCTTCAGAGACCGCTTACACTTGGTGCAGATATTGTTGTCCACAGCGGAACAAAGTATCTTGGAGGACATAGCGATACAGTGTCAGGTTTCATTGTAGTTAAGGATAGGGATTTAGCTGATAGGCTTTATTATCTTCAGAATGCTATCGGTGGAGTTCTGGCTCCATGGGACAGCTATCTTATGATAAGAGGTATCAAGACTCTTGGTGTAAGAATGGACAGACATGTGGCAAATGCCATCAAGATAGCAGAGTGGCTGGAAACAAGTGGCTATGTTGAAAAGGTTTACTATCCAGGTCTTAAGAGTGATCCTGGTTATGAAACTCAGAAAAAACAGGCTGATGGACCTGGCGCAATGATTTCATTTACCTTAAAGAAAAAGTATAGTTATCGAAAGTTCTTTAAAAAGCTGGAGCTTGTTACCCTGGCTGAGAGTCTTGGTGGAGTTGAGTCACTGGTATGCCATCCAGCTACAATGACACATGCGGCTATTCCAAGAGAAATAAGAGAAGCGGTTGGAATAACTGACGAACTGATCAGACTTTCAGTTGGTATTGAGGATGTTGATGACATTATTCATGACCTTGAGAATGCAATTCAGAACTCTATATAAGATTAAGTGATTTAGAATAGAAAGGGTAAGATGATGGAAGTATATAATAGTGTACAGGAAATGATAGGAAATACACCAATACTGAAACTTAATCATTTTGGAATTAAGGACGGTGTTAATTTATTTGTTAAGCTTGAGCTTATGAATCCTGCAGGAAGTGTTAAGGACAGAGTTGGAGTTTATATGATCGAAGATGCGGAACGAAGGGGAATCCTTAAACCAGGAGGAACCATTGTTGAAGCTACTGCAGGAAATACAGGAATAGGAATAGCAATTGCTGCTCTTAATAAGGGCTATAGAATTATCTTTGCTGTTCCGGAAAAATTCTCTATTGAGAAGCAGCGTGTTATGGCAGCGCTTGGAGCGGAGATTGTCCATACACCTAGAGAAGAGGGGATGCTTGGAGCGGATAGAAAAGCTGACGAGATAATTGCATCTATTCCAGGAGCAATATCCATGAAGCAGTTCAAAAATCCTGCTAATCCTTTATCTCATTATGAAACTACCGGACCAGAAATTTATAAGCAGTTGGATGGAAAGATTGATTATCTTGTTGCCGGCGCAGGAAGTGGTGGAACATTTTCAGGTGCAGTAAAGTATTTAAAGGAACAGGATGCAAATATTAAGGGTGTCCTTGCGGATCCATATGGTTCTATCATAGGCGGTGGAGAGCATGCTGATTATGATATTGAAGGAATAGGAAATGACTTTATCGCAGATACTATGGATGTATCACTTATAGATAAGGTTATAAAGATTACTGATAATAATGCATTCACTACAGCAAGACTTCTTGCAAAGAAGGAGGGTATTCTTGCTGGTTCATCTTCCGGTGCAGCTCTTTATGCAGCACTTAAGCTTGCTGATGAGATAGATGAAGGAAATATCGTAGCCATTCTTCCTGATAGAGGCGACCGTTATATTAGTAAGGGCTTATTCTAGACTTACGGAGGATGAGATGGTTAGCGAAAGAGAAAGTGTAACTGCGAAGATATGTGCATTTGCCAGAGCATGGCATTCAACTTATTCAAAAGATAGAATATACGATGATTATCTTGCTTTTGATTTTATGGGCAGGGAAGAGTATGAAGATATTTATGATATGATAAGTGATGGTCTGGTGGATTCTGAAAAACTGGAGAAGGTTGAAACTGAAAAAGTAATAGGAAAGTATTTTGCTCCTATACCACTCTCCAGAATACATTTCAATGAAAATAAGCTGTCTGAATTTGCAAAGCAGAACGGAAAAATACAATATGTTATCTGTGGAGCGGGTGAGGACACATTTTCCTTTAGGAATGATAATGACGATATAGAAATTTTTGAGGTGGATCATCCGGATACTCAGAGATATAAGCTAAATAGGATAAAAGAACTTGAATGGATAATCCGTCCAAATGTTCATTTTGTTTCTGTTGATTTTGAGAAGGAGAGCTTTAGAGATAAACTTCTTGAGGCGGGTTTTGATCCTAATAAGAAAACATTTTTCAGTATTCTGGGTGTTTCGTATTATCTGACATTGGATACATTTGCGGATACGCTCCGTCAAATGACCGAGCTTTCAGAGACCACAAGTGAAGTGGTATTTGATTATCCAATTAAGTCGGGTGATTTTCCAAAGAGGGTTAATAAGCTTGAGGAAATTACCAGGTCTTTGGGAGAGGTTATGTGTGGTGGATTTGATCATAATGAAATCAAATGTGTTCTATGTTCTCTTGGATATAAGATAAATACATATCTTACTCCGGATAAGATTCAGAAGGAATACTTTGAAGGGAGAGTAGATAATCTTAAGGCGTTCGAAAATGTTAGTTTGATCTCGGCAACATATACTGCGTAAATCTAACTTATTGACATTCTGTATTCTAAAAGTGTAGAGTATATGAGTGTAAAATTTGTTCCATATGGTAATGCTCTTTAATAAAGAGATGGGGTAATTGTTATGACATTAAATCAACTTAAATATGTGATAGAAATATCAAAACAGAATTCGATAAATGAGGCTGCAAAGAGGCTTTTTATTTCTCAGCCTAGTTTGACGGCTGCTCTAAAATCCCTTGAACGGGAGGTTGGTTTTGATATATTTACCAGAACCAACAGTGGTATAACTCTTACGGTAAAGGGTGAAGAGTTTCTGGGATATGCTAAGTCGGTTGTGGAACAGTATGATATCCTGGATGCAAAGTACATTTCAAAGGATAGTGTGAAGAGAACCTTCCAGGTTTCTATGCAGCATTATACATTTGCGGTAAATGCATTCATGTCTGTAATTGAACAGTATGGTATGGATGAGTATGAGTTCGAGGTTCATGAAACAAGAACTTATGATGTTATTGATAATGTAAGAAACATGAAGAGTGAAATAGGAGTTCTATATATGAACGACTATAATCGTACTGTTCTTCAGAAGATTTTAAGAGATGCAGGCCTTAAGTTCACTCCGCTGTTTGATTGTAGTATTTATGCTTATATGAGTAAGAGCAATCCTCTTGCAGAAAAGAAGCAGATCACTATGAAAGACCTGGATAAGTATCCATGTCTCGCATTCTCGCAGGGTGAACACAATTCATTCTATTTTGCCGAAGAGGTGCTTAGTACATATGAGTATAAGAGACTCATCAGAGTTAGCGACAGAGCGACTATCCTTAATATGATGATAGGTCTTAATGGTTATACCTTATGTTCTGGCATTATCTGTGAGGACCTGAATGGAACAGATTATTGCGCTGTAAAACTTAAGACAAAAGAAAAGATGACCATAGGCTACATTTCACGTAAGCATTCAAAGCTAAGCGAGATGGGCCAGAAATATATAGAAGAACTCAGTAAATACAAAGAGAAAGTTCTGGATTAGTTAATCCCAAAATAAGTCAGGAGATCCGATCTCACTGACTTATTTTTTTATTTGGGGTTATAGGTCTAGTTTATAACTGTTAATAATTTTTAAGGATTATACAATAGCAAAATTCGGTGTTAATATACATCCATACAAAACAAAAGCCGATTAAAACAGTAGGCAAATATGGTTTTATCATAGGAGGGAAAAAATCATGAGAAAGAAATTTATAGGTTTAGTTTTAACATTGTCACTTGCAGCAGCGCTGCTTACAGGATGTGGTTCATCGGATAGCTCATCAAATGACAGCGACAAGGCAGCGGCTGGTCAGACAGAAGCATCTACAGCAGTTGCAGAGGCAACTGAGACAGATGAATCTTCAGAAGACAAGGTAATCAAGGTTGGCGCATGCGTAACCCCACATGCTGAAATTCTTGAGCAGATTAAGGATAATCTTGCTGAAGAGGGATGGACACTTGAGATTGTTGAGTACAACGATTATGTACTTCCAAATACAGCACTTGAAGATGGTGATCTGGATGCTAACTACTTCCAGCATAAGCCTTATCTGGATGATTTCAATGCTGAGAACGGTACACATATCGTAACACTTGCTGCAGTACACTTTGAGCCAATGGGTGTATACGCTGGTAAGTCTTCAGATCTTAGCAACGTACCTGATGGTGCAACAATCGCAGTACCAAACGATACAACAAACGAAGCAAGAGCACTTCTTCTTCTTGAGGCACAGGGTCTTATAAAGCTTAAAGAGGGTGTTGGAATTGAAGCAACAGTTCTTGATATCGAAGAGAATACACATAACATCGAAATCCAGGAACTTGAAGCAGCTCAGGTTGCTAAGTCAATCCAGGATGTTGATTTCGCAGTAATCAATGGTAACTATGCTATAGAAGCTGGTCTTGATTCAGCAATCGCAGTAGAGGCAGCTGATTCACTGGCAGCAGAAACATATGCAAACTATGTATGTGTTAAAGATGGAGAAGAGAATTCAGAGAAGTCTCAGGCTCTTAAGAATGCAATCCTTACACAGGAAGTTAAGGATTACATTAACAATACTTACTCAGGTGCAGTAGTACCAGTATTCTAAATTACTCAGGCGCAGAAGTTTTGTGCTTCTGCGTCAACCTTTTTAGGAGGAATGAAAAATGTTCGATGAACAGGATTTAAAAGATTCGCCAATAGCAGTGCTTGGTGCAGGAGCAGTTGGAAAGACTTGTGCGGCAGACTGTGTGCTTGGTGGAAATAAAGAAGTAAGATTATTTGAATTACCAGAGTTCTTTGATCAGAATTTAAAGAACGTGGCTAAAACAGGAATAACACTTGGTGGTATTCAAAAAAATCAATATGGATTTAAGAGAACAGGAAAAGCTTTTTTAAACCTACTCACCTCGGACATTTCTGAGGCTGTCAAAGGCGCTAAACTCATAATTGTAGCCATTCCATCTGTGGCACATGATGTGTTTTTCGAAAAGCTTGTCCCAGTTCTTGAGGACGGACAGATTATCCATATCATACCTGACAATTATGGTTCTCTAAAACTTAGGAAGAAGCTAAGAGAGGCAGGCAGTACTAAAAAGGTTATTATTGGTGGTTGGTCCAGTGCTCCTTATGGAACAAGAGTTGAGAAAGAAGGTGGAGTTCAAACCTCTGATATGTGGCTCGTTTATAGAGCTAAAACCCTTCGCGGAGCTTCACTTCCTAGTACAGATCAGGAAGTATTCCTGAATAGTACGAAATATCTTGGCTGCTTCGATTCTATTACAGAAGGGGATGGTCCTGTAGGTGGTAATACAGTTCTGGATATAGGATTTAGTAATGTTAATCCAGTTCTTCACTGCCCAGGTACAATCCTTGGAGTTGGAGTTATGGAAAACTGGGGAAGAATATATGGTGGAAATGATAAGTACACTTACTCCATTTACAGCCATGCATATTGTGAGTCCATAGCTGAAGTACAGTATGCATTTTTCCTTGAAGAAGTTGCTCTCGCCGAAGCAATCGGCGTTGGAATAGCAAAATACCCAAAGAAAAATTTCTTGTCGAGAACAAGTATTCTTGGACCTGAATATATGGGCGATGACTGTATAGTACCATTTGATGAACAATGGGAAACAGGATATAGAACCGGCCCATTCTCAATTCAGGATCGCTACGTGACTGAGGATGTACCAGTTGGATGTCACTTGTATCACGAGCTGGGTAAAAAGTTTGGAGTTGAAACTCCGGTTATAGATTCCATGATAACACTTGGGTCAGTTATGACTGGAAAAGATTTCTATAAAACCGGAATCACTCTGGACGATTTGGGAATTGGTCATCTGGACAAAGAGGAACTTCTGGATTACCTGAACAATGGTAATTATATTGAATAAATAAGCATGAAAATGTGGCAAAATGCATTCTGCAGTTTGTCACATTTTTATTCGGAAAAGGAGAATAAAAATGGCAAAGCTAAGTAACAGAACATCGACATTCACAGATTCTGTCATAAGAAGAATGACAAGAGTTGCAAATAAGTATGGAGCCATAAATCTCTCTCAAGGTTTTCCAGATTTTGATCCGCCAGTAGAGATAACCAGAAGACTGGCGGAGGTAGCTGTGAAGGGACCGCATCAATATGCACTTACATGGGGAGCTCAGAATTTTAGAGAAGCCCTGGCAAGAAAGCATGAAAGATTTTCAGGACAGAAGATAGATCCGGATAAAGAGATTGTTGTAACCTGCGGAAGCACAGAGGCGATGATGGCATCCATGATGTCAGTGACAAATCCCGGAGATAAGGTTATAGTCTTTTCTCCATTTTATGAGAATTATGGAGCGGATGCCATTCTCTCAGGGGCGGAGCCTATCTACGTACCTCTCAATCCTCCGGATTTTAGCTTTGACTATTTAGAGCTTGAGAATGCATTTAAAAAGGGAGCGAAGGCAATCATTGTTTGTAATCCATCCAATCCCTCGGGAAAGGTATTTACTTACGAGGAGCTTTCTCAAATAGCAGAGCTTGCAAAGAAGTACGATACATTTGTTATAACAGATGAGGTTTATGAACATATCATTTATGAACCTTATAAACACGTTTATATGTCGACACTTCCTGATATGAAAGATAGAACAATAATCTGTAATTCACTTTCTAAAACATATTCAATTACTGGATGGAGACTTGGATATGTAATAGCAAATGAAGATGTTATAGACAGAGTGAAAAAGGTTCATGATTTTCTGACTGTTGGTGCAGCGGCTCCGCTTATGGAGGCAGCAGTAGTAGGGTTGGAATTTGGTGATGAATACTATGAAGAGTTGAGACGACATTATACTCATATGAAAAATCTTTTCCTTGGAGGCCTTCGTGATATTGGGCTTACATTTACAGAGCCTCAGGGAGCCTATTATGTAATGGTTGATGTGAGTGAATTTGGTGTAAAGGATGATACAAGATTTTCGGAGTGGATGGCGGAAAAAGTGGGAGTAGCTCCAGTTCCAGGCTCCAGCTTTTTTAAGGAAGATATACAGAACTATGTAAGATTTCATTTTGCAAAAAATGATGACACCCTGGAGGAGGCATTATCCCGTTTGTCACGTTTGCCTGATATAGCCTTGTCCTATAACGAGCAATAAAATATAAGAATTATCCATAGGACTCCAATAATGGTACCATTATTAATCGAAGAAAAGAGATTATAAAATAGCTTATTTTAAGGAAGTGGAAAAATGATAAAACTCGAAAATGTAACAAAAACCTTTAAGGTAAAAGGAAATGAAGTTACAGCGGTTAATGACGTTAGCCTTGATATAGAAAAGGGAGAAATATTTGGAATCATAGGTTTTTCAGGGGCTGGTAAATCAACACTTGTAAGATGTATGAATTTACTTGAAGTTCCTACATCTGGTTCTGTTTATTTTGATGGACATGATCTGGTTAAAGCAAGTAGCAGAGAGCTCAGGGGATATCGAAGAAAGATTGGAATGATCTTTCAGCAGTTCAACTTGTTAGAACAAAGAACTGTACTGGCAAATATATGCTATCCGCTTGAACTTGAAGGCGTGAATAAGAAGGCTGCCATAGAAAGGGCAAGAGAACTATTAAAAATAGTTGACCTTGAAGAAAAAGAGAAGGCTTATCCTTCACAGCTTTCTGGTGGTCAGAAGCAGAGAGTGGCTATTGCTCGTGCTCTTGCAACAAATCCGGAGGTTCTTCTTTGTGATGAGGCAACAAGTGCGCTTGATCCATTAACAACCAGTGGAGTTCTTTCACTGATCAAGAAGATAAATAAAGAGCTGGGAGTAACCATTGTGGTTATTACTCATGAGATGAAGGTTGTTGAACAGATTTGTGACCGCGTAGCTATTATGAATAGCGGTGTGGTTGAAGAGGTTGGAAATGTTAGAGATATCTTCCTGAATCCTCAGTCTGAAACAAGCAGAAAACTCGTATTCTCAGCTGAAAATAAGTACGATATCAAATCAGAAAAGAAATGCATTCGTATTGTATTTGATGGAGAATCCTCTGCCCTTCCTGTTTTTGCTAACCTGATACTTGAGACACAGGTTAAGCTTAATATTCTTGGAGCAAATACAGAAGATATTGGTGGTTCTGCATACGGTCAGCTTCTTATAGAAAGACCTGATGATAGAACTGTTGATATTATTAAAAAGTATTTGGATAAACAAAATATAAAATACGAAGAAGTAAATATTTCAAAGCAGAAAAAAAGTAGTAAGGAGGTAGCATAAGATGAGTAGCCAGATTTTCGAACTAATCAGAAAAGGCATGGGTGAAACATTTTATATGGTTTTTCTTTCTACCTTATTTGCCTATCTTATAGGAATACCTATTGGGGTTATCCTAAATATAACCAGCCCAACAGGTATTAAGCCCAACAAAATAGTTAATCTTGTATTTGGATTTATAACAAATGTTATCAGGTCAGTGCCATTTCTGATCCTTCTAGTAGCAATACTTCCATTTACAAGACTTATCGTCGGAACTACAATCGGTTCTACTGCTACAGTTGTTCCGCTTGTAGTTGCGGCAGCCCCTTTTGTTGCGAGACTTGTTGAATCATCTCTCAAGGAGGTTGATTCTGGTGTGATAGAGGCCGCAAAGGCTATGGGTTCATCCACCTGGCAGATTATATGGAAGGTTCTTCTTGCTGAAGCTAAGCCATCACTTTTGGTAGGTGGTGTTATTGCTTTTGCAACTATACTTGGATATTCCGCCATGGCAGGATTTGTCGGCGGAGGTGGACTTGGTGCTATAGCCGTTAACTATGGATATTATCGATATAAGACAGATGTAATGCTTGCGACAGTAGCCATCCTTGTTATCATTGTTCAAGTGTTCCAGGAGGCAGGTATTTACATCGTAAATAAATTAGATAAAAGAATTAATTAGCAGTAAAGGTATTATTATGAATTGGAAAAGTACACTTGAGACAAATGAAGAGTTACAAAGCCTTCACATGGTAACCCCTCATTTTACAGCGGGTTTTGCCATTGGAGTGATAGCGGTACATTTAGTTTATCCGAAGCTTCCGGGCAATGTTGCTAATGCGACAACATATCCATTTCCAGTGTTATATAAAGAAGTGTTTTTTGAAATAGAAGAACTGTTTGAGGGAAGCAATGCTATTAAAACTCAAATAATAGATGCGGCGAAATATCTTGAAGAACAGGGCGTAAGGGCTATTATCGGAGCTTGTGGTTTCTTCGCACATTTTCAGAATGATGTAAAAGAGGCTGTGAATGTGCCTGTATTTTTGTCCAGTCTATGTCAGCTTCAACTAATAAAAACAGGTCTTTCAGATAATAAGAAGATTGCTGTTATCGCGGCAAGTGGAGAGAGCATTACAGATGAGCTTTTAAGCAAGGTTGGAACTGACAGTAGCCGACTTATTGTTCAGGATATAGGCCATCTGGACAGCTTTGCAGGAATAAGATATGGAAGCATAGGTTTTGATAATGCAAACCTTACTGAAGAACTGGTAAATGTTATCTCGGAACTGGTAGAAAAAAATCCGGATATAGGAGCAATATTGCTAGAATGTAGTGACCTTCCACCATATGCAAAAAGCATACAGGCAGCTACGGGACTTCCAGTTTATGACTTTAATACTATGATAGATCTTATCTATCATTCTGTGGTACAGAAGACCTATTATGGGTACTTATAATTATACCCTTAAAACCTATTGACACAGTAGGTAAATATGAGTATCATACTCTTGTTATTTTGTTTTTTTGTTTTACAGGAGGTTGTCTATGAGCTTTATTAATGACATTTCCGATTACATCAGATCTGGCGAATCTGAAAGTCAGGACTTAGGTCTTGAAATTGAGCACTTCATTATTAATGATGAAGGTACACAGATGGAATTCCATGAGATATCTTCGCTAATTGATCTTGTGGGAAGAAGACTGGGAGCAGAGATTATCTACATGGATGGATATCCAGTTGGATATTACACAGGTGAATATTCAACAAGCCTGGAACCAGCCTGTCAATTTGAAATAAGTATAGATCCATATTCGGATCTTGATACTATAAAGAGTATTTATAATGAGTTCAGAGCAATATGGGATCCTATTTTCCGTGACAGAGGATATCATTTTGAGACAAAAGGAAATCTTCCTTTAGTTGAGTTAGGAGAGATTACTCCAGATGACATTCCTCTTTCTCCTAAGAAGAGATATAAGTACATGGACGCGTACTTTAAGAGAAGTGGAAGCTATGGAAAATATATGATGCGTGCTTCAGCATCTGCTCAGGTTTCCATTGATTATAAATCAGAAGAAGATATGGTGAGAAAATTAAATGTCCTCCAGAAGATATCTCCTATTCTTATGATCATAATGGAGAATAAATGTGAAGAGCTTAGTACTCTTCCTGGAGTAGAAGATAAGCCTCATCTTTTTAGAATACAGGAGTGGGATGACCTTGATCCTGATAGAACAGGCTTTGTTCCTCACTCATTTGATCTGGATTTTGGTTATGATAAGATGGCAGATGTTGTTTATCATACACCACTTATTCTTCTTACAGATAATGGAGAGACCATCAATGTAGGTCACCAAAGTGCAGAGGAACTGGTTGCAAATAAAATTATTTATGAAGATGAATTGGGAGAGAGCAGAAAGAAAAGCCTTATTGAGCATTTTATGTCCATGGGATTCTTCCATTTCAGAGTTAAAAAATATATAGAAGTGAGAGTGGCGGATAGTGTTCCAATTGATAAGGCGCTGGGCTATGTGGCACTTCTTAAAGGTATAGCTTATTCAGAAGAGAATCTGGAACTATTGGAAGATGTCCTTTCTTCTGTAGAGAGTATTTCGGATATTCAGGCTGCTGTAGAAGAGATAGAACGAGATGGTTTTGATGCAACCATCTATGATGGGAAAACTGCAGCGGAGTGGGCGGATTATATAGTTGGTCTTGCTTCTGAAACTCTTTCTGATAAGGACAGGGAGTATCTGAACAATGTGCGAACTATTTGGAGTTACAGCGAACAGGCGAGTTAAAATTAATGACTTATTGAAAAGATTCTTTGAGCACAGTACTGAACATCGTAATGGGTGGGGACTGGCATTTCTTGATGACAATTCCGTTTCGATTGAAAAGGAACCGGTAAAGGCCAGCGACAGTCTGTATCTTAGAAATAGACTAACAGGAAGAATTGAGACATCACGTTGTATGGCTCATATTCGAAAGGCAACTGTTGGTGAAGTAAGTTTTGATAATACTCATCCTTTTACCAAGAGGGATGAGGCGGGGAGAATATGGGTTCTTGTGCATAATGGGACCATTTTTGAATCCCCAATACTTAGCGCTTATCAGTATAAACAAATAGGCACAACAGATAGTGAAAGAATTCTTCTCTACATAGTTGATCAGATGAACAAGCACTATGTAAGTGAATTAAATGGATTTGATGCCAATGAGCGTATAAAGCTTATTGAGAAGATCATAAAGCGTCTTGCACCAGAGAATAAACTTAATATCATGTTATATGATGGTGATTATTTTTACGTGCATAAAAATGAAAAAGAAACTCTGTATATGAGCGAGCATTCAGGCTCTGTTATATTCTCGACACATCCTCTACAAAAAGAAGGATGGGTAGAGGTTCCACAAAATCAGCTTCTTGTTTATAAAGATGGACTCCTTGTACATAGGGGAGATAAACATGAATTTGATTATGTACAGACAGAAGAAAAAACAAAGCTTTTATATCTTGGATTTGCTTCGTTATAGATAGCGTTTTATATTTTTTTTAAAGACTTTTCTCTTGCATAGGTATATAATCCGTATATATGATTTAAGAGAGGGGAAAATCATGAAGAAGAAAAGTGTTAAAGTATTTGCGTTATTAATGGCTATGACGTTCATCCTGACAGGATGTGGAGGTAAAAAAGCTCCAGATGAATGGTACGCAGAACTGCTTCAATATTACAAAGATGGTTTTGCGGATGAATGGAAACATGAAAAAGACGATTTTGTTATCCTTGATGATATGAAGGATCCAAAGAATAAATTCGGATATCTGCTGAAGGACCTGGATGGTGATGGAAACGACGAACTTCTTATCGGTATTATAGATGATTCCAAAGAGACAAAGTTCACTGATATATGCATCTGGCATTGGGACTTTGGAGCTAACCGTTCAATGTTTACAGGAGATGGTTATTACTTTTATATCTGTGATAATGGTCTTATAAAAGAGGAATGCTGGAGAGGTTCAGAAACAGAGATCCGTTATATGAAATATGATGGCGCAGAAAATTCATTCCCTATTGTTGATACTGAGGGAACTCCAGCAAAGTTTGAACTTACACCACTGAACTAATAAACTGATAATAGAGTTTAAAAGCCGTGATTTCTCACGGCTTTTTTGTTGGACATCTGTTGGACAGAATATATTAAAATGCAATCGTTGTGTTATAAGAAAACACTGTATTTATGAAAGGACAAATTATGAAGATAATGCGTAACAAAAAATGGATTAGTGCGGTTATTAGTGGTTTGTTTGTATTTAGTTCTTTATCAGGCTGTGGATCGGGGGATTCTGGTAAGACTTCTGATAATGGAACTTCAACAGATGCCGGTGCAGTAGTTTCAGCAGACGAGGTGCTGACAGATACTATCGAAATCAATACTTCCGGTGATTATGAGTTTGATGCTGAAGAAATAATGTACCTTTCTGGTGTAAAGGTTTCAGCTTATACTCCTGGCGTAAAGTATACACTTCGTGATATGGACGAAGATGCAGTTTCAGAGCTTTTTGTATCTGTGGATGACACAGTCGGTGTATATAAATATGATGCTGATTCCAATAAGGCTAAACGTACATCAGATTATGATGGCGATGTAGAAAAAGTTGTCAGCGATGAGACAGCTGTCTGGGTTGAAGGTGGTTCTCAGTGGATTGACGGAACTATTTATGGTGCGGCAATTCAATCCGGAGACCCAGGTGTAAAAACAGATTATTATACATCTTCTAATTATGAGTGGCTTAGCCAGGCAAATGTTCATATGCAGGGCGATAGCATTTCAATTGTGGATGAGGGTTACTCAGTTGATGGAAAACTCAGTGAACTTTTTGAAGATAGCGATAAATATCAGGGTGATGATATTGAACGTGTTCGTGAGTTTTATAATATTGCAACAAATTGGGAAAAGAGAGAAGAGGAAGGAATTGAGCCAGTTAAGAAGTATTTAAATGCTATCGAAAATATTGATAGCATTGAGGCAATGAGTGATTATCTTGCAAATCCTGAGCTAAGTCCATTCTGTCAGTTCATGACTCTTTACACAACACTTGACGTGAAGGATACATCAAATTGGATAGTTACTATTAAGGGTGATAACTTCTCAGTTGTTTCCAGAATCTATAATAATGAGGCTGAAGAAGAAATTGAAGCCTGCCGTGATGAATATGATGTAACGGTAAAATATATACTTGAAAAGGCGGGATACGGAGCTGAAGATATAGATAGAATTATGGATGATTTCTATGCTATAGAAAATGAGCTTCTTTCAAAGGACTGGCTAAATGCAGACGAGGATGAAAGTGATGAACTTCTTACTCCGATGCCTCTGGATGAAATTGATTCAAAGTGTGAAAATTTCCCATTGGGACGCATTTTCGAAGCATATAATATTACAGAGGGTACAGCAAATGTAGAGTATCCTGATTATTTAAGAACTTTGGATTCCCTTTATATAGAGGAGAATCTCTCAAAGCTTAAAGCTTACTGTCTTGCACATACTGCATATGAGGCAAGTGGATACTTAAATTTGGATTCGAAAAATGCTTACTATTTAGCTACAGGTAATGATGCATCTTCACTGGATGCAGAGGAGGATCTTTCAGCCTCTGCCTATACAGAAGAAAATCTTAATGATTTTTATCGCGGAGAATATATGTCCAGCAGAGGACTTCTGGGTGTTGCTGTAGATAATGCTTATATGACATATTTCGTCGATGATAAAAAGAGAGATGATATTACATCCCTTGCTAATGAAATCAAGGATTCTTTCAGAGAGATTCTTGAGAATGAAGAATGGATGTCCAAGGAAGGTAAAGAGGCTGCAATCGCTAAGCTTGATAATATGGAATTCTCAATATTGAAACCAGATGAGCTTATTGATTCTTCTTTTCTTGAGGTTGATCCGGATTCTAGTTTCCTTGATGCTTATGCAACTATTACAGTTAATACGAAAAAACATAAAGGTGAGATAGTTGGTCAGCAGCGCGTTAAAGGTGACTGGCGTTATGACCTTGATCCATCTATTTCTACTACAGTAAATAACTGTTTCTATTTTGGAGCTTATAACCAGTTCTTTATACTTGATGGATTTGTAAATGATGGAACTTATACACTTGATATGTCGAAAGAAGAAAAACTTGGTAAGCTTGGCGAAGTAATAGGACATGAGTTAACACATGGTTTCGATCCTAATGGTATTCAGTATGATAAAGACGGAAACATGGTCGTTACTGAGGATAATCCTTATGGCTGGATGCCGGAAGAGGATTACAATACATTTATGGAAAGAGCTGACAGACTATCTGCATACTTTAGTACGTTTGCTCCTTATCCATATAATAAGTGTGATGGTTCTCTATATTGGGGCGAGGCAGCAGCGGATATAGCCGGTATGTCAATAGGACTAAAGATTGCTGAAAAGGAAGAGAACTTTGATTATGATCTTTACTTCAGAAGTCATTCAAATCTTTGGGTAAAACAGCAGACACTTATAGTAGAACAGGGAGATATCTTTAATGAGCATCCACTTGACTACTTAAGAATAAATGCAACCTGCCAGCAGTTTGATGAATTCTATGAAACATATGATATACAGGAAGGAGATTTGATGTATCTCGCACCTGAAGAAAGAATAGCAATATGGTAAAATGCTGCCTGTGAAATACATGGGTCAGAGGAGTCAAGATGAGACAGCCGGAATTAACAACACTTTGTTACATTGAAAAAGATAATAAATATCTCATGCTTCATCGTGTAAAGAAAGAAAAGGATATAAATAAGGATAAGTATATTGGTGTTGGTGGTCATTTTGAATATGGTGAAAGTCCTGATGAATGCCTGAAACGAGAAGTGTTTGAGGAAACAGGTCTTACTTTACTGGATTATAAACCTCGTGGTATAGTTACTTTTATATATGGAGATGCAACAAAACCTGAAGATAGGATTGTTGAGTATATGCATCTTTATACCGCTACCAGGTTCGAAGGCAAACTTATAGAATGTAGCGAAGGTGACCTTGTATGGATAGATAAATCTGAGGTATATAATCTTCCTATTTGGGAAGGTGATAAGCTGTTCTTCAAACTTCTTGAGGAGCGGGATGATTATTTTTCATTAAAGCTTGTCTACTCAGAGACGGATGAGTTGATTCAGGTGGAGACTGTTTGATTTATGATAGAGTTTCGACTTGATGTGTTGTATAATGATATCGAAAGGATATGTATACAATGGTTATTGAAGAAATAAGAAATGCATTTAATAATATTCCTGTTGAGTATTCCAAGCATTGCTTACAACGAATGCTTGAAAGAGATATTTTAAGAGCAGATATAAAAAATTGTATTCTGTTTGGAGAGATAATTGAAGATTATCCATTAGATGAAAATAATGATTCACCAAAATCATTACCTAGTTGTTTGATACTTGGAAGAAAGAAAGATGACGATAAAAGCATTCATATAGTTTTGGGTTATAATGGGAAAAAGATTCTAATAATATCTGCTTGTTATCCAGATCCTGCTATATGGGAAGATGACTATAAGACAAGGAGGTAAATGCTATGTGCAATAATTGTTTTAATAATACTATTTCTACTACTACGACATTTACAGTTGAATACAAGGGTTGCATTATCGTTGTAAAGAATGTTCCTTGTTACGAATGTCAAATATGTGGAGATATAAGATTTACTGATGAAGTGGCTGGTAAACTAGAAATGCTTGTAGAAACTACAAAAAAACTTCTTCAAGAGGTTTCTGTTATTGATTATAATAAGGCTGCATAATCTAATGGCGGGGGTAAACCCCGCCAAAATTATATAAACAAGAAAAAGAGGGTAAACAATTGGGTAGTTTAAATGATGTAATTATTGAGGTTGAAAAAGTTGTTAAAGGAAAACAAGAAATTGTTGTCAAAGTTCTGATGGCAATATGTGCCTCAGGTCACATTCTTTTGGAAGATAATCCGGGATCTGGAAAGACGACTTTGGCAAAAGCCTTTTCTAAGGCAATAGGTCTTAGTTATAAAAGAATTCAGTTTACACCAGATACTATGCCGAGTGATATTACTGGTTATTATTATATGGACAAGGATACCAGAACCATGAAATATGTTCCTGGTGCGGTTCAGTGTAATTTGCTTTTGGGTGATGAGATTAATAGAACATCTGCTAAAACCCAGTCGGCTTTGCTTGAACCTATGGAGGAAGGCACCATCACTCTTGAAGGAACAACTCAACGTCTTCCTCGTCCGTTTATTCTGATAGCTACACAGAATCCAATCACAAGTTTGGGTACTCAGCCTCTTCCAGATTCCCAAAGCGACAGATTTATGATTAAGCTATCTATGGGTTATCCAAGTTTGAAGGATGAAGTAAGTATCCTAATGAACACTTCTGTAGATGATATTACTGCGAGATTAAATACTCAGATGAGTGTTTCCGAGCTTCAGGCTATTCGTGATTATATTGATAAGAATATGACATGTGATGAGGCGGTAGTTGATTATATATGCAGACTCTGCGATGCAACGAGACATAATGAGCTTATTGAAACAGGAGTAAGCACAAGAGGTTCAGTTGCGCTCAAGAGGATGGCGACGGCGCATGCGTATTTTGGAGGTAGAACCTATGTCACTCCAAATGATGTTTATGCTGTATTTGTTGACGTATGTAATCATAGAATTATCCTCAGTCCACAGGCGAAGATGGAAGGAATGGATGAATATTCAATTCTTAAAGAAATAATGGATAAGCAAGTTAAGGCTCCTGTGCTTGCTAATAGGTGATAATATGATAAGTCATATCATTGCATTTGTGCTAGCTATAGCTATATTACTCTCGATATATATATTCACCGGTGAGATTTTTGTTTTAGGAATGATAATCTTACTGGTGGTATTTTTGTTGTTCGAGATTATTTGTAACATTATAGTGGCGCGGAGTGTTGATGTGAGTGTGGAAATGAAAAATAGTTCCATGGCTAATAAAAATGTTCTTATATCAATAAGTCTTCATAATCGTTCTTTTATTCCTGTAATCCGTGGAGTTATGAGATTCAGGATTAAGAATATCAGTTTTGATATTACAGAAGGATTTACAAAAGAATTTTCTCTTAAACATGGTAAGAGAGATATTGTATATGAGATGGATAGTGAATATTGTGGAAGATATGAAGTGATACTAGAACATATAAGATTATATGACTTTATGGGAATAACTTATGCAGATGCACTTCGTAAGGCGAAGAAGATTGTATATCTTTTCCCTGTTTGTGGATACATTGGTTCAGTATCTGAGATACAGAGAGTAAACTACGAGAAAGAACGCTACTTTAACCATAAAAAAAATATAATTCTCAGTGAAATACTTCAGTACAGGGAATATGAACCAGGAGATAACCTGAGGCATATCAATTGGAAACTGTCTGATAAGTTGGATGAACTGTTGGTAAGAGAGTTTGATACGCCTACAGATAATCAGGTTCTAGTTACCTATGATGTTGATAATAAGAATAAGAAGACTAAGAGTATAGTCTACAGTACCATCATGTCTATAGCAGCTACTTATATCAGAAACAAGCTCTTTCACCAGATAGGATGGTATAGAAAAACTGATGGAAGAATCATTCGTCGGGATATGTATAAATTTGACGACTTATATAAGACTATGAAGATGCTTTTTGATGAAGACTCAGGAAATCGACCAATGGAAATACTATATCTCATAAAAAGTGGAGAGCTTAAGAAGTATGCCAAGGTTATTTATGTGACCAACTATATGCCAGAGTCACTCAAGAAAGAACTGTCCATTTATGAGAATATACAGGTAATATATATTGATGAAGAAACGTTTATAAAGAATGACACAGAAGGTGCAATTCATGCTATCGCAGTATAGAAAGAATATATTATGCTAAAAAAAGAGATTCAGCTAGAAGAACAGGGATATCAAAAAATGTCAGCCAGACTATTCAAATTGGTTATGGCTTTTCTTTTCTGCGGTCTCTTTCTCTTTTATTTCTTGTCTGTGACAAGTCTCTGGGTTACATATATTACTGGAGGGGCGTTGGCAATCTGTTTTTCTGTTTTTTTACAATATGTAAAAATCTTTGATAAGAAAAAGTTTTTGATAGAAAATGTCATAGTTCTAGGGATTATTATGATAGCCGGGTTTATCTTCAGAAAGAGGATAATAAATGGTGGAGTCATCTATATAAATGAAATAATAAAAAATTGGAATGAACGTAATGGCAGCGTCCATTATATGTTTGTGACTAATAATGAAACAGTTAGCCTGGATGTTGTCTTATATGCACTTCTTGTCACTCTAGTTTCATCTGCTATTATTAATTATGCTATAAGGTTAGAACGTTCTGAAATTGTACTTCTAATCATATATATTGCTTTTGTAACATATATGCTTATAGTAAGTAAACCAAGCCTGCTTGCAATGTTTGTAACCTCTGTTGTTATAGTGCTATATCTTTCTTTTGAAAAAATGGAACTGGATGTTGCTAGACAGTCGAAGAGTTTTTGGATATTTATGATGTGTTCTGTAATGTTCATAACAGGATTGTCATTTGCTTTTTGCAGTTTGATACCTGATGACAGAATGGATATATACAGGGGCAGAAGTGTAAAATTGTTGGAGAGAGCTGTCTATGGAGAACCAGATCTAGTTGAAGGAGATATTAGTAAACTAAAATCTAGAGATGTTAGTGGAGATACAAGACTAAACGTTCATTCGGAATTGAATGGTCTTGTGTATCTTAAGGGTTATGTTGGTTCTAAGTTTAGAGCGGGTAAATGGACTGAATTAGATAATGAAGCCTATTCAGGTGATAATTCAGAGTTGATTCACTATATGATAGAGAATAAAAGTTCACCTCTGATAATGCTGAATACTTTTTATGTACTGAGTAATCAATATGAAGAAGATACATTTGAGTACACAAAACAGACTCTGAAGATAGAGAATACAGGTGCATCTAAAAAGTATATCTATGTGCCTTATACTCTAGCTAATATGGCGTTTTCGTACTATGATAATGTATATAAGGATCAGGATGTAAGGAACTCTGTGACCGATATCCATAATCAGTATGAGATTGTAACTGGAAATGTTAACTCAAATGAATTAATAACGTTGTATGATAATGGCGTTTTGAAAAAGGCAGAAGATAATCCTGACGTCATGATGATGGGAGTAGAAAGTGATTACTTTGATTTGGAACAGGCTTATAGAGATTATACTATCCAGTACTATATGGATGTTCCTGATAGTATAAGCTGCCAGTTTGATGAGAGTCTGGAACCGTTGGAAACTAATGTGGGTGTAGAGGCAATTACAACCTATATTAGAGAATATCTTAAAGATACATGTAAATATAGTGATGAATTGGATGACAATAGGATAACTGAATTAAAGAATAGTAATCCTACTAATTATCTTTTGGATTTCTTTAATGGAGAGGCAGGTGGATATAGCGTTAGTTATGCGACTATCGCCACACTTATGTATAGATATTATGGTATCCCTGCTAGATATGTTGAGGGTTACCGTTGTGAATTAGGTGTGGGCAACAATAATATTCTTGACAAGGACGCTCATGCATGGGTTGAAGTATATAGATATGGTATGGGCTGGGTTCCAATTGATGTGACCCCAGGGTTTTACAAGGATTCTATCGAACCAGAGCTTTCAGAAACAACTGAGACAGCAGCAGTTACTCCGCCAGAGATACCTGACGAGTCGCAAGTTGAAGTGTTAGATGAAAATCCTCTGAAAGATAAAGAAGACGAAATAAGGGAAGATCCTTTGTGGAATGTTGTGAAAATTGTGTTAGGAATTATTGGCATAATTATTCTATCTATAATTATAATTTTTATCAGAAAGCATGTTATAGAATATAATAATAACAAGCGAATCAGAAATGAAGATCTGTGTGATGCGGTCCTCTTTATGGCGGGTAAGCTGTGGTTTATATTTGGAAAGAGGGGGCTTGAGATTGATAGGGGGCTGCCTCTTAAGTCTAAGGATGATATAGATGAGACCTATAAATTATACACTAAGGTTGAATACGAGAAGATAGATGAGATACTAATGAAGGCTAAGTACTCGGGTCAACAGATTGCCCCTGATGAATACATATTGGTAAAAGCTTATTATGATTTTGTTAAGGAGTTTAATAATAAGAAGAATAAACTGTTGAAAGATCTGTTGTGGAAGTATATATATGTTATATATTGATATGCTTTAAATGGTGATGTATATGAAAAAGAGATTATGTGTCATACTTGTTGCTGCTATGATTTTGACAAGCTTTACAGGATGTGACAAGCAGAGGTCTGAATATAATGTAAGTGCAGTTTTTGCATATGACGATATCCAGGAGACTAAGGATTCTCTTGATAAGGCGTCATCTACAGATGCTGTTCTTGAGGAAAACTCTCACATGAATCGTGAGGGAGAGGATCAGGATTCCGCCACAAGGGAGGAGTCTTCTCTTAAGTCGGACAAAACCAGTGATAATGATGATTCTGATATTAATGATGAGAGTAAAGTTAGAGATAATAAGAAACAGGATGACAATCTTGAAGCATCCAATATGAAACCGAAGGATGCTAAAGAACTCCAGGGAAATAATGAACCTATCAATTCGGATTCGGATTTCAATGTACCTACTGAGGATATAGTTCAATCTCCTAACAATGATGCGCTCCCTACGACTATTCCAGAGTATCAAGCTCCTGAGCCTACTTCTGGTTCTTTTGAAGGGGATACAAGTTCTAATCCTGGAGAAGGGTCATCAGAAACCGGGGAGACAACTAATCCTGATGCTAGTACCGATACTTCGGTTGCGTCAGGTGGAGATGCTAATCTTGATACTCCAACCATGACGGACGCGCCAGTAGAAGACCCTACAGAGGAACCAACTACAGAAGAACCAGTTGCCAAGGGACTTGAGTACGAGGGTGATCTTGGATGGTATATCTGGGGAGAAACTCCGGATACTTCAAACCTTCATATCTATTATGTTGAGGGCGAAGAAAGAACAGAAATCTTTGATTACTCAATTAGCATGAACTATCCAGACCGTTTATCACTTAGTATGAAGACCTATGATGATCTTAACAATGGAGTGGGTGGTAATGCTGGAAACGGATATGTGTATGCAACGTACATACCTGGTACGTACAATGCAACAATCATATTCGGAGATTATTTTTGTGAAGTGCCATATGAACTTAAGATAGTGTATATAGGTTTGGATATTCGATACACAAATTATTGTACAGATTTTGAAAATCATAAAAATGATTTTGAGGATGGATTCGCTATATTTAGTCATGGAGAAAATGATGATCCAACATTAATTGGAAATACAGGTTATCACTTTTGCCCTAATTGTAGCACTTGCTACTTTTATGAATATGGTCCAGTTGAAGGCAAGAAGGATTATTCTTATTACAATTCTTTATGTGGTGGGCTTGTTTATGTGCCACTATATTATGATTATACTTTTAGTAATGAAGATATTGCTTATTACAATATCTCAGAAGAATATATAGTAGGTAATTTTAATGTTGAAACAGTTACTCTTGATAAGGATTCCCTTCCTGCACGTAGGGAAGAGAATGATCAGTTGTTTTTATCATGTTATATTAGTGATTTTTGTAATTCATTAATACCAGAGAATATTGAAATTTTGTGGATAAAAGAACTCCACTGAAACAATGATAGATAATAAAAAGAGGGGGTTCGTATGTTTTGTAATAAATGTGGAAATCAGAGTGTTGAAGGTTCTCTGTTTTGCGAATATTGTGGTGCTAAGTTGATTACTCCAAATGTGGCGAATCAACCTGTTCAACCTCAGTAGACTCAACAACCATATGAACAGCCTCAGAATGTCAGGCAATCACAACCAGTTTATACACAACAACCTACTGGTAATAATAAAAGCAATAAACCGCTTATTATTGGTTTGATATGTGGTGGCGTGGCACTCCTTCTTGCTATAGGTATTATTGCGTTGGTGCTACTAAGAAATGGCACTAATAATGATACAGCTAAAGCAACTACTGAAGTGACTACCGAAGAAACAACTGAGAAGACGACTGAAGCTATGACAGAGGCCACAACCGAAGCGACTACGGAAGTTACAACTGAGGCTACGACAGAGAATCCTGCCGAATTAGAATATAACGAAGCTTGTGAACTGTTTGATGAAGGAAAGTATTACAGCGCAAAGAAAGCTTTTGAGAGCAGTCAGTTTGGTGATTGGGAAGAGCGTGCTGCACAGTGTTTTCAGACAGCACCTGAAACAGGAGAAATCTTCCATGATGATAAATATCTCACTTCTCTTGACGAAGGATATGAATGGAAGATTACCATTAATACCTCGGTTGATGGAGGTCAGGGAGTTGAATCAGAAGAAACTGATTGGGATAGTTGGGATTAAAGTATGGAAAGAGAAAAACACATAATAAAAACAAGTATAATTGGAATAATAGCGAATATTGCGCTGGCATCTTTTAAAGCGGTGGTAGGGCTATTGTCGCGTTCGGTGGCAATTACACTTGATGCAGTTAACAATCTGTCGGATGCGTTATCATCTATCATTACAATAATCGGAACAAAAATAGCAAATAAAAAGCCGGATAAGAAACATCCTCTTGGCCATGGAAGAGTAGAGTATCTAAGTACTCTTGTAATTTCGATTATCATTCTCTATGCCGGTGTTACGGCACTTATCGAATCAGTAAAGAAGATAATTAATCCGGAAACTCCTGATTATAGTAAGGCTGCAATAATCATTGTAACTGTTGCCATATTTGTAAAAATATTTTTGGGATTATATGTAAAAAAGAAAGGCGAAGAGTATAAGTCAGATGCCCTCAAAGCTTCTGGAACAGATGCCCTTTTTGATTCAATAATTTCAACAGCAACCCTCGTTGCTGCCATAATCTTTATTACTACTGGTTTTAGTTTGGAAAGCTATCTTGGTGTAGTGATTTCAATCATAATCATAAAATCCGGTATAGATATGATACGAGAGACTATAAGTGAGATTCTGGGAGAACGAGTTGACCCGGATCTTGCCAGAAAGGTGAAAGGTCTCATTACAGAGTTTCCAGATGTAAATGGCGCTTATGATCTGGTCATTCATAATTATGGACCTGAGAAACTTATTGGATCGGTACATATCGAAGTTCCAGAAACTATGACAGCCAGGGAACTTGATAAACTGGGACGTCAGATTACAGCAAAGGTTTTCATGAAAACAGGTGTTGCTATGACAGGAGTCTCTGTATATTCAATAAACTCTGAAGATAAAGAGGCGGTTCAAATAGAAAAGGACATTAAGGAAATATGTCTCAGCCATGAAGGTGTTCTTGAGGTTCATGGTTTCTATCTTGAAAGAGAAGATAATACTATAAGATTTGATGTAATCATTGATTATGATATTAAAGATAGAGAGTCTATCTATACACATATTACATCTGAGATTGCAGAAAAATACCCCGACTACCAGATATGTCCATTGCTGGATGTTGATATGTCGGAGTAGTATTTCTGAAAAAAAGTTTTAAACTATTAAAGTAAATCTGTTAGTTTTTTACTATAGAAAAAGTCGTGAACTAATTTGTCATACTCTGTCCACATTGGCAGGGTATGGCATTTTTTCTTTCTGGAGCAGTCATAATCTTTGTCAGCAAGACAAGCAACGGTTGAAAGACTTCCTTCCATAAGCTCCAGTATTTCACCGACGGTATAATCCTCGGGCTCCCTCACCAGCATATATCCACCGCCTTTACCGCTTGCTCCTTTAAGGAGTTTTCCTGCAACCATATCCTTGACAATTATCTCGAGATACTTTTTTGAGATTTCCTGTCTTTCTGCTATATCCTTTAGTGGGATGTATTTACCATCCTGATTTTCTGCTATGTCGATCATGACTCTAAGTGCGTATCTTCCTCTGGTTGAAATCATTAGTCTTATCTCCTTATTTTGGGTTATTTAAAAACCATTACCTATTATACCTTAGGGTTAATAGGCAGTACAAGGTAAAAATATTTTAAAAATTATTAGCACTCGCTCTTGACGAGTGCTAATAAAAGTGGTATAACATATTCAGAAACAAAAAATGATGGCAAAAAATAGTGCCACATAATAAAAAAAAGGAGGAATGATTTATGTATTATCCAAGTTTATTTAATGAAAAGTTTTATAATGATCTGTTTGATGAAGCACTCAACTTCCCATTTGATTATGGTAAAAGAATAAGAAATGAGATAGCTGACAAGAAGAGATGCACAACTGATATCAAAGAATTTGAAGACAGGTATGAGCTTGATATGGAGTTCCCAGGATTCAATAAAGAGGATATCAAGGCAGAGCTTAAGAATGGTTACCTCATTGTAAGTGCAGAGCACACTGAAGCTAAGGATGAAAAAGAGGCTGAGGGCACAGATACTGAAGGCGCTGAAACGGAAAAGAAAGAGCCTAAGTATATCTGCAGAGAAAGATTCTGTGGTAAGACAGAAAGATCCTTCTATGTTGGCAAGGAACTTGCAAAAGAGGATATTAAAGCTAAATATCTAAATGGTGTTCTTACTCTCCAGATTCCTAAGGTTCCAGCCGAAGCTGAAAAGAAGAGTGAAATGATAGATATTATGGAATAAAACTGGAAGCTACTCAATTAAGTGGAGTACGGTGTAAAGCCGTACTCCATTTTTTAGTTATCGAAAATAGAAATTAATTTAATTTACATATTGCGCGGATTAAGACTATAATTGAGAATGAGTAAAAAGGAGAGGAACTAGCATTATGAGAATACTTTTAGTTGAAGACGAGAGGTCACTTGCTGAGCTTGTGGCGGAGCGTCTAAAGAAAGAACGTTATACGGTAGATGTTTCATACGATGGAGAGGACGGCCTTTTTAATGCGCTCACCGGAATTTATGATCTGATACTACTAGATATCATGCTCCCTAAAAAAGATGGAATGCAGATTCTTCGAGAAATAAAATCAGAAGGGATTACATCTAAAGTTATAATGCTTACCGCAAAGGGGGAACTTGAGGACAAGCTAAAAGGCTTTAGTGAGGGTGCGAATGATTATGTTCCAAAGCCATTCCACATAGATGAACTTGTGGCAAGGATTAATGCGCAGCTTAGAGTTGAAAAGGTGGTTAAAGATAAACTGGAATTTGGAAATGTAATCCTGGACTATGATATCCCGGCTGTAGTTAATAAAGATACTGAGGAAAGCATTAAGATTAATAATAAAGAATTTCAGCTTCTGGAATATTTTATGATGAATTCTAATCAGGTGCTTTCTAAAGAAATGATTTTTGATAGAGTTTGGGGAATGGATAATGATACTCTTTCAAACAATCTTGAAGCTTACCTTTCTTTTGTGAGAAAGAAGCTGAAGGCTATTGAGGCAAATATTAACATCAAGGTTGTCAGAGGCATGGGTTATAAAATGGAGATAATTGATGAAGGAACTAAGTAAAAAGGTTTTTCTGATCTTATTCGGAATGCTGACTATCATTCTTATCATAAGTCTTGTGATAGTAAATGTGGTTGGCTATAGAAGAGAATATGAAAACGTTGAACGAAATCTGAATATTATGGATGACCGTGGAGCATTCGGCATGATGGATATTCCACCGAATGATTTAGATAATACTCAAAATGAAGAACAAAAAAGTGATATTGATCAAGGCGAGTTTGATTTCGAAAACATGATGATCATTGATTATGAGGTTTATTCCGTTGAATTAATGGATGGAATGGCAACAAGGGTCATAAGTCATGGTAATGAAGAGTCGGATTTTGATGTGCTCAGTGTCGCTTCGGATATTCTTGATAATTACGATGTAAATACACGAAAAGTCGATAATCTATATAAGAGTGGTTATTCGTTTAATTATAAGTTTGACAAGATAATAATCATAAATGATGAAAGTATTGCCAACAAGCTTAGGAAGACTCTTATAGAGTCTATTATTATTTTTGTTGTTTTGGAAATAATAATAGCTATTTTAGCAAAGCTGGTAACTGGCTGGATTACAAAACCTGCAAGAGAAGCATTTGATAAGCAAAGAGAATTTATTGCGGATGCATCTCATGAATTAAAAACTCCTCTTGCAGTAATCATGGCTTCTTCAGATGAAATGACAGAAGATGGGGCTAACAAAAAATATCTGGATAATATTAAATATGAATCAGATAGGATGAATAAACTTATTTCGAGTCTGCTTGATCTATCCAAATTGGAGGATGGCATTTCAAAGAGGGATTATAAAGAGGAAAATCTATCGAAGATAGTTGAGAAAACAAGTCTTGTATTTGAAGGTGTTGCTTTTGAAGAAGGAGTGGAGATAGAAACTGACATTGAGGAAAATATAAACTTCAAGTGTTCCAAAGATGAGATGGAAAGACTTGTTTCCATTTTGATAGATAATGCAATCAAGCATAGTGATAAGGGTACTGCAATCAGGGTTAAGCTTTATAAGAGTAAGAATACTATTAACCTGAAAGTAATAAATTCGGGAAATCCAATTGCTAAAGGTGATGAAGAGAAAATTTTTGAAAGGTTCTACCGTGCGGATAAGTCCCGTGAGAGAAGTGAGAACAGATACGGCCTTGGGCTTGCTATAGCTAAAAAGATCGTTACAAATCATGGCGGAACTATCAAAGCTTCCTCGAATGATAACGATACTGAATTTAAAGTGATTTTCTAATACCCACCATACAAAAGAAAAAATAAAAATATAAAAAACATTTGACATATCAATTAGATTGTGTATAATTAAATTGTACACAACTTAATTGCCTGATTTTGATTTAGTTTTTTAGGAGGTATGTCAAATGAATTTTTATGATATTAGTGTAACAGCTCCAGATGGTAGCGAAGTAGCAATGAAGGATTTTGAAGGTAAGGTTGTTCTTGTAGTAAATACAGCTCTTGGATGTGGATTTGCTCCACATTACAAAGATCTCGAGAAGATGTATGAAGACTTTCATGATAAGGGACTTGAGATAGTAGATGTTCCTTGTAATCAGTTTGCAGGACAGTCTCCAGAGTCAGATGAGGAAACACATCAGACATGTATGCTGAAGTACAATACTCAGTTCCCTCAGATGAAGAAATCAGATGTAAATGGGGAGACAGCTATAGACCTCTTTAAGTTCTTGAAGGCTGAAAAAGGATTTGAAGGTTTTGGTTCCGGACCTAAGGCACTGGCAATGTCAGCGCTGCTGAAGAAGATTGATAAGGATTATAAGAATAATTCTGAGATCAAATGGAACTTTACAAAATTTATAATTAACCGTAAAGGTGAAGTTGTAGCCAGATTCGAGCCAACAGCTGATATGAAGAAGGTTGCAAAATGTGTTGAAGAACTTATAAACGAGGAAGGATAAACTTAAATGAGTAAGTACGACTGTTTAAAACTAGAGAATCAGCTTTGTTTTCCACTCTATGCTTGTTCTAAGGCTATTACAAAACATTATAAGCCATTTCTGGATGAACTGGATCTGACTTACACTCAGTACATTACAATGATGGTACTGTGGGAAAAGAAAAGTGCAAATGTTTCTGATCTGGGTAAGTGTCTATATCTGGATTCAGGTACACTGACACCAGTTATAAAGAAACTTGAAGCAAAGGGTTATATAACCAAGAACAGATCTAAAGATGATGAGAGAAGTGTAATAGTAGAAATAACCGAGGAAGGTGACAAGCTAAGAGATAGGGCAGTCAAAATTCCTTCTATGATGGGTGGATGTGTAAACATTTCCGAAAAAGAAGCAACAGAACTTTATAAGACCTTATATAAGATATTAGGTCATTTTGATGAATTAGATGGAGGTAAATAAAAATGGCAGTAGTTGAGATAAAAGAAGCACAGTTTGATGAAGAAGTACTTAAGAGCGATAAGCCTGTATTTGTTGATTTCTATGCAACATGGTGTGGTCCATGTAAGATGATGTCACCTATCCTCGAACAGCTTTCTGAGGAAAAGCAGGATGTTAAGTTTGCTAAGATTGATGTTGATGATGCAGAGAGACTTGCTATACTCTATGGAATTTCTAGTATTCCTTGCATGATCCTTTTCAAGAATGGAGAAGAGGCTGACAGAGTAGTTGGCGCTGTTCCAAAGCAGAAACTGGAGCAGGTAGTATCTGCATAAATAGGAGATACATATATGATAGATGTTATTATAGTGGGTGCTGGTCCGGCTGGACTTTCTGCAGCTATCTATGTTGAGAGATCTGGAAAGCATGCAGTTTGCTTTGAGAAACTCACAGTTGGCGGGCAGATAGTAAATACTCCGGATATAGCTAATTACCCTGGAATAAAAAATATAAGTGGATTTGATTTTTCCATGGGACTTTATGAACAGGCAACTGAGCTTGGCGCTGAAGTTATTTATGATAAAGTCAGTGGGATAGTTAAGTCAGAAGAGGACAATACCTTTAAGGTTACAACAGGTTCGGGTAAGGAATATGAGGCTAAGGCTGTTATATTGGCTACTGGAGCCAAGAATAGACACCTTGGACTAGATAAAGAGGAAGAACTGACAGGTCGCGGTGTATCCTACTGCGCAACTTGTGATGGAGCATTCTTTAAGGGGAAGGATGTAGCAGTAAATGGTGGTGGTAACACAGCTCTTGAAGATGCATTATTCCTTACCAATTATTGCAACAAGGTTTACATAATTCATAGAAGAGATGAATTTAGAGGTGAGCCTCAGAATCTTGAAGCTGTAAAAGATAAGGAAAACATTGAATTTGTTCTTAATTCAACAGTTTCTGAACTAAAGGGCGACAAGGCTCTCGAAGCAGTTGTTGTTAAGAATAAGGAAACTTTAGAAGAGAAGGAAATACCTGTATCGGGACTATTTATCGCTATTGGACAGGAGCCAGATAATGGTGATTTCAGCCCAGTGGCTGATCTGGACAAGGGTGGATACATAGTTGCTGATGAGAAGTGCCTCACAAAAACTCCTGGAATCTTTGTAGCGGGCGATTGTAGAACAAAGGATGTAAGACAGTTAACTACGGCTGCATCTGATGGTGCGGTAGCAGCTCTCGCCGCCTGTGCATACATATCATAACTATTTCAAAAGCTTTACGTTATACGAAATAATGAATTTAATGGCAAAGTGCTTTTTTGCACTTTGCCATTTTTTTGTAAAAAATATTTTTAAACTTTTTTTATTTTTTAATTTTCATTTAAGGTTGGCCCATTATTATGTGTTCAAAGATAAGAAAACCCAAGCCTTTTTGAACAAATGAATCTGATATAAGGAGGAAAGAACATGAGTGGTTACATAGATGTCTTTAAAAGAACAGAAATAAAATATCTCTTATCGAGGGATCAATATAGGAAGCTCTTTTCTTTCCTCGAAGGATTCGCAAAAGTGGATGAATACGGAAAGACAAGAATTAACAATATATATTTTGATACATCAAATTACAAGCTGATCCGAACTTCATTAGAAAAGCCAATATATAAAGAAAAGCTGAGGCTAAGAACCTACGGCTCAACAAATGATAATACAAATTCATTTATAGAGATAAAAAAGAAGTATGACGGAATAGTTTATAAAAGGAGAGTCTCAGGGGAATATAAAAGAGCATATGATTATCTGGTAAATGGGGATAAGCCTCTGGATGATTCCCAGATATCCAGAGAAATAGAAGGGTTCCTTTATATGTATGAAGGTTTAAGACCTGCTATGAGAATAAGCTACGACAGAGTAGCGATGGTGGGAATAAAAGATAAAGATTTCAGAGTGACTTTTGATACAAATATTCAGTGGAATAAAAATGATCTGGATTTAAGAAAAGATGCAGATGGCGTTCCAATTTTAAAAGATGGACAGTACATGATGGAAATAAAGGTAGCAAATGCAATGCCAATAGAACTTACCAGAAAACTTAGTGAGTTGAAAATATTCCCGGCATCCTTCTCGAAATATGGACGAGGATACCTGGATATGATACAGAGGGCAGATGAACCTCAACTGATAAAAGAAGAAAAGATAGTTAAAAGGCATGTGATTAGAAATGAAAAGGAGGTAAGCGTTTATGCTTAGTAGTATTTTTACATCAATCTTAACAGATGGGACATTTACAGGAGCAGAGTTAGGTATGGTTACAATAGCCTCTCTTGTATGCGGACTCATAATAGCAATATCTTATTCAATAAAAAATAAATGCTCCCGCAGCTTTTCGGTGACACTTGTACTGCTTCCGGCAATAGTTGAACTGGTAATAATCCTGGTGAACGGAAATATAGGTGCAGGTGTGGCGGTAGCCGGAGCCTTTAGTCTGGTGAGGTTTAGATCAGCTCCTGGAAGAGGTCAGGAGATAACGAGTATTTTCCTGGCAATGGCTGTTGGACTTGCAACAGGAATGGGCTATATAGGAGTGGCAATTCTTTTCTCAATAATTATATCTATCATTAATCTGATACTTAATATAACCAAGTTTGGTGAAGAAGGAGAAAACCATAGAACACTTAAGATAACAGTTCCAGAGAATCTGGACTATGAAGGAAAGTTTGAGGATATCTTTGATAAGTATCTGAGCAGTTATACGTATGATGAGATAAAGACAAGCAATATGGGAAGTCTTTACAAAATAACACTGAGTGTTGTTTTAAAAGCAGGCATTTCAACAAAAGAGTTTTTGGATGAGATTAGAACTAGAAACGGCAATTTAGATATTAGCCTTGGTAGAAGAGTTGACAGTATGGAAAGCTTATAGGAGGAAAGTGAAATGATAAATAAGAAGATGAGAAAAAAGATCAACGTAATAATAGTTGCAATGATGATGGGACTTTCCCTGGTTGCATGTGGAAATAATGATACATCCAGTTCCAGCGTTGATGAGGTTGTGGCTGAATCAACTGCGGATGTTGACATAGATGAAGAATTTGAGGATTCAGGTTCGAATGAAGAAACAGACAAGGAGGTAGATATAGAGGAGAATAATACAGAAAGTGATGCACAAGAAACGGAAGAAGTGGTTACCACAGCAAACGTAACAGCAGATGGAATGATTGATGCTACAGATATGTTTACAGAGAGGGACATGACTCAGACAGCTGATCTGTCAGAGGCAGAGTACTTAGAACTGAAGGAAGGAGAGGATATTAATATATCTGCAGCAGGAGTTTATGTAGTATCAGGAAATGCAAGCAACGTTACTATTTTTGTAGAGGCAGGTGATGAAGATAAGGTTCAGATTGTTTTAGACGGAGCAAGCATTACCAATGAAACAGCACCAGCTATATATGTTAAGAGTGCGGATAAAGTTTTTGTAACAACAACAGATTCTGATAACAGCCTGGAAGTAACAGGAACATTTGAGGCTGATGGTGATACTAACCTGGATGCTGTTATTTTCTCAAAGGAAGATCTCGTGTTAAACGGTCTTGGTACTTTGAATATTGCTTCAACAGATAATGCTGTGACTAGCAAGGATACACTAAAGGTTACAGGCGGAACAATAAATATTTCCTGCTCAGGCAGTGCTCTTGAGGCACATGATGCTGTAGAAATAGCCGATGGAACTATAAATGTGACTGATAGTAATGATGGTATTCATGCAGAGGATAGCGATGATGATTCAGTTGGGTATGTATATATCTGCGGTGGCTCATTTAATATAACTGCAGGAGATGATGCAATCCACGGAACTACAATCGTTCAGATAGATGATGGAAATATAATACTAAATGCTGCAGAGTGTATTGAAGGAACTTATATTCAAATAAATGGAGGTGATGTAAATATCGAAGCATCTGATGATGGAATAAATGCAGCTTATAAGTCAAACTCCTATACCCCAACATTTGAAATAAATGATGGAACAGTTACCATCAACATGGGGCAGGGAGATACAGATGGAGTAGATTCAAATGGAAATATATATGTAAATGGCGGAACATTAGATATCAGTGGTCAGTCTACATTTGACTATGATGGTACAGCACAGTATAACGGTGGAACGATTATAGAAAATGGCACAGAAACCAATACAATCACTAACCAGTTTCTTGGTGGTGGTGGTATGGGAGGTGACCCTGGTGGAATGGGCGCACCTGATGGCGGAATGTTCGGTCCGCAATAACAAATTAACAGGTTCAAAAACACCTCAACTGTGATATAATTACCTTTGTTAAAAGTATTATTTAGGAGGTAATAAAAAATGACTATTTATTCAGTATTTGATCCTGAATTTGCTGAGTTCGGAAAAGTGCTCACAGGCTATGATACAAGCGAACTTGTGGATGCAATGAAGAAGGTTGAAATGCCAGCTGAAGGTGTGGCTTATGAACCTTGGATTGATTCACTTGAGGCTTGCGGAATATTCGGAGAGCTTAGTGATAATGCATTCGGTGGAATGCCAATCGAACTAGGTATGTGCTGGGGATACAACAGGGCTCTTAACTGCCTTGAGTATCATAGAAATAGCGAGATTAATATTGGAGCTACTGACTTCGTTCTTCTTCTTGCAAAGCAGGAGAAGATAATCGATGGTAAGCTGGATACTGCTGATGTGGTTGCATTTGAAGCTCCAGCTGGTGCAGTAGTTGAAGTATATGCTACATCACTTCATTATGCTCCATGTAGAGTAAGTGATGAGGGCTTCAGAGTAGCTGTAGTTCTTCCAAGAAATACTAATACTGATTTTGCTAAAACTTCTGAGAAGGATCCAGAGGATAAGCTGCTTTGGGCTAGAAACAAGTGGCTCATTGCTCATCCAGATTCTTCAGAGGCTGGACAGGGCGCATATGTTGGTCTTGTTGGAGAGAACATTAGTATTTAATAAGTAGTTAATAAGAGCATCCAATCAAAGTAGTTTAGTTTTTTGATTGGATGTTCTTTTTAGGAGAAGAATATGCGAAAAGTACTTGTAGTAGAGGACGATCAGGAGATAAGAAATCTTCTTAAAAACTTTTTGGTTGAGAATGAATTTGAGGTGGATGAAGCAAAAGACGGAAACATTGCTTCAGACAAGATATCCGATGAGCAGTACGATATCATCCTAATGGATATGATGCTTCCTTTTAAATCTGGAGACGTGCTGATAAAAGAGCTTCGTGATTCAAAGGATGCGAAAAAGGCTGGAACTCCAGTTATAGTTCTTTCCGCAAAGACTATGAAGGATACCAGACTTGAGGTACTTCGTATGGGAGCTGATGATTATATTATTAAACCCTTCGATCTGGATGAAGTGCTTGTGCGAATTGAAGTTGTTCTTAGACGAAGTGAGAATGAAGGGAAATCCGACTCGGGAGTTTCAACAAATGTTCTTTCTCATAACGGACTAGTGCTGGATAAAGAAATGAATTCCGTGATGTTTGAAGGAACCCCTGTAAAACTTACAGCAAAAGAATTGCTACTCCTTGAACTCTTTCTTCAGAATCCTCAAAAGACCTTTACCAAGGCCAATCTGTACGAAACAGTTTGGGAGGATACTTACTACTACGAGGATAATACCATCAATGTGCATATGAGTAATTTGCGTAGTAAACTAAAAAAAGCTACTGGACATGAATTCATTGAAACTGTCTGGGGCATCGGCTACAAACTAAATCAATAAGTCACGGGACCTGGTCCCATTGACTTATTATGGAATGGTTATAAAATGATTAATACTATTGTAATTGTGGTTTTATCTTTAGTTTCAATAATACTTCTTGGTTGGGTGATTATAATCAAGAAGAATGTGCGTGAGACGAGAGATGAACTAAGGAAAACTAAAGAGGAAGATTATAATCGTCAGCTTAGAGTGTCTCTTATGGATAGGGATGTGGAGAAGCTGGTGGCAGAGATTAATAGTAATCTGGAATACCAGAAGTCTCTTAAGCTTGAGGAGGAGAAGTCTCGTCGTCAGCTGGAGCAGTCGATTTCTGATATTGCTCACGATCTTAGAACGCCCCTTACTGTAGTAAAGGGTAATCTTCAGATGCTTGAAAAAGAGGAACTTTCCGAGTCTGGGCGTGAATACCTGAATATAAGCTCAAGAAAAGCAACTACTTTGAAGAGTATGGTAGATGAATTCTTTGAGCTTTCAGTTCTTGAAAGTGATAGTAAACCAGTAGAATTATGTAAACTAGATGCTGTAAGCTTCCTGTCAGAATTTGTAATCGAAAATGAAACTCTTATAAGAGATAAAAATCTCACTCCAGATATTTCATTCCCAGAAAAGTCCGTTTTTATTCAGGCAAATCGTGAAATGCTAAATAGAGTATTTAGTAATCTGATAAGTAATATTTTGAAATATGCAAAGGATAGCTTTGAGTTATCAGTATTCGAAGAAGAGTCATCAGATAAGCCTCAGCAGAAGGTTTGCAGGATTAGAATTGGTAATAATGTAGAAGACCCTGCAACCATAGATATCGACCATATTTTCGATAGAACCTACCGAGCTGATAAAGCACGTTCAGATGGAAGCGCCGGCCTTGGTCTTTACATTGCCAAACTCTTAACAGAAAAACAAAAGGGCAGCATTAACGCCACCCTTGAAGATAGTAAGTTATATTTCGATGTTATACTAAGTATGTAAAACATTATTTTAGATACAGTTCCTTCCAAAAATTGATCAGTTTTCGGTAGTCACTCACAACCTTATCTACATCTATTTTTCCTGAGTTTTGCATTTGATACATATATCCCTCAGATGCGAGATACATATTCTGGTACATCATTGCCAGGTCAATTCCATCCTTGTAATCGGCTGGATTAAGCGGTGGAATAACGGTGTTCGTACTGAGCTTGGCATAAGGCTCAATTATCTTTCTCAGCTCATCCTTAACTTCTTCATCATCCTCATAGTATGCCTTCAAGGAAAATGCACTCATATCAGGATAAGCTTTCATCATCTCGGTTTTCGCAATAAGTCCCTTATACATCATTTCAAAGATATCAGACTCTTCAAAGCATCCGGATTCTTCCACGTTTTTTCTTGTCTTTTCTTCCGCAGTCTTCATAAGAAAGAGGTAGAATTCTTTCTTGTTTTTGAAATAAAAGAAGAGTAGCGATTTACTGATTCCTGCTTCGGCAGCAATCTCATTCATAGGACTCTTTTTATATGAATTCTTAGAAAAAACTCTGAAGCCTGCATTTATAATCTTATCTTGTTTTTCTTTTGAGAGTGCATAAAATTTTTCATTCATATAACCTGATCTCCTGAAAAGTATTTAGTCTTCTTTAATGAATATCTTTTTTAGAATACTTAACATATGCCACTATGATTCCAATCACCATAAATATCATTCCTGGAATAATGTATTCAACCCTCAGTTCTCCGTTATTAATAATATCAGATCCTTCTGTATATCCGAATGGTGTAATGTATTTAAGTACTTCTGCATCCTCAGAAATATTTGCCAGTATATTCAGAAAATACATAAGTGCAGCAATTCCAATTCCCAGTCCTATGCCGGACTTACGGAGAAATGCAGAGATACCAAAGCATATTCCGGCAATCTCAAATTGCATTAGAAGATATGCGAGCTGGAAGAGAAGAAGTTCCTTCCAGAATATTTCTTCGTCTATCATAACTATTGAAGCAAGTGTGCATCCGAATACAACCAGGTTCAGTAGAACTATGATAGAAATAACGCTAAAGAGTTTTTCTGAAATAACCTTTACTCTTGAAACCGGATGGGTAAGAAGGAACTCTGCAGTCCTTTCTTTTTCTTCTTTCATTAGTGCGGTTATTCCAATAATAGCGGCGAAGAAGGCTCCGCCTATTCCAAGAATATTTCCGCCTTCAACAGCGTAGAAACCAACCAATGTACCAAAGTTTAGCTGGTCCATTCCAAATGCGGCCGTGAAATTTCCCATTGATGAAAACATATCATTAACGCCATCCATCTGTGACTCCATATCTGGATACATCAGCACACACATAGCAATCAGAAGTCCAATGGAAAGGCTCCATATAGTGATCGCAATCTTTTGCGATTTAATTTCCTGTTTAAAAATAGTCATAATATTTCCCTTCTAAATTTGTCATATCATTTCTATAGAAATGGTTAATCTACTCATAGTAATTCATAAATATTTCTTCCAGACTAGGCTCCGTAATAGTGATATCCTTTGGCTCTTCACCAGCCAGGTACTCAAGAAGCTTTTGAAGATTGCCTTTGTAGAAGAAACATGTAGCATTATCATTATTTGCTTCAGTCATTGATACACCGGATAGTGAGCTGAGCTTAGCCGTATCTATATCTCCAGTTATAGTTACTTTCTTGGTTCCTGTCTGTTCCAGGTTTTCCACAGCATCTGACATTATTATTCTTCCATCCTTTATAAAGGCGGCAGTGTGGCAGTAGTTCTGAACCTCTGACAAGATGTGAGAGGAGAAGAATATAGTGCTTCCATTCTCGTTTTCTTCTTTGAGAATATTAAAGAATTCTCTCTGCATTAGTGGGTCAAGTCCTGAGGTAGGTTCATCAAGTATCAAAAGCTTTGGACTATGCTGTATGGCCGAGACGATTCCCACCTTCTTTCGATTACCAAGAGAGAGTTCATCCACCTTCTTATTAAGATCAAGCCCCAGTCTTTCACTTAGCTCGATGGCTTTGTCTTTACATTTTGCATGTCTAAGATCAGCTGAATATTTAATGGCATCTTTAACCTTCATACCACTGTAGAAGTTAATCTCTGATGGAAGGTAGCCGACTTCGCGAAGTATCTTTTCTTTATCTGAAACGATATCGTATCCCAGAACCTTGGCACTTCCACTTGTAGGACTTATCAGACCGAGCAGAGTTCTTATGGTGGTAGACTTACCTGCCCCGTTTGGCCCTATGAATCCGAAGAAATCTCCTTCTTCAACTGTTAGCATTAATTCATTAATGCCGCGGCTTTTTCCGTATGATTTTGTAAGTTTATTTGTTTCAATTACATTCATATATTTTTCCTTCACTTGAATAACTATTTGTTTTCTATTAATAACCATTGACCGGTCCGGTTAATAACTATTATATTCCATTGACCGTTTTTGAGAAGACCCTAATTTTATAAAATTTAAAAATTTAAGATTTTCTTTATATTTTAATTTTATAGTGGTATCAGTCGAAGAAAAAACTCATTCAAATAGGAGATAAAAATATGTCAGATGTAATCGTTGATGTAAGAAATCTTTCAAAGCAATATGGAACTCAAAAGGCTCTTGATGACGTTTCGTTCCAGATTAAGAAGGGAAGTATAGTTGGTCTTATAGGACCGAACGGCGCAGGTAAGACAACTATTATGAAGATAATGGGCGGCCTTGCATTTCCAACTGGTGGTGAGCTGGAAATGTACGGGGCTACAGATGAAAAAGGTCTCAACCATGCAAGAACAAGAATGAGCTTCATGATCGAGACTCCATACGAGAAAGAAAAGATGACAGCGCGCGAGAACCTTGAGAAGCAAAGACTTCAAAAAGGTATTCCGGATAAGTCCAGAGTGGATGAAGTTCTTGAGATAGTTAACCTTCAGGACACTGGGAAAAAGATAGTGAAGAACTTCTCCCTTGGCATGAGACAAAGACTTGGTCTTGCAAATGCACTCATGGGTAAGCCTGAATTTATGGTTCTGGATGAACCGATAAATGGTCTCGACCCTGAAGGTATAGTTGAGATAAGAGAACTCTTTAGAAAGCTTAATAAAGAAGATGACATTACAATGGTTATTTCATCTCACATCTTAAGCGAGCTTTCACTTCTTTGTACAGATTACATCTTTATAAATCATGGACAGATTAAGGGCGTATTTACAGCTGATGAGCTCAGGGCTGCCTGCAGCGAATACTACCACATCGATACAGATAATAATGAGAAGGCAAGCTCGATACTCACCAGGGAGTGTGGGATTGAAACGATAGAAGCCCTTGAAGATGGAAGCTTGAGAATATACGAAGGGCTGGATGACATCCATAATATTTCAAAAACACTTTATGATAACGGAATCATTCCGGTAGAGCTTTCAAAGAATGAAGTAAACCTTGAAGACTACTACATGCGAATGGTTCAAGACCGGCAATGATTGCCGGTTTTGAAAGGAGTTCAAATATGTTCAACATTATCAAATCACTTAACTACAGCAATCGCCGGGATACGGTGAACTGGATCACGATAATAACACTTATCGTCTTGCCACCCTTTATATGCTACCTGGTGGGGATGCTTAATACGGATTCAACTTCGGTAATGACACCAAGTGCGTACTTTGCTTCTACGGAAATGGGAACGGTCTTTATATTCATGTGTTTCGGTATAATGATCCTTGCCAGCAAGGCGATGTCTGGAGATGCAAGCGACAAGACCATCAATTATGAACTGATGGCAGGTCACAGCAGGGATAAGGTTTTTGCCGGACGAGTAATAGCAAGTTTTCTTTGGGGCGCGGTGCTGGTATTTGTAATAATGCTACTTCCACTTGGATATCTGACTCTCATTAACGGATGGGGAGTGGAGACAAATATGAATGAGGTGCTTTTAAGATCTTTTCTTACCATATTTCCAATAATAAGATTCACAGCTCTCACGATAATGATTGCAAGTATTTCAAGAAGTGCCGGTAAGGGTATAGCACTTAGCTATGCGCTATTCATGGTAACTACCTTAATTGCTTCTATACTTCAGGATATGTTTGAGATTGATCTGAATTTTTCTTTCAGTATGACAAATGCAGCAACACTTCTTTCTACAAGCAATTCAAGGTATGAAGTGATCAATGGAAAAACAGAGTGTATTTTTGATACATCCGTACCTGGTGATCTGATTTGGAAGACAATAGTTGTATCACTTGTTTTTGCTGCTATCTACCTGACGATTGCATATATCAATTTTAAGAAGACTGACAGAGACTAGGAGAAAATAATGAAAAATATAATGAAATCAATCTGGTATGAGATCTATCACAGCAAACTGATGATAAGAATATATATCGTATTCATTTTCGTCATGGGGTTGATCGGATTTCTTAATTCAGAAACAGAAAGGGGTACCTATTCAGCTGGAGCAAGTGGAATGCTGGCGGATATACATGAGGTCACCTATGAATTTCCTATATTTATACTAGCCCTTATTGTAGGAATCATCTGCGGGGAAGATTATAAAGATAAGGTTGCAAATTATGAAGTATTATCTGGACATTCACGTAAGAGTATTTTCTTTGCAAGAACACTTATGGGAATTATCATTGGTTCAGTCTTTGCAACACTCCTATGCTTTGTACCAATACTTACAGCCTGGTTAAAGACAGGCTGGGGAGATTCACTTGTTTTCGGAGATGTGATGATAAGGACGTGCTTAATGATCTTCCCGATGCTGAGGCTCGCAGCATTTTTTGCAGTACTGACATTTCTGATCAAGAATCCATATATCATAATGGCGATAGGATTTATAACCTGCATGTCACCGGCTCTTCTAAATAACATGCTCGCTCATTCAAAATCCATTTTTGTCAGCATTTTCAATATGGCGCTTTTATGTGATTACAAGGGCTGGAGCATATATAACATCGATCCAAGCGAAGGAATTGTATATTATAACTCCTACGAAAGCAGTGTTTCTTCAGGACTCGTAATAGGTACTATCGTGGCATCACTAGTGATGACTGCATTTTATCTCTTCATGGGATATGCACTCTTCAGACGAGACGAATTAAACTAAAACGTGACAGATAGGTTTTGAACCTAAACGTTACATTTTGGAAAGGAAATAAAAATGGATGTATCATTTTCAATAATAGAATTTGCTCTAATGATCTTTCTCTTTTTTGTAGCAAAGCTTTCGGTTAAAAGGGCATCAAACAGATGGAGGCTGGTTTATGCAACACCAACATTCTTCGCTATAGTGCTTGCAGTGTTTGGTGGCTTTGATAAGGGTCAGGCAGGAATCTACATCGCAGCAGCCCTTCAGCTCATCTGCCTCTTTATGACAGAAAAAGAGGTTACTAAGAAGAGGATCGTCGCTATAGTTTCAGCCCTTATGATTGCAGGCAACCTTGTATACATGTGCTTCTCACCAATGTATAAAAAACTCCCATATCTCGCAGATTTTGAGGAAGCCTTCGCAATGATGAAAGCCCATTATATTCTGGATGAGGAGAAGGGAATCGATTGGGACGAACTCTACGAAAAGTATCATCCAATCTTTAAAGAGATTGATAAGACTCAGGACCATGTGGAAAACTATAAGGCGTGGCATATGTTCACCGGTGAATTCTATGATGGACATGTTAGCTATAAAGAAGAAAGCGAGGGACTCGGGAGAGATGCAATCTGCCGCTCTTATGGAAATGACTATGGCCTCTCTCTTGCAAGGCTTGAAACAGGTGAAGTTGTGGCAGTGAATGTAGAAGGATATTCGAACTCTTATACTATAGATTCAGAAGAACATGATGAGATTGGATTCTACTCAGTAAAGAAGAATTTCATGCCAGATACAGCAGAGGCTGACAGATTGACACTTAAGAATGCCGGCATCAAGAATGGAACTGTAATCACAAAGTGGAATGGCATTCCTATCGATGAGCTTATGAATGAAGTTACTTACTATATGGATCAGTATCCTGTAAGAGAAAATGAAGAATTCTTCATTCCTATATATGCAGCTGGAATAGGTCCAAACATGGAATATGGTGATACCTATGTACCTGGAGAGACCGTAAAAGATAAGTCAGATAATAATTTAAAAGAAAACACAATGGTTAACATAACATATATCGACTCTGATGGCTCTGAGAAGATAGTAACAGCTCCAAGCCTTGGAATATATGCTCCAAGACTACGAGATACAATGGATAAAATTGATAAGGGAGTTAACATAACTAATCTCAACTGGCAGGAAGTGACTGAAGATACATACCTGATAAGAATAAGTCAGATGGCTTATGATGAGAATACTTACACAACATCAGATTATTCAGAAATGACCGATAAACTGAGAGGTGAGGTTCTTTCTCTTAAGGAAGAAGGTGTAAAAAATATTATTTTCGATCTAAGACAAAACGGCGGCGGATCACCATACTTCGTAAATGGTGTGGCTCAGCTTTTTGCACCTCTGGGAGAACATCTTACTTACTATAGCGCCGTAATAAACGAAGCTACCGCAACCTACGAAAGAGGTGAAGATGGGAAATATGTAAAGGGCGTTCCTTCAACCTTCGAGGGTGAAGATTTGTGGCATGACGGACAGATAATACTTCTGGTAAATGCTGAATGCGTAAGCGCTGGCGATGACATGACCTACATAATGGGACAATTTCCAAATGTAAAGGTAATGGGATTCACAAGTACTAACAGCTCCTGCCAGGCAACAACAGGTAAAGACTTCGGGGCAGGAGGTATCAGCTTTTCGGCAGTACCAAATCTCCTTGAGGATGGAGAGATTGCAATCGATACCTATACAGATCATGTTGGTAGAACACCATTCGACGAGAAGATTCCTTTTGATGAAACAGCAATTACCGCAATCTTTGATGAAGGTGCGGATTATCCTCTTGATTATGTAGCGAACAGTTTTGATTGATTATTTAAAACCCGTCGGGATTGTCCCCGATGGGTTTTTTAGTGTATAATTCAGAACTATAAGGAGGGTTAATATATGGGGATAGTAGCTGCTTTTATGGTTCCACATCCACCGATGATCGTGCCGGATGTTGGACGCGGAAGTGAACTTCAGATTCAGGAGACTATTAATGCATATGATCAGGTGGCTCGTGAGATAGCTGATATTGCACCAGATACAATTATTATCACAAGTCCACATACAACTATGTATTCTAACTATTTCCACATTTCTCCAGGCCAGAAGGCGGTGGGGGATTTTGGTAATTTTAGAGCTCCTGGGGTAAGTTTTGAAGAAGAATATGATTATGAGCTTGTTAATAAACTGACGGATAAACTATCTGAAGATGATTTTCCAGCAGGTATAGAAGGAGAGCAGGATAGAGAACTGGACCACGGCACAATGGTTCCACTTTACTTCATTCGTAAATTCTACAAGGGTGGGAAGATTGTACGAATTGGACTTTCAGGTCTTTCTCTTATAGATCATTATCAGCTAGGGATGTACATAAAGGATGCAGTAAATGAACTTGGTCGTAAGGCTGTATTTGTTGCATCTGGAGATCTGTCCCACAAGCTTCAGGAGTATGGACCTTATGGCTTCGTCAAGGAAGGTCCGGTTTATGATGAAAGAATAATGGATGTGGCTGGTCGCGGCGCTTTTGGTGAGATGCTGGACTTTGATGATGAGTTCTGTGACAAGGCTGCAGAATGTGGACACCGTTCATTTGTAATTATGTCAGGGGCATTTGACGGGATAGATGTTGAAGCTAAAGCTTTGTCTCACCAGGATGTCACCGGAGTTGGATATGGTATTTGTACTTTCTATCCAAAGGAGAGCGTTGGAACAAAAGATCCTGAAAGATGCTTTCTTGATAAGGTAATGACGAAGCTGGAAGAAGAAAAGGCAAAGTCAGATGGATATGTAAAGCTTGCGAGGGCATCTCTTGAAAGCTATATAAAGATAGGGAAGAGACTTAGTGTTCCAAAGGATATTCCAGACGAGATTCTGAAGGAGCTACCTGCTGAGATATTTGAAAAGAGGGCGGGAGCATTTGTTTCTATTCATAAGAATGGTGAGCTCCGTGGATGCATTGGAACTATTGCACCAACTACCAGTAGCGTGGCTGAGGAGATAGTGCGAAATGCCATCAGTGCATCAACTCAGGATCCAAGGTTTGAGGCCATAACTGAGGATGAACTGAAATGGCTTGAGATAAATGTTGATGTTCTGGGAGAGCCTGAGGATATAGATAGTAAAGATCAGCTGGATGTGAAGAGGTATGGAGTAATCGTAACCTGTGGATATAAGAGGGGACTCCTGCTTCCTGATCTGGAGGGTGTTGATGATGTAGATACCCAGGTATCCATAGCTATGCAGAAGGGTGGCATCAGACCATCTGATGACTATACACTTCAACGCTTTGAGGTTATTCGACATAAATAATGACACAATAATTTAGTAGAGGATAAAAATGTTTCTTGTTTTATATTTGGTACTTGTAAATGTTGCGGCTTTCTTATTATTTGGTATAGATAAGAAGAAAGCGGAGAATGGAAAATATCGAATATCAGAGGCTACGCTGATTGCATTTTCGATCGTGGGTGGAGCATTAGGTGCTTTCTTAGGAATGAGGATTTTCCATCATAAAACTAAGAAGAAAAAGTTTTATATTACAGTTCCTGTATTTCTGGTTCTGCTTATTATAGCCTGCATTTTCTGTCTTTATCAGAATTATCATATAGTGGTGACGGAGTATGAATACGAAGCAGGTTTTGATTACCGGGTGGTACAGATTTCTGATTTTCATAATCAATTATTTGGATTTAATCAGGGTACAATTCTTAAAAAGATAAAAGAACAGAAGCCGGATATCATAGTAGTAACCGGAGATGCAGTCGACTCGACTCATACCTGCTACCAGTTCACTGAAGACTTCTTTGAAGGTGCAGTAGAGATAGCTCCAGTTTACTATATTACAGGTAATCATGAAGTGAGAATGCACGGCGAGAGGTATGATGAATATATAAATAATATTGAAAATTTAGGAGTGCATTTTATTGATGGAAAGAAGGTAGAACTGGATAATATTCAGCTGATAGGAACACTTGATAATAATATGGATAATGTTCCTAAGTTTGATACTGATAATAAACTTAAAATGCTTCTTGCTCATGAGCCGAATGATTATGAGAAATATGAGGAATCTGGAGCGGACATTGTTCTTACAGGACATGTGCATGGTGGACAGATTATCATTCCGGGAAAGGGCGGACTCTTTTCTCCGGACTTCGGATTCTTTCCTGAGCTTTATGAAGGCGAGCATCAGTTCGGAAATACTACAATGATAATTAGTCGTGGTTTGGGAAATAGTGTGGCTCCTGTAAGGATAAATAATTATCCAGAGATTGTTGTGCTGGATATTCATTAAAACAAAATATGGACAAAATGAAAAGAACCATTCACAGAAATTTGTACAAAGATTTATAAGATGATGATCTAAGGAGGAAGTATGAAGGCGTTATTTATTGGTGGAACAGGTACTATCAGTACCGCAATAGTTAAGAGACTTGCTGAAGAACTTGGTTGGGAGGTTTGGCTTCTGAACCGTGGTAATAGAAGTGATGTTGTTCCTAAGGGAGTGCATCAGATTGTTTGCGATATTTCAGACGAGGCTGCAGCAGAGAAAGCTCTGGATGGGATGACATTTGATGTTGTTAATGAGTTTATTGGTTTTACACAGGATCAGGTTGAAAGAGATTATCGTCTTTTTAAGGATAGAACAAAACAGTATATCTACATTAGTTCGGCATCTGCTTATAACAAGCCAGCTGCAAACTATGTAATAACAGAGGGAACATCTCTTGCAAATCCTCATTGGGAGTATTCTCGTAATAAGATTGCCTGCGAAGAGTTTCTTATGAAGAAATATCGTGAGGAGGGATTCCCAGTTACAATAGTAAGACCTAGCCATACATATGATGAGCGAAATGTTCCTCTTGGAGTTCATGGTAAGAAAGGCTTCTTCCAGGTTATCAAGCGTATGCAGGAAGGAAAGCCAGTCATTATTCAGGGTGATGGAACATCGTTATGGACGGTTACATTTAACAAGGATTTTGCTATTGGTTACACAGGTCTTATGGGTAACAGACATGCCATTGGTGAGGCTTTCCAGATCACAGGCGATGAAACACTTACCTGGAATCAGATCTATCAGACTATTGCAGATGCACTGGGTGTTAAGCTGAAGGCTTATCATATTGCTTCAGAATACCTTAGTGCTGTTGGTGATAAGTATGGGTTTGATTTTGAGGGCAGTCTTACAGGTGATAAGTCTGTTTCGGTTGTGTTTGATAATAGCAAGCTAAAGAGAGTTGTTCCTGATATGAAGACAACAGTAAGGTTTGATCAGGGGGTAAGAATCGCTCTTGATTACGTTCTTTCGCATCCGGAATGTCAGGTTGTTGATCCTGAGTTCGATCAGTGGTGTGACAAGGTGATTAAAGCATTAGAAGATTTAAAAAGGAGTATTTAGAGAAGGTGGTTAACGAAGCAAAATAAGATTGGTGGTAAGAACCCAATTATGTAAAAATCTTGTTAGAGGCTTGATAACAACAGATAAGAATTTGTTAATAATTTAATAATTGTCTGGTAAAGAAGAATATGAATAAACCATATATACTACGACCATAAGATGAAAAATGTTGTAGTGTATGTGGTTTATTTTTGCGATGTATACAACTACTGAGTATTGATAGGAAAAAAGGAGTTAGAACGATGAGTATTCTCAGAACAGAAAAGCTTTGTAAATCATTTTCCAACGGGGGAGTGCAGCAGCATGTTATAAAGAACCTCGACCTGGAAATAAGAGAGGGGGACTTCACAATAATCATGGGTTCCTCTGGATCCGGTAAGTCCACACTTCTCTATGCGCTGTCCGGTATGGATAAGCCTAATATGGGAAAGGTCTTCTTCGGAGATACGGAGATACAGGACTACTCAAATGACGAACTTGCAGTATTTAGAAGAGGCAATTGCGGATTTGTATTTCAGAGTGTATATCTCCTGGAGAATCAGACAGTCCTTGATAATGTGCTTACCGGAGCATTAATAGTTCAAAAGAATTCCCCTGAACTTGTTCAGAAAGCAAAGGATCTTCTTAAGAAGGTAGGACTATCAGAAGAAGACTGGAAGAAATATCCAAACCAGTTATCAGGAGGTGAAGCACAGAGGGTTGGAATAGTAAGAGCAATAATAAATGATCCGAAGATACTATTCGCAGATGAGCCAACAGGACAGCTTAACTCAGCGTCATCAAGAGATGTACTGGATATCTTCTCGGAAGTACATAAGAACGGACAGTCAATTGTCATGGTTACTCATGACCTTAAGACAGCTCTCAGAGGTACAAGAGTTCTCTACCTCCGAGACGGAGGAGTGGTAGGCGACTATGAAATGCCAGCCTACGGTGAAGATGATGTTAAAGAACGTAGAGCGAAGCTGTCAGAGTTTTTAGAGAGTATGGGGTGGTAAAGTGAAAATACTAAGATTATCTTTATTTAATATAAAAAAGCACAAGAAGGAATCCTTCGTCATAATCTTCCTTATTATGATCAGCATGGCCCTTCTTGGAATCGGTATCATCAACATAGAAAAAGCCGACAGGATGTTTGATGAAATGTTCGATAAGACAGGAAGCTACGACTATTTGATTATGTTTTCTGGAAATAGCTATAAGAATGAATATGGTGAAATAGTCGAGGGTGACGAACGCGTTACTGAGACCTTCGTCTTTGACTCACTTCAGTTTGATACTTCAACATCAATTTCTTACAAAAAGGATGATGGTTCTTCAGCACAGTTTCAGGCCATGTTTGTAGATGAAGGTGATGAAAGTAAACTGGAACAATTCGAGAAGAAAACATCTCTTTCTGATGAAAAACTTGAAAGCTTTGAACATCCTATATGGGTGCCATATTATTTGAAATATGATTTGGATTTTTCTGAAGGTGATGAACTGATGCTGGTAATCGGTGGTAAGGATTATCCATTTCAGATAGCTGGATTTTATGAGTCAGGACTTTCGGCAGGTTATAGTAATGGAATCAAATGTGTCCTTACTGAGGAAGACTACGATATGATGAGCGCGGTAGTTCCGGAACATAAGATGCTTGCTTTCAATACAAAGGATGGAACTATCACTAGCTACGATGAAAAAGAAAAACTTATTAATGACTTTCAGAAGAAATTTGAAGATGTATCCGGGGATTCTTTATTCTTGTTTTGCTACGATTACTATACTGAAAAACTCGCGTCAACATCTGTTATAGATATAATAATGGCGATAATAGCATTTGTATCTTTGGTTACTGCTGTTTCGTGTATCTTTATGATAAGACATAAAATTACAAATGATATTGAAAATCAGATGGAATCAATTGGTGTGCTTGAAGCCTTGGGATATAGATCAAGAGAGATATCGGGAGCATACATTTATGAATATCTGTTGCTTGGTATGATAGGTGTGATATTAGGAGGAGTGTTGATACTGGCGACCGATCCGCTTATGACAAGACTATTGCAGGTATTTACAGGTCATAACTATGTTGTATCAGGAAAGGGTTATCTTCTTCTCGTTCCTGCGGCGTTACTAATAATATTAATTCTCATAACGGCTCTCTTAAAAGCAAGGAGAATTAAGAAGTACCCACCGGTTGTGGCTTTCAGAAAAGGAATCAGAACCCATCATTTTGGAAGAAATGTATTTCCGCTTGATAAAACAAAATCAGATATCAATAGTAGACTTGGATTTAAGGGGCTATTTGCAAATGCCAGACAAAATGTTGGACTCTTTGTATGTATCGTGACAGCTTCCTTTGTAATTACATTTTGCATCTATCTGGCTGATATTTTTAGAGACAGAGGTGCGGTGTTCCTTAATATAGCCGGTGTCGAAAAGGCACTTATGGTTGGATTTGATAAGGGGACTGATTTTGATTCGGTAATGCAGGAAATCTCCACTAGAGAAGATGTGAGAAAGTGTGTGCTTCTTAGAGCCAATATGGGCTTCAGTATAAATGGAAATGATCATGATACATTTCAAACCTTTGCCTATGAGGACTATGATGAGCTGGAAAATCTCTATATTTCTGAGGGTAGATTCCCGATTCATGAAAATGAAATTATGATAGGAACCGGTATGGCGGAGAAATATACTCTAAGTGTTGGAGACAGCGTACTTTTAAAGTATAACAATATAGAAAAAAGCTTTATCATATCAGGCACGACGAATGTATTTTTGAACGGTGGAATGGAAGGATATCTTACCTTAGATGGTTTTGAACAGTTTATGTCCCCTTCAGAGTGCTTAAATTATCTGTTCGTATATGCTGCGGATGGTGTTAGCGAGGCAGAGCTTAAGGACAGATTGACAGAAGAATATGGAAGTGTGGAAGACACAGTTGGAAAGTCTCAGGAAGAAGGAACGCTCGAGGATAGGATTAAGGCGAAGGCTGATGAACAGATGGCTCTGCTTAAATCTAAATATGGTGTAAGTAATGCAAGCTATGCCATAAAGGTTGGAGATAAGATCATAACCGGAGATAGTGGAAAATTTAAGCTTACTGAGATTTCTTCATTTAGTGAAACGATGGATACACAAATGGGTGGTCTAAGTGTTATATCTCAGATTATTTCTATAATATTGATGATCATAATTGTTGGCATAATATCTATCATTATGAACTTCCTTATTGAATCCATTATCAAAAAGGAAAGACAGGCCATGGGTATAGAGAAGGCTTGTGGATATACTTCAGAGGATATAAGGAAGCAGATAGTGGTTAGGATGATGCCGGTGGCAGTACCAGCTATCATAGCCGGTACAATTCTGGCACTTCCGGTTGTGATGTTATTTTTAAAGATAGCCTTTGGAACGGTCTTTGATATCAGACTCTTCTGGGTACCAATTGCAATAGTTTTGATATCACTTTATGTATATGTGACAACATATATATCAGCCGGAAAGGTTAAGAAGATTTCGGTTACGGAGCTGATGACAGAGTAATAATCAACCGAGACCCAAAACGGTCTCGAGAATATATTATAGATATATGCTGTGTATTGAAAAGGATATAAATATGAAGATTAAAAATATAAGAATAATTTCATTTGGATTAAGCGCATTAATGCTTGCAGGCATCAGCTCTGTAACTGGAGTTGGGGGCGTGAGTGGAAGTGCTGTGGTTGCTGCGGAAGGTGAGGCGCAGGAGACTGCGACGGAAGGTGATGCGGATCAGATTTACTGCATTGGTTCGGTTAGTAAGGTGTATGTGACTACGGCTGTGATGCAGCTGGTGGAACAGGGTAAGGTGGATCTGGATGCGCCGGTGACAGACTATATAGATGACTTCAAGATGGCGGATGAACGTTACAAGGATATCACTGTCAGGATGCTGATGAATCATACGTCTGGAATATTTGGTTCATCTCTTAAAAACTCTGACCTTTATGGCGATAATTCTTCCGTATCAACGGAAAACACTCTTAAGAATCTAGAGAATCAGAGACTTAAGGCGGATCCTGGTGAATATGCGGCTTATTGTAATGATGGATTTACGCTCCTTGAATTATTAGTGGAGAGAGTCTCTGGTATGAGCTATACAGATTATGTAGAGAAAAATATAGCAGGAAAGATTGGGGCTGAGAATATATATACTGCAAAAAATGTATTTGGAAATCCGGCTCTTGCAGATATTTTCCCGGATAGTAATAACAGATATGAAACAGAATACAGTATGGATTTTGGTTCCGGAGGAATTTACTCAACTGCGTTAGATACCTGCGAATTCGGAAGTGCGTTCTTTAAAGGCGATAACAGACTTCTTTCTGAAGGTAGTAAGAATGAGATGGCAACCCTTTGGAGTAGTACATCTGATGCTTCTGGCAATTTAAAATATGATCCGGACTATATGGATCAAAACGGTCTTGGCTGGGATATGGTAGATATTCCTATGTATGAAGAGGCGGGTGTGAAAGCTCTCTATAAAGGTGGCGACAACACGGATTATCATGCTGGTCTTCTAGTCCTGCCAGACGAAGAAGTGAGTGTATGTGTAACTACTTCGGGAGGAAGCAGTGGATATAACATGGCTATGGCTGAGGCTCTTGCAAATATAGCCCTTGAGGAGCAAGGTATCGAAGTAGAGGAGACTACCGCACCAGAGGTAGAACTAAAGGAAACAGTTCCTGATTCTTATAAGAAGTATGAAGGTTATTATTCGCTGGATGGAACTCCTGCTGAAATCACATTTCCTGATATGAAGTATGCTCTTGTCAAGATGCTTGGAGCAGGTACATCTGATGAATATTATATGTATACGGATAATGGATTTGTAAGGGTGACAGGAGATATAGAAGCTGGAGAATTTAGGGTTGATCCTGACTACTTCTGTATTAATTTTGTAGAGGCAGAGGGACATGTATATATTACTGAGGAAAGTGTTTCAAAACAGAGTGGCCTTGTAAATGGATGTAATAGAACATATTCAGGAGAAAAACTGGAGCCTTATCCTGTATCTGATGAAGCTATAAAGGCATGGCAGGAAAGAGATGGCATGAGGTATGCAGTCGTATCTGAAAAGTACTCTTCAGCGGTTTATCAAATTCCGTTTACTGAGATTAGGGTACTGGAAGATAGCGGTTATGTTATTGATTTAGGTATGGTGTCCAGAATATTAAAAATAGTTGATGAGAATCATCTGGAGGCATTTACAACTATTCCAAGTTCAGGAAATAGAGATATCTTTGATATTTATGTTGATGATGCCGGAGTAGCTCATTCATCAACTGAACTGGAGGTTGTGCCTGTTACAGATAATGAGAGCTTCACAGCTGATGTTAAGGAAGTGAGCCTCACAACAGAAAAGGCTGTATGGTTTAATATAGATGACTCTATGGCGAACAAAAACATCAGTCTGGAAAGACCTGATAACAGCGCAGTCTTTGTATATGATAAGTTTGGAAAGGTTAAGTACAGTACTCATATGATAGACTATGGCGAGGTTATACATCTTCCTAAGGATGGATATATAATGTTCATAGGCGAGACTGGGGATACTATAAAAATAAAGTAGTTATGGTATGTAATAAGAGGACAGTTCTTGAAATGGATTGTCCTCTATTTGAAAGTATTCTATAATAAATACTATATTTATATAGCAATTTTATTGTTATTATGCATAGAATAGAAGGTAACAAAATGGAATATAAAGTTTTAATGATAGATGATGATGAGGTAATAGCTCAGTCAACAGCTGAATACTTCAATATGTTTGATATTAAAACTGCATATGTTACAAGTTACGAAGAGGCGGTGGAGTTCCTTCGGGGAAACCAGGTGTCGCTCCTTCTTCTTGATATTAATCTGGGAGATAAGTCAGGCTTCGATCTTTGTAAAAAGGTACGTGAGAATTATGATATGCCAATTCTCTTTATTAGTGCTAGAACCAGCGATGATGATGTGCTGATTGCCCTGAATATTGGCGGAGATGATTACATTAAGAAACCATATACTCTTAGTATTTTGATGGCAAAGGTTAAGACGATTCTTGCCAGGTACGAGAAAGCGAAAGAAGCTGCTGAACAGGTGGCGGAAGCTCAAACAAAGTCTTCTGGAAGTGTTTTAGATGGGAATGGTATCAAAGATGGAAAGATTACTCTTTCAGAAGGCATTTCCCTTGATATAAATATTCGAAAGCTGATAAGAAATGGTGAGCAGATTAATCTGAAAGCCATGGAGTTTAAGATGCTCCAATATCTTCTTGAAAATAGAGGACGTGTTGTCACAAAGGATGAACTTCTTAAAAATGTCTGGGATGATGAATATGTTGGAGAGGGTACTCTTGCGGTTCACATTCGTCATTTGCGAGAAAAGATAGAAAAGGATTCGAAGAATCCTCAGATTATTAAGACTGCCTGGGGCGTGGGATATATGATAGAAGAAATATAAGGAAACTTATTTGATAAAAGATAATAGGGAACTTGAAAAACTATGAAGCAGTTTGGTAAGGTCATAATTATATTTTGTGTGGTTTATATTCTTGGTATTATCATTTTTGCGCTATCAACAAAGTCGACTGATTCGCTGGATGTAGATGTAGTGAAAATGAATGATATTGCTAAGGCTGTAAATGAGAATTATAACTCACTCCAAAGTTTAGATACTAAAGACTTTGGAGTGGGTTTTGTTGTGCTGGATAATGAAAACAGGATTTTGTATTCTAATACTGATAATGTAAAAAATAAAAAGTTAAAAGCGGAAGCGGACACAATGTCGTTGGAAAAGGCAATGAAAGATAGATTGCCTTATATGTATATAAAACAGGACGATAGGGTGTTAGGGGTAGTGGTGATGCTTGATGATGTGAGCAAGGGTTACTCTGCACTTAGAGGGAAGATAATTCTTTGCTTATTCCTGGCTGGAGCCATTATTATGATTGGTGCCTGTGTATTTAGTATCTATATACAAAAGAGGATAATTAATCCTTTTGACAGAATGGAAAAATTTGCTGGAAAGATTGCGGAGGGTAAACTGGATGAGCCTCTTATGATGGAAGAAAACAACATGTTTGGCAAGTTCACTGAAAGCTTCGATATCATGAGAGAGGAGCTGGCAGCATCCAAAGAAAGAGAATTGGCTCTTCAGAGAAAGGAGAAGGAACTGGTTGCTTCTCTTAGTCATGATCTGAAAACTCCAATCACCGGAATTAAACTTACATCTGAGCTTCTTAAAGCAAAGGTGGAAATGAAACAAAAAGACAGTGGGAATGATAGCGATGAACTCTCGGATATGGATGAGAAGCTTGATAACATTTATAAGAAGGCTGACCAGATTGATGTGCTGGTAAGTGACCTGTTTACATCAACTCTTGATGATCTTGGGGAGTTCAAGGTTAATTGTCAGGATGAAGAGTCACAGATTCTTAGTGAGATAATTAAAAAGAATGACGATAGAAGTCTAGTTAATGAAGGTGATATTCCGAAGGTTATTATTAATATAGATAGTAAGCGTATGAATCAGGTTATTGGTAACATTTTGGTGAACTCGTATAAATATGCTGGGACAGATATAGATGTCAGCTATCAGATACTGGATGAATTCTTAGAAATGAAGATAAGGGATTTTGGTCCTGGTATTCCTGAGGATGAATTGGAGCTTGTTACAAATAAGTTTTATCGTGGTAAGAACGCCGAAGAATCCCAAAAAGAAGGTAGTGGTCTTGGTCTATATATTTCCAAGTCACTTATGTCTAAAATGAACGGTGAACTTATGTGCGAAAACGGAGTTGAAAAAACTGGATTAATTATCACTTTACTTATACCACTTAGCTAAAATTTGTGATAATATAAAACTGATTTTTTTAGTTGAAAATGTGTGGGTATGAGGTGCTTCGGTTTTGTTTATCAGGGAATTAATAAACAAGGACGTTAAAGCGAAAAATGAAAGTAAAAGAGTAATGGTCGCTTTAAGAATCCTTTATATAATTGTGTTCCTTGCTTTTGCTATTGATACTATTCTGGCAGGTAAAGAAGTTGTTACGACATTTCCTTATAGAGTGGTCGGTTTATTTGCTGTGAATATTATTCTTTTCGTGTTTACTTATTATTCTAAAACGAGAACTTCCCTATCACTTTTTATTTTATTCCTTTTTAGTTGGATATTTGCAATGATTCCATGCTTCGGATGGAGAGCAGGTATGCAGAATTATTTCATCATAATTCTCATGCTTTGTTTCTTTGCAACTTATGCTAAGTCAGTATACAAATTTTTGTATGCTGGTTTTATTTTGCTTGTAAGAATAATAACAATCGGAGTATTTAGTGGTGTTGCTTCAGCAACGAATATAAGTCAGACCAGTGATAAGCTGCTCCAAATAACCAACATTTCGGCGGTATTTTCATCTATTATTTTCATTTCTTATTTATTCAGCCAAAAAGAAACAGAAGCAGAAAATAAGCTTATGAAATATAATGATCAGCTCCAGAAGGAGGCTAATACTGATCAGCTGACGGGACTTTTTAACAGACGTAAGGCCATAGAATTCCTTGAAACTGTGAAAGAGACAAATGCTGATATGAATATAAGTGTAGCTATGGGAGATATCGATTTCTTCAAAAAGGTTAATGATACTTATGGACACGATGCAGGTGATGAGGTTCTGAAGTTTGTTGCGAATAAGATGAGAGAAGAGTGTGGTGATACGTCTGTAATTTCTCGTTGGGGTGGTGAGGAGTTTCTTATCATCATTCCTGATTGCAATGGCGACCATGCATTTGTTACTATGGAAAAACTGAGAAACAAAATAAGAAAGTCATCCATTAAGGTGGGGGATAAAGAGATAAATGTCACGATGACATTTGGAATTACTGAATATGGAAGTAACTCCGATATCGATACGCTTATAAAAGAAGCGGACGAAAAATTATATTACGGAAAACAAAATGGTAGAAACCAGGTTGTTTTCTAAATTAAGGAACTGAAAATGCTTATATATTTACTTAGACATGGGACAACAGAGTGGAATGCAGTCCACAAGATTCAAGGCGATACAGATACCAGTCTCGACGATATAGGACGAGAGATGGCAAGACAGACTGGTCTTTGGTTCAAGGACCAGGGGATATTTTTTGATAAGATTTTTTCCAGTCCTCTAAAAAGGGCTTATAATACAGCAAAACTGGCCTCAGGGTCAGAAGATATAGTTGTAGATGAAAGGCTTAGAGAACTTGGCTTTGGAAATATGGAAGGCCTCGTGGTAGAAGATATGCTTGAAAAGGATAAAGAGTTTCCTTTTGTTTATTTCAAGACAAAGCCTGATATTTATGATGAGAAAGTAAAGAATGATCCGGTGGCGGAAAGTTTAACTCAGCTTTGTGAGAGAACAGCTGGCTTTTTGCAGGATCAAATTGAAATACTGGCTAATCAGGATTGGAGTACTGAGGTAAAGATAAAAACAGTTCTTATCTCCGCACATGGCGCCTGCAATAAGGGACTGCTTATGCATATGCGAGGAGAAAAAGATATGGCTAAGTTCTGGGGCGAGGGCCTACAGCCAAACTGTGCCTTTGATGTCATTGAGTATGATGAAAATCTTGGAACCTACAGGATTCTTAGTGCTAACAACACGCATTATGATGAAAGTCTTACGGCTAATCTTACGAAACTCTTATAGAGAACAACATATCGTTAAAAATACCGTTATTTTTTATAAAAACTGCTTTGTGTTCGACCGATTTTCTGATATTATATAAGGAGCGGACTAAAATTTCCCTATTAAATATTATATAAGGAGGATCATATGATTTACTCAACAGAAGTTCAGAACATGTGCCCTGTACATCAGGGAGTACATCATGGTGCTGCCCCTATTCCAGAGGAAGCTAAATGGGTACAGGCAAAAAAGGTTGAGGATATTTCCGGTTATACACATGGTATTGGCTGGTGTGCACCTCAGCAGGGATGCTGTAAGTTATCCCTCAATGTTAAGGATGGTATCATCCAGGAAGCATTAGTAGAAACAGTTGGTTGTTCAGGTATGACACATTCTGCAGCTATGGCTGCTGAAATTCTTCCAGGACTTACAGTTATGGAAGCTCTTAATACTGACCTTGTTTGTGATGCTATCAACACAGCTATGAGAGAGCTGTTCCTTCAGATAGTATACGGAAGAACACAGAGTGCATTTTCAGAGGATGGTCTTCAGATCGGTGCTGGTCTTGAGGATCTTGGAAAGGGTGCTCGTTCAATGGTTGGTACAACTTATGGTACACTTGAAAAAGGACCTAGATATCTTGAACTTACAGATGGATATATCACAGATATAGCTCTTGATGAGAATGATGAGATCATTGGTTACAAGTATGTTAACTTTGGTAAGATGATGGACTTCATCAAGGCTGGTGACGATGCAAACACAGCTTTTGAGAAGGCTTCAGGACAGTATGGTCGTGTTGCTGATGCAGTTAGATGTATCGATCCAAGAAAGCAGTAAGAAGGAGGAATAGAAAATGGCATTATTTGAATCATATGAGAGAAGAGAGCCTCAGATCCTTGCTGCACTTAAGGAGTATGGCATCTCATCTATAGAAGAGTGTAAAGAAATTACAGATGCAGCTGGTATTGATGTTTATAACCTCATCGAAGGTATCCAGCCTATCTGTTTTGAGAATGCTAAGTGGGCTTACACAGTAGGTGCTGCTATAGCTATTAAGAAGAACTGCAGAAAGGCTGCTGACGCAGCTGCAGCTATCGGTATCGGACTTCAGGCATTCTGTATTCCTGGATCAGTTGCTGATAGACGTAAGGTTGGTCTTGGACATGGTAACCTTGGTAAGATGCTTCTTGAAGAGGATACAGAGTGCTTCGCATTCCTTGCAGGTCACGAGTCATTCGCTGCTGCTGAGGGTGCTATCGGTATCGCTGAGAAGGCTAACAAGGTTCGTCAGAAACCACTTAGAGTTATCCTTAACGGACTTGGAAAAGATGCGGCTCAGATTATTTCACGTATCAATGGTTTCACATACGTAGAGACAAAGTATAACTACTTCACAGGAGAAGTTGAGGAAGTATTCAGAAAGTGCTACTCAAAGGATCCTGAGTCACCAAGAGCAAAGGTTAACTGCTACGGTGCTAACGATGTTCAGGAAGGTGTTGCTATCATGTGGAAGGAGAATGTTGATGTATCTATCACAGGTAACTCAACAAACCCTACAAGATTCCAGCACCCAGTTGCAGGTACATACAAGAAAGAGCGTGTTGAAGCTGGTAAGAAGTACTTCTCAGTAGCTTCAGGTGGTGGTACAGGACGTACACTTCACCCAGATAACATGGCTGCAGGTCCTGCTTCATATGGTATGACAGATACTATGGGACGTATGCATAGTGATGCACAGTTCGCTGGTTCTTCATCAGTTCCTGCTCACGTTGAGATGATGGGACTTATCGGAGCTGGTAACAACCCAATGGTTGGTATGACAGTTTCTACAGCAGTTTCAATTGAAGAGGCTGCAAAGGCTGGCAAGTTCTAAGCTTTTCGGTTGAGTATTTGAAATTAGGGGCAGAGGGTTTTACCCTCTGCCTTTTTAAACATTTAGGATGTATGTAAGAGGGTATAGCAAATGAAATTAGCTGCTATTTTTAAAGATGGAATGGTGCTTCAGAGAAATGCTGAAGTAAGTATTTTTGGAGAATCCACTTCTGAAGAGTTGGTTTACATAACTATAGATAACATCCGTATTGAAGAGAAGGTAAATGCAGGGAAGTGGATAATAAAATTACCACCTCACGCTGAAGGTGGACCTTTTGAAATGAAAATAACATCTGATAATGATGAGGTTATTATCAGAGATGTATTATATGGTGAGGTTTGGCTGAATAATGGTCAGTCAAATATAGAATTAGAATTAAAAGATTGTCAGGACGGGCCAGAAATTATAGAGACTACGAACCTTCCTGAAATCAGGTACTATCATGTTCCTAAGCTTCCTCTTGTAAATGAAGAATTGTTTGAGGCGGAAAAGAATACTCGTTGGAACAGTATTACAGATAAAGATTTTGGAGATGTTTCAGGTATAGGATACTTCTATGCGAAAAAGTTGTATGAAAAACTGGGCGTTCCTATTGGTATGATCGACTGTTATCAGGGCGGTTCTTCTATAACCTGCTGGCTTGAAGATTCCCGTCTCGAAAACAATACTTCCGGACGCGTGGTTCAGCAGAGAGTTAAAGATTATTATTCAGGAAAAACAGAAGCTGAAATTGCAAAGATAGAAGATGACTACAATGTTCTGGCAAATAAATTTGATGAAACAGTAGCCGAGGCTACTAAAAAGAACCCTGATATTTCAATGGATGAACTTATTGATCTGGCTGGTTACTATCCATGGCCACCACCAATAACACCATGGAGTATGTTCAGACCGTCGGGACTTATTGAAAGCATGCTTAAGAGGATAGTTCCTTATACTATCAAAGGCGTAGTTTATTATCAGGGTGAAGAAGACGCAGTTAAGAATCTGGAGTCTTATGAAAAAACAGGAAAGAACGAATACTATTATCTGCTTCTTAAGGAGCTCATTGCACAGTATAGAGATTTGTTTGGAAATAAGGAACTTCCATTTATCTACTTCCAGCTTCCAATGTTTATAGAACATAGACGTGAGGATCTCAGAGACTGGGCAACTATCCGAGAAGCACAGCAGATGGTGGAAGATGATGTGAAGGGAGCTTATTTATCTTCTCTTATTGATCTTGGTGAATACAACAATGTTCATCCGGTAGATAAGGAAACTCCTGGAAACAGAGTTTCAGATGTTCTGTTTGAGAAGGTTTATGGCTTGGAAGGCTATCATGATATGAAAGCGCAGGGCATAAATAAATTAAATGATAGAATTTATATTAATCTTTCGGGGACATATGGGGAGGTCAGAACTCAGAAAAACAGTCTGATTGATCATAGAAATGAGACTCCAGAAAAAGAAGATGCAGATCACATTTATGGTCTTGAAGTCAGAAAAGAAGATGGAAAGTGGTACGTTCCAAAAGCTCATATTGATAAAGAAACCATTGTAATTGAGGATGTGGACGAAATTAAGTGGGTCAGATACGGCTTCTTTAACTACGGAAAGGTCAATGTTTACAATAAAAAAGGCCTTCCGCTCAGACAGTTTAGTATCGAAGTAAAATAGTACTAACTAACATAAAAAATATTATACAATTCTATAAAAGGTTAAGTTTATCTAACCACACTATTTTTTGTATAATGTAATAGATATGCGATAAAGATACTAAAGCATAATTAAAGCAACGTGCAGGGAGAGATTTCTGCACTAATAATATTTAAGAAAGGGGCTGCATTATGAGCAAGTTGCAAGCTACTGCGGTAGCACAAATCGAGGAAATCTGCGATAGATACGCAGGCGAGAAGACACCTCTCATGATGATCCTGAGTGACATCCAGAACGAATATGGATATATCCCTCTAGATGTACAGGAGATCGTATCAAAGAAGACTGGTATTTCGGTCGCAGAAATCTACGGAGTAGTAACATTTTATTCATTCTTTTCTCTTACACCAAAGGGAAAATATGTTATTGGATGCTGTCTTGGTACAGCATGCTATGTAAAGGGAGCACAGAACGTTATTGATAAGTTCTCAGAACTCCTTAAGATCGGACCTGGTGAAACATCTGAAGATGGACTCTTCACTCTTGATGCCCTTAGATGTATCGGAGCATGTGGTATTGCGCCAGCTGTTTCAATCAACGGCAAGGTTTATCCTAAGGTTGAAGTTGGACAGGTTTCAGAAATAATTGAAAGCTATAAACAGGCTGCAAACGCTTAGAAAGGAAAGGTATGAGATATGATAGATAATGTTCAGACTTTTGAAGAGCGCTCATCCACTTGTACTAAGTGTTTGGATGACAAGCTTGCCGGAACAGACGGTAAGAGACATATCGTTCTCTGTGGTGGTACAGGATGTCTTTCCAGTAACTCTATGGAGATCAAAGAGAAGTTTGAAAAGCTTCTTGAAGAGAAGGGTCTTTCAGACAAGGCTACAGTTAATATCGTAGGTTGTTTTGGATTCTGTTCACAGGGACCTTTCGTTAAGATTTATCCAGAAGATACTCTTTATCGTATGGTTTCTATTGATGATGTTGAAGAAATCATTGATACAGATATTGTTGGCGGACAGATAGTGGAGAGACTTCTCTATGTTGACCCAGCCACACAGGAGAAAGTAACAAAGCAGGATGACATCAATTTTTATAAGAAGCAGCGTCGTGTTGCTCTTCATGGATGTGGTGTTATCAATCCTGAAGATATCAATGAAGCACTCGGTATGGGCGCATTTGTTGGTCTTAAGAAAGCACTTTCAATGACTCCAGAAGAGGTTGTTGATGAAGTACTTAAGTCAGGACTTCGTGGACGTGGAGGCGGTGGCTTCCCATCAGGACGTAAGTGGATGTTCGCACAGAAGTCAGCTGGCGATGAGAAGTATGTTGTATGTAATGGTGATGAGGGAGATCCTGGTGCATTCATGGATCGTTCTATCCTTGAGGGTAACCCACTTGGAGTTATCGAGGGTATGATGATCGCTGGATATGCTATCGGAGCACAGAACGGATATTTCTATGTACGTGCTGAGTATCCTATCGCTGTTAACAGACTTAAACTTGCTATTAAGCAGGCTAGAGAAATTGGTCTCCTTGGTGAGAATATCATGGGAACAGGCTTCAACTTTGATTGTCACATCAGACTTGGTGCCGGTGCATTCGTTTGTGGTGAGGAAACAGCCCTCCTTAACTCAATCGAAGGTAAGCGTGGTATGCCAAGACCAAGACCTCCTTTCCCAGCTGTTAAGGGACTTTGGGGTAAGCCAACCATCGTTAATAACGTTGAGTCACTTGCTTGTGTTCCATTCATCCTTAGAGAAGGTGCTGATGAATTCGCTAAGGTTGGTACTGAGGGATCAAAGGGTACTAAGGTATTCGCTCTCGGTGGTAAGGTAAATAACGTCGGACTTGTTGAGGTTCCTATGGGAACAACACTTCGCGAGCTCATTTATGATATCGGTGGTGGAATTCCAAACGGCAAGAAGTTCAAGGCTATTCAGACAGGTGGTCCTTCAGGTGGATGTCTGACAGAAGAGTTCCTTGATGAGCCAATCGATTTCGATAACCTGGTACAGAAGGGATCTATGATGGGTTCTGGTGGTGCCATTGTTATGGATGAAGATAACTGTATGGTTGACGTTGCTAAGTTCTACATGGAGTTTATCTGTGATGAGTCATGTGGTAAATGTTCTCCATGCCGTATAGGTACAAAGAGAATCCTTGAGATCCTTACAAAGATTACTGAAGGTAAGGGTACAATGGAAGATCTTGATACTCTTGAAGAGCTTTCAAAGACAATTCAGAAGAATTCACTTTGTGCTCTTGGACAGACAGCAGCTAACCCTGTTAATTCTACACTTAAGCATTTCCGTGATGAGTATATCGCTCATATCGTTGATAAGAAGTGTCCAGCTCATGTATGTAAGAACCTTATGCAGTACAAGATTGACAAGGATAAGTGCGTAGGCTGTGGTCTTTGTGCTAAGAATTGTCCTGCTAGCTGCATCACTCAGACAGATTACATTGCTGAGGGTCATAAGCTTGCATCATATGAGATCGATCCTGAGAAGTGCGTAAAGTGCGGACTTTGTATGAGTAACTGTAGACTTAGCGCTATTTCAAAAGAATAAGGAGGTAACTACTATGGCGATGATTAATATTAAAATAGAAGGCATCTCCTATCAGGTAGAGGAAGGTTTAACTATCCTCGAGGCTGCTAAGAAGTGCGGTTATGAGATCCCTTCACTTTGTGCATTTAACCACGGTGAGTGCAATCAGGGTTCATGTCGTGTTTGTCTCGTTGAGGCAACAGGCGCTAGAGGCCTTGTAGCATCATGTGTTTATCCAGTAGCTGAGGGTATGGAGATTACAATTTCTTCACCAGCTGCTACAGCAGCAAGACGCCAGAGCGTTGAACTGCTTCTTTCAAATCATAATAAGAATTGTCAGCAGTGTGATAAGAATGGTCAGTGTGAGCTTCTTCACGTTGCTAACATTACAGGTGCAAGAGAGGGCGCTTTCGAGGGTGTTCATTCAGAGACATACTTCGACGAGGTTGCTCCTGGTCTTGTAAGAGATACATCAAAGTGTATTCTTTGTGGTAGATGTATCGAGAGATGTAAGAATGCTCATGGTCTTGGAATCCTTGGATTCGAGAACAGAGGATTTAGTACATATGTATCACCTGCAGAGAACAGATCATTTGCTGATTCACCATGTATTCAGTGTGGACAGTGTGTAAATGTTTGTCCTACAGGAGCTCTTATGGAGCATAGCGAGATTGATAAGATTGATGCTGCACTTGCAGCAGGTAAGACTGTTATCGCACAGGCTGCACCAGCAGTTAGAGCTGCCCTTGGAGAGGAGTTCGGATATAAGGTTGGAACACCTGTTACAGGTAAGATGGCAGCTGCTATGAGAAGACTTGGTTTCACAAGAGTTTACGATGTAAACTTTGGTGCTGACCTTACAATTATGGAAGAGGGAACAGAACTTCTTGGACGTCTTCAGAATGGTGGAACACTTCCAATGATAACATCATGTTCACCTGGATGGGTTAACTATGCTGAGTACAATTATGGAGATCTTCTTCCACATCTTTCATCATGTAAGTCTCCTCACCAGATGCAGGGCGCTATCATTAAGTCATATTGGGCAGAGCAAAATGGTGTTAAGCCAGAAGATGTATTCGTAGTATCTGTAATGCCATGTACAGCAAAGAAGTTTGAAAGACAGAGAGATCAGTTAAAGGTAAACGGTCTTGATGATGTAGATGCAGTTATTACAACTAGAGAGCTTGCTCGTATGATCAAAAGAGCTGGTATCCTCTTTGATAGACTTCCTGATGAAGATTGGGATCAGGATATCATGGGTGATTACACAGGTGCCGGAGTTATCTTCGGTGTTACTGGTGGTGTTATGGAAGCTGCACTTCGTACTGTTTATTTCAAGCTTACAGGTAAAGAGTCTGAGCCAATAGAGTTCAAGGCAGTTCGTGGACATGATGCTGGTATTAGAGAGGCTTCTATTGATATCAATGGAACAACAGTTAATGTAGCTATCGCTTCAGGAATGAAGTCAGCTTCAGTTCTCCTTGATGAAATCAGAGAAGGAAAGTCAAAGTATCAGTTCATCGAGATCATGGGATGTCCTGGTGGATGTATCAATGGTGGTGGTCAGCCTTACGTTCGTGAGTGCTTCCTTCCTAATGAAGATGATGACATCATGGATACATATAAAGAGAAGAGAGCTAATGCTCTTTACTCAGAGGATGAGAGACAGACTCTTCGTCAGTCACATAATAATCCTCAGATTATTGACCTTTATGAGAAGTTCCTTGGTGAACCTAATAGTCATAAGGCGCATGAATTACTGCATACAACTTATGCAGCTCGTGAGGGATTCAACGAGGTTAAATAATCTAAAAAATTATATGAATTTTTGGGGCACAGCCGATTGGCTGTGCCTCTTTTTTTCTGCACTCGAATTTGCCCTATTTAGTTGATTTATTGGCGAAATGTTGGTATCATTATTTAGTTAATAAATATAGATTTCCAGGAGGAAAAATGATGTTTAAAAAGGTTTTGACAATAACACTTATGATGGCAATGTGCCTCAGTCTTGTAGCATGTGGTTCTAAAAAGGATGATGCTGCAGATAGCAGCTCTGAGGGATCTTCTTCAGCAACAGTTGAAGATCTTGCAAAGATTAAAGAAAAAGGTAATATCGTAATCGGTATCACAGATTTCGAGCCAATGGACTATAAAGATGCAGACGGAAACTGGGTTGGTTTTGATGCTGATATGGCAGAGGCTTTTGCAAAGAGTCTTGGTGTAGAAGCAAAGTTTGTAGAGATAGAGTGGGATAATAAAGCTCTTGAGCTTGAATCTGGAAATATTGACTGTGTTTGGAATGGTATGACACTTACAGATGAAGTTAAGAGTTCTATGGATTGTTCAAATCCATATTGTAACAATGCACAGATAGTTATCGTACCTTCTGATAAGGCTGATCAGTATCAGACAGAAGAGAGTCTTAAGGATCTTAACTTTGCAGTTGAGGTTGGTAGTGCTGGCGAAGAGCAGGCTAAAGAACATGAGCTTAAGTATACATCTGTAACTAATCAGGCGAGTGCACTTATGGAGGTTGCAGCTGGTACATCAGATGCAGCTATCATCGATTCACTTATGGCAGCAGCTATGGTAGGCGAGGGTACAAGCTATGACAAGCTTACATATACAGTTGGTCTTAACAGTGAGGAGTATGGCGTAGGATTCCGTAAGGGTTCAGATCTTACGGAAGAGTTAAATAACTTCTTTAAGAGCAGCTATGCTGACGGCAGCATGCAGAAGACAGCTGAGAAATATGGAGTACAGGCAGCTCTTATAGAGCAGAAATAATTTTCTGACAGAGGTTGTTATGGATACATTTATAGAGCAATTTCCAATAGTTATACATGCACTTAATATTGGTTTCTTACAAACATTAAAGCTCTTTTTTGTAACACTCATCGGAGCACTTCCATTGGGACTTCTTATTTCATTTGGTTCCCAGTCGAAGATTTGGCCGATAAAGATGCTTTTTAAATTACTTATCTGGGTCATACGTGGCACTCCGCTTATGATCCAGCTTCTTATCATATATTATTTTCCGGGACTGGTCCTTCATAATAATGTATGGGGAGGAGATGAAACCGGAAGATTTGTAGCTTCTGCAGTTGCATTTGTAATTAATTATGCATGTTATTTTTCTGAAATATATAGAGGTGGAATAATCAGTATTCCTGTAGGACAGGATGAGGCTGGCTTTGTTCTGGGTATGTCAAAGACAGAGGTTTTCTTTAAGGTAAAACTGCTACAGATGATAAAGAGAATACTTCCGCCTATATCAAATGAAATCCTGACCCTTGTTAAGGATACATCTCTTGCGCGTATTATTGCGCTTCAGGAGGTTATCTGGGCAGGACAGGCATTTATGAAGGGATCTCAGGGTATATCAGGTGCTATCTGGCCACTTTTCTTCACAGCTGTTTATTATCTGATATGCAACGGAATACTTACATTATTCCTTGGAAAAATGGAAAAGAAACTGGATTATTTTAGATAGGAGGACGAGATGAGTATATTAGAAGTCGAACATATAAGTAAGTCCTTCGATCATACAGAGGTTTTGAAGGATATTTGTTTCAGCCTTGAGAAGAGTCAGGTTCTTTCTATTATAGGTTCATCGGGAAGTGGTAAAACAACACTTCTCAGATGTATTAACTTTCTGGAAAAGGCTGACAAGGGGACAATAAAAGTAAATGGCGAGACCATTTTTGATGCAGAGAATCCTAAGTTCTTTAAGGACAGTGTGATAAGACAAAGTACAAAGCATTTTGGAATGGTATTTCAGTCCTTTAATCTGTTTCCTCAATATACAGCACTTGGAAATGTAATGCTGGCTCGTCAGCTTGCTGCCAAGAAGCTGCCTGATTACAAAGAACGTAAGAAGGAAATACTTGATGAAATTAAAACTGAAGCTGAAGATCTTCTGAATCAAATGGGACTCTCAGAAAGAATGGATAATTATCCTCATCAGCTTTCAGGTGGACAGCAGCAGAGAGTGGCAATCGCAAGAGCACTTGCATTAAAGCCTGATATACTATGCTTTGATGAGCCAACATCAGCACTTGATCCAGAGCTTACAGGAGAAGTGCTAAAGGTTATAAAAGAACTGGCTGAAAAGAAAATGACTATGATAATCGTTACGCATGAGATGACATTTGCCAGAGATGTTTCGGATCAGGTTATATTTATGGATAGCGGTATTGTACTTGAGAAGGGTACGCCGACAGATGTATTCGAGAATCCAAAGGAAGAGAGAACAAAACAGTTCCTTGGAATGATTGGGTAGTTAGGGTGTTTATAGAAATTATAAAGTGAGATTGTGGTATGGTTAAAAAAATATTAAAGGTAATTGGTATCATCTTAGGTATTCTAGTTGCTCTTGTTGCTGTATTCTTTATCTGGTTATCAGTTAATGAATACAAGCCTGCAGATGTTGAAACTGTTACTGTGGATACTTCTGAAGGAAAAGGACAGCAGCTTGTAGATGGTAGTGAATTTACAATTATGAGCTGGAACGTTGGTTATTGCGGTCTTGGAGATAATATGGATTTCTTTATGGATGGTGGTTCAGGAGAAACAGTAACTACTATTGAGAGAAATGATGTTAATATAGCCGGAATAGACGGAATGATAGCTATGAATAATCCTGACGTTTTGTTCGTTCAGGAGATTGATAGAAACTCTGACCGTTCTTACAATAATGATCAGCTTGCTAAGTTCAAGAGTGATCTTGCAACTTATGAGGATCAGATGAACGAAAACAATGTTCCTTATGAGACTACATTTGCTTATAACTTCAATGCAGAGTATGTTCCTTATCCAGTAAACAATATGATGGGACATATTGAGAGTGGTGTGGCAGTATTTTCAAAATACAGCATTGACGAGTCAACCAGAGTAAGCCTTCCATGTCCATTCAAATGGCCTATAAGAACTGTAAATCTTAAGCGGTGTCTCCTTGTTAACAGAGTTCCTGTAGTGGACGAGGACGGCAAGGATACAGGCAAGGAGCTGGTGCTTATCAACCTTCATCTCGAAGCATATGATGATGGCGAAGGAAAGATAGCCCAGACCAATGCATTAAAGAAACTTATGGACGACGAACTTGATAAAGGAAACTATGTTATAGTTGGTGGAGATTTCAATCAGACATTCTCTAATGCGGATATTAGTATGTATCCTGTAAGAGATGATGTATGGGCTCCAGGAAGTATAGACGTTGATGATTTTGGAAGTCGCTGGCAGTGTCTGATGGACAATTCAGTTCCATCATGTAGATCTCTTGATCAGCCATATAAAGACGCCGATCATGATACATTCCAATATTATCTTATTGACGGATTTATAGTTTCTGATAATATAACAGTGAACACTGTTGAAACACTTGATTACGGATTTGCTGGTTCAGATCACAATCCAGTTCTCATGAGTGTTAAGTTGGGAAATGAAGAGGAAGGTGATAAATAATGGGCGAATATATTTTAAGTTGCTGTTCATCATGCGATCTTTCAAATGAATGGATTGAAAGAAGGAACCTGCATTACGTTAGTTTCAATATAACATTAGATGGTAAACAGTATAAGGATGATATGGGAAAAACATTCTCTCCAAAAGATCTTCTTAAGAAGATGGAAGAGGGTGCAGATGCTAAGACATCTATGGTAAGTATTGGTGAGTATATTGATTATTTCAAACCATTCCTTAAGGAAGGAAAGGATATACTTCATGTAAGTCTTTCATCAGGTATTTCAGGCTCTTATAATGGCGCCTGCCAGGCAGCTGAGATGCTTAAGGAAACATATCCTGATAGAAAGATTATAGTTATCGATTCTCTTGCAGCTTCGTCAGGTTATGGTCTGCTTATGGATTTAGCTGCAGATAAAAGAGATGAGGGATTGGACATAGATGAGCTGGCTACTTGGATTGAGCATAACAAGCTAAATGTAATCCACTGGTTCTTCTCTACAGATCTTAAGTATTACATTAAGGGTGGAAGAATTTCAAAGACAGCCGGAACAATCGGCCAGGCTCTGAGTATTTGCCCGCTTCTTAATGTTGACCTTGAGGGACATCTTACACCAAGAGAGAAGATCAGAACTAAGAAGAAGGTTGTTAAGAGAATAGTTGAGAAGATGATAGATGATGCTGATAATGGCATTAACTATACAGGAAAGGTATTCTTATCAGATTCAGATGAGGAGCTTGGTAAAGAGGTTATAGCCCTCATTGAAGAGACCTTCCCACAGCTTAAGGGAAGAGTAGCTCGTTTTGATATAGGATGTACTATTGCGAGCCACACAGGTCCTGGAACAGTTGCTTTGTTCTTCAAGGGAAAGACAAGAGTAGACTAAAATTTATTCTTATATAACGTGAAAAACTCCATGCAGATTGCATGGAGTTTTTTTATACATAAAGTATTAAGGATTATTTGTTTTCTTCAATAATATAAACATTTGCAGTCTGTCTGCCGAAGTTGATAGCTGAACCGTAATCGGAAACGAAGACATCGATAACTCCGCCACCCATTCCGCCAGTATCTTCTACAACATATTCACCAAGACCTTCAATATAAATCTTTGTTCCAAGTGCAAGAGAGTTGCAGGCAACTGTACGACCTACTGTAGGGTATACTCCAGATGCACATGGATTACCAGTTGCAACATATGCTGTTAACTGATATGTTCCGATGAGTGTCATATCCGGCTTGGATTCTTCGATCATCTTATTTCTGATTTCTCTTGTGTGATTTCTTGTATTCTTTATTTTCTCGTCGTAGTGAATTTTGCATTTAGCATCATTAACTGCTTTAGCTTCTACTTCTGCTTTGTGACTTTCCAGGATGTCCATTGTGAATTTATCAAGTGGGGTAGGTTCCTCAGCTGCTGTATCCATAGCTGAAGTTCTAGTACCGACAAGAGCAAGTACAGCGAATACTATACCAATAACCATCGGTTTAACAATTTTCTTCATAATTTCTCCTTTCGAAATCCTATAATGTTTTACACTATTTGTTACAAAAATGCAACACTTTTGTAACATTTCGTGATTTTGTTCATAAAAGTGCAACATATTGTGTTTTGATTGTAAAAAATCACAGTATGTAGGTTTACATATTAAAATTATCTGTAACAAAATAGGATATTTATTAAAAAAACAGTTGACAAAGCACTATGCTGGGCGTATATTGAACATATGAACAAACAAACATATGTTCTCAAGGAGGTATTATGGGAGAAGATATAAAAACAAAAGCAGCAGCAGATATAGCAAAGAATATGCCAGCTGAAGAGTATCTATACGATCTGGCAGATCTTTTCAGAATATTTGGAGATACAACAAGAATAAGGATTCTTTATTCATTATTTGACGGAGAGCTTTGTGTTGGTGATATTTCTACAATACTTGGAATGAGCCAGTCTTCCGTCAGTCATCAACTTAGAATTCTCAAGGATTCCAAACTTGTTAAGTTCAGAAGAGACGGAAAGAGCATTTTCTATTCTTTAGATGATGATCATGTACGTTCTATTCTGGATTTAGGTATGGAACACTTAGAAGAATAAATTATCATTGGAGTTATGTAAACTAATTATATAGAATGGAGACAAACAATGAAAAAGACTTACAAGGTAGAAGTTGACTGCGCAGCATGTGCAGAAAAGATGCAGGAAGCAATTAAGAATACAGAAGGCATTAAGGATGCTACACTTAGCTTTATGACCCTTAAATGTAAAGTAGAGTTTGAGGATGGAGTGGATGCTGATGCAGTTATGCAGGAAGCAAGAAAGAATTGCAAGAAGATAGAGGATGATATGGAGATCTTTTTATAGGAGATTTTCGTCACTAAAAATATGAGTAGCAAACAAAAGAAAAACTTAATTAGGTGCATTATTTCCTTTATTCTTGTGGTGGCACTTTCGATTGCATTTCATATAGTAAAGGTGCCATGGTGGATTGAACTTCCATCCTTCTTAGTACCATATTTTGTAGTGGGATATGATGTGCTGCTGAAAGCATTTAAGAATATCCGAAATGGTCAGGTTTTCGATGAATGCTTCCTTATGACTATTGCCACAGTAGGTGCTATAGCTACAGGAGAGTATAGAGAAGGCGTTGCGGTTATGCTTTTCTACCAGATAGGAGAATTATTCCAAAGTATTGCTGTAGGAAAAAGCAGGAAGAATATCGCAGACCTGATGGATATCTGCCCAGAGGTTGCAAATGTACTCCACGAGGATGGCACTATAACAGAGGAAGATCCAGACGATGTAGAAATTGGTTCAATCATTGTGGTAAATCCGGGTGAAAAGGTTCCTATTGATGGAGTTGTTATAAGTGGTGAAACCTCGATGGATACCAGTGCTCTTACCGGTGAATCTGTTCCAAGAATGGTTCGAACAGGTGAGCAGGTAATAAGCGGATGCATTTCTCTTACTGGAAAACTGGAAGTTAAAACTGAAAAGGAATTCGAGGATTCCACAGTTTCAAAAATACTTGAGCTGGTTGAGAATTCAAGTATGCATAAGGCAAAGGCGGAGAATTTTATTTCCAAATTTGCCAAGTACTATACACCTATAGTGTGTTATCTGGCTTTGGCTCTGTTTTTACTGCCTCCGATTGTAAGACTGATATTCGGGATGCCGGCTGATTGGTTGGACTGGTTGATGAGAGCGCTGACATTTCTCGTTATATCATGTCCATGTGCTGTTGTAATTTCGGTACCACTTAGTTTCTTCGGAGGAATAGGATGTGCATCATCAAAGGGAATACTTATAAAGGGCTCAAACTATCTCGAGGTTCTCGCAAATGTAAGGACAATAGTTTTTGATAAAACAGGAACCCTTACTGAAGGAGTTTTTGAGGTTGTTTCTGTATATCCTGAGGAGGGAATTACAGAGGACTATATAATGGAGAAAGCGGCCTATGCCGAAAACTCTTCAAACCATCCTATAGCCCAGTCTATTCAGAAGGCATATAAAGAAAAATCCGAAAAGGATGTAAATAATTCCAGAATAGACGATGTGAAGGAAATATCAGGTCATGGTGTTTGTGTAAAAGTATATGCTGGTGAAGATAATCAGGGCGCTGAAGGAAGAGAAGTAATAACTCCAGAGCATGAACATATATATGCCGGAAACCTGAAGCTTATGGAACGCATTGGACTTAAAAACATTACGCCTCATGAAGAAGGAACAGTGGTTTATGTAGGTTTGCAGAAATGCGAATCTGATGATAACTGTGTAATGAATGAAGGCCATAATGAAGGTCATGATGCAGTTCCGGAATATCTTGGATGCATTGTGATATCTGACAGAATAAAGAGTACATCTGAAAAAGCTATGAAGGACCTTGGATCACAGGGAGTAAGTACGGTGATGCTTACTGGTGATGTAGATAAGGTTGCAAAGAAAGTTGCAGAAAGCCTTGGAGTAAATACTTACAGGGCGGAGCTCCTTCCTGGTGATAAGGTCAATGAAGTTGAAAAACTAATTGAAGAACAAGGTTCAGGTGGAAAGGACGCAGAGAATAGAAACAGACTGGCATTTGTTGGAGATGGAATTAATGATGCTCCAGTTCTTGCCAGAGCGGACATTGGAATAGCTATGGGTGCCATGGGTTCAGATGCGGCCATCGAGGCTGCGGATGTTGTACTTATGGATGATGACCCGGCAAAGATTTCACTGGCTATGAAGATATCCCGAAAAACTCTTTCCATAGTAAAACAGAATATTACATTCGCTATAGCTGTGAAGATTCTGTGCCTCATACTTGGCGCTTTAGGAATTGCCAACATGTGGCTCGCTATCTTTGCAGATGTAGGAGTAATGATACTTGCAGTATTAAATGCAACACGTACCCTCAGAATAAAATAAGTCAGTGGGACGGGGCTCGACTCGGTACGAGTCGTGTCGATTCCTTAAGAATCGAGCCCTCTGTCCCCACTGACTTATTTTGTGTATAGAAATGAGAGTTCACAGTTGCGCCATTATAAGAACACAGTATTATCACAAACGAAAACAAAAAAGGTTTGTTTTTTGATAAAAAGGTAAAAAAGCTAATAAAACAGCGGGGTTACATAGCGATATAATTTTATCAGGTTAAAGGTAATGATAAAACAACAAGGAGGTGTCGTTATGTATGATTATATTATTATTGAGGATTGGCTTGATACAGATATAACTGAAATAGAAGTGAATGATATTAATGAGTTTAATGAGTCTCTTGGGGTTAAAAGTGAGGATACGGGAGCTAAGTGGGTGGACAAGAAAGAGTTTGCCACAATTTATAATTACATGAGGAGATTTAATCATTCGTATAATACTATTTCTTGTGAATTAATGATCACTGTTGAACCTATTGTTGATGAGAAAGATGAATGGGAAAATATAATTCAGGAGTTCGGAGAGGTTGTACATTCGAGTCTTCGTATAAGTGATAGCATAATGAGGTGTGGAAGACAGTTTCATTTGCTTCTTCCTGAGGTGGCTGAACAGAATAAACTAGTGATAATAAATAGATTACGTAAAAATCTTCAAGATAACGGAGTTTATTACATGGTAGATATTAATATAGATGCCATGACTATTGGTCCAGATGTGGAATATGAGACATGGTACAATGTTGCAGTATAAAGTTCGCCTCAGTATACTGTAAGATGCAGGCATCAGATAATCTGATGCCTGTTTTGTTTTATAAAATATTATTGTTATCCCAGTATATAAAATGATATAATTTATATGTTGTTTTGTATCGGTGTATATATGGGGGCTATTATATGAATACAAACGACTCCTTGAATTATAGATTATATATTCAAAGGCAAGAAGAATTCATAAGGCATGATTATCATACTGAATTCAGACAATACAACCGAATAAAAAGTGGAGATATAGAAGGTGTTCGAGAACGCTTTAAAATTGCGAGAAAGAATCTTCAGGAAGGTAGAGGAGTTCTTTCGGATAATCCGCTGAGAAATATGATCTACCATCTTGTTGTTTCTGCTGCAGTTATAAGTAGAATGTGCATAGATGGTGGTATGGATGTGGATACAGCTTATACCTTAAGTGACATTTATATTAGAGCTGCCGATGAAGCGAAGGAAATTGAAGAGGTTCTGGATCTGATAGCAGATATGCAGATAGATTATGCTACTCGAATGAAAGAACTTAACAAGAAAAATGCTATCTCCATCCATGTTAGAAGAAGCATAGATTTTATATATGATAATCTTCATAAGCAAATCACAGTAAATGAGCTTGCTGAAAGAGAACATCTTAGTGCTGGTTATTTTTCTCGTCTTTTTGTTAAAGAGATGGGGATGAATGTGAATCAGTATATTAATGAGACAAAAATAAAAACCGCTCAAAATATGCTTAGATACTCGGATTTTTCTTTGATGGATATTTCTCTTTCTTTGGGATATTCCTCTCAGAGTGCATTTTCGGCTAGTTTCAAAAAAATAACGGGGATGTCCCCAAAAGTTTATAGAGATACAAATTATAATGATAATATGAAATAAATGCTATATAGAAAGGTGGAACAAAAATGAAAGCAGCAATTATCATGGGCTCAACAAGTGATCTTCCAAAGGTAGAGCCTGCAATCAATCTTTTGAAGGATAAGAATGTTGATATAAAGGTTAGATGCCTGTCAGCACATAGAGCTTCAAAGCAGTTATCAGACTTTATAGAGGAGATTAATAATGATGGCACAGAGGTTATCATTACAGCCGCTGGTATGGCAGCTGCACTTCCAGGTGTTGTTGCAGCACAGACTGTACTTCCTGTAATAGGAGTTCCTCTTTCGGGTTCAGTTCTTGATGGACAGGATGCTCTTTATTCAATAGTTCAGATGCCTCCTGGAATTCCAGTTGCGACTGTTGCAATCAATGGTGCAAAGAATGCTGGATGGCTTGCTCTTGAAATAATGGCAATCAAGCATCCTGATCTTCATGATGTACTTCTTGCTGAACGTAAGAGCATGCAAGATGTAGCACTTCTTGCAAATGATGAGATTATTGCAAAGTATGAGAATAACGAAGAAGCATAAATAAAAATAAAACCCGAGCTAAGTGATAAGCTCGGGTTTTTATTTTATAAATCTTCGCCTGTAAGCATCTTATATGCTGAAAGGTATTTATCTATAGTCTTATCTACGATTTCCTGTGGAAGTTCCCAATCCTCAGGCTCGTTCTTGTTCTCATCAGACTTCAGCCAGTCTCTTGCAAACTGCTTATCAAATGATGGCTGACCATGTCCTGGCTCATAACCATCTGCTGGCCAGAATCTTGAAGAATCAGGTGTGAGCATTTCATCACCAATCACAATGTTACCATTCTCATCAAGTCCGAACTCGAATTTTGTATCTGCAATGATGATTCCCTTTGTAAGTGCGAAATCAGCACATTTATTATAAAGTGCGAGAGTGTAGTCACGAAGCTTCTCAGCATATTCCTGACCTTTGCCTGGGAATTCTTTTTCAAGAACTTCAACTGACTTCTCAAAAGAGATGTTCTCATCATGATCACCAATCTCAGCCTTTGTTGAAGGTGTGTAGATTGCCTCTGGAAGCTTATCGCTTTCCTTAAGTCCCTCAGGAAGCTTTATTCCACAAACTGTTCCATTCTCCTTATAACTTGCCCAGCCGCTACCTGTAATATAACCACGAACAATGCACTCTATTGGAAGCATTGTAAGCTTCTTGCACATCATACTGTTTCCGTCATAATCAGGCTGCTGGAAGAATTCAGGCATATCTTTAACGTCTACAGAAATCATATGATTAGGAAGAATGTCCTCTGTCATGTCAAACCAGAACTTTGACATCTGAGTAAGAACAGTTCCCTTCTTATTTATCTTATTCTTAAGAATAACGTCGTAACAACTAATTCTATCAGTTGCTACCATGATAAGGCTGTCGCCATTATCATAAATTTCTCTTACCTTACCTTCTTTTACAGGTTTCATTTGCATTACCTCTCGCGTTATTTATTATTGTTTTATTTTCCCTATATTTCTTTGGGAGCAGGTCTATAATATAGTCCCTTTAGACAGAAAAATCAAGATATTTTAGTTAAATGTACGCTTTAAATAATAAGTTTTTTGTGGTAACATATAAGTTGGGTTTTTGTAATGGGAATTTTCCGGGAGGTTACTAGTTATGAAACCGTTTTCAAATGCATATGATGCAATAAAAAAATTATTTAGAAATCTATTTGGAAAGAAGGATGAGGAGGTTCAGAATTTCGTTGTTGATGAGCCGCTTAAGCCTCTTAGATTTGATGATGAAATAAAGCCAGAAGCTACTTCTGATGATAGGGATAAACAGGTTCAGGAGGTGCTGGACAGCTTAGAAAAGGATGGCCTTGCCGGTCCTACACCTGAAGCTCCGAAAACCGAGGATGTAAAGCCTGCTACTTCTCCACAGGAAGAAAGTATGATCGGCAACATTTATGTTGGTACTCCTTCCGCAGAGGAAAAAGCAGAGCAGGATGCTATCACCGAGCAGACTTATAAGAAGCCTGTTAAATCAGAGGAAGAGCTTTATCAGGAAGAGGTACGTAAGCGTGCTGAACGTGCTGCTAAGAGAGAGGCTGAGGATAGAAAGAAGGAAGTTGAGGAAGTTAAGTCCACAGCTAATTCGAACAGAGTTCGATGGGTGACAGATCCGGTTACTGGAGAAGAGGTTACTCTTGGAAAACTTCCAGAAGAGGCTACCTTCCTTAAGAAGTATACAAGAATTCAAACGACATCTGATGATGTTATCATCTCAGTCAATTCTATTATCAAGCATCCTGATATGCCTAAAAATATCGTTATCCTTGGACGTAACGGATTTGGAACTGTTAAGGTAGGAGAGGATTTTGCAAGAAGCTTCTACAAGCTTGGTATTGTTAAGTCAGAAACAATTGCTAAAGCAAAGGCTAAGCAGCTTAACAAGATGAGTCTGGATGCACTTACAAAGCTTAAAGGTGGATGTCTCATTATTGAGAATGCCGGACTTGTTACATTTGATAAGCTGGTTGAAGTTATCAAGGATTCAGCTCCTGATAAAAATGATTATGTAGTTATTCTTACAGGTGAAATTGATTCTCTTTCTAATTTCTTTGAAGAGAATGAAGATATTGTTGATGAGTTCATTTACCTGATTGATATCCATAAGATTAAAGAGCGTGGAATGATCCACCTTGCTAAGGGATATGTGAAGGAAAAAGGTTATGAAGCAGATAAAGCTGTTTATGATAAGCTGAAGATTTCCCTTAAGGGAATGGAAGAAGGAAACATAGACAGATTCGTTGCACACATGGATGAGATGATGCTTATGTGTGATAAACGTGTAGGTGAAGGAGGAATTAAGACTATTATCCCGGAGGATATTCTGTAATCAGGGGAAGCATTAATGAAGTTTGGGGAACTCTTAGACGATTATTTATACAAATTAAGAAGTAGCGCTAAAGAACTGTCAGATAAAACGGGTTTATCTGCTGCGACGATAAGCAGATATAAATCCGGTGAAAGAATACCAGACAGAAATGGCGAGAAGTATAAGGCTCTGATTCAGGGCCTTTCTTCTCTTGCAGAAGAAAAAAATGTTCCCGGTATGACAGTGGAAGAACTGGAAAAACGGTTTAATAGCAGCTTTGATACCCGTAATTACGAGTTCGATTTTGATTCCTTCAGAGTGAATTTTAGTCAGCTTATGGATGGCCTTCATATGAGTATGAAGGAGATTGCCGACTGCACAGGGAAGGACATATCTTATATTTCCAGAATCAGATCTGGAACCAGAAAACCTGGTAATCCATATGAATTTATTACTGATCTTTCCAAGCATGTATTATCCCATTATTTAAAAAAGAGTGATTTGGAACTTATGGCAGAGCTTATGGACTGCCGTTCTTCGGATTTGGTTGATACTAAATGGGCTGAGAAAAGACTCTTCAGGTGGCTCTTTTACGATGACAATAGTCCAAGAAAATATGTAGAGAGTTTTATTCACAGTCTGGATGTATTCAATATTAATGAATATGCGAATAATACCAGTCTTAAGGAAATTAAAAAGGTTGAGCTTCCAAAGAATAATAGAGAGATTCTCTATGGCTTTGATAAGCTTGAAGAGGCTGAGGATAAGTTTCTCAGTATCATAAGTTCGTCAGATAAAACTGAAAAGATTGATATCTTTTGGGATATGCCAGATGTGAGAAGCGACATGAACAGCTATGTTATGAAGGATATGGCGCATGTTATCAGCAAGGGTGTGAATATCAGAATCATCCATGCCAATGATACTCCAATGATTGAGATGATGAATTGGCTGAAGGAATGGATGCCAATCTATATGTCTGGTCACATTGAATCCTATTATCTGAATGGAGATGAAAACCGACGTAGCGTAGACGCCTTTGTAGTATCAGACTCGGCAGTTCTTCATGTTGATGGAGTTTCGGGAAGACCTGATATATATAGAAGTATAATTACAACTGATAAGGATGAGGTTGAATACTATAAGAAGAAGTTTGAAGGCTTGGTTCAAACTTCCGGAATAATGATAGATATAATAAGAGATAAAAAAGAACGAGATGCGATTATGAGTTCTACATCAGAAGGTACTGATGGCAGAAAGAGTCTTCTTTCTACGCCGCCAATATATACAATCTCTACTGAGCTTCTCGAAAGGATACTAAAGAGAAATAAAATACCTTCTGCGGATAGAAAGAAGATACATAACTATATAAAAGAAGAAAGAAAAAAGGCTCTGAAGGTTCTTAAAACTTCGAAGTTAGAAGATCATATTCCAGATGTAACCGAAGCCGACTTCAGAAAGAGACCTATTTTCCTATCTCTTTCGGGTCTCTTCTATGATAAGGATATTTTTTATACCTATGAAGAGTATCAGGAGCATATGGATCAGGCCAGAGCAATGCAAAAGGAAATGCCTAATTATTCATTAGTTATGAGGCCTGATATAAACTTTAGAAATATTCAGATATTTGTACAAAAGGGCGAGTGGGTTTTGATATCAAAAAATAAAACGCCTGTTATTCATTATCTGATCAGTCATCCTGTAATAAGGCAGAATCTAGAGAAGATATTGGAGGCTTATAATTAATAAAGGTAACGAAATTGACAGTGTTGTCAAGTGGTGTTGACAATCCTTTTTCCTCTTTATATAATTTTACTTGTGTAAAAATTTTTATCTTAAGGGGAGAAAGATAATATGAAGAAACGACTAATAGCATTAGTACTTGTTTTAGCTCTTGCACTAAGCTCAGTAGGCTGTGGAGCTAACTCAGGAAGCAGCAAGAAGGACACAATTAAGATAGGATATATTAATCCTACAACAGGCCCACTTGCAGGTAATGGTGAAGGATGTGACTGGGCAGTAAAACAGATTACTGACTATGTGAAGGAAAATCCTATCACAGTAGACGGTAAGCAGATGGACTTCGAAGTAATAGTTTACGATTCAGAGTCCGATGCAAATAAGTGTTCAGAGCTTACTCAGAAGCTTATTGAAGAAGATGAAGTAGATATGATCATAGCTATTCAGACACCTAATACAGTTATTCCTGTAGTAGATGTGGCTGAGAGATATGAAGTTCCTTGTATAGCTTCACAGGCTCCAATTGATCCTGTAGCTAATTCAAGAGAAGAGTTTAACTGGACATACCTTTCATTCTATACACTTGATGATGTATATGAATCACAGAGAGCACTTTGGACAGCTGCAGGATGCGGCGTTAATTCAGGTGCAAAGGTTGGGACTCTTTTTGCAAACGATGCCGACGGAACAGCTTGGCATACAATCTTTACAAAGAGACTTGTAGAAGATGGTTATGAGCTTGTAGACCCAGGCCAGTATCCATCAGGTACAACAGACTTTACAAGTCTTGCGAATACATTTAAAGAAGAAGATATCGATATAATAGCAGGAACAAACATTCCTCCAGATTTCATGAATTCATACAATGCCATCATCAGTGCAGGTGTTGAGGTTAAGGGTGTAACAATGGGTAAATGTGCCCTCCTGGAAAGTGACGTTGAGGCTCTTGGTGATCTTGCAGATGGAATTATGACTCAGGTTTGGTGGGCCCCTACAAATCCATATACATCAGCACTTACTGGTAAATCAAGTTCAGAACTTGCTGAGCAGTATGCAGCTGATAACGACGGACGTACAATGCCTCAGCCTACAGCTTATGCTTATGAATCGCTTGAGCTTGCGGTAACAGCATTCCAGAATACTAAGTCAATGGATAAAGAAGATATTAGAGATGCTATTGCAAATATCGACACAGATACTATAATAGGTCATGTGAAATATGATCAGGAGATGAACGGGCTTCCATATGCTCGTACAGTTCTTTGCGGGGGACAGTGGCAGAGAGAAAATGGTGAACTTAAGCTTAAGATCATTGATAATTCACTTCACCCAGAAATCCCTCTGACTGGAGAATATATAGAAGGAAATGCAACAAACAGCAAATAAGATATTAAAAGTTAAAAATGTATGTTCAGGATACGAAAGGATTCGTATCCTGAACGGACTTTCTTTCGATGTATACGAGGGAGAGGTACTTGGTGTAATAGGACCAAATGGATGTGGTAAGACAACAATGCTTAACACTCTAGTTGGTCTTATTCGCATTGATGAAGGAAAAATAGAATTTAACGGAAAGGAAGTTTCAAAGCTTCCTCCATTTGCAAGATGTGGGCTTGGTATAGGTAGAACTTTCCAGGTGCCACGTCCTTTTGTTGGTATGAGTCTTCTCGATAATGTTCTGGTAGCCAGTGTTCATGGCGCAGGACATTCCATAAAAGATGGAGAGAAGATTGCTCAGGAGTGTCTGGATAGAGTTGGGCTGGGTGATAAGGCTAAACTTAAGGCTGGAGAGCTTACTCTTCTTGATAGAAAGAAACTGGAAATAGCCAGAGCTCTTGGAACAGAACCAAAGCTTCTTCTCCTTGATGAGGTTGCAGCAGGACTTACAGAACTTGAGGTTACTGAGGTAATGAAGCTGGTTGAAGAATTAAAGAAAGAGAATCTGACTATCATCTGGATAGAACATATAATCGAAACTATGGTAAATGCTACGGATAGGCTCATGTGTATGGCAGAGGGTAAGAATGTCATCATAGGAAAGCCAGAAGAGGTTGTAGCTTCTCCTATTGTTGAGGAGCTTTACCTGGGAGTGCAGGAAGATGAGTAAGGATATATTAAAACTTGAAAACATAAAAGTTAAATATGGTGATTTCGTAGCAGTAGACGGCGTGACTATGAATGTAAAAGAAGGGCACATGGTTTCTGTTATAGGACTGAATGGATCTGGAAAGACATCCCTGATGAATGCTGTTGCAGGACTTACAAAAATCTCTGAAGGTAAGGTTTATCTGGGAGATGAAGATGTGACAGGTTATTCATCACATAAGATGGTATCTGCAGGTCTTAGTCTGGTGCCACAGGGCGGCCATTGTTTCAACAGAATGACGGTTCTCGACAACCTGATAGTTGGAAGCTACAAAAAGAGCGCCAGAGCTGATAAGCAGAAGAATTTGGAGAAAGTCTTTGAACTCTTCCCAGTTCTTGCTGAAAAGAAGGATATGGCGGCAGGAAGTCTCTCAGGTGGACAAAGACAGATGGTGGCTATTGGAAGAGCCCTTATGTCTAATCCAAAGATCATTCTATTTGACGAGCTTTCCCTGGGACTTGCTCCAGTAGTCGTGAAAGATATTTATGCAACCATAAAAAAGATAAATGAAATTGATAATACTACTATAGTTCTTATTGAGCAGGATACAAGACGTGCCATAGCAACAACGGACTATAGTTACATTATGCTAAAGGGCAAGGTGCTCCTTGAAGGAGATGCAACCGACCTAAGCGATGAAGATATAAAGAAAGCATATTTTGGAATTTAAGCAGGTTTAGAAATGTATATTGTACAAGTACTTATAAACGGAATACTTTTAGGTGGTATATATGCAGTCATCGGTCTGGGAATGTCGCTTATTCTGGGAATAGTTAAGCTGACAAACCTGGCACACGGTGAATATGTTATAGTGGGGGCATTTGCTTCGACCGTTCTTTCGGAAATGCTGGGGATAGATCCACTTCTTACTGTATTTATCTCAATACCACTCATGTTTATATTTGGTTACCTTCTTCAGAGGATACTGATTAACCATTCCATGAAGAGAGGGGCGGAGCCAGCTCTGCTGGTAACCTTTGGTATTTCCATAATACTTAAAGATGCAATGCTTCTGAAGTTCTCTCCAGATGCAAGACATATTTCCACAGATTATAGTAATAATGTGGTAAATGTATTCGGTATGGATATTTCAATTCTCAACTGTCTGCTCCTGTTTATCAGTATAATCGTTATTCTATTACTTACTTTGTTCCTGGATAAAACTTATATGGGCAAAGCAATCCGTGCAACAGCCGATGATGCAGAGGCGGCTGCCCTTTCAGGTATAAATGTGGATAAGGCTTTTGCGGTAGCTATGGGACTTGCCACAGCAACAGCTGCAGTATCAGGTCTTTGTGTAAGCATGAAATGGACCTTCTATCCAACCTCAGGTGGAAGATACCTTCTGGTAGCTTTCGTTGTGGTTGTTATAGGTGGTCTTGGTGATATAAAAGGAACTCTTGTTGCGGGAATTCTTTTCGGCTTAATGCAGGTAATCGGAGGAGCAAACTATGGACTCCTTATCAGTTATATTTTCCTGATCCTATTTCTGGTAGTTCAGCCAAAGAATCTCCTGGGCAGACTTAAGAATAAAGGTGGTGCCAGGGTATGAGTAAGAAAACGCTTATTTATTTAGTGGTATATGCTACTTTGGGCCTGTTCTTTATTGCTATGGCATTAACAGGAGCTCTGAGTAGTAATGTTATGAGATATCTGGTTCAGATATTCCTCTATATTTCTATTGGAGAGGTTTGGAATCTGCTAAGTGGCTATGCCGGAATGACCAGTCTTGGACAGCAGGCATTTATTGGACTTGCAGGTTATTCAGTTGCTATGGCAACTACAGTTTACAAGCTTCATTTCGGACTTGGAATTCTTATAGGTGTAGGAATAAGTGCTATTGTTGCAACAGTGCTTGCCTTCCTTCTTTTGCGTATGCGAGGAATGTACTTCTCTATCACAACCTGGGTTGTGGCAGAGGCGCTGGGTACCTTCTTCCTTAGCTGGGGCTATGTTGGAAAGGGTGCTGGAATGACAATGAATATCACTCCTTATCCAAGGGTAGATGCACTCTACAATATGTCACTTGCCATCTGTCTTGTGACTCTGGCTGTGGTATACATTTTATTAAGAAGCAAGATTGGTCTTGGTCTTACTGCCATGAGAGATAACATCTCCGCAGCTGCATCTCTGGGTGTAGATATTGGTAGAACAAGATTTTTAGTTTATTTGGTCTCAGCCGTTATTACAGCTGTTGCAGGTGCAATATTCTGTATTAATAAAGGAACTATCTATCCTGATAGTGGATTCAGTATTGGCTGGACCATATCTATGGTTTTCATTTGTATAATAGGTGGAGTGGGAACAATTGAGGGACCTGTTGTGGGTGCCATTATCTATGTTCTTCTTCAGGAATTCCTGGCTCATTATCCAGGATGGTCTAACATCATACTTGGAATAATAGCTATTCTTATAATAATTTATATGCCAGATGGAATTGTAGGTACTATAAAGAAAAAGTGGATAGCACTTAATCGAAAAACAGAGAAAGCAGCGTGAGTATGAAAAAGCTTTTTATAGCAGAAAAACCGTCTGTAGCACAACAGTTTGCAGATGCACTCAAAGTGAAAGGTTCCAGAAAAGATGGTTATATAGAAGATGATAGTTACATAGTCACATGGTGTGTTGGTCACCTTGTGGCTATGAGTTATCCTGACGCCTATGATGAAAAATTAAAAAGATGGTCAATGGATACAATTCCATTTGTGCCGGACTCATATAAATACGAGGTCATCCCTGCTGTCAGCAAACAGTTTAAAGTTGTAAGCGGACTTCTTAATCGAGATGATGTAGATACTATTTATGTCTGCACCGACTCGGGACGTGAAGGAGAATACATTTACAGACTGGTTGATAAACAGGCGAAGGTTAGTGATAAAAAGGATAAGAGAAGAGTGTGGATTGATTCCCAGACTGAGGAGGAAATTCTACGTGGAATCAAAGAAGCAAAACCTCTTTCCGAATATGACAATCTGGGATGTGCCGCTTATCTAAGAGCCAAAGAAGATTACCTGATGGGTATTAACTTCTCCAGAGCGCTCACTCTCAAATATTCATACCCAATAAAACAATATCTCGGAGTAGACAAATGTGTTATTGCCGTAGGTCGTGTTATGACCTGCGTTCTTGGCATGGTTGTAAAAAGAGAAAGAGAAATCAGAGAATTTGTTTCAACTCCATTTTATAGAGTTGTTGGTCATATAAATGATGGTATGTTCGATGCTGAGTGGAAGGCTGTAGAGGGAAGTAAATACTTTGGAAGCCCTAAGCTCTATAAAGAAAATGGATTTAAGGAGCGGGTGGATGCTGAAGAACTGATTGCTTACTGCTCTGAAAAGCAGCCAATTAAGATGGTTATAGAAAGCATTAATCGTAAGACTGAAAAGAAGAATCCACCTATGCTTTACAATCTGGCAGAGCTTCAGAATGACTGTTCCAGAATGTTTAAGATAAGTCCTTCTGAAACACTGAATATCGTTCAGGAGCTTTATGAAAAGAAGATGGTCACCTATCCTAGAACGGATGCCAGAGTTCTTTCTTCTGCCATTGCAAAAGAAATAGATAAGAACATAAGAGGCCTCTGTAATTATCAGAGTCTTGGTGGCTATGCACAGAATATAATCAACCAGGGTGGATATAAAGGAATAAGTAAGTCGAAGTATGTAAATGACAAGCTGATAACTGACCATTACGCTATAATACCTACCGGTCAGGGACTTGGTCAGTTGGGAAAATTAACAAGCATTCAGTCAAAGGTTTATGATATAATCGTTAGAAGATTTTTGTCGATTTTTTACCCTGCTGCAGAGTATAAAAAAATTGCTATTACACTCAAATGCAGGAGTGAGCAGTTTAATGCTTCCTTCAAGGTTTTATCTAAACCAGGATATCTTATGATAGCCGATCCAAAACTGATGGCAAAGATGAATGGAGATAAAACAGAAGAGAAGGCTGAAGATAAAGACGAAAATAAAGAAGATTCCAAGGATAGCCAGGAAGACATGGTTGCCACCGAAGAGGTGATGGAATATCTGGATAAACTTAAGAAGGGTATGGAGCTGGGTTGTTCCGGCTTTGATATCAAAGAGGGTAAGACAAACCCACCAAAGAGATATACTTCTGGTTCAATGATCCTCGCAATGGAAAATGCAGGACAGCTTATAGAAGATGAAGAACTTAGAGAACAAATAAAAGGTAGTGGTATTGGAACATCTGCTACAAGGGATTCCATCATCACAAAGCTGGTAAATAATAAATATATTCAGCTTAATAAAAAGACTCAGGTGCTTACGCCTACATTCTTAGGTGAGATAATCTACGATGTGGTTCTTTATTCTATTAATGGTCTTCTTCGTGCTGACCTGACAGCAAGCTGGGAATATGGACTTTCAGGAGTTGCTGAAGGAACCATTACCGAAGAAGAGTACATGACAAAGCTTCGTGACTATGTTGAGAAGTATACTAACGCCGTCAAGGAAGTTCGTAATCAGAATCAGATGCACTTCATTTTTGATAAGACTAAACCTTATTACAAAAAGGGCAAATAGGAGATTTATATGAAAAGAGTTGTAAATAAAACTATAGCAATCATACTTTGCTTTTTGATCGTATTATCAGTTGCTAATACTAAATCATTTGAAGCGAGTAACGTAGAAGCTGCTGGAACAAAATCCATTAAGGGTTTCATTCAGACTGCTCTTAAGCCACTTGGTACTACTATGTATATCTATGGTGGTGGCTGGAATGAAGAGGATACCGGAGCGGGAGATGAGGTGAGAACTATCGGACTTTCTTCCAAGTGGGCTGAGTTCGCATCTAAGCAGACTTCAAGCTACAACTATAAGGACTATGATTATAAGAAAAATGTCAGCGTAATCCATAACGGTCTTGACTGTAGTGGTTACATGGGCTGGGTTCTTTACAATACTCTTGAAACTACCAATGGAAAAGAGGGGTATGTAGATTACAACAATAAGGTTTTCCAGAATCTTCAGTCTAAAGGCTATGGTACTCTTACTGCACCAGGAAACTTTAGTAGTTATAAGCCTGGTGATATCATGACAAGTTCAAGTCATATGTGGATATGCCTTGGATCCTGCAGTGATGGAAGTGTTGTAATACTTCATTCAAGTCCTCCGGGAGTACAGATAAACGGAACTCCAACCCCTTCAGGGAATTCAAATTCTGAGGCGGTTCGACTTGCTAAATATTACATGAGTACTTATTACAGCTCATGGTATAACAGATATCCAAATGTGACTAAGAGTTCATCTTATTTCTCTGGATACTATCAGTTCAGATGGAGCAGTGCTCTTTCTGATTCTGAGGGCTATAGAGATATGACTGCCAATGAGGTTCTTGAAGATCTTTTTGGTTCTTCACCTGATGATTCTACAGGAACATGGAAGAAGAACAGTACAGGCTGGTGGTTTGAGTATTCAGATGGATCTTACCCAGCATCAAAATGGGTTAAGGTCAAAGGTAAATGGTATTACTTTAATTCCAGTGGATATATGACTACAGGCTGGCAGAAGGTTAAGGGTTATTGGTATTATATGGATTCTGAAGGTGCTATGGTGACTGGCTGGGTTAAATCTGGCGGCTCATGGTACTACTTAAATAAAGATGGTGATATGGCCACTGGATGGATAAAGGATAAGGGAACCTGGTATTATCTGAATGGCGGTGGTGATATGGCCACTGGCTGGAAGAAAACTGGCTCGGGATGGTACTATTTAAAGTCCAGTGGAGCAATGGCCCAGTCGGAATACATTGGGTCCTATTATGTAGATGAGAACGGTAAGTGGGTTGAGTAATCTTTAGGAGAAGAAGATGAAACAGGGTGTTATCGTAGTTAATCATGGTACTGCTGACTATGATGTGAGACAGAGAACTATAGATGATTTTGTTCTTTCAATTGGTGACAGATTAGAGACGGCTGATATTGTCAGCGTCTATACGAATGGGGAAGTGCGTCGCCAGCTTAGAGAGAATACCGGCGAAAAATTTCAGAACCTTAAAGCGGCCATTCTTTCCATGAAGGACAGAGGAATAACAAATCTTGTGGTTGTCAGTACGGATGTGCATGATGGTCCTGAATATAGAAAGCTTATGGATGAAACAGTTAGTCTAGCAACTTTGTTTCAGGAGGTAAATATTTCGAAGCCACTTATTTATAGTGATGAGGATTATGAGGTTACTGCCAGAGCGCTTCATGGTGCTTTTAGCGAAATGGTGGGAGATGATATCCTGATCCTCGTTACCACGGGAGATAAAGAATATGGTGTTGAAGAACTGGATGGATTTGAGAAATCCATTCAGAAACACTTTGAGAATAGTCATCTTGCAACACTCCATGGAGAACGTAAGCTCTATAAAGCGATAAAGAAACTCCAGCAGGCTGGGATTACATCTGGAAGGGTGGTTTTAGTACCGCTTGAGTTTATGGCTGGAGAAAAAGTTGAAAATGAAGTGTCGCAGGAGTATACTGTGCTTGCTGAACGTCTCGAAGAAGAGGGATATACAGTAGATAAAGCATTTAAAGGCATGGCTGAATATGATGCTATGCAGCGTTTATATATGAGACATCTTTATGATGCTATCAGATGATAAAGCGGGGAGAAATTAATGAATATTATTATCGCGGGTTGCGGTAAAGTTGGACTGACTCTTGCAGAGAGACTGTCAGCTAGCAACCACGAAGTATCGGTTATGGACATTAAGTATGATGCCCTTACAAATGTCACTAATACAGCTGATGTAATGGGCTTTCAGGGTGACTGTACTAGTATCACTACTCAGAAGGAAGCAGGAATTAAAAAGGCTGACCTTCTTATTGCTGTAACCGGAGATGATGAAAAGAATATGCTGGCCTGTCTAATTGCCAGAAAGACAGGTAGATGTCATACAATCGCGCGTATCAGAAGTCCGCAGTATACTGACGAAATCAGATACCTCAGGGACGAGCTTGGACTGTCTATGTCCATAAATCCTGAGATGGTTGCTGCAGACGAGATTATGCGTCTTATCCAAATCCCATCAGCACTGGAGGTGGATACATTTGCCAAGGGTAAGCTTAGACTTATAGGAATTGAAATTCCAGAGAATTCAGTTCTTGATAATCTTGCAATAAAAGATTTTTCAAATAAAGTTGGAACAAATGCCCTCGTCTGTGTTACTGAGCATGAAGGTGCTCTTCAGATTCCTAATGGTGAGGTCGTACTTCATTCGGGAGATAAGATTTCCGTAACTCTTTCCATGAGTGAAGTTCGTAAATTCTTAAATAATATTGGTATCAAAGCAAAGAAGATCAAGAATGTCATGATAGCAGGTGGTGGTACCATCGGTTACTACGTTGCTAAAAAGCTTCTTGATATGAGGATAAATGTTAAGATCATTGAGAGAGATCTGGCAAGATGTGAAGAGCTTTCTGAGTTACTTCCTAAGGCTATGATTATCCATGGTGATGCAACTGAAAAGCGTACGCTTATTCAGGAGTCCGTAGAGGAAATGGATGCTGTATGTGCACTTATGCACCAGGATGAGGCAAACATCCTTCTTTCTCTTTATCTTAATAAGCTGGATGCATCTATTAAGACTATCACAAAAGTTCAAAGAAATTCATATGAAGATCTTGTTATGGAGCTTCCTGTAGGAAGCATAATCAGTACAAAGAGTGTAACAGCTGATTATATTGCCAGATACGTTCGTTCCATGCAGAATGCAACTGGTAGCGAGGTTGAATCACTATACAGAATAATGGACGGAAGAGTTGAGGCACTTGAGCTCAGTGTTGGTGAAGACTTTAGTTATGCAGGCGTTGAGCTTAAAGATCTGAAGATAAAGGACAATACCCTTATCTGTAGTATTACCAGAAAAGGTAGTATCATAAGACCGGGTGGTCGAGATAAACTTGAGGTCGGTGATAAGGTTGTTGTTGTTACAATAAATAAAGATATAAATAGTATAAGAGATATAGTGAAAGGGTAACCGACAGTGAATCATAGGATAGTGATACAAATAATCGGTAAGCTTATGCAGTTGGCGGGAATCTTTTTACTTCTTCCCACAATTGCGGGAGTTCTCTTTGGTGAGAAGGAATTTTTCGTTCTTGCCTCCACAGCAGCGGCAGCTATCGTAATTGGTGGTGTGCTGCGTCTTGTAAAGGCCGATAAACAGAGAATAAGAGCTCGTGAGGGCTTTATTATTACTGCGGTAACATGGCTCCTTTTTAGTCTTATTGGAGCTATACCGTTTTTTGCGTCAGGGGCTATACCAAGCTATACAGACGCTGTTTTTGAAACTGCATCTGGATTTACAACTACAGGAGCCAGTATACTGCTGAATGTCGAGGCTATGCCAAAGTGTCTCCTTCTTTGGAGAAGCTTTACGCACTGGATAGGTGGTATGGGTATCCTTGTTTTTATGTTAGCATTTGTTCCATCAAATGTAGATGAGATGAATATCATGAAAGCAGAAAGTCCTGGACCATCAGTTGAAAAGATGGTACCAAAGGTAAGGGAGACTGCATTTATCCTATATGCAATCTATACTGCTTTGACACTTTGTCTGATCATTATTTTGATAATTGCAGGTATGCCAATTTTCGATAGTATCTGCGTATCCTTTGGTACAGCTGGTACAGGAGGTTTTGGTATAAAAGGAGACAGTATAGCAAGCTATAGTCACGCCTGCCAGAATATAATTACTGTAGGTATGTTGATGTTCGGTGTTAACTTCAACTTCTACTACCTTATAATCATGAAAAAATTCAAGAATCTCATTCATTGTGAAGAGGTTTATGTATATCTGGGTATTTTCGTAGTTGCGACAGCCCTTGTTTCATTTGGAATTTATAATGGTAGCCTATTAGATGCTGTTCATCATGCAGCCTTCCAGGTTTCATCTATTATGACGACCACAGGTTTTGCGACAGTAGATTTCCACACATGGATGAATATGCCGAAGGGTATACTCGTGCTTATAATGTTTAGTGGTGCGTGTGCCGGTAGTACGGGTGGTGGACTCAAAGTGTCCAGAGTCATCCTTTACTTTAAACAGGTGGTGCGTGAGATACTCAGCTACACTCATCCTTCATCTGTAAAGGCAATCAAGTTGGATGGGAAAGCAGTAAATAAGGATACACTCAGAACGACAAATGTATTCCTCATGGCTTATCTGCTTATATATGTAATTTCATTTGTACTCATCAGCTTTGATGATTTTGATCTTATTACAACATTTACATCAGTTGCGGCTACAATGAATAACATTGGTCCGGGACTCGGTGTTGTAGGTCCTGCAGGAAACTATGCTGCATATAGTATACTTGCAAAGTGGACACTTATTTTCGATATGATTGCGGGCAGACTTGAGCTCTTCCCTGTTTTAATATTATTCTCTGTTGGTACATGGAGACGTAAATAGTGAATGCATCTATTGTAAAAATTGAAAAGAAGAAAACAAAGATGGGTTCGTCAAAGCTTATCCCACTCAGCTTTTTAGGTGCTATTGTGGTGGGAACCTTGTTGCTTATGCTTCCTGTCGCCACTGCTGATGGGCAGGGTACTGATGTGGTGACTGCACTCTTCACATCAACTACATCTATCTGTGTTACAGGTCTTGTAGTAGTTGATACCTTTGCATACTGGAGCCTGTTTGGAAAGATTGTTATTTTAATTCTTATTCAGATTGGTGGTCTTGGAATAATAACAGGTACTTCCATTTTGATGCTTATGGTGAGTAAGAGGTTTTCGCTTTCCAGAACTGTTCTGCTACATGATGCATTTAACCTCAGTACCATAGCTGGTCTTAGAAAATTCCTGGCAGGAGTTATAAAAGGAACTATGCTGGTTGAGCTTCTGGGAGCTGTTTTCTACATGCCAGTTTTTATAGACAGGTTTGGAACTCTTAAAGGTATCTGGGTTTCCGTGTTTACTTCAATATCGGCTTTTTGTAATGCTGGAATTGATATAATTGGAAATGATAGTCTTGTGGGATACAACAATAATCCCCTTGTACTTATAAATACGATGGTTCTGATTGTTCTTGGTGGTCTTGGATACGTTGTATGGTTTGATTGTTTAAATGGAGCAAAGATTGCTATCAGGAAAAAGTATACATTTGGGCAGTACGTAAAAAGGTTGAGCGAACATACGAAGCTTGTACTTTCCCTTACACTTTTCCTTATAGTATCTGGCGCCATAGCAGTTATGATAATGGAATATACAAATCCTGATACTTTAGGTCCTATGACCTTCGGACAGAAGTTTTTAAATTCCTATTTCCAGTCAGTAACCTTCAGAACGGCTGGTTTTGCGGCAGTTCCACAAGGAAACCTTAGAGAAGTTACCTGCGTACTTGGTAATTTCTATATGTTTATCGGTGGTTCTCCAGTTGGTACTGCAGGTGGTGTTAAGACGGTAACTGCATTTCTGGTAGTTGCCAATACAGCTTCCTTTATAAGAAATAGAAATGAATCGGTTGTGTTCGGCAGAAGTATCAGACAGGATCTTATCAGAAAAGCATCAGCTATTATTTATGTAAGTTTCTCGATAACATTTATCTGCATCATGCTTATAATGATGACAAATGATACAAATATGGTAGATGCTTCCTATGAGATTTTCAGTGCTACAGCTACTGTTGGTCTGTCACGTGGACTTACACCTGAGCTGAATACGGCGGGACGACTTATAGTTATTGCTTGTATGTATTTAGGAAGAATAGGACCTATCTCGATGGCGCTGTTCTTTAACTATAAGGGATTGGAAAAGAACGAAGTAAAATATGTAGCAGGTAATTTCTTCGCTGGATAATAGTTAAGAGTCTTTATGGAGGTTAACATGAGTAAACAAATAGCAGTTCTGGGTATGGGACGTTTTGGAAAGAAAACAGCACTTTCACTTGCAGAAATGGGAGCGGATGTAATGGTTGTAGATGCCGATCCAAATGTGCTGGCTAAGATTTCAGATAAGGTTACATATGCTATTGAGGCAGACCTTAAGAATATTGAATCCATAGCTGGAACAGGTATAGAAAATATGGAAGTGGTTGTTGTTGCCATGGGTTCTGACCTTACAGCCAGCATAATGTCTGTTATGGCTGCAAAAGAAGTTGGCGTTCCTTTTGTTCTTGCAAAGGCATCTGATGAGAGAATGGGACAGATTCTTGAGAAGGTCGGAGCTGACAAGGTTATATTCCCTGAGGAAGAAACTGGTAAACGTGTGGCCAGAACACTTATGTCTGACAGCTTTATGGACTACTTCGATATAGATAAAAATCTGGGAATGATTGAAATGCATCCAAAGAAGGAATGGGTTGGTAAGACTCTTATAGAATTAAACCTTCGTAAAGCATATCATGCGAATGTAGTTGCAATAAAGGATGAAACTGGAATGCATGCTTTCGTAGATCCATCCAGACCACTTGAAGAAAATGATGAACTTTTGGTTCTTCTTGAAAAGAGTGATCTGAAAAAACTTCAGAAATAAGTTGATTAAACATAATAAAATTCGCTTGTACAAATAAGTGTACAAGCGAATTTTATTATGTCTTAAATTATTTAATCTGTGAAAGTCCACCGGCTGAAACAAGTCCGTCAAGTTTCATTCCAGCTTTACAGAATGGACATTCATGTGAGTTGTAGGATGCATATCCCTCTATATCGTTCATATGGAAGATTGAATGAACATCATATCCCTGAACATTATCTACAGCTGAGAAGATAGCTGATATACCAGCAATGCTTCCGCCGTAATACTTGATACATTCAATAACCTTCTCTGTTGTATAACCTGTAGTTGCAGTTGGCAGAAGAAGAAGTACATGTCTGTTATTTATCATTGGAACTACATTATCTCTGAATGTAAGCTGTCCAAGTGAGTTGATCTCAGGTGTAACAACATACATTGTTCCGTGCTGGTTCATTGACATGATTCCAGATTCTGTGAGTGCATCTGCCAGGTATGCGCCGATAACATCTGTATTATCAAGACAAACAATAGTATCGACGATAGTTGATGATATATAATCATGACTCATTGACTTTGCAACGGCCTTTGCTTCACTAGCTCTGGCTTTAAGTGTTGTAAGGTCTATGTAGTGATTGATATGTGAAGATATAGTGGCGAAATGGCCCTGTGAAACCTTCAGCTTTATCAGATTATTATAAGGTGAATCAATTTTAAAAGTCTGCATAATAGCCCCCTTCTTTTATAAATAACATAAATCTATTATAAATACATTTTTCTAATTACACAAGACGTGATTTTTGATAAAATGACATTAGGGTCATAAGTCAAAAGCGTTCTTGCTTGCAAGAATTGCTTTAGCAATGGAGCAATCCGTATGTCATTTAGGTGTCAAAAGGTAAATAATATGAGCGCAAAATTTAACGTGCTGGCAGGACCAGCCATGTCAGGAAAAACCTTTAATCTTTGCTGCGAAGTTCTTAAGAAGGCGGATGAAAATCCGGATAAATTTTATTATGTTATTGTTCCTGATCAGGCCGGAAATGCATACGAGAAAAAGTTAATAGAATTAAGTGATAAATTGTATGGTCGCCCAGGTTTTATGAATATTGATATCCTGGGTTTTAATCGTCTGGCATATCGTATTTTTGAAGAGCTGGGAGTAAGAGAGACCACGGTTCTGGAAGAATATGAAAAGAATATGCTGGTCAGAGTGGTTTCCGGAAGAATCAAGAATAATCTGGATGTTTATGGTGGCAGTGTGGACCATACAGGTTTTACGCGTGAAGTAAAATCTCTTATATCGGAAATGATTCAGTATAATGTCACTCCAGATGATCTGGATGAATGCATTCGCAAAATGCCATCCGGAAATGATGGTCTTCTGGCTAAGCTGAGAGATGTTTCCAAGATTTACAGAGGTTTTGTTCAGGTGCTCTCTGAAAAGAGTACTACTCTGGATATAGATCCTTCTGAAACTGGAATAACTATTTCGGAAGAAAGACTGAAGCTTCTTGTAAGACTTCTTAAAGGAGATAGAGCGGTTAAGACTGTTGATGGAACAGTTTTCTTTTTTGATGAATATAGAGGTTACACTCCAGATCAGCTGGCAGTTATTGGTGAGCTTGCAAAAAGAACAGAGGCTATGACCTTTGGTATTTGTATAGATCAGGCTTCGCTAAAAATGAGAGACAAGCTGCAGGAACATGAACTGTTTCACCAAAGTTCTATGTGTCTTAAAGGTCTTCAGAAGGTAATGATGACGGAACCTGTTATAACTACATGCAATCGTATTTCGGGTGGAAGCGAGGCGCTTCGTCATCTTTCAGAGAACATTTTTCGTTATCCGGTTCAGGAATATAAGGGCGAAGTGGATGATAGCATTTCTATTTATCATACTGACAGTCTTGAGGATGAGATAAAACTTGTTGCACAGGCTATAAGACGTGAGGTTAAGGCTGGCCTTAGATATAGGGATATTGTTGTTGTAACAGGAGATGTGGAAGGGTTCGACAGATACGGCAGCAGGATATTTGAAGAGTATGATATTCCTCTGTTTTCTGATTACAGCAGAATGCTGAGAAAGAATCCATATACCGAGGCGATGATTAGAAGCCTTGAAATAATAGATTTGGATTTTGATCATAATAGTTTATTTACATATGCTAAGACTGGAGTTCTTAACATAGAGGATAAGCACGCCCTGGATGAGCTGGAAAACTTTGCGCTGAGAACTGGGATAAGAGGCATTTCCATGTGGGAGAAGAAAATACGTCCTTATGGAAAGAACATTACTCAGGAAGAGACAGAACGCTGTGAGAGAATGGATGCTGTAAGATGCCAGATTCTCGATTCCCTGAGTCCACTTCTTAGTATTAATAAGAAGGCGGAAAAGGTTAAGAATATTATCACAGCCCTAAGATCCATTATGGAAAGTCTTGGATTTGAGTCCTCTATGGAAAAGTCTGCGGAAATCCTTGAAAAAGAAGGACTTCATACAGATGCCAGAGTTATGAGAAGCCTTTATGGGCTCTTGGATAAAATACTACTTGAGACTGAGGATCTTTTAGGGGGAGAAGTGATGTCTCTGCACGATTTCACGGAGATACTTGCTTCTGGTGTGAGCGAGATTTCAGTTGGAGTGATTCCTCCAACAATTGACTCGGTAAGAGCCTGTGACGTGGATAGATCCAGAATAGTGGATGCAAAAGTGGTGCATTTTATAAATATGAATGACGGTGTAGTTCCGGTACGCAGAGGTGCTGGAAAAATCTTATCCGAAAAGGATAAGGATAAGCTGTCGGATATTCTGAAGGATATTGGTGAAGGCAAGTCTCTGGCAGAAAGCGGACTGGAGCAGAGTATAAATGAGCTCTTCCTGATTTATCAAATTTTCTCAAAGGCTGCAGATAAGCTGACTCTCAGTTATCACACGAATGGTGAGAATGGAGAAGCTTCAGAACCATCCTTCCTTGTGGGAAGAGTAGAGAGACTATTTGAAAACCTTCATGATCAGTATAGCAGACCGGAGCAGCTTGCTGGAACTGCTGCCAGTGATAAGCTGGATTTCATAAGCTGGATAAGAGATGGTCTGGAAGATCAGCAGGGAAGCGGAGCAGTTAATTCTGATACTCTTGGAAACATAGTGAAATATATTGGTTTCGTTGGTGCGGATGGTATTCCGGAACTGGAAACAATTCTTCCGGGGCTGGAGTACAGCAATAAAGCAGATAGAATTCCTGATGAGATAATGAGAAATATTGACCTCAGACTATCTGTATCAAAGCTGGAAAAATATGCAAGCTGCCCTTATGAATATTTTCTACAGTACATACTGGACCTTAAAGAAAGGCCAGAAAAGAAACTTGAATATTATGATGTGGGTATTATTATTCACAGCGCTCTTGAAAAGTCTTTCCTGGAGGTTCGGGGAGAGTACGAAAATAATTGGAGTGAAATTGATGACAGCAAGCTGGTTGAGCTTATGAATAAGAATCTGGACACAGCCTGGGAAGAAGCTATGGCTGACCAGGAACTGGATGGAAAGACTAAGGAAGTAAAACGCAATCTCAAAAAACTTGCTGAAAGAACTATCAAGACTCTTAAAACTCAGATTGTGGCCGGTGGGTTTACACCTGACAGATTTGAACAGGAATTCACTGCTGAATTTACTGCTAACAGACCTGATGGTTCAGAGGTTCCTGTCACGCTTAAGGGCAAGATAGATAGACTTGATATGTCAAAGGAAGATGGAAATCTTAATATCAGAGTGATCGATTACAAGACTGGTTCTCAAGGGTTTGAACCGGCCGAGATAGAGCAGGGAACAGCTATTCAGCTTCTTGTATATACAAAAATTGTCAGAGAAATTCTTAAGGCCAGATATAAGGAGGGCGATGTTCTTCCTGAGGGCATGTATTACTATACTGTATCTGATCCTGTGGTTGATTTGGATAAGAACAAAAAGATTGATCCCGAAAACGAGACAGATCTAATAAATGCCATCAATAAGGAGCTTGTTCCTAAAGGCATTTCGAATAAAGAAATACCGACAGAGGATTTATGCAGTATTGGTGATTATAGTGCACAGGTAATGAAACAGTCGGCTGATAGAATACTTGCAGGAGAGTTTGATAAAGCTCCTATAAAATTTGCCCACAAGCAGACAGACGCATGTGCTTACTGCTCATATAAAGCTGTTTGTAGATTTACAGATTACTCAGGTAAAAGAAGATATATTTCACGTCCGGAGCTTAAGGGACCAGAGATGATGAGAGTCTTGGCTGAGAAATCGAGACAGGGTGAAGAAGTAGAAATTACTAAGAAGTCATTTTAACTGGAGGGGCATATGCCACATTGGAATGAAAGACAGCAAAAGGTGCTGGATAGTATAACTGAAGATCAAAACATACTGGTATCTGCCGCTGCGGGTTCTGGTAAGACTGCTGTATTGGTTGAAAGAATAATTCAGACTGTTCAGCAGGGACTTGCGGATATAGATGAGATTCTGGTGGTGACATTTACAATCGCGGCAGCTGCACAGATGCGCAGCAAAATTCTTGCTGCCCTGGAAAAGATGGCCTACACGGATCCTCGTATGGCCCGTCAGCTTGCGCTTGCAGAAAATGCAGATATTATGACTATTGATAGCTTCTGCAACAAGATTGTCAGAGAAAACTTTAGTATTGTGGGGATGGACCCAAACTTTGAGATTTATGACAAGAACGAGATTGAACTTCTGAAGGATGATGTTCTGACAGATGTGCTTAATAAGTATTATGAAGACGATGAAACTATGGAAGAGCTTTCAGCGTTTGCATTCAGAAAGAATATAGATGATAGTACCATAAAGGAGTTCATCTTAAAAATACATAGTGTATCACAGAGCTTTGCTGATCCAAAGAGATGGCTGGAGGAGGCCAGAGAGAGGATTGTCAACGACGAAGACGCTATCAATCAGAAATGGGTAGTTGATTATAAAAGATATCTTAAATTGATGGCTGGAAGCTACGTTCATGCACTTAATGAATATGCGGAATATTTTGAAGAGGAAGAAGATATTGATAAGATTTCCGTCGCTCAAAAGGTAGTTGAGGTTTTTAATGATGATGTGGCCATTCTTGGACAGATTATGAAAGCACAGACACTAGCTGAAATGAAAGCTGCTGTACCTCCAAAATGGAAAACATTTTCTGTTAAGAAAAAAGTTGAAGAACTGTATGGAGAAGAAACTCAAAATGCTATATCAAATATGAGACAGGAATTTAAAGATGAGTTTAAGATTATCTTTACTGAGGATGAAATAAAAGAAGATAGTAAGGCGGGAGCAGGATTTTTTGATTGCCTTATTAATATAGTATCTGATTTTGATGCGGCACTTTTAGAGGAAAAGAGAAAACAGAAAAAATTTGAATTTGCTGATGTTTCTCATGCTGCATTTAATATTCTTTATGATGTAGAAAAAATAGTATCTACAGAAATCGGGGAGAGAAAATCCAGAGAATATAAATATATTTATATAGATGAGTATCAGGATAGTAGTGACCTTCAGGAGAATCTTCTGAATGCTGTTGCCAGAAAAGATGCTCTGGGTAATCCAAAGAATGTATTTATGGTTGGTGATATAAAGCAGAGTATTTACCGATTCAGAATGGCAAGACCTGAACTTTTTGTTGAGAAAAGTATTAATTATCTGAAGAATGAGGGCGGAGCTCTGATCAATCTAAATATGAACTATAGATCCAGAGGTGAAATTCTAGATGCAGTAAATTTTGTGTTTAGAAAAATAATGTCCGAGGATTTTGGTGGAATAGAGTATAACCATAATACAGAGTTACATGTCCCTGAAAAAAATGATTATAGGAATCATTTTCCAGAAACGGATCTTCTTAATGAGGATATTCCGGAGCTTTATCTTATCGAGAAGAGTGATAATAGAGATGACATTCCTCTTGAAAAAGAAGAGGTGCAGGCTGTTGAGATTGGACGTCGCATTCTGGAAATGGTGAATGGAAGTGACACTAAACCACCTGCATTTGTTCTTAACGAGTCATTTAATGAAGACAGGCCTGTGAGTGATAACAATCCGAGATATAGAAAAGCAGACTTCGGAGATATTGTAATTTTGCAGAGAAGTATATCTGGTCATATGGCTATGGTGCGTATTTATGAGCAGATGGGAATCCCTGTTTTTATAGATGACTCCGAGGGATATTTTGATGCTGTTGAAATTGAAACCCTGTTATCTGTTCTTCGAGTGATCGATAATATTCAGCAGGATATTCCTTATGCATCAGTTCTTCTTTCGCACATAGTTGGTCTTACTGATACTGATCTCGCAATCATAGTAGGACTTTCAGCAGATGGAAGAATGAGCCTTGCAGATAAATGTAATCTTTTTGAGAAGGGCTATATAAACTCTGATGATGAGAACCTTAGAATTATTGCTGAGAAGCTCCGAAGCTTTAGCGCGATGCTCAGTAAGTGGACTGAACTTCGTCCTTATCTAAGTATTTCAGATATGCTGGATAGAGTGCTTGTAGATACAAAGATTGAAACCTTTGTGGCTGCAATGCCGGATGGAAGAAGGCGACTTGCAAATATAAAGAAGCTGGGAGTTTATGCAAGAAGATTTGAAAGCGTGCGTACAGCCAGCCTTCTGGATTTCCTGAGATATATTGATAAGTGTCGCATTCATAATATGGATTTTGATGACCCGAATGCAGCAACAGGAACTGACCAGGTTGTAAGGATAATGACTATCCATAAAAGTAAAGGTCTTGAGTTCCCAATAGTAATTGTTCCTATGCTTGAGAAGACATTTAGATATAACGATAAAAGTGGAGCGATTTCTGTCAGCTCAGATTATCATCTGATTATAGATAAGATGAAGACTCTTGGTTCTGGAGTTAAAGTTAAGAAGAAGAGTATTAAGGGAAAAGTTGTTGATCTGCTGGAGAAAAAGGAAACGAAAGCCGAAGAGGCAAGACTATTTTATGTTGCAATGACAAGAGCAAAAGAAAAGCTGGTAATGCTGGGGTATGCTCCTAATAAAGTTCCGGTAACTCCAATGTCCTGTAAGAGTTATATGGACTTTGTGCTTTTTGCTATGAATAATAGCGATGAAAAACCAGCTATAAAATGTAATGCTGTTTCTGAAGACGAGATAGCCCAGGATTTCAAGAAGAAATTTGTAAAGAAGAACCTTGATTATAAAGAAAGCACTGAAAAACTTCTTGAAAAGATTAATGATAATCTCAAGGTTTATACTCTGGATGGTGAGAATCCTTATGATTATAATTATCCATTTGAGACCAGCCTTGCAACGAAGATGTCTGTCTCTGAGATAAAGCATATGGAGATGGAAAAGTATAAGGAGGATGAGTCATCACTTCCTGAAGAGACAAATGCTCCAGAAGAAGTTATTCCAGAAGAGGTGATAGCCGAGATGACTGGAAAGGCTGCTCTTCGAGGAACCATCACACATGCCATCTTCGAAAATCTTGATTACGGAAATGTGATTTCCAAAGAGAGCCTGAAATTTGAAATGGAACGTGCTCTTTCTGAACTGCATTTTAAAGATGAAGAAAAGGAATTAGTAAAGATAGATTATCTTTTGAAGTTCTATAGTGAAGATGAAGGATCATTATTCCATATGATGCGAAAAGCATTTACGGAAGGTAAGCTCTATAGGGAAAGACAGTTTATAGCTGGACTCCGACCTGATGAAATACCAGGTGTAGGAGCAAAGGTAGAACTTAATGTGGAAGATGGTCACATTCGTGATATCACTAAGGATTACATTATGATCCAGGGTATTATAGATGCATACTTCTATCAGGGACCAGATGATGATATAATACTTGTCGATTATAAGACAGACAATGTGGAAAGTGGCGAGGAGCTTCTGGGACGATACGCTGCCCAGATGTACCTTTATGCACTTACTCTGGAAAAATTAACAGGCCACAAGGTTAAGGATATCATCCTGTATTCTACAAGACTGGGAGAAATCCATTACAATAATTGGCGTGAGTATAAATTATAAGAGGAAAAACAAATGAAAGAACGTGAAAATGAGAATTTAACATTACTAGGTAATCAGGGGGTTAAGTATCCACAGGACTACGATCCAAGCCTGCTTGAAACCTTTGAAAATAAGCATCAGGATACAGACTATTTTGTAAAGTTTAATTGTCCGGAGTTTACAAGTCTTTGCCCTATAACAGGACAGCCAGACTTTGCGACGATTTATATTTCTTATGTTCCAGATGTAAAGATGGTTGAAAGTAAATCCCTTAAGCTTTATCTTTTCAGCTTTAGGAATCACGGTGATTTCCATGAAGACTGCGTTAATAAGATCATGAAGGATCTTGTTAAGCTGATGGATCCTAAGTATATAGAGGTTTGGGGAAAGTTCACTCCTCGTGGAGGAATCTCAATAGACCCTTATACAAACTATGGAAAGCCTGGAACAAAATGGGAGCAGGTTGCCTGGGACAGACTTACTCAGCATGATATGTATCCTGAAAAGGTAGATAATAGATAAGCAAATGAAACAGATGGACTACAACGAGGCAACAGAATATATACTTAGTATTCCAAGATTTGCGGCAAAGACGCATCTTGATAATACAAGGGCTATCCTTTCTAAACTGGGAAATCCTGAGAATAAATTCAAATCTATTCATGTGGCGGGAACTAACGGAAAGGGTTCAGTCTGCAAGATGCTGGCGCTGGCTCTTGAGGAGCAGGGCTATAAGGTAGGTCTTTTCACATCCCCTCATCTGATGAAGATGAATGAGAGGATTTCTATCAATGGGATAGATATAAGTGACGAGGATTTTACTGATATATTTAATAGAGTAAAGAGCGATATTGATGTGCTGCTGGATTCTGATAAAGAGGTGGCTCATCCTGCATTTTTTGAATATGTATTCTTAATGGCAGCTCTTTATTTTGCAGAGCAGAGCTGCGACTATGTGGTTCTCGAAACCGGACTTGGCGGCAGACTGGATGCTACAAGCGTAGTAACTCCCGAAGTTTGCATTATAACCTCTATTGGTATGGACCATATGCAATATCTTGGGAATACTATTGAAGAGATTGCGGGAGAAAAGGCTGGAATAATAGTTCCGGGAGTCCCTGTTATCTATAATACTGGCAGTTATGTGGCAGATAAGGTAATAGAGGAAAAAGCTGGAAAACTTGTCAGTCCAGCCTATAATGTTGTAGAATATAAAGATGGTGTTTTAAAACTTCTTGGAGAAGAATCTACAGCGGGTTTTAAAGCTCTTTATCAAATAGATAATGCTGTTACAGCAACTCTTGCATTTATGATGATGCAGGAAAAGGATGATCTGGATGTGACAGATATGAAAAAGGCCCTGGCTAAGTTTAACTGGCCGGGAAGAATGCAGTACCTGGCTCCGAATATCATTATGGATGGCGCCCACAATGAGGATGCAATAAAGCGTTTTGTTGAGTCTGTAAAATCCATAGCTGAGCGGGACGGCTGGAAGAAGATGAGTCTTCTTTTTACTGTTTCAAGCGATAAGGATTATGAGGATATAATAAGTATTCTCACAAGGGAGCTGACATTTGAAGATATCTATGTTGGAGAATTGGCATCTGACAGGAAGCTGGATGCTTCTAAAGTGGTTGAATTATTCCAAAAGTATTCACCTGCCGAGAAGCATTTCTCCATAGTTGGTACTAAGAATATAGAAGATGCCTGGAGGCTTGCGACTGGAGAATTGGAGGAAGATACACTTCTTCTTATCGTAGGTTCCCTCTATATGGTTGGTGAGATAGAGAAGCTCATAGGAAAGGAATAAAATGGCTGATCTGGACGAGGAATTAAATGAATTAGAACAACAACAAAATCAGCAGGATACTGATGAATATTATGGCATAGAGCAGGAAAGACCTGCCAAGAAGATATTCCCTAAAGAGCAGGAGAAGACAAGAAGTCTTCGTCTGAAGAGATACAAGGAACAGAATCTTGCCAGATTTTCGAATATCTACATGCTGGCTGGAATGCTGATCGGTGTGGCAGTATTCTATTTTCTTGTTGTGCCTGATATTAAGTCGGATTACAAAGAAGAGATAAGAGAAATGGAAACTACATACAATGAGACCATTTCCACAAAGAATAATGAGATTGAAAATCTGAATCTGCAGCTTGAGAGTCTTACAAAGAAAAATTCATCTTATGAGACAACTCAGACTACAATGCAGACAACTATTGATAATCTGACATCAGAGGTTGAGACTCTTAAGAGAACTGTTGAGAATGGTGGACTTTCTGTAGATGATACAGATACAGAGAAGAAGGATAGCTCCAGCCCAACAGATGCTACTGAACAGGATCAAAATACCAATGCCGCTGCAGAGAGAAATAATGCCAATGTTATTGGTATAAGCGGAGACTCTGTAGAGGGTGTTATTGATAACGAATAGGATATTAGAATGAGCATAGGTTTCAGACTTAAGCAATATATAAAATCATATATTCAGAATAAGTATCTGCCTACGGTTTATAAAAAAGCTGTACGAAAAAACAAGGTAGATAAGGACCTTATCATAATAGCTGATATGCACAGTAATGGAATCCCTTACAGCATGAAGGCTGTTTATAAGGAACTGGTGAATAGAGGTAAACAGCCAGTTGTATATTGCAGAGACATAAAAGATATGTCCATGCTGGAGAGTCTGAAATTCATGACAAATTTTATGAAAGATTATTCAGCTGCAGGTTATGTTTATATCTGCAGCTATTTTCTTCCTGTATCCTCCTGTGAGAAAAGACCGGAGACCAAGGTTATTCAGCTTTGGCATTCCGGCGGACTCATGAAAAAAATGGGATATGATACAAAGGATGACATTCCTAAGGATTATAAGGGGAATGTGACCGCAAACTATGACCTTGTTACAGTAAGTGCACCTGTGTGTGTACCTATATGGCAGCAGGCTCTGGGTCTTCCTGAGGGGATTACAAAATCTTTGGGACTTGCCAGAACTGACATTTTATTTAATAAAAAATGGCAGCAGAAATGCAAGGATACTTTCTACGAACTTTATCCGGATGCAAAGGGAAAGAAGATAGTCCTTTATGCTCCTACATTTTCAGGAAATGCGGCCTATCCAAAATGCCCTGGTCTGGATATGGGACTGGAAGATAAATTTAAAGAGCTTAAAGACTATTATCTTATTATCAGACCACATCCTCATATGAAGAGGCAATATCCACAGTACTTTGATGAGAGAGCTAAGAAGCTTCCTACAGAAAGATTGCTTCCTGTGACAGATATTATGTTAACTGATTATTCATCCACGCTTTTTGACTATTCTATATTTCAAAAACCTTTTATTCTGTTCTGCCCTGATTTGGATGAGTATATAGAAGAGCGTGGATTATATGTAGATATTGATAGCTTCCCGGCCCCTGTTTGCAGGACTGCAGATGAGGTTGTAAAAGCTATAAAAGAAGATGACAGGGTTTCTTCTGAATCTGAAGAATACAAAAAAGAGCTTCAGGAATTCTATCAAAAATACATGGTTTCCTGTGATGGAAAAGCGGTGGCCAGGATTTTAGAGGCTGCGGAAAAACTAACAAACGACTAAAGGAAATAAAATGACTAATAAGATAAGTATGCTGGCATTTGATCTGGATGATACAGCGTTGGACGGAGAAGGAAAACTTAGTGATGCCACTAGAGAGGCTTTTATAGCAGCAGCTGAGGCGGGGATTGAGCCTGTTATAGCAAGTGGAAGATCCTTTTACTCCCTTCCTGACTATTTACTGGAGGTTCCTGGAATCAGATATGCCATCTGCTCAAACGGCGCAAACCTATTTGATGTAAAGAATAAAAAATGTATAACCTCTATGTGTCTTAAGCAAAGCTCTGTAGATCAGATTGTGGCTATTGCAGATGATTATAAGGATGTGATTTATTTAGATGCATTCACAGAGGGAGTTCCACATTCTGATAGAAGACTTCTGGATACTCTTCTGAATAATGAAAAGATATCTGAACATAGAAAGAAGTATCTTAGAAAAACAAGACGTCCGGAGGATGATATAAGAGGTTTTATTCAGGCAAACAAGCAGAACTTGGATTGTATGAATTACAATGTTTTTGATACATCTCTTTTTGATGAATTGATGAGAAGACTGGCTAACGAGGTGGATGATATTTATTTCACTTCCTCAATTCCGGAGCTGATTGAAATATCTTATAAAGAAAGTGGTAAGGCTAATGGCCTTAAGCGCATGTGTCAGTATCTGAATATTCCAATTTCTGAGGTGGCTGCATTTGGTAATGCAGATAATGATGCGGAGATGATTCGTGTGGCCGGAGTGGGATATGCTGTCAGCAATTCGTCTCAGATAGCGTTAGACGCTGCGGACCATATAATTGGCCATCATGCAGAGGATGCAGTGGCAAAGGAAATATGGAATATCCTAAGGAATAGTGATATACTTGTGTAAGTTGTTTTAAGGAGCAAATCTTATGAATTCAAAATCATTTAAAGGTTTTTTTGAGAAGAATGGAAGAGCACTTCTTGTCCCAGTGATAATGATTATAGTGGGACTGTTCTTTGTTTTATATCCAGGAAGTGCTATAAATCTTACAGTAAAGGTTGTTGGAATAGTCTTTGTTCTTGTAGGTGCTATTCTGGCATGTACACTTATGGCTGCATATTCGCCAACGACTATGGCCATTGCCATAACCATAATAATATTTGGAATAATCTGTATAGCATTTCCATCGGTTATAGCTGCATTTATAATTAAGGCTATTGGTATTATGGTTCTGGTGAGTGCTGCATTCAGGATTCACGATGCATATATGATAAAGGGAAGAAGTGATAGCTTTATTGTCTATATAATAAACGATATTATCACCTTGATCCTTGGTCTTGTGCTTGTAGCTATTCCTCTTGATATTGCGGGAACACTTGTAAGAATTATCGGTGTTTTCATGATGATCCTTGGTATTTCAAATATAATAACTGTTGTAAAGGTTTATTTTGATGGAAGATATGTAGATGACGGATCGGATGTTGTCTGGGAGGAGTAGTTTATGAGAGTTGGAATGGGATACGATGTTCATAAGCTGGTAGAAGACAGACCTCTTATTTTAGGTGGTGTGAACATTCCTTATGAGAAGGGGCTTCTGGGACATTCAGATGCAGACTGTCTTACTCATGCTATTATGGATAGCCTTTTGGGAGCGGCTGCTCTTGGAGACATAGGAAAGCATTTTCCTGATACGGATCCTAGATATGAAGGCGCCGACAGCTTGAAGCTTCTTAGCGTTGTTAAAGAAATGCTGGATGAGAGAGCTTACATTATAGGAAATATAGATGCTACCATAATCGCTCAGAGACCAAAGATGGCTGGTTACATCCAGGAAATGAGAGCGAAGATAGCAGATACTCTGGAGATAGAGATTGATAGAATAAACATAAAAGCTACCACAGAGGAAGGGCTTGGTTTTACTGGCGAAGGTCTGGGAATATCCTGTCAGTCAATTGCCCTGCTGGAGACAGTTGATAATTATGTTTATAGAAACGTCACTACTGGTATAGTAGATGAAGTTGAAGGCCGTGGACTTACTGATGTGGATAAAGAGCGTGAGTTCATGGAAAATATGAAGAAGAAACACGAGGAAAAATAAATGGATAGATACAGCGAGAGACTTATTAAAACAAAAGCAAGTACAGGAAGCATTCTGGGATTGTCATTTGCGATAGCCCTGACAGCAGCTTCATTAGTACTGGTGGTGCTTTCCCCACCGCTGGGAGTTCTGCTTGTTTGTGGAGGTATAGCTCTCATAGTTTTCCTGAAGGATGGACTAAAGGCAGAATATGAATTCATTATCACGAATGGTGATATTGATATAGCCAAGATATATGGTGCGAAGAGAAGAAAACAGGTGGCTTCTATTGAGGCTGAAAATATGTCCAAGATGACATCTGCTGATGATGAACACACAATGAATGATATCAGCCTTGGTAAATACAAGGTTTACAAATATCTTGGAAAGGGTGATGGCGACAAGGTTGTTGCTATTTACGTTGGAGAGGGAGATGATCAGAAGATTTATCTTCTTGATCTGGATGAGAAGTGTGTAGAGCATTTGAATCAGGTATTAAAGACTAAGAGCGAAATAAAGTAGAGTAACAAAAAAAAGCAGGTGCTCAGCACCTGCTTCATTATTAGCATTACATAATCAAGGATCAAGAGGAATCATCTTAAGACCTTTATACATCTTTGTGTACATACTCTTTTCATCCTTATAAAGCATGGTACCTCTGGCACCATCGCGGATAATGTAAGCATATTTGTTCTTCTGCACATTCATGTATAATACTTCTTCTACATTAAGCTCTTTGGCTTTGACTTTTGCAGTATATACATTTACAGGCTCTAACTTATACTTCTTGATAGCTTGTTCTACAGTCATGTCAAAACCTCCTTCACCTTGGTTTTTACATCTTTAAGTATATTGTATAAGTTATACAAAGTCAACTAGTAAAATTATACAGAATTGTAAATAATAGATAAAAAAATGAATTATTATCAGGAATTTGAAAAACAATTAAAGAATGTTGAAGATAAAGAAACTAAGCCTACTTTATTGCTTCAGGCATGTTGTTGTCCTTGTAGTTCTCATTGTTTAGAGGTGCTGGAGGGCTATTTTGATATTTCTGTTTATTTTTATAATCCAAATATAGATGAAAGACAGGAATATGATAAGCGTCTGGACGAGCTTATAAGGTTTACGAAAGAGGCTCCATTTGCCAGAGATGTGAGTATTATCGAAGGGGATTATGAACCGGAAGTTTTCTATGAGATGGCTAAGGGAAGAGAGGAGCTGCCTGAAAGAGGAGAGAGATGCTATGACTGCTATAAGCTAAGACTCAGGAAGACTGCTGAATATGCTCAGTCTAATGGCTTTGATTATTTCTCTACAACACTTTCCATTAGTCCTTATAAGGTTGCCAGCTGGCTGAACGAAATAGGAATGGAACTGGAAACCCAGATGCGACGTGAAATGGAAGAGGAAGGGGTAGGAAAAAAGGTTCCGATTTTTCTCTTTAGTGATTTTAAGAAAAAGAATGGATATAAAAGGTCTATTGAGCTTTCTGAAGAATATGGCCTATATAGGCAGGATTATTGTGGTTGTATATTTTCAAAGCGTGACCGTGATAAAAAGAAAGAACAAAAAACTGAGGACTAAATCCTCAGTTTTTTTATGGCCTGTTTATAGACTGTTATATATTTCCTGGATCTCAGGGATGGTGAATTCATAATCTGTATTACAGAAGTCACAATGAAGATTTACTGGTTCGCCATCATCTATCATGGATTTCAGCTCATCCTTACCAATACTTATAAGGGCTTTTGTGACTCTTTCCCTGCTGCAGTTGCAGTGGTACTGGGTATCCACAGTTTCCTCTATCATTATATCTGTTCCGAATACCTTTTCACCAATGATATCTCTCATCATTTTTTCTGGAGTCATTCCCTTGTTGAAGTAGTCTGTAACTGACTGAACATTTGCCAGACTGTTTTCAAGTTTTGATATTGTTTCTTCAGATGCGAATGGCAGAAGCTGAATGATGAATCCACCGGCATGTTTAATGCTGAGATCTCTATCTACCAGTACACCCAATCCTACAGAAGTAGGTATTTGCTCACTTTCTGCAAAATAGTAGGTCAAGTCTTCACCGATTTCTCCGCTTACCAGAGCTGTCTGACCAACGTATGGTTCTCCCGGACCTTCATCTCGAATTACCACAAGAGTTCCGCTGCCTATGGCACCGCCTACATCCAGATGACCATTTTCCTTAAGAGGAAGATCAACTGCATTGTTGTAGATAATACCCTTTACGTTTGAATGTGCATCAGCTGTAACTGTAAGTGACTTTGCAGGACCAGTACCATTTATTTTAAGGGTGAGTACATCATCCTCGTTCTTACACATAGCGCCCATAAGTGCTCCGCCTGTAAGAAGTCTGCCAAGGGCGGCAGAGCATACCGGACTTAGATTGTGTGTTGTCCTTGCAGTCTCAACAGTTTTTCTTGTATATGCGGCTAGAAAACGAATTTCATTTCCAGCGGCCATTCCTCTAACTATATAGTCCTTCATATTAAGGCTCCTTAGAATCTTTTTAGCGCCACTTTTGGGCAACTCACTGCATTGTATCACTAACCTACAAGTAAATGCAATTGATAATAATAATTAACAGGTGGTATAATTAATCATGTTTTTGGCGTTATCCTTATCGAAAGAAAAGGATTTAATTTGAAAGGGGAAGTTATGGCAGGTAAGTATTATGCCGTAAAAAAAGGAGTTAATCCTGGAATTTACGAATCTTGGGATGAGTGTAAAGATAATGTTCTTGGCTTTCCTGGAGCGATATTTAAAGGCTTTGGAACTATAGAAGAAGCTCGGGATTTTCTTGGAGAAGAAAAAGAAAATGTATCAAAGCAGGTTAAACTTATTCCATTCTTAAAGCTTAAGATGAAGAGTCAGGCTATTGCATATGTAGATGGAAGCTACAACGAATCCACAGGTGAATATTCCTATGGTATGCTTCTCTATGATGGAGAGAAGATTGTAGAAAACTGCGAGAAGTTTTCTGATGAAGAAATGAGCCAGATGCGAAATGTGGCCGGCGAGATTGAAGGTGCCATGCACGCAATGTCTTATGCGTTGGAGCATAATATCAAGAGTATAGATATTTATTATGATTACGCTGGAATTGAAAATTGGGCAAATGGAAGCTGGCAGACAAACAAGTCAGGAACCATTAATTATAAGGCGTTTTATGATTCAATAAAATTACGCCTTAAAGTTCGCTTTCATAAAGTAAAGGGTCATTCGGGCGATATTGGTAATGACCGTGCTGACGAGCTTGCTAAAAAAGCACTGGGAATCTAGGATTCTCAGTGCTTTTCTTTCTTAGCCTGTTTATGTGCTTTTTTCTCTTTATACATTTCCCTATCTGCAAATCTCAGGTATTCCTCGGAGATGTCATTGATACTTCTCTTATCATCTTCTTGAGGGATATTTGCATAGTATCCAATACTTACATCGATACTGAATTCTTTTTTATCATCAGTTCGTTTCTTCTCAATGTTATCCTTAACATTTTTAATGTATTCTTTAATTCGCTCATCAGTATAATTCTTTGCGAGGACTACAAACTCATCTCCACCAGTTCTTACACAAATCTCGTCTCCAGTGGTAGAGTTCTGCAAAGCGTTGGCGATGGTGCATAAGCAATAGTCGCCTTCATCATGACCATAATTATCGTTTGTTATCTTTAGATTATCCATATCCACAAGGAATGTTACAAGCTCGGTCTTTGAGGAAATGCATTCATCATAAAAGTCATTGAAATAAAGGTTGAATCCGCGCCTGTTATAAAGACCTGTAAGCATATCGGTGATATAGAGATTGCGGAGTCTCTCAACTGAGACCTTAAGCTCCTGTTTGATACGCCAGTTCTCAAGCATAGAACTGATATTGACTAGCCAGGATTTGATATTAAGTTGGTTAAGTCTTTCGAGATCAGGAGATACTATAAAGTAACCCATGAAGTATTGCAGATTATGAATTGGGAAAATGAAATAAGGTTCTGGATCATTTTCCATTTCCTCAGGAAGAAGCTGTCCGGCTTTCATCCATTGACGCCTTATAGGCTTATTATTATACATTCCACAAACAACTTCGAATTTCTCATCTTTAATTTGATCTCTGTCTGTAACTACCACATGGTTTTCCCAGCCTTTCATGAGACAGAGAACGGCGTTACTGAAACCGGTATTTCTAAGACAGTTCTGTTCAATCTCATTGAAGAGCTCAAAAGCTGTTTCTGAACTGTTAACACCCATAATAAGATTTGTATTTGTCTGAGCTAAATCTCCAAGTCTTAAAATGCGGGCTTCAAACTCATCTCTGAGAGAATCCTGTTTATAAAGCTTTGTTGGAGTACAACCACAGGACTGACGTTTCATAAGTATGCCTGGTTCTTTGGTTGTTCTTTCGACCTCTTTGCCATTCCAAAGATTTACAAGGATATTAATTCCATCATTTCCAACCTGGCTAAATGGCTGGGCAGAAGTAGTGAGAGATGGGGTGTTGTACATGGATTGATAAACATTATCGTATCCAGTTACAAGAACATCTTCAGGTATTCTATAGCCCCTCTTCTTAAGTGCTTTTATTACACCAAGTGCTGAATAATCATTTGCACAAACGATAGCATCTGGCAGAAGCTTGTTGGCATTGTGGGAATATGCCTTCAGAATCTCATCAACAACTCTTTCACCGCAGTCATACCAAAGATCGCCTGTTACTATTTTGTCATCTCCATTTGGAAGATTATATTTGGCAAGAGTTTCTTTAAATATCTCAATTCTCTTTTGAGAAAATTCAAGCTCAGGTTTTCCTGAAACATGATATATATCTTTACATCCGTGATCGATTATCAGATGCTCAATAAGCTCCATGAGAGATCTGTCCTGGTCATTTATAACATTGTAGGTGAAATCTCTTTCTTCGCCCAAAGTAACTACAGGGCACTGAGCTTTTGCTTTTAACTCGTTCAGAGGCTCTATATATAGGTCAGGCATATAAGTATCAAGGGAAATGAGTCCGTCATAGGAACTGAGATCAGGTAAACTAAACACAGCAAAATCGCCGCTGTCGTAGTTTCTGTAACGCTCAAACTGTTGACGTGAGAAATTATCGCTAAAGCTTGTAAAGAATGTAAGCTTTACGTCATTTCTTCTGGCGGCTTGGATTATTCCATATTGAGTTTCTTTGGACATATCCTGATAGATACTGGCGGTGAATACCGCAACTTTACGTCTGCTCATTTCTTGCCTCTTAAAAATAGAATTACAAGCAACATTATTATAACACGTTAGAGTAAAAAAAACAGAAAAAAAGCTATATATATTTAAGAAAAAATCAACAATTTTGGATAAGAATTTACATTTTATAACAGCTGGGAAAATGATAGAATTAAGATGTTTTATTATGTCGAAAGGAGAAGACAAAAATGGGAACAAAAGAACTTATAGAAGCAGGTAAAACTGCAATTGGAATAGAATTTGGTTCAACAAGGATCAAGGCGGTTATGGTGGATGATAAGGGTCTGCCAATTGCTCAGGGAGGATTTGCCTGGGAGAATCAGTATGTAGATGGAATCTGGACTTACAGTCTGGATATGATTTGGAAGGGACTTCAGGATGCATATGCAGATCTTCTGAAGGATGTTCAGGATCAATATGGGGTTACTATTAAAAAGGTTGGAGCCATTGGTTTCAGTGCTATGATGCACGGCTATATGGCATTTGATAAGGATGATAATCTTCTTGTTCCATTCAGAACATGGAGGAATACAATTACAGAAGAAGCTGCAGCAGAGTTGACTAAGGAATTTGGTTTTAATATTCCTCAGCGCTGGAGCATAGCTCATCTTCATCAGGCAATTCTGAATAAAGAAGAACATGTAAAGGATATAACTTTCTTCACAACACTTGCTGGTTACATTCATTGGCAGCTCAGTGGTGAAAAGGTTCTGGGAGTTGGAGATGCATCCGGCATGTTCCCAATAGATAGCAAGACCAGAGATTATAATGCTGAGTATCTGGATAAATACAGCAAGCTTCTTGCTCCTTATTCATTTGACTGGGATATCAGAGGAATCCTTCCAAAGGTTCTTGTGGCTGGAGAGTCAGCTGGAACACTTTCAGCTGAAGGTGCTGCAAAGCTGGATGTAAGCGGTAATCTTGAGGCTGGAATTCCAATGTGTCCACCAGAAGGTGATGCCGGAACAGGTATGGTTGCTACAAACAGCGTGGCTGTAAGAACAGGAAATGTTTCAGCTGGTACATCTATCTTTGCTATGGTAGTTATGGAAAAGGCTCTCAGCAAGGTTCATGAAGAAATAGATGTAGTTACAACACCTGTTGGTGATGATGTTGCTATGGTTCACTGCAACAACTGTACCTCAGATATAAATGCATGGGCAAATATCTTCCGCGAGTATTCAGCAGCAATTGGTGCAGAGGTTGATACTGATAAGCTTTATACAACACTCTTTAAGGCGGCACTGGATGGAGATGCAGATTGTGGCGGACTTATGGGCTTCAATTATTTCTCTGGAGAGCCAGTTACAGGCTTTGATGAGGGACGCCCTGTATTTGCAAGAAAGATAAATGCAAACTTCACATTTGCAAACTTTATGAGATTGCATCTTTATTCTGCAGTAAGTACTCTTAAGGTTGGTCTGGATATTCTTCTAAAGGAAGAAGATGTTAAGGTTGATAAGCTTTATGGTCATGGAGGATTCTTTAAGACTAAGGAAGTAGGACAGAGGATAATGTCAGCTGCAACAGGTGGCCCTATTACAGTAATGGAGACTGCTGGTGAAGGCGGAGCCTGGGGTATGGCAGTGCTTGCTCTGTATCTTATGAATGCGGATTCAGGCTCGCTATCAGACTACTTAAGTGATAAAATATTTGCAGGCGAAGAAGGTACAACAATCACAGCGGATGCTGCTGAGGTCCAAGGATTTGATGACTTCATGAAGGCATTTAAAGCCAGCCTTCCTATAGAGAAAGCTGCAGTTGATGTTCTGTAATAATAGATAAAACTATCTGAAAGGACGTATTATGTTAGAAGAACTTAAGATAAAGGTTTACGAAGCTAATATGGAACTGCCAAAGAGAGGACTGGTTACATATACCTGGGGAAATGTAAGCGCAATAGACAGAGCTACAAATTTATTTGTTATAAAGCCAAGTGGCGTAGATTATGATACAATGTCACCAGATGATATGGTTGTTATGGATCTTGAGGGGAATAAGGTTGAAGGAAAATATAAACCTTCCTCAGATACACCAACTCATCTGGAACTTTATAAAAGATATGAAGAGATAGGCGGTATAGTTCACACCCATTCTCCTGAGGCAACCTCCTGGGCACAGGCTGGTAGAAGCATTCCACTTTATGGAACAACTCATGCTGACTACTTCTATGGAGAGATTCCTTGTGCAAGAAGTCTCACACCAGAAGAGATAAATGGAGAATATGAGAAGAACACTGGTCTTGTTATCATCGAAACCTTTGATGAGAGAGGACTTAACCCAATGTATACACCTGGTGTTCTTTGTACCAATCATGGTCCTTTTACCTGGGGTAAGGATGCTGCCGAGGCTGTTCATAATGCAGTAGTATTAGAAGAAGTAGCCAAGATGGCACTTAAGACTGAACTGATCAATCCGGATGTGAAGGTAGCTCCGGACTGCATCAGAGATAAGCATTTCTTCCGTAAGCATGGCGAGAATGCTTATTATGGTCAAAACTAGGGGGATATATGATTAAGGTTTTTCTCGTTGAAGATGAATATGCAATCCGTGAAGGTGTTAAGAAGTCAGTTAACTGGGAAGCCAACGATTTTGAACTTGTTGGCGAAGCAGGAGATGGGGAAGTTGCATTTCCTAAGATTCTGAAGACCAAGCCTGATATTCTTATCACGGATATACGTATGCCTTTTATGGATGGACTGGAGCTTTCAAAACTGGTTAAGAAAGAGCTTCCAAATATTAAGATTCTTGTCCTTAGTGGATATGATGATTTTAATTATGCAAAGCAGGCCATCAGTATAGGTGTTGAAGAATACATTTTAAAACCGGTTTCTGGTGAGAACCTCATACAGGAACTTCGCAAGATTGCAGATTCCATTAAGACAGAAAAACAGGAAGAAGAAGTTCGCGAAAGGTACATTAGAGATAGAGAAGAAATAAAGATTCTGGAAAGACAGAAATTTATCCACGATATGATAGATGGAAAGCTTTCCATGCAGGAATCTTTGGGCAGAGGAAGAGAACTTGATATTGATATAACGGCTGCATTTTATGCTATTGCTCTTATGCAGGTCTTTCCAAGGAACGAAAGTGTTGGAGAGATAAATGAGTATTCAGGGATAACTGAAGAAATATATGCAAAGATAAGAGAAATACATTCGGATAAAGGGCATGTTTATCTTTATGACCAGGTTGGAGATGTCCTTTGCTTCCTAGAGAGAGCTGATTCAAAAGAAGAACTCGAAAAGAATATTGAAGAGGGCATAAACAAGATTAAAGACCTTATGGCAGAATATGCTGATCGTATGTTCTTTATTTCGGTTGGTAAGCCGGTAGAAAGGATTAGAGATGTTAATCGTTCTTACGTAGATGCCAGCCGTAAATTTGCTGAAAGGTTTATGTGTGATGATAGTCGCATTTTCTTTGGTGACGAGGATGAAGCTGGTGACAAGATTGGAGAGAGCCTGAAGGCAGAGAAGGATGCTTCTTCAGATAGCATTAACATGGAGCATCTTGATATTAATAAGTTGGATATCAAATCAGTTGATACTAAGCTTATTTCTCAGAAGACCATCTACAACTTCCTTAAGAGTGGAACTCTTTCTGAGGTGGATGACCTGGTTGATGAATACTTTGTGGGAATGGGAGAGGAAGCCATTCGTTCTATAATGTTCCGCCAATATGTTTTGGTAGAGTCACTCATCAGTTCTATTACCTTCCTGGATGGCCTTGGAATTGATAAAGATAAGGCACCGGAAATGCTGGGTGATCTGAGTGATCCTGTTAAATATATTGAGAATGTGGATGCTTCCAAGAATTATATAAAAGAACTTCTCAGACTGATGATCGATTACAGAAATCAGTTATCAGATAAGAAGTATACAGAGATAATCGAAAAGGCTAAGAAATACATACAGGATAATTATCAGAATGATGATATGTCCCTGCAATTTGTAGCTTCAAGCGTAAATGTAAGCTCCAATCACTTTAGTGCTATTTTCCGAAAGGAAACAGGAGATACATTCATAGATTATCTGACAACAGTCAGAATGGACAAGGCAAAGGATCTTCTGACATGTACATCTATGAAGACATCTGAAATAGGATTTGAGGTTGGCTATAGAGACCCTCATTATTTCAGTTACATATTTAAGAAGACACAGGGTATGTCTCCAAAAGAATATAGAAGGATCAAGAAAGAATCGTGAAGGACAAACAGCCAAAAAGAATGAGCAGGATTCAGTCGAAGCTTGTTTCATACATATGGATTTGCGTTGTGCCTTTGATCATCCTTATATGTTTTGCGGTGACAAGGATGTACAGCTATTATCAGGAGTACGATCTTCTGGTAAGAAATATCACAAGCGCAAATGAGTACAATATGAGCTTTAAGGATTCCATGGACGAGATGATGTACAGGATCATAACAGGTTCGGCAAACTGGACCGATCCTGAAAAGAAACTCGAGGATGAAGACCCTAAAGCTCTTATTAGTGATGCTAAAAAGCATTTTGAAATATTAAGAGATAAAACAACAGAACAAAATGTGCGTTCTGATCTGGATGCACTCATAAGGCTTCTGGGAATCCTGGATGAGCGAGTAGATGATATCCTTGTAAATGTAGAAGAGGGTGGACACTACGATGAGAATATGGAGATGCTGGATATGAACATCCGCACGCTTACATCTCTTATTCAGGAGGACATCCAGAAATATATTTATGATGAAGCTACAAACATGGAAATGCTTCGTAGAGATGTGGCTGCCAGCCTTCTCACTACCATGAGAATTCTTGTGATTCTTCTTATAGTCATAATCGTATTTATATATGTTGTTTCCAGAAAGCTTTCAAAGAATATTACAGAGCCAATTACAGAGCTTGTGGATATGACGGAAAAATTTGCTGGTGGAGATTTCTCGGTTTCCTATCATCCGGATAGTAATGATGAGATGGAAACCCTGGCAGAAAGTTTTAACAGCATGGTTAAAGAGATTGAAACTCTTGTCGAAGATATTCATAAGGAACAGGAGAATGCTAAGGATGCAGAGTTGAGGCTTCTTCAGGAACAGATCAATCCACATTTCCTCTACAATACATTGGATGCCATCATATGGATGACTGAGGCGGGAGAGAACCAGAAGGCTATTCAGATAATTCAGGAGCTTTCAAGCTTCTTCAGAATCTCTCTTAGTAAGGGCCAGAGTGAGATCACGATTCAGAATGAGAGAGAACACGTTAAGAACTACCTGGAGATTCAGCGATACAGATATCAGGATATTCTTGACTTTGAGATTGATTTTGAGGAAGGCATTCTCGAGTATCATATTCAGAAACTGACACTTCAGCCAATAGTAGAAAATGCACTCTATCACGGAATAAAGAATAAGCGTGGTGGAGGTTCCATAAAGGTTACAGGAAACGAAGAAGGAGATGATATAGTTTTCACAGTTCAGGATACTGGAAAAGGTATGAATGAAGAAGAGCTGGAAAGACTAAGATCTCTTATAGCTGGTAATATAGTAGTAGAAGAACAAAACGGTTTTGGTATGGCAAACGTTGAAAAACGTCTTCAGATGCAATACGGCGCAGCTTACGGAATAAAAGTAGATAGTACTCTTGATGAAGGAACTACAGTTACAGTCCGTATTCCTAAACAGTAGATTTATTTGAAAGAAGATAATATGAAAAGATTTAAAAGAAAGAAATTAAATTTTGTTTGTGGTGTAGCTGCACTGCTTTTTGCTTTTTCTGGTTGTGGAAAGAAAACTGAAGCAGAAACAGAGGAAAACTATGATGATTTTGATGTGATCACAGTTGGTTTTTCTCAGCTGGGAGCGGAGTCTGACTGGAGAGTAGCAAATACGGAATCTATCCGTGGAACCTTTACAAGGGAAAACGGCTATGACTTAATGTATGATGATGCTCAGCAAAAACAGGATAAACAGATCATTGCCATCAGGAATTTTATTCAGCAGGAAGTTGATTATATTGTACTTGCTCCTGTTACTGAGACAGGATGGGATACTGTTCTTCAGGAAGCAAAGGATTCAGATATTCCTGTTATAGTTGTGGACAGAAGAGTTAGCGTGGATGATACTAATCTGGTTACAGCCTGGGTTGGTTCGGACTTCAGTAAAGAAGGGCATATTGCCTGTGAATGGCTGAAGAGTTATACCGAAGCAAAGGGAGTGGCTCCGGAAGATTTACATATAGTAGATATTCAGGGAACACTTGGTGCTACAGCTCAAATTGGTAGAACCAACAGTATACTTGAAGCTTCTGGCGAATATGGTTGGGATCTGATAGCGCAGGTTCCGGCTGATTACACTCAGGCAAAAGGTAAAGAGGTTATGGCTAATCTCCTTAGTGAGCATGGCAATATAAATGTAGTTTATTGTGAAAATGATAACGAAGCAATTGGTGCTATCGAGGCGCTGGAAGAGGCTGGTAAAACAGTTGGTGGAAATATAGATAAAGGCGAAGTCCTGGTTATTTCATTTGATGCTGCTAATTCTGGTCTCACAAAAGTGCTTGAAGGAAAAATAGCTCTGGATGTTGAATGTAATCCTCTTCAGGGTGAAGAGATTCAGAATATAATCAAGGCCATCGAGAATGGGGAAGATTATTATAAATATACCTATGTGAAGGAGAGTGCATTTTCCTATGATGATACAGTAACCAGCGTGACTGTGGATGATAAGGAATATGAAATAACTCAGCTCACTCAGGATATAATCAATAGTAGAGAGTACTAGATAAATTGCTCAAAAAATAAAAAATCCAACTTTTAATAAAAAAACTTAACTAATTAAAAAATATTAAATTTATGTTTTTTAATTCATAAATTATCGAAAATAATTCAAAAGATACTCCGTATAAAGTCCCTTTTTATTCTGATATAGTTTAACCATCGTAAACGTAAACTATATTTATGAATATGGAGGGATTTATTCATGAAAAAATTTAAGAAGATTCTTGCAACAGCAGTTGCAGCAACAATGGCACTTAGCCTTGTAGCATGTGGTGGCTCAAATAGCGGCGGAGATTCAGGTAGTGGTGATTCTTCAAGCTCGAGCAGCGGAGATAAGATCAAAGTTGGTATCATCAACAACGATCCTAATGAGTCAGGTTATCGTACAGCTAACGATAAGGACCTCAAAGAAATGTTCTCAGCAGAGAACGGCTATGATGCATCATTTGCATACAGCTTAAAGAATGATGAGCAGATTACAGCAGCTCAGAAGTTCATCCAGGATGGAGTTGATTATCTTCTCCTTTCAGCAGCTGATACATCTGGTTGGGACACAGTTCTCAAGGATGCACAGGATGCAGGAATCAAGGTTATCCTTTTTGACCGTACTATAGATGCTAGCGACAGCCTTTATGAAGCTTCAATCGTTTCTGATATGGACAAGGAAGGCGAGACAGCAGCTAACTGGTTAAAGGATCAGAACCTCAGCGAATACAAGATTATCCACCTTCAGGGTGTTATGGGATCAGCTGCTCAGCAGGGTAGATCTGGTGCTCTTGACACAATGGCTAAGGAAAATGGTTGGACAATCGTTACACAGCAGACAGCTGAGTGGAATGCAGAGAAGGCACAGCAGATCGTTCAGTCAGTTATCGACTCAGGCGAGAGCTTCAACGTTATCTATGCAGAGAATGACGATATGGCTAAGGGTGCTGTAGAGGCACTTGATAAGGCTAACATCTCACACGGCGTTGGTAAAGACGTAGTAGTTATGGGATTTGACTGCAATAAGTGGGCACTTGAAGAGCTCCTTAATCAGAACTGGAACTATGATGGACAGTGTAATCCATTCCAGGCTAAGTATATCGACGAAGTTATCAAGAAGCTTGAGAACGGCGAGACACTTTCAGAGAAAACTATCATAATGGACGAGAAGGGCTTTGACGCAACAACAATTACTCAGGAAGATGTAGATAATTACGGTATCTAATATATAAACTATGAGGGGGTGCGGCATTCTAAATGTTGCACCCTTTTATTTAGGAAAAAAGAGGTGGAGATGTGAAAGAAAAGGCGGTTTTAGAACTACATAATATTCATAAAACCTTCCCTGGTGTTAAGGCTCTGCAGGATGTAGACTTCACTCTTTGTGAGGGAGAGATTCATGCACTCATGGGCGAGAATGGTGCAGGAAAATCTACCCTTATCAAAGTTATAACCGGTGTCTATGAGAAAGAAGAAGGCAAGATATTCATGAAGGGACAGGAAGGAGAAGTGCACATACATTCTCCTCAGGACGCTCAGAATGTGGGTATCAGTACAGTGTATCAGGAGATTACACTTTGCCCTAATCTTACTGTAGCTGAGAACATGTATATAGGAAGAACAAAGGGCAGCCTCACTAATTGGAAAAAGATGAATGAGGATGCTGATAAATTATTACAAAATCTGGACATACCTGCAAAGGCAACGCAGCAGCTTGCTAGTTGTTCACTTGCAGTTCAGCAGATGGTTGCTATAGCCAGAGCTGTGGATATGGAGTGTAAGGTTCTTATCCTTGATGAGCCTACTTCATCTCTTGATGAAAGTGAAGTTCAGAAGCTCTTTGGTCTTATGAGAGATCTTAAGGCAAAGGGAGTAGGAATTATATTCGTTACTCATTTCCTTGATCAGGTTTATGAAGTATGTGACAAGATCACAGTTCTGAGAGATGGAAAGCTTGTAGGCGAATATGTAATCGAAGATTTACCAAGAGTACAGCTTGTTTCTAAGATGCTTGGTAAAGAGCTGGATGATCTTTCAGATATCAAGGGCGAGTCCAAAGAATACGAAGAAAAGTCTGGAGATACACCTATATTTGAGGCTGAGCAGCTTCAGAGTGATGCAGGCATTAAGCCATTCGATTTCTATATCAAGAAGGGTGAGGTAAATGGATTTACTGGTCTTCTTGGTTCAGGACGAAGCGAATGTGTACGTGCTATCTTCGGTGCTGATAGAGTTATTGGTGGTAAGGTTAAGAGAGATGGTAAAGAGATTAAGATCAATAAGCCACTGGATGCCATGAAACATGGTATTGCTTACCTGCCTGAAGACAGAAAAGTGGATGGTATTATAGGTGATCTTTCCGTTAGAGAAAATATCATCTTTGCATCCCAGGTACTTAGAGGATTCTTTAAGCCTTATTCAAAGTCAGCAACATATAAATTGGCTGACGAATACATTAAGCTGCTGGATATTAAAACAGCATCACCAGATACACCAATTAAATCACTTTCTGGTGGTAATCAGCAGAAGGTTATACTTGCAAGGTGGCTCCTGATGCATCCTGACTATCTGATACTTGATGAGCCTACTCGTGGTATCGACGTAGGAACTAAGGTTGATATTCAGAAGCTTGTGCTCAAGCTTGCATCTGAGGGTATGAGTATAACATTTATCTCTTCAGAAACTGATGAGATGCTTAGAACATGTTCCCGTCTTGTAGTAATGCGAGACAGGAAGGTGGTTGGAGAGCTGAGTGGTGATCAGCTTACACAAAGCGGAATTATGAAGACTATAGCCGGACAGTCAGAAGAAGTAAAGGGAGGTGAGAGTGATGGCGAGTAAGAAATTCGTATTTAATAAGCAATTACTTATACCTCTGGCAGCATTAGTTGTACTTGCACTCTTTAATCTGATTGTGGATCCATCATTCTTCAAGATTTCTCTCGGTGAGAATAGTACAGGTGATCCTGTTCTTTCAGGTTATCTGATCACAATACTTGATTATGGTTCAGAGCTTGCAATCCTTGCTATAGGTATGACACTTGTTACAGCTGCTTCAGGTGGACAGGATATTTCCGTTGGTGCCACAATAGCTATTGCTGGTAGTGTTATCCTAAGAGTTCTTTGCGGAACTAATTCAAGACCAGATGAACTTCAGGCTCCTATAATAGTTGCATTCCTTGTAGCTTGTGTAGTAGCAATGCTCTTTGGTGCATTTAACGGAATTCTGGTTGCATACTTCAAGATACAACCGATGGTTGCGACGCTTATCCTGTTTACAGCTGGACGTTCAATAGCTGCATGGATTAATAACAATGAGCTTCCTATCATCAGTGATCCAAAGTTCTCATACTATGGTGGATACATTCCTGGTGTTCCAATTCCAACACCATTTTTCATAGCGATGATCTGTGTGATCATTATTATGCTGGTACTTAAATTTACAACTCTTGGTCTTTATACACAGGCAGTTGGTATTAATGGAAGTTCATCAAGACTTAATGGTATCAATCCTCAGTTTATAAAGTTCCTTACCTTTGTAATCCTGGGTCTTTGCGTAGCAGTTGCAGGACTCATTAAGGTTAGTCGTCTTAGTACAATCAACTATTCAGTTATCGCTAAGGATATAGAGATGGATGCCATCCTTGCTGTTGCTCTAGGTGGAAATGCTCTGAGTGGTGGTAAGTTCAATATGACAGCATCAATCCTTGGTGCATACGTTATTCAGTTCCTTACAACTACACTTTATAAGATGAATGTAAATTCAGAAGCTCTTTCAGCATATAAAGCGGTAGTCGTTATTGCACTTGTAGTACTTAGTACTCCAGTTGTTCGCAAAAAGCTTTCTCAGCTTTGGAATAAAATAGTTCCTAAGAAGGAGGTGGCTTAATATGGAAACAACTAAGAAAAAAGGATTTTCAGGTTGGTTTGGCAGAACAAGTGATACAAACCTCCTCCTCACTATTACTATTGTGGTATTCTTCCTCATGTATCTGGGTGCAATCCTCATCCAGGGAGAAGGATTCCTTAAGCCACAGACGTTCTTTAACATATTAAATGCAAACGCAGCGCTTATCATTACATCCTGCGGTATGAGTATCGTAATGATCTGCGGAGGAATTGATATTTCCGTCGGTGGTGTGGTTGCACTTGTAAGTATGAGCTGTGCTGTATTTCTGGACTTCCATAATGGAAGCATCCTAGGTGCTATCGGAATAGCACTTGCAATCGGACTTGCCTTTGGTCTGATTCAAGGCTTCCTTGTAGCATATCTGGATATTCAGCCATTCATCGTTACTCTTGCAGGTATGTTCTTTGCAAGAGGTATGACAACAATAGTTCATACAGCTCCATTCAATGTTGAGAATGAAGCTTTTGTAAAACTCAAAGATACAAGAGTTATAGTACCTGGCTTCGGATCAGTTAATAAGCTGGGTAACTACGTAAATGCATACGTAGAGATTGGCGTTGTAGTTGCCATGCTTATCGTAATTGCACTTTTTGTTACTCTTAGATGGACAAAGCTTGGTAGAAGCTTCTATGCCGTAGGTGGAAATGCACAGAGTGCTCTTATGCTTGGTATCAACGTTAGAAGAACTAAATTTATCTCACACCTTATCTGTGGTGTTCTCGCTGGTGTAGCTGGATTTGTATACTTCATGCATGTAGGTTCAGGTTCTGCATCACATGCAAGTGGTATGGAAATGAATGCCATTGCCTCATCTATCATCGGTGGAACAATGCTCACAGGCGGTGTAGGAAATATCATTGGAACCCTCTTTGGTGTTCTGTCACTTTCTACAATACAGAACATCGTTTCTTCTGCAGGTCTTGACCAGGCTTGGTGGACTGGAATCACAATAGCTGCAATGCTTTGTCTGTTCCTTGTTATCCAGAGTGTGGTTATATCAAAGAAGAAGAAAATGATTGATAATAAATAGATTTAAAAGTATAATAAAACCTGTCCCTGTGGTAACTAACCAGGGACAGGTTTTTTGTTTTTTAGGAGGTTATAAGATGTCAGAAGAAAAGAAGATTCCTTATAAGATTTATCTGGAAGAAAGTGAAATGCCAACAGCCTGGTATAATCTCAGAGCTGATATGACAAACAAGCCAGCACCACTGCTTAATCCGGGAACAGGTCAGCCACTTACAGCTGAAGAACTTACACCTATTTTTTGTGAAGAGCTGGTACAGCAGGAACTGGATGATACAACAGCATATATAGAAATTCCTCAGGATATCAGAGATTTCTATAAGATGTTCAGACCATCACCACTTGTAAGAGCTTATTGCTTAGAGAAGAAATTAGATACACCTGCTAAGATTTATTATAAGTTCGAGGGTAACAATACAAGTGGAAGCCACAAGCTTAACTCAGCTATCGCTCAGGCTTATTATGCTAAGAAGCAGGGCCTTAAGGGTGTAACTACTGAGACAGGAGCAGGTCAGTGGGGTACAGCGCTTTCAATGGCTTGTGCTTACTTTGATCTTGATTGTAAAGTATATATGGTTAAGGTTTCTTATGAGCAGAAGCCTTTCAGAAGAGAAGTTATGAGAACCTATGGTGCTTCAGTAACTCCTTCTCCATCAGATACTACAGAGGTTGGTAGAAAAATCCTTGCTGAGTTCCCTGGAACTACAGGAAGTCTTGGCTGTGCAATTTCAGAAGCAGTTGAAGTTGCTACAAAAAGTGAGGGATATAGATATGTACTTGGTAGCGTACTTAATCAGGTACTTCTTCATCAGTCAGTTATCGGTCTTGAAACAAAGGCTGCACTTGATAAATATGGTATTAAGCCAGATATGATCATCGGTTGTGCCGGTGGTGGATCTAACCTTGGTGGACTTATAGCTCCATTTATGGGTGAGAAGCTTAGAGGAGAGGCTGATTACAGAATTATCGCTGTTGAGCCTGCATCATGTCCAAGCTTCACAAGAGGAACTTATGCTTATGACTTCTGTGATACAGGTATGATCTGCCCACTTGCTAAGATGTATACACTTGGCAGCAGCTTCATCCCATCAGCAAACCACGCTGGAGGACTTAGATTCCATGGTATGAGCTCAACACTTTCACAGCTTTATCATGATGGATACATGGAGGCTACAAGTGTAGAGCAGACAAGCGTATTTGAGGCTGCTGAACAGTTTGCAAGAACAGAGGGCATTCTCCCTGCGCCTGAAAGCTCACATGCTATCAGAGTTGCAATTGATGAGGCTCTTAAGTGTAAGGAAACTGGTGAGGAGAAGACAATTGTCTTTGGTCTTACAGGAACAGGTTACTTCGATATGGTTGCTTATGAGAAGTATAACAATGGCGAGATGACAGATTACATCCCTACAGATGAAGAGATTGCTGCATCAATAGCTAAGCTTCCACATGTTGAGTAAATTGTAATTAAATTATTTAAATGGCAGGTTTCGTACCTGCCATTTTTTTGTTATAATGAATCTTGGTTCGACAAAAAGAAGTGGAGTGAAAGAGTATGAAAGAATTTATGAAAAAAGTAAAGACCCCTTTACTTATTGCTATGGTAATACAAGCATGTTCCCTTTTACTGGCTGGACTTGTTATTCTGGCACAGAAGAGTGTTGTAACTGCACTTTATAGTGCTACTCTAAATGGAGAAGGGACTGATGGAAGAGTTATCCCATATGGAACATTGATAAACATAATCATTCATCTGTTATTGTTCTTTATTTTCTACCTTGTAGTTATAACAAAAAGTGGAAATAAGAATGTTATATCAATTGTCTTTATTGTTGTGACTGTACTTATCAGATTTGCTACATACTTTATACCAGTTATTATTACAAGATATATGGTGGTTGGTGGCGAAAAATCTTATGTTGTATATACTGTTTTAGAAAATGCAGTTAGCAGTATTACGGCGCCTTTCACATTGATAGCATTTATCTTTTTCTGTATATCTGTGGGAAGATATGGAGTGATGGATATGTTTGAGCTTAGAGAAAAGCTTGTTGAAGATGATCCAAAATATAATGAAGAAGAACAGGGTGGACTTAAAAAAGTAAACGATACTGATGATCAGTATTTATAAAAGATAATAATGGGAGGATTATAAAATGTTAGAGTCAAGACCGGATACGATGGAACGTATTACAAACGAAGAACAGGCTAATGCTTACATCCAGGATCAGATTGCGAAGATGCAGGCTCAGATTGGTGATAAGAAGGTTCTTCTTGCACTTTCTGGCGGTGTAGATTCATCTGTTGTTGCAGCACTTTTAATTAAGGCTGTAGGACAGCAGCTGGTATGTGTTCATGTTAATCATGGACTTCTTAGAAAGGGTGAGCCTGAGCAGGTTATTGAAGTTTTCGGAAAGGAACTTGGAGCTAATCTTGTTTATGTAGATGCTACAGACCGTTTCCTTGATAAGCTCGCTGGAGTTACAGATCCAGAGCAGAAGAGAAAGATTATTGGTGGGGAGTTTATTGAAGTATTCGCTGAGGAAGCCAGAAAGCTGGACGGTATTGAGTTTCTTGCGCAGGGAACTATCTGGCCAGATATCTTAGAAAGTGATGCGGGAATCAAAGCTCACCACAACGCTGGCGGACTTCCAGAAGATATGAACTTCGAACTTGTTGAGCCAGTACGTATTCTTTTTAAAGATGAGGTTCGTGTTGTAGGAAAGGCTCTCGGCCTTCCAGATAACATGGTATATCGTCAGCCATTCCCAGGTCCAGGACTTGGAGTTAGATGCCCAGGAGCAATCACAAGAGATAGACTCGAGGCAGTTCGTGAGTCAGATGCAATTCTTCGTGAAGAATTTGCAAAGAATGGTCTTGAAGGAAAAGTATGGCAGTACTTCACAGTTGTACCAGACTTCAAATCAACAGGCGTTAAAGACGGAAAGAGAACATTTGACTGGCCATGCATCATCCGTGCCATCAACACAACAGATGTTATGGAAGTAACAGTAGAACATCTCTCCAACGAACTCATCGACCACCTCGTGAACCGTATAATCACAGAAGTACCAGGAATCAATAGAGTCCTATTTGATTACACACCAAAGCCACCAGCTACTGTGGAATATGAGTGATAACGAGCCAAGCCGAGATAGATAATCAGCGTCACCGAAGGTGACAGTCAATGAAGAAACACGCCTGCAAACTTGTTTGCAAAGGCGTGTTTCTTTTATTGGCTGATAGCTGCGAAGCAGCGCTGATTATCTATCTCGGCTTGGCGACAACATACATCGGGATACCGGCTTTTGCCGGTATCCCGATGAGAGAAATTGACTTTTACATTTAATGAGTGTTAAAATATGCGTAGATGCATATTTTTGGTGGGGTAAAATATGTAACCATGCATATTTTCGGAGGTTTTATTGCAATGAATAAAGAATTAAGACGAGAAGTGACTAAAGAATTTAAAAGATGGAAATCTGACAAAAACCATAAATGTCTTATGGTCAGAGGGGCAAGACAGGTTGGAAAAACATACGCAATTGAACGATTCTGCGAGAAAGAATACGAGTCTTTTATCGAGATAAATTTTCTTGAAAGTCCACAAATGAAAATGATTTTTTCAGGTAATCTTGATGCAAAAACAATAAAGACCAATATCTCATTATATATTCCCGGTAGTAAATTAATTTCTAAAAAAACGTGTCTTTTCCTTGATGAGATACAAGAATGTCCGGAAGCAATCACTGCACTTAAATTTCTTGAAAAAGAAAAGGATTTCGATTTAATCGTATCCGGTTCAATGCTTGGGATTGATTATAAAAGACCTACATCTTATCCCGTTGGCTCTATACAGTATATTGATATGTTTTCTCTAAACTTTAGAGAATTTTTATACGCCGCGGGAATAAATGACGATATAATCAATACATTGAAAGAGTATTATGACAGCAAAACTGTTGTCCCCTGGGCAATACACGATAAAATGATGGAATACTTGAGACTTTATATGATAATTGGTGGAATGCCGGAAGTCGTTAGTCTTTACTTCGAATCTGATTCAATATCTGACTCAAGCGAAAAAATAAAAAGCATTTTAAATGACTATCGATATGATATAGCTCATTACGCATCCGCGGATGTAAAAATAAAGGCCGAATCCTGCTATTTCTCTTTAGCTAAACAGTTATCAAAGGAAAATCATAAATTTATGTATTCAGTTGTTGAAAAAGGTGGGGCGGCAAGAAAATATGGTTCAAGTATTGACTGGCTGGAAGGTGCATATCTTATTAGAAAAATATATAATATTTCTGGATATGATATCCCCCTGATCAGTAAAAGAATAGATGACAATTTCCGTATTTATCCAACTGATATAGGTTTGCTGGTGGGAATGTATGACAATTCGGTCAAGGAACTGATACTTCATCCTACTACGGAAAAGCTAAATTCAATGGTGAAAGGCGGACTATATGAAGCAGTCATAGCAGATATGCTTATAAAAAACGGACACAAAAATATATACTTTAGAAAGGACGAAGCTTCTTCATTCGAGATTGAATTCTTTATTGAGAACGAAGAAGGTGTTATTCCTATCGAAGTAAAATCTGGCAGAAGTCGTTCCAAATCTCTTGATAATATTTTAAAAAGAGATGAAATTCCTTATGGCTTTAAACTTATTGATGGAAATATTGGTGTATCTGAAAAGAAAATTACTTTGCCTCTTTATATGGCTATGTTTTTATAATGGAGATTATCAATGAAAATTAATATTGCATTTTTACAGATTCTTCCTGGAAAGAGTATGGAAGAAAACCTTATCATTGGAAAGAAGGCATGTGCTCAAGCAAAAGAAAAGGGAGCGGATATAGCACTTTTTCCGGAAATGTGGAGTGATGGATATTACCTGCCTCAGGAAAAAGATGAGCTGGAATCGTTAGCTATTAAGAAGGACAGTGATTTTATAAATGAATTCCGTGAATTGGCGGCAGAGCTTCAAATGGCGATAGGTATTACATTCCTTGAAGCGCACGATACCAGACCATTAAACTCTGTTGTCTTTTTTGATCGGACAGGAAAAGAAGTCTTGCATTATTCCAAGGTGCATATATGTGCATTTGATTTAGAAAAAGTATTATCCGGTGGAGATGACTTTTATGTGGCTGACTTGGATTTCGGAAGAGGTACGGTTAAGATCGGATCTATGATATGCTTCGATCGTGAGTTTCCGGAAAGTGCTAGGATACTTATGTTGAAAGGAGTGGAGCTTATTCTTGCTCCCAATGCCTGCCCTATGGAAATTAATAGATTATCTGCAATCCGGACTAGAGCATATGAAAACATGGTGGCTGTTGCAACTTGCAATTACCCTGATGGACAACCTGATTGCAACGGACATTCAACGCTTTTTGACGGTGTTCCGTGGCTTCGTGATGAACCAGGTGTTCGGGATATGTGTGTGATGGAGGCATCGGGAGCTCCTGGGATATATATCGCAACACTTGATCTTGATATGCTTAGAACGCACAGAAGTAACGATATCATGGGTGATAAATATAGACGTTCAGAAACCTATGGTATTCTGGCAGATGTTAATGCTAATAGAGAATTGAAATAATATCTGGGGAATGAAATGATTACACGGAGAACCTCATAATTGGAAAAGGTATCTATTATATAGATGCCTTTTTTCATATTTATAACTGAAAAAGAATAGAAAATATGGTATGATTATAATTCAGAGTTTGTAATTGATGGTGACTAAATGAAAGAAATATTATTAAGTATGAAACCTGAATGGTATGAACTAATGGTTTCTGGAGAAAAGATATACGAATATAGAAAAAACTTCCCGGTTGATAATGTAAAGGCATATATTTATGTGAGTAATCCATATAAGGCTATTAAAGCTATCTTTACACACCAAAGCCACCAGCTACTGTGGAATATGAGTAAATGCAAAAATATTTAGAAATTAAATTCCGAACAGAGCGTCTATGCGGTAGGCACAAATATTCATTAGAGGGAATGCTATGGAAGGGTTTGAACAATTAAAAACAACAGAACCTGTATCCTGGAATATAATGAAATCAGATGGCTCCATAAGTGAAAAAATTGAAGAAATAATCGTTGAGCATTTTATAGAGGTCTCAGTAAACGGTGTAAGGGCATTTACACTTTCATGCACGCCTGAGCATTTGAGAGAGCTAATAGTTGGAAGATTATGTACAGAGCGTATAATAAAAAATGCTGAGGATATAGAACGTCTCTTTATATGTGGAGAAGGAAATATAGGTGAGGTTATTCTGAAGGAAAATGTGGAGTTTAAGCTCTATTCGGGAAGTGACCCTACCTGCTGTACTGGAAATATTCAGTTTATTAATGGGACAAGGGGACTGACAGCTCTTTCTGAAGTGGAGATAGATTCCGAAACAATTTTTGAACTGGCAGAAAAGTTTTCTGAGGATGGGAAGCTGCATAAAAGTACAAATGGTACCCACAGCTGTTATATCCGTTTTGGAGATGGAAGAATTGACTCATTTGAGGATATCAGCAGACACAATGCACTAGATAAGGCAGTTGGTCATTTGCTTCTGAAAAAGGAAGATATTACGAACTCCATAATCTATACTACCGGAAGAGTTGCAGCTGATATGGTGGAAAAAACCATTGCTGCTGGAATTCCGGTGCTGGTAAGTAAATCGGTGCCAACAACAAAAGCTATAGAGCTTGCTAAGAAGTATGGTCTAAAACTAATATGTAAGGCATGGCCGGATTCATATATCACTTTCCCAGTTAGTGGAGATAGCGTGGATTGATGTGTGATTAAATGGTAATGTAAGCTGTATAAAAAGGAAATGTAATAGTAATATGAGTAATGAATTACAACCAGAAACTTCTAGAAAACTCCAGGAGCTTCGGGAGTATATAAGAGAACTTGGCTCACTGGCAGTAGGTTTTTCGGGAGGGGTTGATTCTACACTTCTTCTGGAGATTGCACATGAGGAGTTGGGGGATAATGCAATTGCAGTGACAAGTGTAGATGCAGTAGTGCCTGAACGAGAGAAGAGGGAAGCAAAGGAGTTCTGCGAGACTCGTGGAATTAAGCAAATTATTTTTCAGGCAGACCCATTTAAAGAGGAAGGCTTTAGATTCAACAGCCCTGAGAGATGTTATTTCTGTAAACATGGGGTCTTTTCAGATGTTATCAGGATAGCCAGAGAAAATGGCATAGAGCATGTGGCTGAGGGTTCCAACATGGATGATCTAGGAGATTATCGTCCGGGTCTTAAAGCGGCTGCGGAGCTTAAGGTGGAGTGTCCACTCAGACAGGTAAAGCTATACAAGGCTGAAATAAGAGAGATATCTAAAGCTATGGGACTTCCTACCTGGAATAAACCTGCATATGCATGTCTTGCTTCAAGGTTCGCATACGGAGATGAAATCACAAAGGAAAAATTAAGGATGATTGACGAAGCGGAGCAGTTCCTTATTGAACTTGGATTTGTAGAGGAAAGAGTAAGAGTCCATGGAGAGCTTGCAAGAATTGAGGTTCCTTCAGAGAATATCTCAAAACTTGCGTCTGAGGAAATAAGAAGTGAGATAGTAAATCGATTTAAGAAGATAGGGTTCATGTTTGTGACTCTCGATATGAGAGGATACCGAATGGGTAGTATGAATGAGATGCTTCAAAATAAGAACCTGTGATACATTTGTAAATAGCAACTTAATATAACATAAAATATACGGAAATGTTAACTATGTTTGGAAGACATTTCCGTTTTTTTATTGTCAAAAAGTATAAAAATAGAATAAAATGATTTCATAAGTATATATAAAACATAGGACAATGAAGGAATAAAAATATTGGATTTAACAAATAGGTTAAGAGGATGACAATTACTGAATTAAAATATTCGAATACTAATACATACTTAATAGAAGGCGATAAGGGAACGATTCTTTTTGATACTGGATGGGCCGGTACATTTGCTGCTTTCTGCAGAGAGTTAGGAGAAAAGCATAAGGTTCTTCAGGATATTGATTATCTATTAATATCACATTTTCATCCTGATCACATGGGTATAGCAGGAGAAATAGCAGAGTGTGGTCCTAAAGTACTTATAATGGATCTGCAACTTCCATATATACATTCATCTGATGTTATTTTTGGAAAAGAGAATAACAGATTCTTTAAGCCTATTTCTGAAAATGATTTGAAAGTCATAAGTGTTGATAAAAGTAGAGCGTTTCTAACAAGTATTGGCATAAATGGCGAGATTATATATACACCTGGTCATAGTGATGATAGTATTTCTTTATATTTAGATGATGGCTCTCTTTTTGTTGGTGACCTAAATCCATTATACGAACTGGATATGCATAAGGGGACTGATATTGAGAAGTCGTGGAATAAGCTTCTTAGATTTAATCCGAGTAGGATATATTACGGACATGCGAAGACAGCTACATTTGCGGAAAACGATATGCCGGTTGAAACTAAGGAAAATGATGAGATTAGTTCAGATGGGTTCGGATATAAGCTTGTTTCAAGAGTAATCAAGTATATCGATAAGGGTTATAATGTGGATAGAATCAGAAAGAAAATAGGAGCTGACCGGGAGCTGATCGAGGATATTAATAGAATGTATCTTACGCATCCCGGAGTTAGTATTCAAGGAATACTGGATAGGATAGAGATAAAGAATAGATGAGATAATCAAAGAGACGGAGGTTTCCATGAGAAGAGTGATATGGATAGTGCTGGATAGCGTAGGAATGGGTGAAGCGCCGGATGCAGCAGATTTTGATGACGTAGGTTGTAATACCATTGGGCATATCATGGAGAAATTCCCTGCTCTGGATATTCCGAATCTTAGAAGTATAGGATATGGAAATATAGATGGAATGGTTGGAGTAAAGCCAGTGGATAAACCTCTTGGCGCTTTTGGAAGACTAACCGAACTATCTGCTGGAAAGGACACGACTATAGGGCATTGGGAGATGGTCGGTATACATACCCCTAAGAGATTTCCTACATATCCTGATGGCTTTCCAAGTGAGATAATTGATGAATTCCGGGCAAGCTTCCTATAGGAGAAAGCCGTTATATTGATGTATATAAAGCATCTCTGGCAAATAATCATTAAAAAGAAACTATATAAATAACATGGATAATACACTTATAAATAGAATTAATGAACTTGCAGAAAAGTCGTATAGTGAGAATAGATTTGTGTTCACAGACTTTCTTGATATGGCGCAGCTTTCGACTTACTATAGCCTTGAACGTGACCTTTCATATGTTGGCACGTCTGTTTCGGGTGGAACGGATGGATGCGAGAGATGTATGGTTAGGTTTGGTTCACCTGATAGTTTGGGATATGACGAAGCGTTTCCGATAGTTTTGCTTCATATCAGTCCAATGCAAAAGAAGTTTTCTGATGCATTAACTCACCGCGATTTTCTCGGATCGGTAATTGGTCTGGGTATAGAGCGTACTAAACTTGGAGATATTATTGTAAGAGATAATGAGGGATATATTTTTGTTAATGAAAGTATCAGCGAATATATCACTGAAAATCTGAGTAAGGTCAAACATACAAATGTAAGAGTTGAGAAATGCTTAGATATTCCGGAGGCTGTCGCCCCAAAGTTTGCAGAAGAAAGTATAATAGTTAGTAGCAACAGGCTGGATGCTATTATCGCAAGAGTATATAAGCTATCCCGAGATTTAGCTGTAAGATACATATCTGAAGGAAAAGTTTTTCTGTCAGGAAGACAGATGACTGAAAATGCAAAACAACTCAAAGCTGGTGACATAGTATCAGTAAGAGGAAAAGGTAAGTTTATCTTTGAGGGTGAAGGTGGTAATACCAGAAAAGATAAGCTATATATTAATATAAAGAAATATGTGTAACTAAGTTTAGTTAGTTGGTTTATCAGGAAGCTTGTAGGAACGAAGGATAATTATAAAAATAAAGAAGCTAGGAGGTTACTATGGGGTCAATATCTAAGGTCTATTTTATAAAGGAAATCACACCCGAGGCTGTTGTGAAATTATACGATATACTTGGAAGAAAGCTGGAAGGAAATGTAGCGATAAAAGTTCACTCCGGTGAAGCTGGTAATCAGAATTTTCTTCATCCGGAATTTTGGAAGCCGGTAGTAGATCACGTGGGTGGAACAATTGTTGAGTGTAACACCGCTTATGAGGGCGAGAGAAACTCAAGTGAGAAACACAGAAAATTAATTGGTGCTCACGGCTGGAATAATTATTTTAAAGTTGATCTGATGGATGAAGAAGGACCAGATGTGGAGATTCCAATAAAGAGACATCATAAGCACTTAAAGTCTGATATAGTTGGAAAGAATTTTATGAATTATGATTCTATGCTCGTGCTTTCACATTTTAAAGGTCATCCTATGGGTGGATATGGTGGCGCACTTAAACAGCTATCAATAGGTTGTGCATCAGCTGCAGGAAAAGTTAACATTCACTCGGCAGGAAAGTATACATTGGCCGAGGATCAGGATGTGGTTTGGACTGATCTGCCTGAGCAGAATGCATTTCTGGAGTCCATGGCAGAGGCTGCATCAGCAGTAGTTGATCATTTCCAGGATAAGATAGTATATGTGAATGTTATGGCAAATATGTCCGTAGATTGTGATTGCTGTGCTATAGCTGAGGATCCATGCATGAAGGATATAGGTATACTAATTTCAACAGATCCGGTTGCTATAGATAAGGCATGTATTGATCTTGTTAAGCAGAGCGATGATCCGGGTAAGGAACATTTCCTTGAGAGGGTAGCTTCTAGAAATGGTGAACATACGATTGATGCCGCATGTGAGATGGGAATTGGCGTAGTTGAATATGAATTAATTGATTGTTAAACTTTACATGTTTTATAGAACAATAAATTGTTACTTTTGGAAGTGTAAGTAAAGTTTATTATAAAATATGGATTAGGGAAAAATACCTTTTATGCCAAAGCTTTTTGACCCTCCTATTTGTTTGAAGAGTTTTGTTTAATTGTTTTAATGTATACCGATTGTATAATGGAATGGTAGATATATATGATAGGAAACATGGATTATGCAACTACATATACATTAATGTACCTTGAGATAAATCTCATGGCAATCATTTTGGTTGCCATTATCCTCTATAAAACTCAGGGTATATCCAAGATGGTTGCTCAGAGAAACTTTGCGATGTCCATCTATTCGGCCATTGTATTCTTTGCGTCGGACACTATCTTTGTTTTGATGCTTAGAGGAATATTTGAGGGTAATAAAGTCATATATATGGTATCCAAGAGTGCTTATTTCTTGTCGACCACGCTGATGTGCTACTTTTGGTTCGTTTATTTTGAGCATATTCAAGGCTCGCCTTTTGTAGAGAACAGAAGGCGTGTGAGAGTTGCATCGTGTATTGTATGGGTGATGGGCATACTTCTGATAGTGAACATTTTCACCGGCATCCTGTTTTATGTTGATGATAGTGGTGGATACCACAGAGGTCCGTTATTCCTCATCCAATATATAGTTTCATATATTTATGTTTTTGTAACCTGTTTCAGAGCGCTTATCGGTGTTTTTGATAAGAAGAAAAAAGAAATGCGCTCAACACTTATAAAGCTTGCGTTATTCCCGCTTGCTCCTGCAATCGCAGGGATCATTCAATTCATTTATCCGAATCTTCCACTTGCATGCATGACACTTTCGCTTGCTATATTGCTTCTGTACATGGATTCAATGGATAAGGTTATCGCAGTGGATCCTCTTACAAAGCTTGGAAACAGAAAGCATTTCCTATATAGATATGAGCAGTGGCTCGAAAATGACAACAGTGATTCCATGTATCTTATGATGCTTGACGCAAATAAGTTCAAGACAATAAACGATGTTTACGGGCACATTGAGGGCGACGCTGCACTGATCAGGATTTCCGAGTCCATGAGTATAGCTTGCTCGCAGTCAAAGAAGAAGAGCAGCTGCATCAGATTTGGTGGTGATGAATTTCTGATAATGGTCTGGACAAGTGATGAAAATGAGGTCCGGAAAATCGGTGAAAATGTGAGCGACATTTTGAAGAGACTCAATGATGAGGCAAATGTTCCCTACGACCTGACAGTCTGTATCGGCATATCAAAGGCTGACAAAAACCGGGATGTCAAGGATGTGATTGAAGAGGCGGATAAAAAGCTGTACGAAGAAAAAAGAAAAGTATAGATGTCTTAAGGACTCCTTATCTATTATTATATAACGGATTTTGAGAGCACACCCGCATGCTTGAATGAACGGGTGTGCTCTTATTTTTGTGTAAGTACTGCGAAGCAGTTCCGTATTATGCATCAAGAAAAAACAATTAGAACCAATAATGTTTTAATCCATATGTATAGTTCTACTTAGAAACTAGATATAGTGTGCTTTGTTATCACACATATAAAATGCAGTAAAATAGGGCGTTGCAACGGGTGTTAACAGGAATGTTAACACCCGTTGTCATATTGCAAGGGCTACTTGGTAGAGCTTTAAGCACCTAAATGTTACTCTTGATTCAACAAAAATAACCAAGGAGGAAAAGTTGATCATGAGTAAGATTAAAAACTTTTTTAAGAACATCAGTCCGTTAAACAATCGGACGGAAATGCCGATGATACTTTATATCATTAAAGTCATCATAATATTCTGGTTTGTAAAATTTGGGTCGGAATTAATAGGTGAGGCCATTGTCATTGGATTACATTTTATCTGTGGTAAGAATCCACTGAAGGGAGAAATGTTTGATCCGGGCACGATAATGCTGATAACGTATTATGGTTATGGCATTATGATTGGAGTAATGTTCCTTTACTGGAAATTGTTTCAAAAGAAGACTCTGGCTGAACTTGGGTTTACAAAGAAAGCCTGCGCATATTTTGTTGGTGCATTTGCGGGGCTAGTGCTGATAATTGTATCGGTTGTGTCAGTTGGGTTTACAGGTGCATTAACTTATCATGGTTTATTTAGTGATATAGATTATATCTACATATTACTTATGCTGGGTGGATTCATATGCCAGGGAGCAATGGAAGAGGTGCTTTGCAGGGGGATTGTTTTGCAGCTTCTTAAGGATAAGACTAGGATTCCGGTTGTTGTAGGTGTTAGCACAGCTCTTTTTATTATCCCACATCTTGATAAAATGACGGAGGAAGGTGCAGGTATTATTATTATTGCAATAATCAATCTTATCCTTATATCAATTATTTTTTCACTTATTACACTACGAATGAATAGTATTTGGGCAGCCTGCGGGCTTCATACTATCTGGAACTTTACCCTATACAACATTCTTGGACTCAATCTGAGTGGGAATAATGGGGCAACGGCAGCAGTTTTAAATATGAGTTCAGAGGGAAGTAATGTATTAAATGGAGGTTTATATGGCATAGAAGCAAGTGCTGTTACTACAGTGGTACTTTCTACTGCATTGATACTATTCTACGCTGTCTCACGTTATACAGAGAAGTCTGTTGAAAACAAAGAGTTGCTGAACTAAAAATAATTATTTGTTATAATACAAAAGGAAAGGTGGTATAAAGATGGAGTTTAATAATAAACTTTATGAATTAAGAAAACAAAAAGGGTTTTCTCAGGAAGAACTTGCTAATCGGTTAAATGTATCGCGACAGACAATCTCAAAATGGGAGGTTGGCGAATCTACACCTGATATGGAAAATCTTGTGGCTATAAGTGAGCTTTTTGAAATATCTTTAGATGAACTTGTTCTTAATAAGGTACCTGAAGAATCAGATACTTCTGCACAGGTTGTTAAATCTGAATTTTACAGTGATATAAAAGAAAATGTATTAACAGAAGAAAACAGGAAGAAGGCAAAAAATGGATTAAAAATAGCTGCAATTGTATTGGGGATTATTGTCCTGATAGACTTAATTTCATTTGTTATTTATGTATTGATGAATGGATTTCCACACTGACATTGACATACAACAAAGGGGGCGATGTTGATGAACATATAGAAGAAAATGAGCTTCTAGCAAAGCTTTTAGCGGCTGAAAGGGTTGAGGTCAGGTAGAAAAAGGTTAATCTTAGCGTATATCATTGGGAAGAATGGGAGAAGAACAATGGGAAGACCAAGTGAAGAGCCGGTAATTAATTGGGGGTATATAGTAATATTAGTATTTGTAGCTATAGTGTTTGTAATATGCTGGTCGGTTTTTAAATACTTGTTTAAAAAAGACAGGAGCAGATATAGAAACTGTTATATGCTATTTATTGCGTTAGTTGTGACGGCTTTTTTCATAATGGAATTAGCCGGTAAATATATGGCACTTGCCTTTGCTATCATGGCATCAATCACAGTGATTTTTATACTGATAGTACCATTTTTCTTTATTATTAATGGATTTATCATGCTTAAAAAAGAAGGCTTACATATATCTCATATGCTTTCCCTTAGTCTCGGTCTGGCAATATTTGTAGGCGAGTTTCTTACAATATTAAATTACAATAGATTCAGCCATGGAACAGATTTATATTTAAATGATTATCTGAGAAAACCGTTACCTATTTTAGGTACTGTCATTATCCTAACCATTATATATGGTTCAATGTCATTCTTACTATTTATGATATATGTGATATTCCTTCAAATAGTTCCAAAGAAAAATGACTTTGATTATGTAATAATGAGGTGACCCCAAAAAGTTAGACTTTTATTGCGTAACAGATTTTGATATCTGTT